>DATLXH010000031.1:0-27703 GCA_035576005.1 Thermoanaerobaculia bacterium | reverse complement strand
GTGGCTTGGATGCGAGGCGCGCGGCGATTTTGCGACGAAGGCATAGTCGACACTATGTCGAGGAGCGAAATTGCCGTGCGACGAAGCAGACAGGCCGCTATCCGTCGTCTCGCGGCGAAGGTCTGTGAGAAATGCGGGTTAACATCGTCTTTCTCGAATGACCGCAGCCATTCTGATCCCAGCCCGTTACGGGTCGACCCGCTTCCCGGGTAAACCTCTGGCGCTCATATCGGGAGTTACCCTCATCGAGCGTGTCTACCGTCGCGCAACTCTCTCGACCCGCGCGTTAGCAGTCTTCGTAGCGACCGATGACGAACGGATCGATGCACACGTGCAATCGTTCGGCGGGAGATCGGTGGTGACCGAAGGGACTTTCGATACGGGGACCGATCGCATCGCTGCAGCCCTGGCAACCATAGAAAAGGATGGCGAACGCTTCGATTACGTGGTGAACCTTCAGGGCGACGAGCCGTTGATCGATATCAGCTCAGTCGATCGGCTCATCGACGCACTCGAGTCGGGAGACGATCCCATTGTCACGCTCGCCTGTCCCATCGAGACAGAAAGCGAGTTCAACAGTCCGGATGTGGTGAAAGTCGTCACCGATCTGACGGGTCGCGCGCTCTACTTTTCGCGCTCTCCCGTTCCGCATTCGGGATCCTCGTCAGCACGGCGTCACGTCGGTATCTACGGATTCCAGCGTGACGCACTGCTCTCCATCACCCGGCTCCCACAGAGTGATCTCGAACGCCTCGAACGCCTCGAACAGTTGCGGGCTCTCGAGAACGGCTATAAAATTCGCGTGTTGTATACCGCGGCCCCACACCTCGGGGTCGACCGGTTCGAAGACATTCGGAGAGTAGAAGATGAGCTCGCACGATCGCAACCGGTCCCGGAGAGCTGATTGACAAAAGCGTCTCCTTCGATTCCTCTCCCCTCTATCCCGCCAGCCCACCCATCCCCAGACGCTCCCCGAACAGTCTCTGATTCAGAAAGCGCCAATCGCGAATCAACTGCCGCTCCTCCATGTTGCTCCGAGCAGAAAGTGAACTCTGACGGCGAGATCCATCCCGCTATCCACCAAATGAAACTGTCCGCAAGGAGGCCTGCATGAGCACCAAGTACATCTTCATCACCGGCGGAGTGGTCTCCTCCCTCGGAAAAGGGATCGCAGCCTCGTCGATCGGGGCGCTCCTCGAGGCGCGTGGCTTCAAGGTGACACTGCAGAAGTTCGATCCCTACATCAACGTCGATCCTGGAACGATGTCGCCATTCCAGCATGGCGAAGTCTTCGTGACCGACGACGGTGCTGAGACCGATCTTGACCTCGGACATTACGAGCGGTTCACTTCGATGCGAGGCACCAGGAAGAGCAACTTCACCACTGGAAGAATCTACTCGCGCGTCATCGAAAAGGAACGTCGTGGCGATTACCTCGGCAAGACCGTCCAGGTCATTCCACACATCACAGACGAGATCAAAAACTGCATCCGCGACGTGTCCGAAGGGGTCGATGTCGTTATCGTCGAGATCGGAGGGACGGTCGGCGACATCGAGTCTCTTCCATTCCTCGAGGCGATCCGGCAGTTTCGGCAGGAGGCGGGGCGAGGGAATGCCATTAATGTTCATCTGACGCTGGTCCCCTACATTCGAGCTTCGGACGAGCTCAAGACCAAACCGACGCAACACTCAGTGAAAGAATTGAGGGAGATCGGAATTCAACCCGACATCCTCCTCTGCCGGTCGGACCGCGTCATCCCCGATGAAATGAAGGCGAAGATCGCTCTCTTCTGCAACGTCGAGGTAGAGGCCGTCGTTTCTGCTCTTGACGTCGATTTCATCTATCAGGTTCCTCTGGCGCTCTCACGCGAGGGTCTCGACGAGATCCTGCTCGACAAGCTGCATCTTCCTCACGAAGAGATCTCGGACCTGTCCACATGGGAAGAGATCGTTCGTAAACTCCGGCACCCTGAAGCCGAAGTGCGAATCGGCTTCGTTGGAAAATACGTGGAGTTCGGTGATTCATACAAATCACTGAACGAAGCACTCATGCATGGCGGGATCGCGAACAGCGTCAAGGTCAGAATCGTTTACATCGATTCGGAAGCGCTCGAACAGGAGGGCTATCACGGAGATCTGACCACCGTGGATGGCATTCTGGTGGGCCCGGGCTTTGGAGCTCGAGGCGTCGAAGGGATGCTAAGAGCAATCCGCTACGCTCGCGAAAAGAACATTCCCTTTTTCGGGATATGCCTGGGGATGCAATGCGCAACGATCGAGTTCGCCCGCCATATGGCTGGAATGGTGGGAGCCAACTCGACAGAGTTCGATGAAGAAGCGCCTTACAAAGTGATCTATAAGCTCCGCGATCTCATCGGAGTCGACGCTCTCGGGGGGACGATGCGGCTCGGTAAATATCCCTGCACCCTGACCGAAGGATCGATCGCTGCTGACGCATATGGAGTCTCGTCAATCGACGAACGTCACAGGCATCGCTACGAGGTCAATCCCGAGTACGTCCCGCAACTCATCGACAAGGGGCTCAGGATCTCAGGGCTCTCCCCTGACGGCAAATTCGTCGAGATCATCGAGCTGGCCAATCACCCCTGGTTTCTCGGTGTTCAATTTCATCCGGAGTACAAATCGCGGCCCTCTGCTCCACACCCCCTGTTCCGCTCCTTCATTAAAGCGGCAAGGCAGTTCGGCGCTGCTCAGAAGTCTCATCTGAGCACGGCTCCGAGACTCGAGGTCAACCAGCCTGCATGACGGCTACACCTGCCTTGACTCGAAGGGTTGCGATTACCGATCAGATCGGCGTGGGAGGGGACGCAGGTCCGCTATTCATCGCTGGCCCGTGTGTGATCGAATCACGCGAGCACACCCTGCGGATGAGCGAGCTGCTACTCGCGCTGAGAGATGAGCTGAAGGTCAACCTCATCTTCAAGGCCTCCTTCGACAAGGCCAATCGCTCGTCGATTCACTCCTTCCGCGGACCCGGGCTCGAAGAAGGGCTGGATATCCTCGCGGAAGTGAAAGAGAAGACCTCGCTTCCGTTACTCTCGGACATACACGAAGCTTCGCAGGCGGCACCAGCCGCCAGAGTGCTGGACATTCTCCAGATCCCGGCATTTCTCTGTCGTCAGACTGACCTCATATCCGCCGCGGCTTCCACGGGAAGTACCGTCTCGGTGAAGAAAGGACAGTTCCTCTCCCCCGAAGAAACGAAGAACATCATCGACAAGATGAAAGAGATGGGCAATGAGCGACTCCTGATCACCGAGCGCGGGACCTCGTTCGGATATCAGAATCTGGTTGTCGACATGCGGTCTTTCCCGATCATGAGAGCGTTTGGAGTGCCGGTGATTTACGACATCACGCACTCCATGCAGAGACCAGGTGGCGAAGGAACCCAGACGGGCGGCACTCCTCAATTTGCGCGGCCGCTCGCGCGAGCGGCTGCTGGAGCGGGAGTGGATGGGTTCTTCATGGAGATCCACGACAACCCCTCGAAGGCTCTGTCCGACCGTTCGACACAGCTCGATGTTGCGACCGCTCGCGGAATCATTAAGGATGTGCTCGCGATCCGCGAAGCTCTGCACGAGAGCTGATTCTTCCGGCAGGCGGGGATGGGTGGGTGGTTCCCCTCTCCCGGCGGGAGAGGGGTCAGGGGTGAGGGTCTTACACCTGAGGTGGTTTCGGAAATGGTGCTGATCGAAGATGGTGGTGGCGCTGGAGAGGGACCCTCACCCGGCGCTGGCGCGCCACCCTCTCCCGCCGGGAGAGGGGGAGACCGGGCGGCGCCGCTTCTTCTCCTTGTGGCAATGATCGCGATCGCTCTGTCGCTGGTCTTTACATCCCGGTTCCTGCTCGTACAACTGTTACTGGCGCGCGTCGGGGTGGCCTGGCTTCTTGCGATTGCCGAGTGTCTCGCCATCATCGGCCTCACGACCGTTCTAAGGCGCCTCGTCGATCGATCGTGGCCACGCTCGGAGTCAACCCTCGCAGTGGACTTCCTCGTCGGCTATCCCATCTTCGGAACGCTTTGCTTCCTGATCGCGACAGTTGGAGTCAATCGCTGGATGCTGCTCGCCGTGATCGTCGTTTTAGCCGTGCCCGGCGTGCAACGCGTTCGGGAGGCGAACCGTGCTCGCCGATCACTCTCCGTAAACTTAACGCCGGGGACTGTCGTTGCCTTCGCGATCCTCGCCACCTCGTTCGCACTTACGCTGCTGGCGGCGCAACTTCCCCCTGCCACACTCGACGAGCTTGCGTATCACCTGACGATCCCGAAGGCGTGGGTACTCGAAGGGCGTGCAGTCGAGCTTCCATTGCTCTCGCACTCCTGGTTTCCTCTCGGCATCGAGTCGGCAGATCTGCCGGCGCTGGCGCTTCTCGGAGATGCGGGAAGCTTCACCTCACATCTTCTTCACATGATCGCCGCGATCGCCACCGCCCTCACTGCCGGAAGATGGCTGATCGCTCGAACGGACTCTCGGCTGGCAATCGCTGCGACAGCAGCTCTCGTGACGACGCCGGCGCTTCTCGCTACAGCAGGATGGTCCCTGAACGATTGGACGCTTCTCGGCATCAGCATCGCGCTGCTCACCGCCCTGGCGCACTCACCACGCGAGAGCGCCCGGGTCAGCGACATCGCTCTTCCGCTAGCCGCAGGGTTGCTATGCAAGTACACGTTCGTCCCACTTGCTGCGGCTCTCATCGCCTCTCGGCTGTTCGCTCTCCCCATATCGCGCTCACTCGCAAGAAGCCTCCTGTTCGGGCTCGCGATCGGATCCGTATTCTTCATCCGAAACCTCGTCCTCACGGGAAATCCCGTCGCGCCCTTTTTCGCTGCGGATGCTCCAGCCGTCTCAGGCTTCCGCGACGCTGGCGATCCCGTCCGAACTCTTGTCGGCTATATCTTCGACGGCGCGTGGGTCGACGAGTCGCTCGGGATCGCGGTGATCCTGCTGGCCGCTGTTAGCATTCTGATCTGGACCAGGCTCGATGAGCGCCACCGTTTTCTTCGAGTCACCGGAACCGCTCTCGGAATTCTCTCCGTGGTGGTGATCGTCTCCAGTGCCCCTTCATCGCGAATTCTCGTCCCGTTTCTCTTCCTCCTGTCGATGATTGGCGTGGTCGCGCTGGATCGACTCGCAATTCCGGCCGGTCGCTTCGCACGCCCACTCATCACGACCTTCCTGCTGACTGCAGCATCTCTCCAGCTTTTTCTGAGCGCGTATTACATCGACACGTTGCATCCATTCTCCACCCTGTCAGGGCGACGGTCGGATGCCGAGCTCGTGGCAGCACAGCGCCGAGCTCAACCGGCCATTCACTGGCTCGACACACGCCTGCCTGAGGACTCGCGGACTCTGGTCGTCGGCATCAACGAGCTCTTCTGGTTCTCGCATAAAGTCCGCGGCGGCGGTAACTTCGACGGGCCGCGGATGTCGACTTACCTGAGCGCGCGCGCTCCCGGCGAACTGTCACGCAAACTCAGGGGTGACGGCATCTCGCACGTGGCGCTCTTCGTTCCTGGAATCAACGGCGCCGCGAATGTAGGGAACGACACCAAGCGCGCAGAGCGGAGCACGACGCTGGGGCCAGCGGCCGTGGCGGCCCTTCAAAGCCTCATGACTAACGACGCGGTGCTCATCGGGCGCCGAGCTGACGTGCTGCTCTACGAGCTGAAGAACGGCCCGAATAGCGCGGAACCATGATGGAGAGCAGCACCCTGTAGCCGGATATTTCAATGTCCGGCGCGCCGAAGGCCCGAATGGTCGCGACTGACGCCGGACATTGGCGCCGGACATTGGAATGTCCGGCCCCAATCTGACCCTACCCTCTCGTTCAGGTGTGAGCCCTACGCTGAGGCGCCGACCTCGCTCCGCATCCCGGAATCGGCTCGCAGCGCGGGAACCTTGTCGGTCTTTTCCCACGTGAATTCCGGCTCGGTTCGTCCAAAGTGACCGTAGGCGGCCGTTTTCTTGAAGATCGGTCGGCGGAGCTGGAGAGATTCAATGATGCCGCGCGGGGTCATCTCGAAATGTGCGCGAACGAGCTCAATCAACTTTCGCTGCTCGATTTTTCCAGTCCCGAAGGTGTCGACGTAAATCGAGACCGGGTCAGCGACACCGATCGCGTACGCGAGTTGAACTTCGACCTCGTCAGCGAGCTCTGCCGCCACGAGATTCTTTGCGATGTATCGGGCCATGTAGCATGCAGACCTGTCGACTTTCGTCGCATCCTTGCCCGAGAACGCCCCGCCACCGTGGCGGCCTCGGCCACCATACGTATCGACGATGATCTTCCGCCCCGTCAGTCCCGTGTCTCCCTGTGGGCCACCGATCACGAAGCGACCAGTCGGGTTGATGTGAAATACGGTCTTGTCGTCGATTAAATTCTCCGGAATGCTCGGGCGAATCACCGACTCGGTGATGGCCTCTCGCAAGTCCGAATTACTGACCGTCGGCGAGTGCTGCGTGGAGACCACCACCGCACTGATGCGTACAGGACGCTTGCCTTCGTACTCAACCGTCACCTGAGACTTCCCGTCGGGACGGAGAAAATCGAGAGCGTTCGATTTCCGTACTTCGCTCAGCCGGCGAGCGATCTTATGCGCAAGGCTGATTGGTAGCGGCATGAGCTCGGGGGTCTCGCGGCAGGCAAAGCCGAACATGAGACCCTGATCGCCCGCGCCTCCCGTATCAACGCCCTGTGCGATATCAGGCGACTGGGGGTCGATGGAAGAAACAACGGCGCAGGTCTCACTGTCGAACCCGTATTTTGCCCGGGTGTATCCGATCTCTTTGATGGTGTGTCTCACGATCGAAGGAAAGTCGACATAGGTGCTCGTCGTGATCTCACCGGAAATCATGGCGAGGCCTGTAGTCACAAGCGTTTCACACGCCACGCGACCGTTGGGATCGGCCGCCAGGACGGCGTCCAGGATCGCGTCGGAGATCTGATCGGCGACCTTGTCAGGGTGACCTTCCGTGACGGATTCGGACGTAAACAGGGTTCGATTGTCGTGGGGCATTGAGCTTCCTTTTCTGGGGGCCGCGGAGTGATGTACTGAGGAACGACGCATCCTAACAAGCTCCCGCGAACAGGTCAAACCGCTGGCACGAACAGTCGTTACCTCTTCGCACCTTCGTGGTCAGCGAACAGGCCGGGAGACTTCCGGAGTTCTCGCCTGATAGGAGTCGACGGCAAACGCCACGCGAACGGACCTGACTAAAGAGGCCCACACGTGGAGACGTTCGTCGCATCCCGCCGTGCATCATCCGGCCCGGCCTTTTCCTTGCACGTGCGCCAGCAATGCTCAAAGCGCAACACCTGGGACGCTATCGCGACCTCGCTCTGATCTTCACCCGCTATGGACGCAAGGATTTCAAGCTTCACATGAAGCCCAGCGATCTCCTCGTGGCAGACGCAGGCACCGAAGTGGAGCTCGCACCCGACGTTCAGGCGCGCGCAAAAGCTTTCAGCGAGACGCTCAAGGGAATGGGGCCAACGTACATCAAATTCGGCCAGCTCCTCTCGACCAGACCCGACATCGTCCCGCCTGAATATGTGGCTGCTCTGGAAGAGCTCCAGGACAGCCTCCAGCCCTTCTCCTTCGCAGAGGTTGAAAAAACGATCGAGAGCGAATTGAAGGTCCGGCTCTCGAAAGCGTTCGAATCGTTTGAAGCAACACCCATTGCAGCAGCTTCGCTCGGACAGGTCCACCGCGCAACGCTGAGAGACGGCAAAGAAGTCGTTGTAAAGGTTCAACGTCCCGGCGTCCGCGAGTCGATCGAGAAAGATCTCGATGTCTTCGATGAGATTGCCATCTTCATCGACTCTCACAGCGCAGTGGGACACAAGATGAACCTGATCGAGACTGTCGCTCAGGTTCGCTCCACTCTGCTCAACGAGCTCAGCTACGTACGCGAAGCACACAATATGGAAGCGATGCGGATCAACCTCGCTGAGTATCAGCAGATCTACATCCCCGCGGTTGTCCATGACCTGACGACCGAGCGCGTCCTGACCACGGAGCTCATCCATGGAAGGAAGGTCTCGAAACTCACGCCTCTTTCGATCATCGATAACGATTACGCGGAGCTGGCCGCCGTCCTCACGCGCTCATACCTGAAGCAAATCTGTGTCGATGGTTTCTGGCATAGCGATCCTCACCCCGGAAATGTCTTTCTGAGGGAGACGGAGGAAAAGGGCGCGCAGCTGGTCCTGCTCGATTTCGGGATGGTGAGCCGAATCGGTGGCGCGTTCCAGGATGACATCATCAAACTCCTGCTCGCCGTCACGACGAATCGAGGCGCCGAGGTGGCCGAGACACTCCGCAACATGGGAACTGTGCAGGAGGGCTTCGATCAGGATCGTTTCGTCCGCGAGATCTCCACGTTCGTCACCCAGTATCACGACGCCGACCTCAAACAGATCAACACCGGTCAGATGATCTTTTCTGTAATCTCAGTAGCGAACTCGAACGAAATCCAGGTACCGAGCGAGTTGGCAATGTTCGCCAAGACCATGCTTCATCTCGACTCCATCACCAGAAAGCTCGATCCTGATTTTGACGCGCAGAAGGTAATCCGGGACTATGCAGAAGATCTGGTCGGAAAAAAGATCCGCCAGAAGTTTCATCCACGCAACTTCTACACCGCGCTGCTGGACTTGAATCAGCTGGCAATTGACCTGCCGCGCCGTGCCCGGGATGTCGTCGAGCAGACGGCGACCGGGAAGCTGACGCTCGCGATCAAGCTCACGCAGGCCGAAGAGCTGCTCAGCGGGATGCAGAAGATTGCCAACCGGATTACCGTGGGACTTGTTCTGGCCGCCCTTATCGTGGGGTCGTCTCTGATGATGCGTGTGCCTACGAGAATTCAGCTTTTTGGCTACCCGGTGCTCGCCATGATCGGATATCTAACCGCCAGTGCAATCGGTCTCTACCTCGTCATCTCAGTCCTGCAGCAGGACCGCCGCGACCGCCACAAAGCGCGGGCGAAAGCAAAGTAAGCTTCGCGCACTCGCTGGTCAGCGGCTGGGGCGCTTGACATATCGTGACGAGTGACGAGAGCCGGTAAGTGAGCCGCGGAGCGGCGTTCCCTCTCCCCGCCGGGCCCCCGCCCAGGACAGCCGACGCCCCTCGCGGCTCGAGGGGCGTCGGAGCTAAGCCAGGGTCTGACCTTACTGCACGTTCAAAGCGGTGTTATCGACAACGAACGACGTCTGCAATGTCGAGTCTTCGGTCGCGTAGAACCGCACTCGGATGGTCTGGCCTTTGTACGCCAGAACACTGAAAGACTTCTGCGAGTACGACGAGGACTTGTTCAAATTCGAATAGCTGCCGAGTGTGGCCAGAAGAGTACCGGAAGAATTCAGAATCTGGACACTGAGCTTATCGTACTGAGTGGTGGTGGTCGTCTCAGCGCTGTCGATTCGGAGATAAAAGCTGAGCGTTGCCGATGTTGCTGTCGATGGGATGGAGATCTGCTGATAAGCGGAGTCGGTATGCGCCGAGCCGTAGCCACACAGCCATGCGTACCAGGAACCTGCATATGCAGGTTTCGAGGTGGAGTTCGAGATCACCCCTGCCGTGGTCGTCCAGCTGACATTGCCCGACTCAAAACCAGGATTCGCCAGGAGCTGCGAGCCAGCCGGTGGTGGCGGAGGAGGAGGAGGCGCAGTACCAGTCAAGAGCGAATAAAGCAGACGGTTCGGCGATCCGGTTCCGGGATTCGTCACCTTGTTTGCGGTCGATGAATCGCGAATCGCCACCCAGACTGTCGAGGGGGAGGCTCCTGTGTTGCCGGCGAGATAGAGGGCCGCCACACCTGCTACGTGCGGCGTTGCCATGGAAGTTCCGCTGATCGTATTCGTCGCCGTCGTACTGGTGTACCAGGCCGAGGTGATATTCGACCCAGGCGCGAAGATGTCGGTACAGGTGCCGAAGTTGGAGAACGATGAGCGCGCATCGGTGTTCGTCGTCGAGTTGACCGTGATGGCGTTGGCAACACGCGCGGGTGAGCTGCTGCACGCGTCCACGTTGCTGTTACCGGAAGCGACCGCGTAGGTCACGCCGTCGGCGATTGAATTGTTGACCGCCGTGTCGAGAGCTGACGAAGCTCCGCCTCCGAGACTCATGTTCGCGACAGCGGGAGCACCGGCCGCGTGATCGGCTGTCACCCAGTCGACGCCCGCGATGACTCCTGAGTTGGAGCCGGAACCCGCGCAGTCGAGGACCCTCACAGCGACGAGCCTCACTCCTTTGGCGACACCCCAGGTTGAGCCACCAACAGTGCCGGCCACATGCGTTCCGTGACCGTTACAATCGTTTGATCCCCCACCGTCAGCAATGGCGCTGTAACCGCTGCGTACCCGGCCCCCGAACTCGTTGTGAGTTGCGAGAATCCCGGTGTCAATGATGTAAGCGGTGACGTTAGTTGCTGTCGTGTTGTAGGTGTAGCTCGAGTTCAGGGGCATGTCGCGCTGATCGATTCGATCGAGTCCCCACGTGGCCCCGCTCTGTGTGGCACTTGCCGTCACTTCTCCGTCCTCTTCAACGTAGGAGACACGGGGATCCTCGGCGAGATCGCGGATACGGGCCTCCGACAGATTGACGGAAAAACCCTTCAGAGCGTTCTTGTAGACGTGAAGCTTCTTTCCCTTGTGAACGTACGCCAGGTCGGACGCGACTGCTTCTACATCGTCCACCACCTTGTCGTTGAACACGACGATGTACTGGTCAGGGATCTTCTTGTCGCTCTTTCTGAGCTTCTCTTTTTCACCCGCGAACGCGCTAAGCGCAACCAACAACACAAAAACGAAAGTCAGCGGTTTTTTCATCCAGACATTTCCCCTTGGCGTTGACAGCGCATGACCCGCTGACCTGCTGCAACGGGGATTGACCGCGCTGTGGGTGTGACTGCTCAGTCGCAGGAAACAGACGACGAGCGAATTGTCACGGAAATGTCACGTTGCGTCAATACAACGTCAATAGGAGTTTGACTACAGGCAGCGAGGCGCTCGATGGCGACCCGACAAGCGAGTTGAAGTCCGCCACCAGCGTTCCGAGAGCGCCCGGTGAGCTCACGGCGTGAAACCTCGACTGACCCGCAGCAGCGTCAGATCAATAGATGAAGACGTTGGTACCCACGCTTGCGCTCTTGTAGACGAGCTCGAGCATTTCGTCAGGGAGCCTGATGCAGCCGTGAGAGGCATTCTTCCCTAACGACTCGACGTCCTTCGTGCCGTGGATCAATATGCCATCGCCGAGGTCAAGAGCGTACTTCCCCAGGTGCCCCTTCACCTTGCGCCTGGGCGAGTCAGGCGGGGGAACCTTCTCCCCCACCTCGACGAACGCCCAATCGGGTTTCGTCCAGACCGGATCTACGACCTTACGAAGTACCGTCATGCGACCTCGAGGCGTGTGGAACATCCAGCTCTTGAGTCCCTTCTTGAGCAACTTCTCACTACCAGTGGCTGCAGGCGCCTTGGCGAGTAGCTCTCCGTCGCGGAAGAGATAGACATTGTTGTGCTTAGTGTCGACGGTGATGAGGAGTCCCTGTCGAGGGGCATCGGCCGGTAAGCCTTCGAGCTCCACCGGTTTCTGGCACTTTCGCTTTTGCCACCATTGACAAGGTTTCGGCTCGTCCACGACTGTTATTGCCGAAACCGTTGCATCGGACGGGGCGAGTACAGCTACAGAATCCGCGGACTCCTGAGCTGAGGAAACGACTCCAGATCCGAGGATTCCCAGAGCCAGCATCAACATCTTCAGTCGATCCGAATTCAAGCGAGCCTCCGAGAAGCACCAATTACGGAAACGGAAATTGCGAGATTCAGACCAGATGTTGATAAAGTGATCCCGCGCGACGCAGCAGGCGCACGAGATGTCCCGCGACGTCTCACCTGGTCCCGTAGCTCAGTAGGATAGAGCGAGAGTTTCCTAAACTTTAGGTCGTGGGTTCGATTCCCTCCGGGACCACCAATCTGACATTCGAAGAAGTCCAGAGAAGCCCGCTCATCGGGCGGAGGTGGGTTCGGATTGACGGGAAGACGAACCGCGACCCGCAGGTGAGGCCGTGAACTTCGCGAAGAACTGCCACGGCCTGACTCGATAGCGGAACGAGGTCGCGTTTGCTGGGGTAAGTTTCGATTCGGGAGCTCGCGGACGTCGGGGAGGGTGTGTTCGTAGACAAATGGAATAGGTTTGTAAACGATGAGAAGTTCTGAACCTTTGGGGTCGCAGCTTGACCTGGTCTACAGATATTTTCGCCAACGGCATCGAAGAAATCTTTTCTCTCATGTGCTTCCATCTTTCTTGGTGCCGATCCTCACGACCCACTCGTCCGCATTTAGCGCCGCCTGCTCCAGCACAAGATTCGTCGCCGCTTCCTGCTTGTCCGGCGGATAGCCGTACTTGCGGAGGATGCGCTTCACGATCACCCGCAACTGTGCGCGGACGTTCTCGCGGACGGTCCAGTCGATGCTGATGTTGTTCTTCACCGCGACAACGAGCTCGCGCGCAATGTTCACCAGCGTTGGCTCGCCGAGGACCTTGACGGCGCTGTCGTTCACTTCGAGGGCGTCGTAGAAGGCCAGTTCGTCGT
Organism: Thermoanaerobaculia bacterium; assembly: GCA_035576005.1. GTDB lineage: Bacteria > Acidobacteriota > Thermoanaerobaculia > Gp7-AA8 > Gp7-AA8 > DATLXH01. The sequence goes on along the minus strand of DATLXH010000031.1, from coordinate 15,086 downwards.
CACTGAGGTTGAGGGCTTCGCCGCGGGCGTTGGCGGCGTTCATATCCTTCGCCAGTTCGATCAGCGCTTCGATCACCTGCGCGGTCTCGATCGCGCGGTTCTGGTACTTGCGGAGAGCCTGGTCGAGCATTTCGGAGAAGTGGCGAGCCTGCACCACGTTGCGCTTCGACTTCGACTTGATCTCGCCCTTCAGCAGTTTCTGCAGCAGCTCAACGGCCAGGTTGCGCTGAGGCATCTGGCGAACGTCGACCAGAAAGTCGTCCGAGAGGATCGAGATGTCGGGTTTCTTGAGGCCCGCGGCGGCGAAAATGTCGACGACCTCACCCGGCATGATCGCTCTCGAGATGATCTGGCGGATGGCATGGTCCAGCTCTTCGTTCGTCTTCGAGTCACCTGGCGTTGACTTTGCCAGGACGGCACGGACTGCCTGGAAGAAGCCGACGTCGTCGCGGATGCGCATCGCTTCCGGGTGAGGGACGGCCAGCGCAAAGGCTGACGAAACATCGGTGACTGCGCGCAGCAGACGTGCCTTCCCGTCATTCAGCGCGAGGATGTGCTCCTGCGCCGCGGGAAGGAGCGAAAGCCGCTCCTGCGGTTTACCGATGATCCACTTCGACCAGTCGAAGCCGTGGAAGAGGCCGCGGCAGATCTCGTAGTGCTTGAGGAGCGCCGCCACAGCCTCGTCCTGCGGGATCGCCGTTTCACCCGTACCGCCGCTCTCGGTGTACGTAGCGAGAGCCTGTTTCAGTTCGTCGGCAAGTCCCAGGTAGTCGACCACCAGGCCGCCCGGCTTGTCCTTGAAGACACGATTGACGCGGGCGATGGCCTGCATCAGCCCGTGGCCGCGCATCGGCTTGTCGATGTACATCGTGTGCAGACTCGGAGCGTCGAAGCCGGTCAGCCACATGTCGCGGACGATGACTATCTTGAAGGGATCTTTGGGACTGCGGAAGCGCTTCGCTAGAGCCTCGCGGCGGGGCTTGTTCCGGATGTGCTGCTGCCAGTCGAGTGGGTCGGAGGCGGAGCCGGTCATGATGACCTTCATCGCTCCCTTGTCGTCGTCATCGCTCAGCCACTGCGGACGCAGCAGGCCGATCTCACGATGCAGCTCGACGGCGATGCGCCGGCTCATGCAGACCACCATCGCCTTCCCGTCCATCACCTCGAGGCGCTCCTCGAAATGTTTGACCAGATCTCCGGCGACGAGCTTCAGCCGACGGTCGGAGCCGACCACCGCTTCCAGCTGCGCCCAGCGGCTCTTGAGCTTTTCCTTCCGGTCGACCTCCTCCCCTTCGGTCGCTTCCTCGAACTTCGGATCGATGTTCGGCCGCTCCGATTCGTTCAGCTCCAATTTCGCCAGCCGGCTTTCGTAGTAAATCGGCACTGTGGCGCCGTCAATGACCGCGCGCTGAATGTCGTAGATGCTGATGTAGTCTCCGAACACTGCGCGCGTGTTGGCGTCGGTCAACTCGATCGGCGTGCCGGTAAAGCCGATGAACGACGCATTCGGCAGAGCGTCGTGCATGTGCCGCGCGTAGCCATCGATGAAGTCGTACTGGCTGCGGTGCGCCTCGTCCGCCATCACCACGATGTTGCGCCGCGCCGACAGCACCGGATGCTGGTCCCCTTTCTCCTCGGGGAAGAACTTCTGGATCGTAGTGAAGACCACGCCGCCGGCGGCGACTTCGAGCTTCTTGCGAAGATCCGCGCGATCGGCAGCCTGCACCGGATCCTGTCGCAGTAGCGCGCTGCAACGGGCGAAGGTACCGAAGAGCTGATCGTCGAGATCGTTACGGTCGGTCAGCACGACGATGGTGGGGTTCTGCATGGCGGGATGCAGCACCAGCCGGCCCGCGTAAAAGGCCATGGTCAGACTTTTTCCTGAACCCTGCGTGTGCCAGACCACGCCGACGCGGTGGTCGCCCGGCTCGCCACCGGAGGATCCTGCCTGAAAGCGACCGGCTGTGTCCTTCACCTTCATCGGGCCAGCCAGCTCCGCCGCGCGCAGCGTTTCCTCGACAGCAGCATTGACCGCGTGGAACTGGTGATAGCCGGCCATCTTCTTGATGACCTTCCCTGGCGCTTCCTCCTCGAAGACGATGAAGTAACGGATCATGTCGAGGAAGCGGCGCTTCTCGAAGACACCTTCGAGCAGAACCTGCAGCTCCGATTGCGTCGCCGGGGCATCCCCCTGACCGGTGATGGTGCGCCACGGCTTGAACCACTCCTTGTCTGCGCCAAGAGAGCCGATGCGGGCCTGGACCCCATCGGAAATCACCAGAACCGCGTTGGTGGCGAAGAGAAGAGGAATCTGCGCCTGATAGGTCTGCAACTGCCGGAGAGCCAGCACGACAGTGGCTTTCTCGTCGATGGAGTTCTTCAGCTCGATCACGCCGAGCGGCAACCCGTTCAAGAACAGCACGATGTCGGGCCTGCGCTTGTGCTGCCCTTCGGCAATCGTGAACTGATTCACCGCCAGCCAGTTGTTGTTGTCCGGATTGTCGAAGTCGATGACCTTCGCTTGCGCGCCGGCGATCGAGCCGTCCTTTCGCTTGTACTCGACCGGAACGCCCTTGACCAGCATCCCGTGCACCGCCCGGTTGCGTTCGATCAGCGAGGTCGCATCTAACCGGACAAACTTTCGGTAGGCGTCTTCGAGGGCATCGGGCGGCAGATCGGGATTGAGACTCTCCAGCGCGTCGCGAAAACGTTTCTCCAGGCGAACGTCGCGGTAGTTCGGGTCCGAACGTTCGGTACCGGGCGTCCCGAACGCAAGGTCAGGGCCGTGCAGCACGTCGTAGCCGAGGCCTCGAACCCAGTCAAGGGCGGCCTCCTCAACGACCGATTCGGTAAACGTTCCCATCCTCAGTTGCTATCAAACGAATCTACGAAGAGGAGAGAGTGTAGCGAATCGGCGTGTGTTTTCGGAATCACCGCCACCGATTTGAGGCTCGTGGGGGAACCTAGGGCAGCATCGGCATCGGCTTTGCGGCACAATGCTCCGTGGAGGAACACACTACGAACGACGACATGCTGAATGTCCCGGCATACCCGCTGAGCGAAGCGGCACGTTACCTTCGAGTGTCGCAGGCGACCTTGCGCTCGTGGTTCATCGGCAGGCCATACCCGACGTCCCGAGGAACGAGCCGTTTCGAGCCGCTGTTGAAGCCAGCCGGGGTCGACCCGGCAATGCTGTCCTTCTCAAACCTGATCGAGTCTCATGTGCTGCGCTCATTGCGAACTGAGTTCGGGGTGCCGCTCACCGCGGTCCGCCAGGCGCTCGGATACGCCGAGCGCGAGCTGAACATCCACCAGCTGCTCCTGCGTGAAGAGCTGCGGACCTCGGGAGGTGCTCTGTTTCTCGAGCGGTATAGAGAGCTCATCAAACTCTCCGCATCCGGCCAGCTCGTCATGCGGAAGCTCTTCGAAGCACACCTGGCGCGTGTGGAATGGGGGAAGTTGCGCTCCGCCGTCAGGCTTTATCCATTCGTCTTCGGAGAGAGCATCGGCGCGAAGCCGATCGTGATCGATCCGACGATCGCCTTCGGACGACCGGTGGTCAATCACGCGTTCGTTTCGACGCGCAGCATCCTGGAGCGCATCGATGCTGGCGAGAGCGTGCAGGATGTCGCGAACGACTACGAGCTCAGTGTCGCTGCAGTCGAGGAGGCTGTAGTTTTCGAGCGGGCGGCGTGAGCGTCGTCTACTTCACGGATCGCGACCTCGGGCTGCAGTTTCCCAGCATTCTCGAGAACGCGGGCCTCCCGGTGGTGCGCCACCGCGAGCACTTTCCTGCCGATGCTGCGGACGACCAATGGCTCGCATTCGTCGGCAGGAAAGGGTGGGTTGCCCTCACCCACAACAGCCGCATTCGTTACACGCCAAACGAGAAGGAGCTGTGCTCGCGCATAACGTTCGCCTTCTAGTCATCATCGGGCAGGCTCCGTACCCGGAGCTTGCGAAGTCGTTCGTCGCAACCCGCCTTCGAATCGAAGCCTTTCTGCAGAAACATAAGGCACCATTCATCGCAAAGGTCTATCGAGCATCCCCGGCAGAGACGGCGAAGAATCCCCTATCGGCGGGCCGGATTGAGATGTGGGTGAAACTTTGAGGACTTGCAACTCAGTGAACAACGCAGGGGTGGCTAACAAAGCCCGTCACGACGATGCCTCCGCCTCCTGAAGTTCTTTCAGAGTCTTGCCTTCTTTCGTTTTCCACTCCACGCGACCGTTCGAGGAGCGGCCGAGGACGACACCTGCGGCGGTGGATGGGAAGGTGAAGGCGTAGTCTTGCGTGAAGACGTAATCATCCCCGGCGGCATTCAGCACGCGGTTGGCAATGAGGGCGGACCGCAGCTCTTTCAATAGCCATCGCCAAACAACGCGAACTCTACCGGGCGGACAACTGGCGGTAGAGCTTTCAACAGCGTGCGGTTGACTATTTTGGCCGGATCAACCGCTGCCGCCAGCGTTGCGTCGGTGATCCACTTGCTATTCCAAAGAGTGGCCACCTTTCCTTCCACAAGGCGGCAGAGATTTTCGCGATACTCTAGCTTTGGATCAACCGAATAGCTGATCCGCTGAAGCCAGACCTCGAGATGACCGTTGTTCGGAAGCCGCGCGAGCCGACCGCGAATTCGCGTGACAGCATTGCGTTGTTCTCTTGGTGTCAACAAGTTTAGCAGCTTGCTAACGATTGCAGCGCAGGCCGGGAAACATCGCGGATTGTTGTAACCGATATCAATCGCGATGCTTATCAGCTGCATTGGGTTCCCTACCGATTTTCGACGGTGTAATCGCCGGTAAAACTCATCAAGCCCGACTAGAAGGCTACCAGCATTAGGAAAGTCGGTTCCGTGACAGTGAATTAGTAGTAGGTGCTTCTGCAGGTTTGGATCGTACTGTCTGCTTCGCATCCACGCACGTTTATCGATCTTGAGTGAGCTGTTTATAACAGCCTGAGCGCCCGTGGTCTTAGCAACGTTAAGCCTTAAGCCAAGAGCCATCAGAATCTCGGTCAGATCCTTCAGAATCAACTCCCCAACCTGTGTGTCGTTCACGAAGATGCGGTAGTCGTCCCGGTACCGAAGTATCCGAAAGTCAGTGATTTTCTCCTTCTTCAATCGATTGCTCAGCTCAAGATCGGCGTAGCCGAGGACCAACTCAGCAATCAGGTCCATTAACACGGAACCTTGAGGAATCCCGTTCGTTTGTCCGTTGTGCATATCCTGAATGCGACCGTCTATCGCGTTACCGATGAGGGACTGATCCTTCTTTTTCGTCTTGGCAATAGCCTTCTCGTGTATCGCCCATGCGATTGAGTGGGTGTAGACAGATGCGTAGCAGTTTGCAATGTCAGCATGCAATGCGTGGGCGAAGTCCAGTCCCAGCTCAATCGAAGCCTGCTCGATGCCGCGCCACCAGAGGAGAACTTGGGCACTCTGATCCTTTCGCTTGGTGAGGGACTCTTGCGGGATACTCAGGCATCTAATCTTTGAATCCCTCGCGAAGAGAGTAAAACGAGCACAAATTTCAGCCCAAGCTTGGGGTGCGGTCAGTCTCTGCACGAGATCAACATAGATCGCTGGGTGAATCAGTTCGAACGGCCGCCAGGCAAAACGCCCATCCTTGTTGGAATAGATTGTGTAGTTGACGTCGTCGAAATCTCGGGGCTTGAACTTGAAGCTGCCCAAGGATTTCATTGCCAAGAGCTTTACTACGGGCTGCAGAATGGGTGCGAAATCGAAGTACGGCGGAACTTCCACCCGGCAGTAGCTCTCCGGCTTGAGAAAGAAGGAGCGGGCCTGCATCGCAGTTAGCTGCAGCACCGATCGTTCGGTAGGCTTTCCCCTCGACCTTCCAGTCTTTCTTTTCAAGCGTTAGCCCCCGCGAGGATCCGTTTCGTATCCTCGATGCGCAGCTCTCCAGAAATGAGCTTCGGCAGTTGAGCGTCACGGAGCGTGGCTAGAGTGCGAGACTCGTTGACGTTGCTGAGAAGACGGCGGAACAAAGGCTCGACCTGTCTTTCGAACGCTTCCAAAGCCGACGTTCTGGGGAGAACAACCTTTGACGAGGCGAATGTGCTCGTCGTGATCGTGTCGAAGACCGAGCCATGAGCGCCACGCACGAGACCATCAATTTCGTGACTGAGATGGCAATACAAAGCAAGGGGTGTTGCGGTCGAGCTTACAAGTCCATAGCAGGTCTGGTTCATTGCCATCGGACTGCCGAACACCGCCATGCGTCCCGTCGTCGCTCCTCTCGCGACTATAGCCGTGCAAAATTTCGGAAGAACCTGCGTTGCGCTCTCGTCGACTCCCAATCGCGTGATCGTCCGCTCTGTGTCGACCAGAAACAAGTCGCTCGCCTGTGAGACATCTTTGGCACTCGCCCAAGGAATTCCGCCATTCCAGTATTCGGGTCGATCAGTCTTGGGCGTTCCTCCGCTCATAAGGCGGGCAATTTCGAGAATGCTTCCCACCCTCCACCCCTTCGGAATCTCGCTCAGTTCCGAGTCCTCGAAGGAATCGGGGAAGAGGTCGGCGAGGGGTTGGGGGACGCCGGGGTCGCGGCCTTCGGCTTTGGCGCGGACTGGGTCGAAGTCGACGAACCACGACTTGAAGAGCGCCCGCGCCATCGCCTCAAGCGTCTCGTTCATCCGCCGGTTCAACTCGATCTTCTCGTCCAGCGTCCCGAGGACGTGGGCGATGGCGCGTTGCTCGGACAGCGGGGGGACGGATACTTCGAAGTTAGGAACGTCGGCACATCTCAGGCTGTCGAAGACTGCGCCCACGTTCAAAAACTTTCCGATCTGTTCCCACCACTCTGGGCCTCGTACCAACCAGCGCAGAAACGGGCGATGCAAGCGCTCCCCATCCGCACGAAGTAATACGAGATTTTGTCCAAGCGCAAACTCACAATCTGCCGTTACCAGCGCGGTTTCACCAGGATTGCAACGGCGCGATAGAACTATGTCGTTCGGAATTGGCTTGGCCTTTTTCCTCCATTCAAAAAAATGCTGCTGCGATATTTTCCGAGCTCCTTTGAGATCAAGCCGACCGGCTTTCATTTGAGGGATAGCGACATAGGGATAGCCCTCGTCCGCGGCCTGTGGTGTCCGATGATCGCAATCGATCAACGTCACTCCCGCTTCACGAAGCTTCAGTCGGCGCCACTCACTCACCATGCTCGAGCTCCTCCAGATTTTCGGCGATCGCTACATCCAGAGTCGCGGCCTCCACGCGCCGCCCAGCGAACGCTGGGGTGCCACACTTTAGATTGACGTTCAGTCCACGTTTCAACGTCACAGAACGTGATCTTGAACGGCGGATTTCCGCCGGCAGCGTCATTTGAAAGGGGAGGTCTTCCGGAAAGCGCTCGCGATTTCGCCGGTTCTCACGCGGCCACCTGTTGCCACTCCATCACTTCCACGACCGCGTGTCGCGTCCGGGCATCGTCGACGACGATCTCGAGCCTGGCAGCCACGGTATCCTCGATCCATGCTTCCCCACACTGGCTGCAGACGAGCGCGGGGACGCCACGCACGATCACGACTCCGAACTTCAGATCCACAGTGAAGGTGGTCGTGTTCTTTTCCTTCATACCTCCGCAGAGAGCACATCGAGAAGCCGGTTCGTTCATCGCTTCCTCCTCGTCTTCAGGTCCGCTTCGAAATGTTCGAGGTCAGGCCGGTATGCAGTGACGATCTGACACGTGCGTGTTGTCGTGTCTGCCGCCGCGAGCACGTGGATCGGTTCCGTTCCGGCTGCCATCATGAGATAGCTCGGAAACGGACGGTCACTCGGGTAGCGCTCGATGACGTCTCCCACGCCGATGGTCGAGAGTACCTCTTGCCGAGTGATCCCTCGTTCCAGCATACGTGCAAGCGCGTGCTGATGCCAGATGACACGGCCATCCGTCACGGCTGCGCGTAACACAGGAAGATCGTCCGCTTCACTCAAATCCCAACCCCTTCAGATTCGTCGCGATCGCGGCGTCCAGTTTCGCGGCCTCCGCCTGCTGCTCCCGCAACGTCGACGTCAGGCGTTTCATCTTCTCCTCGAACGGCTCGCCGTCATCCTCGATGGCTTCGGCCCCGACGTAGCGACCGGGCGTCAGCACGTGACCGTGCTTGCGCATCTCCTCCAGAGTGGCGCTCTTGCAGAACCCGGCGACGTCCGTGTACTCGCCCGTTCCCTCGTCGCCTCGCCAGGCGTGGTAAGTGCCGGCGATCTTCGCGATGTCGTCATCAGTCAACTCGCGATGAATGCGGTCGGCCAGGGTGCCGAGCTTGCGTGCGTCGATGAACAGCGTCTCGCCGCGCCGGTCGCGAAAACGCCCGTTCTTCTTGCTCCGCGCCAGGAACCAGAGGCAGACCGGGATCTGTGTGGAGTAGAAGAGCTGGCCCGGCAGCGCCACCATGCAGTCGACCAGATCGGCCTCGATCAGGTTCTTGCGGATCTCCCCTTCCCCCGACTGATTCGACGACATCGAGCCATTGGCCAGCACGAAGCCGGCGAGGCCGTTCGGCGCGAGGTGGTGGATGAAATGTTGCACCCATGCGTAGTTCGCGTTCCCCGCGGGCGGAACACCGTAGACCCAGCGCTGGTCGTTCTTCAGAAGCTCGCCGCGCCAGTCGCTGTCGTTGAATGGCGGATTGGCCAGTACATAGTCAGCCTTGAGGTCGGGGTGCTGATCGTTGTGGAAGGTGTCGCCATGTCCGATCTGCGCGTCGATCCCGCGGATGGCGAGGTTCATTTTGGCCAGTCTCCAGGTGGTGTAGTTCGACTCCTGCCCGTAGATGGAGATGTCGCCGATCTTCCCCTGATGCGCCTCGATGAACTTCTCGCTCTGCACGAACATCCCGCCCGAGCCGCAGCAGGGGTCGTACACCCGCCCCTTGTACGGCGCGAGCATCTCCACCAGCACACGCACCACATGCGAAGGCGTGTAGAACTGCCCTCCGCTCTTTCCCTCGGCGCTGGCGAAGCGCGCCAGGAAGTACTCGTACACGCGCCCGAGGGTGTCCTTCGCGCGGTCGGCAGCGCTGCCGAGGGCGATGTCGCTCACCAGGTTGATGATCTGCCCGAGACGCTGCTTGTCGAGGCCGGGACGTCCGAAGTCTTTCGGCAGAACACCCTTGAGCGACGGGTTGTCGCGCTCGATGGCAGCCATGGCGTCGTCGACGAGTTGACCGATGGTCGGCTGTGGCGCCATCGACTTCAGGTACTGCCAGCGCGCCTCCGGCGGAACCCAGAAGATGCTCACCGCGCGGTACTCGTCCGGATCCTCCGGATCAGCCCCCTGCGCCTTCTGCGCATCGAGCTCCGTGTGCTTCGCCTCGAAGGCATCGGAGATGTACTTGAGGAAGATCAGCCCGAGGACGACATGCTTGTACTCGGCCGCATCCATGTTGTTCCGGAGCGCGTCGGCCGTTGCCCAGAGCTTGGCCTCGAAGCCAAGATTCGCGCCGGTGTCGGGTTTCTTTGATCTGGTTTTCGTCGCCATCTTGCTGTTTCCACCTCTGCTCGGTTGGCCGCTCGGCTGGGTATTTTCAGAGATTCACAGGGGTTGCACCGTCCCTTGCGAGAGTGCTGGTCAGGTGCGATGCGTCCCCGAGGAACGCTCGGAGTGGCGACGTTGGGCGGCTGACCTCAGTCTATCTTGAAGAGGTTAAAGACCTCCTCGAAGTTGTTCCGCGTGTTCCGACTGACCGCGTTTAGGATCTCGGTCCTCATCGGCCAGTAGTAAAGACTCGCAATGACCTTCTCGAAGGAAGCATTTGCTGGCAAAGACATCTTCGCCTTGAACATCAGGATGTCGCCATCCTCGAAAAGATCTTCGAGGCGTCGTTTCCTTCGCGCACCAAGAAGCGGCAACAGATAGAACCTGTCGTCGGCAATCTCGGAGCCGAACGTCCCTACTGCGCTGGCCTTGCTCGCGCGGCCGGCATCGTCGTTATCCCACAGCACGCAAAACTGCACTCGCCAGGCGATAAGCAGTGATACGAAGTATTGTATTGATGACGCGCCCACAGATGGCATGGCGCTTACGGCACGTCCCTGCTTGAACATCTCGAGGGCGTAGAAATCGTAAATCCCCTCCACCAAAATTATTCGCTGCGCGCTAAGGTCGAGCAAGAACGGCTTGATATGAAGAGCGTCCCATACGGGTTGAAATGCGGATCGACGCTCGGAAATGTTGCCCTTGTGCTCATAGATGGGAATCAAAGTCACCGAGCCGTTTGCATCTTTGTCAGCGACCTTGATGCTCGCTAGTGGAATGTGCTCCGGGTCGAGGAGATAGTGCGAGTGGGTGCAGTAGATCACCCTATTTTCACCCGACAACTGGCGCAGCTTTGCACACAGTTTCGTTTGCGCCAACGCGTGCAAGTAGGAACCAGGTTCATCCAACAGATAGATCGTATTGTGGTCGTCGTCGGCGATAACCTTCGGGTTGAACTCGAGCTTCATTACGAAATTGAAAAACCAAAAGAAGCCTTTGCTTCGGTCACGTACGAAGAAGTAATGCTCATCGCCGTTGGCGTCCGTCTCGATGATCTCCAGCTTTAGAAAATGCCGCGGCTGCGTCGGTGTCGAGTCGTCCCGTGAGTAGTCGAGTGAGATTTCGAGCGCATCGGAATCATCGAGCCGAAAGTTCTGCCATTCCTTGGTTAACGTTTCATTCAAACGCTTCTTGACCTTGGCGAGGACGCTTTTGCGCCGGCGCTCTTCGAGCTTCGCCAAAGAAAACACTGAGAGTTGTTTGTCGGTACGTCGAAACAACTGCTCTATGATGGCGAGCCATCCACTCGGCGGCGAGCTGCCGTCACCCACGATCTCGATCTTCTCGTCGATGGAATCCCGAAAGTCGTCGAAGAAGAGAATATAGGGCGAAAGGGCTACCATCGCTCGAGCCAAGTGGTGGTTGAAGCCGGCATCTGGAAACAGTGCCTCGTCCAGTTCGTACCGCCGCGCCGTCACGTCCCGTGTGATGGTCAGAGCGGATGGAAAGTGCTTTCGCTTTCGCCTGTACTTTGCCGCCACGTCGGCCGCGCCGCCGTCCCCTACGGCTTCGCTGAGTGCGTCGAGAATATCATTCTCAGTCAGCTCGAGCTCTGCCGTGACGCGTGGTGGCGGCGAGGAAGTCGTATACAGATTGGCGGTGTCGCGAAGATGACGACCGTCATCGTTCAGGTTGTCGTTCAGCCAGTCAAAGGCGAAAATCGCGTGGAGTATCGTGGTCTTGCCCGATTCGTTCACACCGATGACCGGCAAGAGGTGATCTTTGCCGACGTCAACGATCAGCGGACCCGTGATCGCGCGGTAGTTTCGGATGGTAAAGCGTCGATAACGCATCAGGCGTCCTCTCCCCAGCTTCGAGCCCCACAGGCTCGGTCGATGATCGTAGCAGACCGGCGTACCGGAGTCCGCTGAAGCGACGGGTTAGGTGCCGCACTGCACGAAGAGTCGTAATTCTATTGCCAGAGATGGCGGATAGAGATCTCACCCCCCTTCTGCGTCCACGATCCGTCTGCGTTCTTCGCAAACTCAAAAAACAACGCGCTAGTAGGGCCGCTTTTCGGAATCCTTTCGTACCGCACGACCGCAAAGATTTCAAGGCGGTCGAACGTAGGACGGGAAAACACGAACAACGGAATGAACCTGAGGTAAGGTTTCGTGGAGAGCAGTCCAGGAGTAGCTGTCTAAGCCTGAGCGTCGGCTGCAGCGTTGAGTTGGGCGATCGAGTCATATCTCGTGCGTCCGCGCCGATCCGCGCTGAGTGTCCACTTCGACCACAACACGACGGCGCTCAGCGTTCGAATCGGTGAAGGAAAGCTCGAACGTGACTTGCTCAGGTGGAGAACCCGAAAACCCGATCGGTACCTTGAACTCGTACCCAGTCATAAGAACATCTGTGGGTTTAGGGACAGCGATACCGTAGGGGCCGCGCGTCAGGATATTCAGATCGCGGATCTGCGCACCATCGTTCGCTAAGCGCAGATCCATCGAGCCGCCGGCGGCCGACGCGCCTAGGAACCTGAAGACGGGTACTGAGGCAAGGCGCCTCCGCGTTCGCTCTTCCTCCAATGCTTGCTGCGTGGCTTTGAGCTGTTCGCGGAAGAGATTTACGGTTTCCACTTGCGCGTCGGCGGTCCGTTGCAGCTCTCGCCTGTTCTCTGAAATCTCTTGACGTTGCAGTGCAAGTTCTTCGCTTTGTAAAACGACCGACACAGCGACGGCCGCGAGCGCTAACGCTGAGAATAGAGAGGTGACCGGGCCGAACATGTCGCCAAAGGTCCCCCGTTCCGACCATTGATCGAAGGAGTGATAGATCGCGAACCCCGCCGCGATTTCAATCGCGACCGTTACGAACACGACGGTAGCGGCAACTTTGAGCCACCGGCGCGATCCTCGCTGTTCGGTAGTGTTCATCGACCCTCGACGCCCAACGGACCCCAGCTCAGCGGCTCCGGCCCGCACGCGACATTGTACAGCGCTCGCGACCTGGCAACTGGCGGGCCGGAGTCCTCTGTTAACGGGCGGCTTTCTTGTTGGAAGGGTCGTGTTACCGGGGCAGAATGACACTATGACAACGAAAGACGAATACCAGAAACAGATACGCGAGCGTGATGAGAAGGACGGTTATCACTGGATGCGGGACTGTTGGTGCGAGCACTTGGTGAGAGCACACTCCGTTACCCGAAAGTCCGCACAGCGTGGATGGAGGAGCGCATCGCGTTGTGGGCTCGCCGCCCGGAGGTGACCCCCTGTTTACACTCGGGCCGTGACTTGTCATAAATGTTCGTCACCAGAGTGAACCTGACCCCAAGGGTAGCTCTCAGGGTAACTCTGAGACTCGAAAAGGCTAACTCGCTCCATTCAAGCAACATAGGTCTTTAATAAGGTGGCCTCCGGGACCACCAATCTCCAAATTCAACGAATGGAAGGGGTGGGACAGACACCTTTGTCTGTCTTCCAGATCGCGCGAAGGTCAAGGCCTCAATAGCCGGTTCGTGCGACCATCCCGGCGATTCGCTACGTCGAAAGCGCCGAAGTCCTGGACCTTCGGCAACCCCGGAGCCTGGACCTCGTGCTAAGGTAATCACGCGTGCAACTGGCCGAGGCGTTTCAGCACAGTGGGTGGGTGGGCAAGGGAGTCCTCGCCGTCCTTCTCCTCTTCTCCTTCCTTTCCTGGGCGACCATGATTGCGGTCGCTTTGCGATACCAGAAAAGTCAGAGCGCATCGCGATCCTTCATTTCGCTGTTCAGGAAGAGCCGCAGGCTCGCTGAGGTCCAGGCGGCCGCCGCACCCCTTGCAGCCTCACCGCTCGTAGGATTATTCAAGGCGGGCTATGCCGAGATCGACGCCCAGATGACTCACCTGGCCGCCGGCGGAGAAAAAGGAACGCGGATCAAGTCGCTCGACGCTGTCGAGCGCGCGCTTCAGAGAGCGTTCCGCGTGGAATCAGCTCGCCTTACTCGAAGCCTCCCCTTCCTGGCGACTACCGCGTCGGCAACTCCGTTCATCGGACTCTTCGGAACGGTCTGGGGAATCATGGGAGCGTTCGGGGCCATCGGCACGACCGGAACCGCCTCGATCGTTGCGGTCGCCCCTGGAATCAGCGAGGCGCTGATCAATACCGCAGCAGGCCTTCTCGCCGCGATCCCTGCACTCATCGGCTACAACTACTACCTCCAGCGCCTTCGTCGCATCCGTCAGGAAATGGAGGATTTCATTCTGGAGTTCCTCAATCTGACGGAGCGCAACTTCACCTAAGCCGAAATGTCTTTCCAGCTCGACACAAGCGACGACCTCGGTGATCTCTCGGAGATCAATGTCACTCCGCTCGTCGACGTCATGCTCGTTCTGCTCATCATCTTCATGATCACCGCGCCGATGCTGACGCAGGGCCTCACGGTCGAGCTTCCAGGGGCCGAGGGGAAGAACTTCGAGCAGGCGGCAACAGAACCTTCGACCATCGCGATCACCAGCCAGGGCGCTGTCTACATCGACAAGAAATCCGTCGGCTCACAGAACCTGGACGTGACCCTCGGGTCAGCCCTTCGAGGCCGGAACATCAAGCGAGCTCTGCTCGAAGCTGATCGCTCCGTCCCTTACGGCAAAGTCGTAGAAGTTCTCGACATCATGAATCGCGCAGGGGTGGAGCAGCTCGGAATGGTGACGATCCCGCGGGATGCCAATGAACGACCGCGTTAACGACATCGTCGCCGAGCGGCAGTCGCTCTCGAAGTCTGACCCGATCGGCGCCCTCGTCTCGGCGACGCTTCATCTCATCGCCGCCGCTCTCATCGTCGCGTCGCTCAGACATGAGAGCGCGGGGCAGAAACGTTACGTCTCGATCCGCCTCGCGCCGCCTGCCATTCGCCCGACAGCTTCAGCCGCCCCGCGAAAAACCGAGTTGCCGCGACCCGCGGTTGCTCCGACGCCAGCGGAAGTAGTAAAGCCGGCGCCGGTTAAGCCCACTCCCCTCGCGCCCACGTCCAAAGGGCTCTTCGGAAAATCGGACAAAACTCCGGTGACGCCCGTGGCCACGCCGAATGCGACTGTCACCCCCGAAACAACTTCTGCTGTTTCCCTCGGGACGGCCGTGGCGATGCCGGCAGTCGGTGCGGCGGGAGTGACGGGCCTCGATACCAGTTTCCCCTTCACACCGTATATCGAGAGAATGGTTGCTCTGGTTGGCACACGATGGTTCCGGCCTCAGGGAAAAAGTGATCTGCTCGCGACTGTGTATTTCTCGATCAACCGCAACGGAACAATCACAGATATCAAGTTAGAAAAGTCGAGCGGAGATGAGGTGTTCGACCTCGCCGCACGTCGTGCCGTGATCGAGTCGTCTCCGCTGCCACCACTGCCGTTTGGCTACTCAGACAAGTTCCTGGGCGTCCATCTTTCGTTTCACTGAACATGAATCCCCTCAAATGAACGGACTGCTATTGATGCTCGTACGCAATCGACTCTCCCCAAAGAACGATTTCATCTGCGTCCGTCTGAGCCGCGAAGCGGCGTATCCCTCTCCCCGGCGGGGAGAGGGAAGCGAGCGAAGCGAAGCAGGGAGAGGGG
>DATLXH010000030.1:0-13403 GCA_035576005.1 Thermoanaerobaculia bacterium | reverse complement strand
GCGGCCTGTCTGCTTCGTTGCACGGCAATTTCGCTCCTTGACATAGTGTCGACTATGCCTTCGTCGCAAAATCGCCGTGCGCCTCGCATCCAAGCCACTCTCCGCCGTCTCACGACAAAGGTCTGTGAAAAATGCGGGCTAGCGCCGTTGGTGGCAAACGAAGTAATATGGCTTCGTTTCTACCCACGACAAGGGAGCATCTGAGTCATGATGAATCCAGATCCAGAAGGCGCGCAGGTTCCGCCGATCGATCCGTCGCGCAAGGGCGGCACCGACTCTTCGGCTCTGGCATTCGCGCGAGCGCATCCGTTGTATATCGCCATCGCAGCGGTCGTGCTCCTGATCGCTGCCGCGGCGTACTTTTTGAAGCCAGCGAGAGTCGTGACCGATGCTCCGCACGCGTCGAGCGCCACCGGTACAGCGCTCCCGCCGGAGTCGTCGCCGTCGTTTGCCGATCGTGCGGCGGAAGATCCGGGCTACGTCGCACTTGTGAACAGCAGTCTCGATCTCTACAAGCGTGGGCAGTTTGCGGAATCGATTTCTGCCGCGAAACGAGCCCTTCGCATCAACCCGCAGGGAGGGAGGGCGTACAACAACATCTGTGCTGCGTACGCAGCACAGCGGATGTGGGACGAGGCGATCGAGGCCTGCAATGCCGCTCTCGCGATCGATCCTGCATTCGAGCTGGCAAAGAACAATCTCGCCTGGGCTAAGGCTGGTAAGCAGGGGAAGTAGCCGTCGCCGCGGTCCTTGCCGGTAAAGAGCGGGGCTGTGGTGCGCAAAAACTCGATTCGCCCGAAAACTGGCCAGTTGTTGGGTGCGGGAGGCGAAGGTCGAGGCATCGTCGGCAGGTCGAGGCGATCATTTCGGGAGGGAACGACGAAGCTTGCAGGGGTTGGAAACGGTCTCGGGCCGGTCGTCGTCGTTCGTTCTGTGGCTGCTCCAACGTGTCAGACAGTGAGCCCTGGCTGAACGACGCTGCGGCGTGCAGCGCGGCGAAGAACCCGTTGACGGAGCACGAGTTGTCGATCGCCGGCAGAGCGGGATCGGGAGTGAGCACCGAAATCGCCTTGCCCATGCGGCGTGCAGACCGCCGCCTCAAGGCAGCCCCCCTGCGCGCCGGCCGTCTATCGCCCGCGCAACCCTCAGTCGACCCCGCTCTATCGCCTCCTCGAGGAGCGGTACGAGGCGGTGAAGGGGGAGTGGGAGGAGCGTTTCGAGTCGCGCTTCGGGTTCTGGCGGGGATCCGCCGTGGCGCGGTATCTCGATTGCGGCATTCTCGAGAATGGCTTCGCACGAGTGCGCTGCGGGGACTGCCGCAAGGACGTGCTGGTCGCCTTCTCGTGCAAGGGACGGGGGATGTGCCCCTCGTGCGGGGCCAAACGTGCCGCGGAGACAGCAGCGCGACTGCGTGAGGATGTCCTCGAGCCGGTCGGCCACGCGCAGTGGGTGTTCACGGTGCCGAAAATGTTGCGGCCGTACTTTCTACGGAACCGTGAGCTGTTAGCCCGCATTTCTCACAGACCTTCGCCGCGAGACGACAGACAGCGGCCTGTCTGCTTCGTTGCACGGCAATTTCGCTCCTTGACATAGTGTCGACTATGCCTTCGTCGCAAAATCGCCGTGCGCCTCGCATCCAAGCCACTCTCCGCCGTCTCACGACAAAGGTCTGTGAGAAATGCGGGTTTAATGCTGCCTCTTGTGTCGAAGGGCGCGCGCATTCTACGGAAACATCGTCACCCCTGCAATGAATGGGCAAATGATGTCCCGGAAGCGGATGGTACTCTGGAGGCGTGTCAGCCGAACCAGCGATTTGAGTCATCCCCGGTTCGAAAAGGAGAGCAAAGTGAACGCTCAATTGATGGTCGCCGTCCTGGCATTCAGTGTGGCGAGTGCCGTCGATGCACAGGTTGTGAGTCACCCGGTTCCGCAGATTCGAGGGCTCGAGAGTGTCAGTGTCAGCGGCACAGGAAAAGTCTCCCTGGTTCCGGATCGTGTCACGTTCACCCTCGGCGTCCAGACGATCGCCCCGACCGTGGACGATGCCGTGTCGCAGAACAACACCAAGGTTGCTCGCGTGATCGCCGCGTTGAAACGCTCGGGTGCTGCGGAAAAAGAAATCCAGACCGCGAATTTTTTCATTATGCCGCAACAGGATTACAGCCAGGGGCAGCTGCCTCGCATTCTCGGCTATCAGGTGTCCAACAACGTTACGGTCACCCGCGACAAGGTGGGGGACGCCGGACGGCTTCTTCAGGCCGGTATCAGTGCCGGAGTGAATCAGGCGTCAGGGTTGAACTTCACGGTGGCGGATCCCACCCGCGGACGTGAGGCGGCATTGAAAGCTGCGTTCGAAGACGCACGCGCGAAAGCTCAGATCCTCGCCGAGAGCGCCGGCAGGACGCTGGGACGCGCCATGATGATTTCGGAAGGAGCGTCCGGGCAGATACAGCCGCCCTATCCGATGGGGAGAGTCATGACGATGAAGGCCGAGGCTCAGGCTGACGTTCCGGTTGAACAGGGGACAGAAGAGGTGATTTTTATGGTTTCCGCGGTCTTCGAGCTTCGATAGCCCGCGCGCTGCGTGAGAGGCGGGGCGTATTCGAGTTTAGCTCTCGCCGCGCCTGGCCCGCCTTTCTCACAAACCTTTGTCGTGAGACGGTGGAGAGTGGCTTGGATGCGAGGCGCCTGGCGATTTTGCGACGAAGGCATAGTCGACACTATGTCGAGCAGCGAAATTGCCGTGCAACGAAGCAGACAGGCCGCTATCCGTCGTCTCGCGGCGAAGGTCTGTGAGAAAGGCGGGTTAACATCGTGGCCACGCCATGAAGATCTTCGACGTCCACGTTCATGTCCAGCCGTGGGAAATGATGAAAGCCGGTCCGCTGGCCCTCATGGATCGTGCGCCCGCAGAAGTCCGCAACACACTCAGTAGCGCGCGGAACGTGCTCGAGTACCTCGACCAGAGCGGAGTGGAACGCATCTGCTGCATCAACTACGTCTCGCCTGACGTCATGGGTTTCACCAGAGAGGTGAACGAATGGATCGCCGCGTTCACCCGCGCCGATCGTGATCGGCTCTTTCCCGTCGGCTCAGTTCATCCGTTGTACGAGAAAAAGTCTGCAGACGAGATCCGTCGCGTTCTCGACCTCGGAATCCGGATGATCAAGATCCATCCACCACACCAGAGGTTTTCAGCCAACGCCTACAAGCATGATCTTCCCGGTCTTGCGGACGTCTATCGTGAGTGCGAGCAGAGGAGAGTGCCGGTGATGTTCCATACGGGAACGTCGATCTTCCCTGGCGCCCGGAACATCTTCGCCGATCCGATGCCGATCGATGACGTAGCAATCGATTTCCCCGAGCTCAGGATCATCCTCGCGCACGCCGGAAGACCGATGTACGGCGAGACTGCATTCTTTCTGGCGCGACGGCACCCGAACGTGTTCGTCGATCTGTCAGGGTTTCCACCACGAGCACTGGAGACCTATTTCCCCCGAGCTGCGTCGCTGCCGGACAAGCTCCTCTGGGGCACAGACTGGCCATCACCGGGTATCGTTTCGATGTCGAAAAATATCGAAGATTTTCAAAGTCTGGGATTCGATCCCGCCTTCCAGGAAAAAGTGTTCTGGAGCAACGCCAATCGCCTATTCAGCGGGGAGTGAGTGCTGAGTCTTTTTCGCTCTCGTACGAAGAGTTCGAAAAAGGCCGAACGCAGAACGCAGAACCTAGAGAACAACAGACTTCCCCAGATCCCTCGCTCGACGCTTTTGATGAGACCGGTTTCACTGTCTGGCGTCGTTGAGCCGCGAAGCGGCGTATCCCTCTCCCCGGCGGGGAGAGGGAAGCGAGCGGAGCGAAGCAGGGAGAGGGGCGTGAAAGTCTCGCCAGCCGTCGAAAAGCGCGAGGGCTTCGTATCTCTCGCGGCCCCTCTCCCGGTCGCTTACGCGACCACCCTCTCCCCGCCGGGGAGAGGGATTCGCCCCTTCGGGGCGCGGGTCCCGCCGGGCGTCATCACGAAGAATTTCGTTGGCCTGGAGGTCTGCTCAGTTCCCTGACCACCTGCGACACTAGCTCCGCCTGGCTCAGACGCACCACCAGCAACCCTTCCGGTGAGTCGATGACGGCGATGTCCTCCGCTCCCACAATCGCAATCGGCCTGGTTCCCGCAGATTGAACGTAGCTGCCGTCGGAGGCGATGCGGATTACATTCGCAGTGCCTTGACCCGAAGCAAGCCTCGCCACCGCACTCCACGACCCCACGTCCGACCATTCGAACGCCCCGCGTATGGTTGCAACCATAGGCGCCTTTTCCATAACCGCGAAATCGATGGAGATAGAGGGCATCGTTTCGTAGAGTGCGTCCCTCTCCACACTCGAGCCGCTTGCCAGGATCCGGGCAACCAGGGCTGAGATATCAGGCGCCGTCTCCGAGAGTACCTGGAGAAAGTAGTCTGAGCGCCAGATGAACATACCTCCGTTCCATAGGAAGTTCCCTGCAGCGAGAAATTCTTCGGCTCGGGCACGATCGGGTTTTTCGACAAATCTCGCAAGTCCGATCGCTCGCTCGCCAAGCGAATCAGCAAGCTCCAGATATCCGAAGCCCGTGTTCGGCTCGGTCGGCTCGATTCCAATTGTGACGAGAAACTCGCGCGCCTCCGCGAACTGAAAGGCAGACTCGACCTGAAGCAGAAACGCTGATTCATCGCCGATGTAATGATCGGAAGGAAATACTCCCACTGTGACGTCTGGAAATCGCTTTGCGACGAGTGCGGTCGACAGGGCCACTGCAGGCCCCGTATTCTTTCGCGCCACCTCTGGGAGCAGATTCTCCGATGCAAGACGCGGCAGCTGTGCTGTGATCTGACTGGCATATCGGGTATTGCTGGAAACGAAGATGCGAGAAGGGTCGACCATCTTCTCGAACCGCGCGAAGGTTCGTTGCAGGAGCGACTCACCGCCGAAGAGCCGCAGGAACTGCTTCGGCTCGTCGTCGGTGCTCAGCGGCCATAGGCGTGTCCCTGCGCCTCCGGCAAGGATGATGATCGCGCGCTGCGGACTCACGGCGTTCCCGGCACAACGGCGAGAGGGTCAACTGGTACCTGGCCCGCTTTGCGCCCGATAGCAACGAGACTGAGCCCCGACAGCGGTCGCGGACCCTCGAGTTGCTTGAAGATCGGAACCATCGAGTCGAAGAGCCGCGATTGGCCCGATGGCAATTCCGTTCGCTGTAGAATCGTCGAGTTCAACCACCAGCCGAAGCGACCCGCCTGGTTCTGGTAGCCGCTCTCCTCGATTTCGAATCCCGCCTCCTGCATCTTCTGCAGAAGCTCTCCACGCTCATAGCGCCGCTTGTGTCCCATCGAGCGATCGAGGGAACCGTAAAGCGAAGGGTCCGCCGGCACATAGACGATCACTCGCCCACCAGCCTGCAGAAGCCCATTGATGCGCCGCAACGCGGCTCGATCATCCTCGGTGTGCTCGAGCACGTTGAGGCACGTAACGGTGTCGAACTTGTAATGCGCGAGGGCGGCAGAATCGGGCGACGAGAGGTCGAGTGACTCCACGACGATCCCCGGCCGGCGGCGAAACGAATTCTGAAGACGGTCGAGGTAGGGACGCTCTTTGTCAGTCGCGACGATCAACTCTCGACCGTAGAGAAACCGGGTCATCGTCCCGGTGCCGGACGAGAGCTCGAGGACCCTCTGTCCGACATATGGCCGCACGCGCTCCCACAACCACTGGTTGTAACGGAAGAGGCTCTCTTTGCGCCGGAGCGTTGTGTAGCCGGTCGGCTCAGTCGTCGGGTCGATAAAGAGCCCATACTTGAGGATGGTCCAGATGGCGCTGAAGCCGTCCTTCCAGTTGATCTTTTTCCCTTCCCAGTAGTCACGGCCGTGATACGAGATCGGGACCTCATAGATCCGGTATCCACGCCTGGCAACCTTCGCAGTCACCTCCGGCTCGAAACCGAATCGATTGGAGTGGATCACGATCGACTGGATCACTTCGCGACGAAAGACTTTGTAGCAGGTCTCCATGTCGGTCAGATCGAGATTCGTCGTTGCGTTGGACAGGAACGTCAGAAAGTTGTTCCCGAGCCGATGCCAGTAGAGCATTACCCTTCGAGGGTAGCCCTCGAAGCGGGAGCCGAAAACAACATCAGCGTGGCCGTCGAGAATGGGTTGGATGAGTTTTGGATATTCATCGGGGTCGTATTCGAGATCCGCATCCTGAATGATGACCAGCTCGCCGCGCGCCTCCTGAATCCCGCGGCGGATTGCGGCTCCCTTTCCCTGGTTCGTGTCCTGGAGGAGGTGCCTGATCTCGGGATGCTCGCGTGCGAGCGCCGCGACGACGTCGCGTGATCCATCGGTCGATTTGTCGTCTATTACGATGATCTCTTTGTCGATGGCCACCGCCCGGACACGGCGGAGCAACTCGGCCACTGTAGCCCGTTCGTTGTAACAGGGAACTACGACCGAGAGCAGCGGGCGGGGTGACGTGTCGTCCATCGAAGCAGGCTATTGTAAGGGGGATGCGGCTGGTGAACCGTTGATTCGATTACCGGAACGAAGCGAGATCCATTGGGGCGAGGAAGCCCGGAAGGTCACGCACATCGCCTTCGGCGCTCTTGCGCTTCTGCTTCGATGGCTCACGCCTCTGCAGGGCGCGATGCTGGCCGTCTTCGCGATTTTCTCGAATCGATTCATTCTTCCGCACATCGGCGGAAAGGTGATCGCCCGGTCGGACAAGGGATATGACCGAGGAATCATCCTCTACCCGCTCGCGGTGCTGATCCTCATTCTCGTCTTCTGGAACCGGCCCGTCTTCGCGGCAACGATCTGGGCCACGCTGGCGTTCGGCGATGGACTCGCAACGCTTGCGGGACGTCTGCTGAAAGGGCCGCGCCTGCCATGGAACCGGGAGAAAAGTTTCGCAGGTCTCATTGCCTTCTTCCTTTCCGCGTTCCCGATCTGGCTGGTCGCGAAGTTTGTTCTGAACGACCCCACTGCACCACCGCTGCTTCCGACCGTGATCGTCGTGACGATCATCTGCGCTGTCGTAGAGAGTCTGCACACGAACATTGATGACAACATCACAGTGCCTCTGACGGGCGCGCTGGTGATCACCGCCATGAGTCTGGTCACTCACATGCCGCTGTTGTCTTTCGGCCGGGCGACGACGATCTGGCTCGTTGTCAATCTGGCACTCGCCGCAGCAGGTCTCGCTCTGCGCAGCGTCAACGTTTCCGGCGCAATCGGTGGCGCGTTCCTCGGCGCGATCCTCATTCTCTTTGCACGTCCGCTTTACATCGTCCTGTTGTTGTTCTTCGTCATCGGCTCGTTGGTGACCAGGATCGGTTTTCAAAGCAAGCTGGCTCGGGGACTTGCTCAGGAAGAGGGAGGGCGTCGCGGGTTCAGTCACGCATTCGCCAATGTCGGTCTCGCTGCCGCGCTGGCTTTGTTAGTGAGCTCGACTGGGCGCCCTCAGCTGTTTTATCTCGCCGCGGTCGCTGCACTCGCCACCGCTGCAGCAGATACCACAGCGTCGGAGATGGGCCAGCTCATCGGGCGGCGGACATTTCTGCCTTTGACATTCCGCCCTGTTCCGGCAGGAACTGAAGGAGCTATCTCGCTCGAGGGAACGATTGCAGGGATCTGCGCGGGAGCGCTCGTCGCAGCCGTTGGTGTATCGGGAATCGCAGCGATGCTGGCCGCCCGCTCATCGATTGCGACCGAGCGGGGCTACGGAGGGTCAGTCATCGAGCTCACGATCTGGGTCACAGTCGCGGCGGCCATCGGTTCGTACATCGAGAGCATTGTCGGCAGCTGGAATCGAAAGCGCCCGAAAGCCGTGCCGAATGGAGTGCTCAACTTCTTCAACACGATGGTGGGTGCGGCGGTGATGATGGCGATTCTCATACTGCGAGATTGAGCCGCCCTGGTCCAATGGTTGAATGCGATCTGGAATCGCGATGGCTGGAAACGCGATTACGCATGATGAAACGTGTCGGTCGCTGTTGCAAAAGGGCCGCGAGGTCTCGCATTCAAGGAGCCAGGTTGATGAAACTCGTCGCTGTTATGCTGCTTCTGGCGTTGATCGGTGGCTGTCGTCCGGTGCTCTCACCGACTGTCCAGCCTGACCCGGCCCCTGGTGAACGGATGCAGACCAACAAAAGCGCCATAGTTTCAGACGTCCACTCCTATTCCAATCCGCAGAAGGTCCGTGTTCGTCACGTCGATCTTGACTGGACCGTTCACTTTGATCACAAGGTAATGAGGGGTCATGCAGATCTACTCATCGAGCGCCCGGCGGGATCGAGCGATCCGCTCATCCTGGATACTCGTGACCTGACAATCGTAACTGTCTCGACATCCTCCGGAGACGGCAGCTGGTCACCGGCGGAGTTCACGCTCGGGACCCCGGACAAACTACTCGGCGCGCCGCTCACGATCACGCTTCCTTCTGGCAGCGTGAAGCGCGTGCGCGTCGAGTACGAGACGTCCCCCGGGGCGTCTGGCCTCCAATGGATGGAACCGTCGCAGACAGCGGGCAGAAAGAGCCCGTTCATGTTCACCCAGTCCCAGGCGATTCATGCACGAAGCTGGATTCCAGTCCAGGATTCCCCTCAAGTCCGGCTGACGTACACCGCAAAGGTCCGTGTGCCGCCGGGGGTAATCGCCGTGATGAGCGCGGAGAACAATCCGCGCACGTCCCAGGGTGGCGAGTACAGCTTCGTGATGCGACAGCCGATTCCGGCCTACCTCATTGCACTGGCCGTAGGGGATCTGGCGTTCCGCGCTACCGGGCCGCGAACAGGGATCTACGCGGATCCCACGATTGTGGAGTCCGCAGCAGCGGAGTTTGCTGACACCGAGGCCATGATCAAGGCGACTGAGTCGCTCTATGGTCCATACCGGTGGGGCCGGTATGACCTTCTCGTACTACCGCCGAGCTTTCCTTTCGGCGGGATGGAAAACCCCGTGCTCACGTTCGCGACTCCGACTGTCATCGCGGGCGATCGGAGTCTCGTCTCTCTCGTTTCGCACGAGCTGGCGCATTCATGGTCAGGCAACCTCGTGACTAACGCGACGTGGCGCGATTTCTGGCTCAACGAAGGTTTCACCGTTTATCTCGAAAGACGGATTCTCGAAGTGGTGTACGGAGCTCGGCGAGCGAGAATGGAGGCGGTGCTCGGGAGGCGGGATCTCGACTCCGATCTGGCCAAACTCGACGATCGAGACGAGATTCTCTATGTAGATCTTGCGGGGCGTGATCCGGACGACGGTTTCACACACGTGCCGTACGAGAAGGGTGCCTTGTTTCTGCTCCAGCTCGAACAGACATTCGGCCGGGACCGGTTCGATCGTTTCCTTCGCGGCTACTTTGACCACTTTGCGTTCCAGAGCATCACGACAGCGGATTTCGTCACGTATCTGAGAGCGAATCTTTTGAATGAGAGGCCGGAGCTTGCAGCGACCATTCCGCTCGACGAGTGGATCTACGGAACGGCGCTCCCGGCCTCCGCGCCGAGAGTTACGTCCGATGCGTTTACGACCGTCGAGCAGCTCTCCGCGCGCTGGCTCTCCCGCGAGATCCAGTCCGCGGCGCTTCCCGTGAAGGAGTGGACGACGCATGAGTGGCTACATTTTCTGAGCTCGATGCCGAAAGATCTCTCTGCAGACCGCATGGCCGAGCTCGATGCGGCTTTCAAGTTGACCTCTGTTGGCAACTCCGAGATTGCGCACCAGTGGCTGCTCATGGCGATCCGTGCCGGCTACGAGCCCGCGTACGCGAGGGTCGAGGAGTATCTGGTAAGCATCGGACGCCGAAAATTGATCAAGCCGCTTTATGAGGAACTGGTAAAAAGCCCGGCCGGCCGAGACCGGGCGCAAGCGATCTACCGGAAAGCCCGTCCCGGTTATCATCCGATAGCAGTAACCACACTGGATCCCATCGTCGGCCTGAAATAGGTGAGGCCCGTTTCCTTTCGCGAAAGTGTGCTGGAGGAAACGGCGAATCGCTGATGAGAGGGGAGTTGGGGCAAGATACTCCCGAAGCCGAGTGAAAAGCGCTTCCGACACATAAGCTCGTGTACCGGGCGGCAGACCTGGGGGTGAGAGCACCCCATGCCCACTCCGTTCATAATGACCTCCCATGTCTGATTCCATCCCAAGCGTAGTCATCGTCGGCCGGCCGAACGTCGGCAAATCCACTCTGTTCAATCGGCTCGCGGGGAAGCGCCGTGCATTGACCCACGATCTCCCGGGCATGACGCGCGATCGGCTGACCGAGACGGTCGTCCTCGATGATGGCCGCCGCTACGAGCTGACCGACACCGGCGGCCTCGAGTATGGCGACGATCCGATGTCGGCCTTCGCCGACGAGATCAAGCGACAGGCCGGGCACGCTCTCGAGAGCGCCGACCTCATCCTGTTCGTCGTGGACGGAGTTGACGGTGTCGTCTCGGAGGATCGCGAGATCGCGCAGCAACTGAGGTCTGAATCGTCGCACCTGGTTCTCATCGTCAACAAGACCGATCGGAAAACCGCTGAGGCAAACATCAACGAGTTTCACGAGCTCGGCTTCGAGCGGGTCCTCGGGATTTCGGCCGAACATGGGCGAGGGATTGAAGAGCTCGACGAGGCAATCGACGAGTTCGTTCCGGCAACTTCGATCCTGGAGGAATTGCTCGACCCGGACGAGCCTATGCGGGTTGCAATCATCGGGCGACCGAATGTCGGAAAGTCGTCGCTGCTCAACCGCCTCACCGAAGAGGAGCGGTCGGTCGTTTCCGAGATATCAGGCACGACACGCGATGCCATCGATTCTTTGATTGAAAGGAACGGGCGTCCTTACCTGCTGGTCGATACTGCAGGGATCAGGAGAAAGGGAAAGACGGTGGACGAGGCTGAAAAGCTGGCCGTCATCTCGGCGCGCAAAGCGATCGAACGTTGCGAGATCGCTATGGTCATGATCGATTCATCGGATGGGGTAGCCGCGCAGGACGCTCATGTGGCCGGCTACGCAGAGCAGGCAGGAAAGGCCGCACTGATCCTGGTCAATAAATGGGATCTCGGCGAGAGCTCGCCGACACGTGCGAAGGAATTCGAGGACGAGATTCGCCGCAAGCTCAAGTTCCTGTCGTATGCACCGGTCGAGTTCATCTCGGCGAAGACAGGCCGGCGTCTCGACAAACTCTTTCTCCGCATCGATGAGATTGCTGCAAGTTATCGAAAACGAGTTAAGACCTCAGAGCTCAATCAGATTCTCGACCGGGCTGTACGGATGCATCAGGCACCTTCCATAAAAGGTAAGGTCAGGCGTTTTTTCTACGCGACTCAGCTCAAAAGTCAGCCACCGACAATCGCTCTGTTCTGCAATACGGCCGAGCCACTTCACTTTTCCTATCGTCGGTACCTCGAGAACCAGTTTCGCGAGGCGCTCGGGCTGGTCGGGACGCCGGTGCATCTCGTTCTGCGAGCACGGAAGGGGATGAAGGGCGAGCGGCGAGATCAGGGTTAACCCGCATTTCTCACAGACCTTCGCCGTGAGACGACGGATAGCGGCCTGTCTGCTTCGTTGCACGGCAATTTCGCTCCTTGACATAGTGTCGACTATGCCTTCGTCGCAAAATCGCCGTGCGCCTCGCAGCCAAGCCACTCTCCGCCGTCTCACGGCGAAGGTCTGTGAGAAATGCGGGTTAAGTCGCCTTCCTCACTCTTCGCGCGCGTAAACGTCATCGCTTGTGGCCGTACATTCCAAATGTCTGGCGATACTCGACCCCTCGGCGCCTCGGGTTCGCTATAATCATGGATCAACTTTTCGCCCTCAAGGAGATCATCATGAAACGAATCGCACTGGTTGCCGCTGTCTCGCTGCTCGCGGCTACGACGCTACTTGCAGAAGCTACGGTGGAACAAAAGACCAAGGTCCGTATGGGTGGCGCGCTTGGCGGGATTTTTCATGCGGTTGGCGGAAAGGCGGCTCGCGAGGGCATGGTCAGCACTCACACCATCAAGGGCGATCGTCGTCTCGTGAAGAGCGGTACCACAGGCGAGCTGGTCGACCTGAACGAAGAGAAGGTCTACCAGATTGATTTCGGACGGAGCAGCTACAAGGTTGTTACGTTCGCCCAGATGCGCAAGCAGATGGAAGATATGAAAAAGCAGGCCGAGAAGAGCGCGCAGGAGTCGAGGTCTTCGGACTCGACGGAAAAGATGCCGGAGTTCGATGTCGTCGTCGACGTGAATCAAACCGGAGAGCGTGAAACGATCAACGGATACAACGCGCGTCGCACACTCATGACGATCACCGTTACCGAGAAAGGAAAGAAGCTCGACAATGGTGGCGCGGTCCTGACGGCGGACATGTGGATGACGCCTAAAGTTGCCGCGATCCGCGAGATGTCGGACTTCGAGCAGCGCTACATCAAAAAAGTCTACGGTGGACTCGTCGGCCAGGGTGACATGCGGCAGATGGCGATGTTGATGGCGAGCTCTCCTCAATTCTCCAAAGCGATGAAAAAACTCGAGGAGAAGAAGGGCACACTGGACGGGACCTCTGTTCGCACAGAGATCAGGTTCGAGACGGTGGCCGGACCCAATCAGCCGAAGGAATCAGCCTCGGCTGGGGACCCCTCTGCCGACGCGATCAAGGCGGTGGTCGGCGGTATTTTCGGGAAGATGAGCAAGAAGCGGACGCGGGAGGCCGAGGCTGACTCGAAATCCTCTGACCCGAATCGAAACCTGCTGTTCGGATCGAATACCGATGTACTCAGAGCGGAGAGCAGTGCGGCTTCCGCAGACCTCGCAATCCCCACGGGTTTCAAACTCAAGTCGTAAGCTTTGTAAGCGAGCAAGAGCTCCACTCGTGATTTGGCTCTAGCCCGCATTTCTCACAGACCTTCGCCGCGAGACGACGGATAGCGGCCTGTCTGCTTCGTTGCACGGCAATTTCGCTCCTCGACATAGTGTCGACTATGCCTTCGTCGCAAAATCGCCGTGCGCCTCACATCCAAGCCACTCTTCGCCGTCCCACGACAAAGGTCTGTGAGAAATGCGGACTAGCCAAAGGAAACGACGAACGGAGTGGGGTTGGGGGCGAACCGTTCGATAAACGGTTTGGCAAGCAATCAAACAAGCCGGGCAGGGCACTTCGACGCGCCCTGCCCGTTTTTTGTTCGAGCTGCGTTCAACAGACCTCGCCGCGAGGCGATGGATAGCGGCGCGACAATGTTCCGACCAGCTAACCCGCATTTCTCACAGAATGCGAGCGTAGGGACGCACGGCGTGCGTCCGGTACCCTGTCCCTGACCGAGAAGATTGTCGTCGGCCATCGCTTTGGACGAGGGTTCATGCCGGGATGCAGAATTCCTGATGCGAATGTCTGGGTGCCGG
>DATLXH010000029.1:0-54005 GCA_035576005.1 Thermoanaerobaculia bacterium | reverse complement strand
CGTTCCGGCCAGTCAATTCGGTAGAGCACTCTTCCGCGGGGAAGGGCATTCTCTATGGACCTCGAATACGAAGCGTGATGCCGCCACGGGTCTAGCCCACATTTCTCACAGACCTTTGTCGGGAGACGGCGGAGAGTGGCTTGGATGCGAGGCGCACGGCGATTTTGCGACGAAGGCATAGTCGACACTATGTCGAGGAGCGAAATTGCTGTGCAACGAAGCAGACAGGCCGCTATCCGTCGTCTCGCGGCGAAGGTCTGTGAGAAATGCGGGTTAGAGTGCGGCAGCCGCAGCTGCCGCTTTCTGTGTCTTCATCGCCTGACGCGCATGCCAAAGACTTCGTCGCCGCTCCTCCCTCTGATAGGCTCACTTTCATGACCGACTTCGAACAGACCATCGCGACCACTTATAAGTTTGACGTTCCGAGCGTGGAGATTGGAGTGGCGATTCGCGAGGGAAAAATCTTTCCGAACCTTCCAATCAAAATCCCGTTGAGCGTTCTTAATCGCCACGGGTTGATCGCAGGCTCGACCGGCACCGGGAAGACCAGGACGCTGCAGCTGATGGCCGAGTCTCTCTCGCGGCAGGGTGTCCCCACATTTCTCGCGGATGTGAAAGGTGACCTCGCGGGCATGTCAGCTCCCGGGGCTGGCACTCCAAAAATTACGGAGCGCGCCGCGAGCATGGGGCGGACATTCACCCCTGAGGCCTTTCCGGTCGAGTTTCTCAGTCTCACGGGAACGCATGGCACCCAGGTGCGCGCAACCATCTCGTCGTTCGGGCCGATCCTTCTGGGAAAAGTACTCGATCTGACGGAAGCGCAGCAGAGCGTTCTTGCGATGGTGTTCAAGTATTGCGACGATCAACGGCTCCCGCTACTCGATTTCCAGGATCTGCGCGACGTCCTCGGGTATCTCTCCGATGAAGGGAAAGCCGAGCTCAAGGAGTATGGCGTCATGTCGCCTCAGACCGTCGGCGTTCTGGTTCGAAAGATGGTCGAGCTCGAGCAGCAGGGGGCCGCAGCATTCTTCGGGGAGCCCGAGCTCGACATCAATGACCTGCTGCGGACGGATGCCAATGGTCGCGGAGTCGTGCACATCCTCAGCCTGGCCGACGTTCAGGACAAGCCTCGCCTCTACTCGACGTTTCTGATGTGGCTGCTGGGACAGTTCTATTACACGCTCCCGGAAATCGGCGATCCCGAGAAACCTAAACTGGTCTTCTTTTTCGATGAGGCGCATCAGCTGTTCGATGACGCTTCCTCCGCGCTGGTTGAACACATCGAGCAGGTCGCGAGGCTGATCCGCTCGAAGGGCATCGGAGTCTTTTTCATCACGCAGACCCCGAAAGACATCGGTGAGGATGTACTCGCCCAGCTCGGTAACAGGATCCAGCACGCGGTGCGTGCCTTCACACCGCAGGATGCCAAAAATCTACGCGCTGCGGCCTCGACGTTTCCGAAAAGCGAGTTCTATTCGATTGATAAGACACTAACCAGCCTCGGCATCGGAGAGGCGCTTGTAACAGTGCTGAATCCGAAAGGTGTACCGACGGAGTCGAGTGCCGTGCAGATTCTGCCGCCATCATCGTCGATGACTTCCATCGATGAGAGCGCTTACTCCCGAATGGTGTCAGCTTCGAGTCTGAACAGAAAGTACGCTACTGCAGTAGACCGTGAAAGCGCGCACGAGATCCTGGCTCAGAAGATCGCCTCGAGTGCAGGAGAAGAAGCGCCGCAACCTGCGAAAACGCGCGCTAAGCCTGCGCGGAAAGAGAAGACAGTGCTCGAGCAGGTGTTCAACAACACGGTGACCCGACAGATGGGAAGACAGGCCGCTCGCACGGTGACGACGCAGGTGATCCGCGGGATCTTCGGGTTGTTGAAGGGACGGTAGGTAACGCTCGCGAAGCGAGCGGTTTTCCCTCTCCCCGGCGGGGAGAGGGTGGTCGCGTCAGCGACCGGGTGAAGGGGCGTGAGAGATATGAAGCTCGCCCTCTCCTTCAGGGTCGCGAGACTTTCCCGCCCCTCTCCCTGCTTCGCTTCGCTCGCTTCCCTCTCCCCGCCGGAGATCGTCTCAAAAGAGAGATTTAGAGAACGTTCGTCATCCTGAGGAGCGCTTTTGCGACGAAGGATCTCAAAATACGCAAATGGTGATTGCACAGCGTCGCAACTAGAGATCCTTCGTCGCAAAAAGCGCTCCTCAGGATGACGGGTTTTGCCCAATCCGGCTTTCTTCTTCGTTTTCTCAGATGACGAATGGTTTCAATCTTACTTTTGAGACGATCTCCGCCGGGGAGAGGGAGACGCCGCTGCGCGGCTCGAGCAGCGGAACTCGGATGTAGGTTCCGGATTCTGATTCCGGGAGCGAGAGACGTTAGACCGGTTCTTCGAGAATCGATTGAGACCCCTGCAGAGGGCAGGAGACAGAGCTCGGGAGATCGCTGCGACGCCCAACACGCCACTTGCTGCGGCAACCATCCCTCACACTGTGTAACAAGGGTCTCGACCGATTTTCGAAGAACAAAAAAAGGGCATTACGCCCTTTTCTCCGCGACGACTCGCGAACGCCTGTAGTGCGGTGGAATGTATTCGTTACCGGGCTGTCCCGCTGTGATTGCAATCACACGAGAGAAACATTTTCACGTCCCGGCCTTGAACCAGTCTGCATTGATCGCGGTGTACTCCCGCCATTTTTCCGGCACCAGGTCCTCAGGAAAAATCGCCTGCACGGGACAGGCTGGCTCGCATGCGCCGCAGTCGATACAGACCTCTGGATCGATGTACAGCATCGTTGCAGCCTCGTACCCGGTCTCGTCTTTTCGCGGATGAATGCAGTCGACAGGACAGACATCGACGCACGCGGTGTCCTTCGTTCCGATACAAGGCTCTGCGATCACATACGTCATGGGTCTTTTTCCTCCACAGGGGGAATTGGGAGAGAAAGTCTAACGCAGGATCGGGCCTTCAATTCAACATTCACAATTCGGCATTCAACATTCCGGTGGTGCCGGAATGTTGAGTGTGAATGGTGAATGGGTGCTCCCCCACTGTTGCCGAACTCGACCGCAGCTACCGCCAGCGATTGATCGACTCGATCTCGTAGTCGTTGCCCATGAAGCTCACCAGGTCGCCAGCATGCTTGCCGATCAGAGCATGGCCAGCGTCCGACTGGTAGGAGTACACCCCGTGTTCGGGTGATGACTCCCAGGGCCCCAGGATCGTGACCTCACGGCGGACCTCACCGTTCACCAGGACGATTTTCGTTCCTACCCGCCCCTGGGATGCGTCGACTTCCTCGGGGTCCAGGACGCGAACACGGTTCAATTCACCGGAGAGCTCAGTGATGCGAGCTGTCAGGTACTCCTGCCGTTGCCGGGCTGCCTTGTACTCGAAGTTCTCACGCAGGTCGCCCATCTCGCGAGCTTCCTGAATCGCCTTCAGATTTGCCGGCATCTCAACACTCTTGAGTCTTTCGAACTCGGCCCGCTTCTCGGCCAGCTTCTCAGGAGTTGCATAGAGTGGCTCCGCCTGTTTCTCTCGCAGGTGCGGAAGCTTCATGAGGATGGCCGATTTGAGAACGTCCCGTCGATATTCTTCGAGCCCGCCGTGACGCTCGATGCTCTCGACGAGCTTGCGCGCCTGCTCTTCGTTGTCGCTCGCCATCACGATCCTGATCGCGAGATTCC
Source organism: Thermoanaerobaculia bacterium (assembly GCA_035576005.1). GTDB lineage: Bacteria > Acidobacteriota > Thermoanaerobaculia > Gp7-AA8 > Gp7-AA8 > DATLXH01. The sequence continues at coordinate 50,318 of DATLXH010000029.1, read as the reverse complement.
CTTTGTCGAAGAACTCCTTGAAGCGTGCCCGGAGTGGTCCGAAATCCTCGTTCCCTATCGCGTCGAGCATCTGATTGATCAGAGGGTAGCCGGTCCGCTCCGGGATCTCGCCCGAGTCCTGAAGCATCTTGCAGTACCAATAAAACGCGCGTGTGTGCCGTCCGGGATATCTCAGTGTTTCATCGACCAGCCGATTGCGGATCTCGAGCTTTCCGCCACTCTCCAGCTCGGAGATGATTCGCGAGAGTACGCGCGGGTCGTCGTCGAGGAAAAACACCTCGGAGTAGACCTTGAACCATTCAGGATGCGTCTTGCGGACATCCTCGAGAGCGCGCTCACGAAGCTGACGCTCTTTGATCGAGGCAATCATGCGGCCCGACGACGATCCACTCAGCAATGAGCTCGGATCGAGCGCGCGCTCGAATTTTCCGGGCAGCTTTTCGAGCACCGTCAACACTTCCCACGCGGTCGCCGGATCACTTCGGGAAATTCTCGACGCCTCGCTCACGAGCTTTGACGAGAAGTAGTCAGCAAGCTCGGACCCGCGCGCGCTATGCTTTTTCGCCAGTTCGAGTTTGCTCTTCACATCCGCGCGGTCGAACTCTTTCATGATGCTCGCCTCAGCTGCGCCGCTCGACGCATTCCAGGCGTACGTTGCTTTCGCGCCCGCGCCACCGATGACGATCTGCGGATGCTTGCGGGCGGCAGTCCACCACGACGTCCACTTCTCGTCGGGGACCACGCCGATCATCGAGTCCCTGACTTCGCCGACAGACATCGCCCTGCCAAAACTCTGAAGAAGCTTCGCGAACGTTTCCGCCGGCTCCTTCTTGGCGTCCGCTTTGAAGGCCTGCTCGTCTTCGAGTTTTCTGCGAAGAAGGTGGCCGGGCTTCAGAGGGATCAGGAATTTGTGAGCCGCGCCGAGTGGAACAGATACTCGTTTGTCTTTCTCGAAATCGACCCTGCAGACGCCGAGGTCGGGGTTGAGCTCGATCACCCTGCCTGCGCCACGGCCGGCCATGAAGTAGCACTCACCTTCGTCGTACGTGAGCCACGTCTCTGCCTTTTCCGCACGCTCGACCGGGTTGCTGCCCGCGTCCGAAAACTTCACATGCTGCATGACTTTCTTGAAGCTCGGCCGATGCTTGTAAGCCTCAGTGAGAGCCTCTTCGAAAAGAGGCCTGAGCGTGGCTGGATTTTTGGCCAGCCGGCCAATTTCCTTGAGGACCTGGAGGCGCTCGCGCCACGCACCTTTCTGTTTTAGAGAATCGGAGAGCAATCCGAGCAGCGTGTCGGCACGGGAGCGTTCCTCGGATTTGCGGAGCTGCTTTGCAACCGCGATGAAATCTTCGACGTCCCTGGAATCGGATTCCAGATTCTTCATCCAGAGCGCTTCGACGTCATCGAATTTCTTCTGCTCGATCAAAGGCTTGGCGTGATGACTCAGAACCACAGGCAACGACCTCCATTCACGGCTGACAGGACCATATACAGGTAGCTCCAGCGGAAGTGCAGCAACGATAGCAAAGATCGAACGATTTCTCGCGTCAACTGCTCAAAGCCAGGGTTCGAGCCGGCATCAGAGCACTCGCCGCGTCGCTGTCACCGTCCTGCGAGCGACTCCAGGATCTTCTCGTGAATCCCACCGAATGCCCCGGAAGACATGACGACGACCACATCGCCGTCTCCCGCCTCTTTCCCGACGCGTCTTGCAATCTCATCGATGTCTTCAATCTGTTCCGCCGCAACCCCGTCCCCCGTCAACGACTCGAGAATCGCGGGAATCGACATCATGTGCTCGAGGCCGTATCGATTCAGGTAACGGTCCTTGTGAAAGTGCGGCCCAATGACAATTCTGTCGGCCTCGCGGAACGCCTTGATATATCCCTGTTCAAATTCTTTCCGCCCCGATGTGATCGAGCGGGGCTCAAAAAGGGCCCAGATCTTCTGACCGGGATAGAGCTTCCTTGCCCCGTTGAGTGTCGTTTCGATGGCAGTCGGATGATGCGCGAAATCATCGATGACCGTCACGCCTCGCTCAACACCTCGAACTTCCATCCGCCTCTTGATCCCGAGAAAACTCCCGAGACCTTTCTGAATGCCTTCTGCCTCCACACCGGCCAGGCGGCACGCGGCGATGTTAGCGAGCGAGTTGAGCACGTTGTGACGGCCTGACAACGTGGTCATGAAACGATGCCACTCCTTGCCCTCCCAACTGGCGGTGAAATGGATTCCCTTCGGCGTGTACTCGATGTCGGATGCGGCGATGTCGTCTTTCGGATCGAAACCGAATGTCATCCAGCGACCTCTCGCATCGTTCCGAAGTGTGGCAACGTTCGCGTCGTCACCGTTGGCGATGATGTGATCGCTCGCTGCGACCTGCCGGACCCCGGCGCGGAACGCATCGAGAATCGCGTTCAGATCCGCATAGATATCGGCATGGTCAAATTCGATGTTGTTCACGATCAGCGTGTTCGCGTGGTAGTGAAGGAACTTCGGCCCTTTGTCGAAGAACGCCGTGTTGTACTCGTCGCCCTCGATGACGAAGTGACGACCACTACCGAGCTTGAAGTTCTGATTGAAGTTCAGGGGAATCCCGCCCACCATCATGCTGGGGTCCTGACCAGCGGCTTCCAGCATCCATGCGAGCAGCGAGGTGGTCGTGGTCTTGCCGTGTGTTCCACTCACGACGATCGAATGCTTCTCCTTGATGAAGAGGGCATAAATCGCCTCGGGCATGGACGTATAAGGAAGGTCGAGCTCGACAGTGGCTGCAGCCTCGGCGTTCGTCGGAGAGGCCACATTTCCGACCACAACCAGGTCGGGGCGAAACGTCTGGAGATGCTCTTTCGTATACCCCTCGAGAACATCGATCCCCAGCTGTTCGAGATAGGTCGACATCGGGGGGTATACGTGTTCATCCGATCCGCCGACGACGAACCCACGCTTCTTGAGCATCCCGGCCAGTGAGGCCATCGCCGTACCACAGATTCCGATCAGATAAATCCGTCTCGCGCTCGAGAGATCCTTGACATGACCCATTCGCTCTGCCTCATTTGTTTCGTGGATTTTCGTGTAACCCCGGAAGGATGCCGGATCACGGCCTTGCAGAGCAACTTTCGTGCTTTGTTCTGGGAATCGAGCGCCCCGACGGGCTCGTGACGGGACTTGTGAAGAGGCCTTTTTACCGACAGGCGCCAGCGCGAGGACGCAGGCTGGCGGCACTGTTCGCATGGAATAGCGTATCTGCGCCCTGACGTTCGAACCAGCGTCCAAACCGTCTTTTACCGACAGGAGGAATTCCCTGATGTTTTCACTGAAGAATTTGAAACTTGGTGTGTCGCTCGTCGCACTGTCCTGCCTCGCGGCACAGGCGACTGCCCAGCAGGCTTCGACAAAGAAGAGTGCCGCTGCCAGCTCCACCGCCAAGAAGGCTTCCACCTCGGCTAAAAAGGCCTCGGCCCCGGCCGAAAAAGGTTCACCTACGCTCACTCTTGTCGAGCCTCTCAAGGACTTCGGCACGGTCCCGCGCGGCGAGAAGCTCAACGTCGAGTTCCTCATCAAGAACACCGGTACGAGCGATCTCGAGCTTCTCAGCGTCCAGCCCGGTTGCGGCTGTACCGTTGCGGATTTCGACAAGGTGATCAAGCCGGGAAAAATCGGAAAGGTGCGCGCCGCCGTCGACACGACAACCTTCACCGGCCCGATCTCCAAATCTGTGACCGTGCAGTCCAATGATCCGAATACACCGACTTCACAGTTGACCATCAACGCTCTGGTCAAGCCGTACGTCGAGGCATTCCCGGCTGGCTTCGTTCGCTTCAACACTGTGCAGGGCGACGTTCAGATGCAGTCGGTAAAGTTGTACAGCGAAGAGGAAACCCCTTTCGAGATCGTTCGCATCGTCGTTCCTGAAGCGATCAAAGAGTTCGTCAAGGTCACTCACAGCAAGCTCGAAGGCGCCGATCTGGTTCAGGCCGGACGGGCCGGTCAGAATCAGTACAAGCTCGACATCACACTCGGTGGACCTACCGCACAGATTGGACCGCTCGCGGAGAAGATCCGTGTAGTCACTAACTCCAAGCACCAGCCTGAGTACCCCATCAGCGTCACCGGCGTCGTCCGTCCGTCGATCTCAGTGAGTCCTTCACTGGTGAACTTCGGAGAAGTTGCACCAACCGATCCTGAAGCGAATCGCGCGATCACCATTCGATCCAACGACCTGAAAGCGGCTTCGGCCTTCCAGGTCACCAAGGCCGTATCGAGCGCACCGGCTCAGTTCACAACAGAAATGAAAGCAACGGAGAAGCCGGGCGAGTTCGAAATCACCCTCAAGCTTGTAAAGAACGCCAAGGAAGGCGACATCGACGGCTCCGTCACGATCTACACCACCGACAAAATTAACCCGGTGGTCACACTGCCTGTTAAAGGCACCATCAAGAAAGCAACAACGGTCGCAGCCCAGTAAACCTCCCCTCCACTCAATCAGTCAAAAGGCCTCCCTCGGGAGGCCTTTTGTTTTGCCCTTCTCACCGGGGTGGGCTGGAACGATGTCGCCGCTAGCCCGCATTTCTCACAGACCTTCGCCGTGAGGTGGCCGAGAGCGGCCTGGATGCGAGGCGCACGACGGTTTCGCGACGAGAGCATAGTTGACACTGTGTCGCGAGCAACCGGGCGGGTGTAGGGACGCAGGGCCTGCGTCCGGCACCAGACATTCGCATCAGGAATTCTACATCCCGGCATGAACCCTCGTCCAAAGCGATGGCCGACGACAATCTTCTCGGTCGGGACGGGGTACCGTACCGGACGCACGCCGTGCGTCCCTGCGCTCGCATTCTGTGAGAAATGCGGGCTCCGCGGCCGTGGAGCCGCGCTCATCATCTCTTCACCAGCGTCCACGCTTTTTTTCGCTGGAGACAACAGCCGCAGCAGCGCGATCAGTGGCTTTTCTTTTCCTGACTTACGCTCAGCTCGGCCAGAAGACGAATCGTCTTGCGGCCTTCTTCGTCGGAGCTCTCATACAGCCGGCATAGATTCTCGAGCTCTTCCGGATCCTCTGCGGCGGCCACCGTGAAGCCCTCAAACGGCTGCTCGGAGTTCACGGTCTGCGAACGCTCCCAGACTCCCAGTTCAAAACTGAGACAGATGTAGCCGCTTTCCCGGGAACGGCGGGCTGTCTCCCCGGCCTCGAAACCATGCTTGCTGCCTGACAGTCCCGGCAGTCTAACGCCCATCGCATTCGCTGCCTGCGACATCAGCATCTGCTTGGCTAGTGCTGCGATCAGTCGCCAGAGCGCTGCTTCGGAGTCACCGTGAGTGGTGATGAATCGCAGCCCCGATTGATAGTTGGAAGCGTCGTCCTGCTGGGGAAATCCGGCCATCGTCGAACGCATAACCTCGCTTTCGATCTCCAGCGTCTCTCCCTCGGCTTCGAAACGCAGTAGCGCAGTCGAGCCCACGGCAAGCGGCTGTTCATGGTCCACAAGCGCGCCAATGCGGCCCAGCTCGAGGACTCGCACGCGGCTCTCGCCCAGGGTTCCAGGTAGCGTCTCGACCAGATGGAGTCGTTTGGAGTTCCGTTTTTCCTGAAAGCTCATAAGCGTTGCGTGACTCGTGCAGAAACCCGGCCGCGGGATACTTCAATCATAGCGTCCCGGCGCTGGATGCGAAACCGTCGGCGGTAAAAACTTCGCGACCAGCTGCCGTTTGTTCGGCACCGGGCTTCAGCTTTTTGCCTGCACGGCTTCGTTCAGTCTCTCTGCCTGGAAGTGCGAAATGAGCGGATCAACCAGCGGGTCGAGCGACCCGTCCATGATGTTCGGGAGATTGTGAAGCGTAAGACCGATCCTGTGGTCCGTGACGCGGTCCTGCGGAAAGTTGTAGGTGCGGATCTTCTCGGAGCGGTCTCCACTGCCAATCATCCCTTTTCGCTGCGCAGATAGTTCACTCTCACGCTTCTGCTGCTCGATGTCGTAAAGACGCGCCTTGAGGACCTTGAGAGCCTTCGCACGGTTCTTGATCTGCGATTTTTCGTCCTGACACGAGACCACCACTCCTGAGGGGAGATGAGTCATCCGCACGGCCGAGTAGGTGGTGTTGACCGACTGACCTCCCGGTCCTGACGAGCAGAAGGTATCGATCCTTATATCCTTCTCCGATACCTGAATGTCGATGTCCTCAACCTCAGGGAGAATCGCAACTGTGATCGCGGACGTATGCACTCGTCCCTGGGTCTCAGTCTGCGGCACCCTCTGGACGCGATGAACTCCTGATTCGAATTTCAGCCGTGAATAAACCTTGTCACCTTCGATCTGAAGAGTCGCGTCCTTGACTCCGTTGACGCTCGAGTAGTTCGCGTCCGTGATGTCGACCTTCCAGCGCCGCAGCTCCGCGTAGCGGATGTACATGCGCATGATCTCGGACGCAAACAGCGAGGCTTCATCACCACCGGTGCCCGCCCGGATCTCGACGAAAACGTTCTTGTCGTCATTTGGATCCTTAGGCTGGAGCAGGACGCGGAGCTCGGTCTCCAGAGCAGGCGCCCTCTCTGAGAGCTGCGAAACCTCAGCCTCGACAAGCTCCTTCATCCCCTCGTCGCTTCCAAGGGAGCTCAACATCTCTCGGGCTTCCTCGAGACCCCTCGTCACTATCCTGAGCTCGCGAAACTTGGCGACTACCTCGCTGAGCTCTGCATTCGCCTTCATCGTCTCGCGATACACCTTCATATCCGAGACGACACCGGGATCCGAGAGACTGCGCTGAATCTCCTCGTAACGTTTTTCGATCTCTTCGAGTTTTTCAAACATAAGGAGGAATCCTGAACGATGAGCCTAACAGGAAAGGGCGCCGGTTCATGTCGAGGTTCACCGCAACCGCACTTTCGCTGTTCGGGCCGGAGGCAAGCCAGGAGCCTCAGCGGCGTGGTCCCCGCGGTCGGAACGGGACGCGCGCCCGGACCGAACACGACGGCGAGAGGTCGCGTCACCGCCGATCGCCCTTTTGCTCACCGCCACGAGACGTCGCCCAGGGGCCGATACCCTGAAGATGATCAGGACACCAACCGCCAGCTCTCAAAGATCAGACGGTGGCCAGAGCTGCCCGAAGCCAGGCTCTCGCGAGAGCCTGAAGCTCAGGCCTTCGCGTCGGCTTTGACGTCTCTCTTCGCGAAACGCTGCTTGAACCGGTCGATTCGACCCGCAGAATCCACGAGCTTCTGCTTTCCGGTGAAGAAAGGGTGACACTTCGAGCAGATCTCGATGCGGAGATCTTTCTTGGTCGAGCGCGTCTTCCACTGTTCGCCACAGGCGCAGTGAACATCTACTTCGTTCAATTGAGGATGAATTTCTGCTTTCATGGAAATGACCTCGACTCAAAAATGTGGGATAGACGACCAAAAACGCCATCCCTCCCAAAAAAATTCTGTCAGGGACCGGACCTGGCCCTGCCTTTCGAACCCAGCAAATGGCGAGATACCTCAGATCGATAACCGGGGCCCATCATCGCCTTCACCCGGCCAAAGCTATATTGTGACACGTCCATCGTCTCCTTCCGGGTGAGGTCCCTGATTTCGCAGCCGAAATTCTGACCTGGCCGATGCCCGGAGAGGATGCCCGTGGATGCGGCATCGATTGATATCAAAGGAAGGCGCGAATGACGATCACCGAAACTGACAACAGACTCTCTGCCGCGGAAATCGTCGACCTCTCGAAGCGCCACACGATTTTTTCGTGGTCGGCGCAAGGCGCTCTGAATCCGATCCCGATGGTCCGCGGGGAAGGAATCTATTTCTGGGACGCCGACGGCAAGCGGTACATCGACATGAACTCCCAGCTCATGTGCGTGAACATCGGTCATGGCAACCGGCGGGTAATCGATGCGATCAAGCGGCAGGCGGACGAGCTCGTCTTCGCCGGTCCGGCCATGGCGACGCCAGTGCGCGCCCGCTTCGGGAGAATGCTTGCAGAGCTCACTCCGGGAGACCTGAACCACTTCTTCTTCACACTCGGTGGTGCAGAAGCCAACGAGAACGCAATCCGCATCGCGCGAATGGTGACAGGTCGTCAGAAAATCATGGCGCGCTATCGCTCGTATCACGGCGCCACACTCGGCGCGATCAGCCTGACCGGCGACCCGCGCCGCTGGCCAAACGAGCCTGCCATCCCCGGTGTCGTCCGCTTTTTCGATCCGTATAAGTACCGCAGCCATAACTACCGCGACGGTGATACCGATCAGGAGTTCACGCATCGCTGCCTCGAGGAGATCGAGGAGATCGTCGCCTACGAAGGAGGTCACACGATCGCAGCGATGTTCATCGAGACCGTGACCGGCACCAACGGCATCATCGTCCCACCCGACGGATACATCCAGGGACTGCGCGCGATCTGCGACAAGCACGGCATCCTGCTGGTCTGTGATGAGGTCATGGCAGGTCTCGGGCGAACTGGTACCTGGTTCGCCGTCGATCACTGGAATGTCGTGCCCGATATCATCACCATGGCCAAGGGTCTGACCTCCGGATATCTCCCCCTGGGGGCTGTCGCGTTCGGTGACCGCATCGCCGCGTACTTTGACAAGAATGTCTTCTACGGCGGCCTCACTTACAACGCACATCCGATGAGCCTCGCTGCGGCTGAGGCGTGTCTTCAGGTAATGAAGGACGACGACATGCTCGCGCACACGCTACGGATGGGTGTCGTGCTCAAAGAGTTGCACGAGGAGATGAAGCGCAAGCATCCTTCCGTTGGCGACGTCCGGTCGATCGGTCTGTTCGGTGTGCTCGAGCTCGTGCGAAACCGCGGGACGCGGGAACCGATGGCACCGTTCAACGGAACAAGTCCCGAAATGCAGCGACTGGCCGCGTTCCTCCGTCAGGAAGGGATGTACGTCTTCATCAACTGGAACAATCTCTTCACGAACCCGCCGCTCGTGATCACAGAAGCGCAGCTGCGCGATTCGTTTCAGATCATCGACAGGGCACTGGAGATCACCGACGCCGGAGTGACGTAGCAGGCTTCCGACTTGTGGCTGGACATTCTGTTGTCCGGGGCGCCACGGGAGTAGGTGGTTGCGAGGGCCGCCGGACATTTGAATGTCCGGCCCTGGAGTCTGGACGCTTCTGAAGAGCCGGCAAAGCCGGCGTTTCCCTCTCCCCGGCGGGGAGAGGGAAGTGAGCGAAGCGAGCAGGGTGAGGGGCGTAACAGTCTCGCGACGCTTGAAGGCGTCCACGCGGAACATGACTGCGGGCACGCGGTACATCGAAGAGGCGATTGCGCCCGAGTTTCGTTGTGCTCCCGTGAGCCTCTCCGAAACGGGCCGACGTCCGCAAGTCCGTCGCGAGACTGTTACGCCCCTCAACCTGCTGCGCTTCGCTTGCTTCCCTCTCCCCGCCGGGGAGAGGGAGACCGCGGCTTCGCCGGCGCTCAGAAACTCCAGCGCCGGACATCGAATGTTCGGCCGCAGGAGTTGATCACGAGCACCGCCCCGGCCTCACTGCCCTTATCGGGGAGGTGACGTCGCAGCAACACCAGGCGTTGCCAGGCGGCCGTACTTGCGCAGGATCTGGCGCAAACGATCGTGTGGCAGCGCATACACGGTGTTGCCGTCAATCCCCTCCATGGTCTCCGCCGCGACCAGGGCGTTCACGATTGCTTCCTCAGTGGCGTTCACTGTCTCGATCAGGAGTGGGTTGATCCGTTCGTTTGGCAACATCTCGACGTGAGCCACGCCCTCCGTCTTCGAGTTCTCCGGATTGGCCGTCGAGAATGCGATGAACAGATCGCCCGAAGTGTTCTCTCCTCTCCCACCCATCACACCTACGCCGAGACCAGCGCGCCGGGCCAGTCGCTTCAGCTGGTGCGGCAACAACGGCGCGTCCGTTGCGACGACAACGATGATTGATCCGCTCCCATCCACTGGACCCCCTCTCTTCGGAAGGAGGTCGCGAATCTCGCGGCCGACCGGCACGCCAGCGATCTGAAGAAGCTCGCGTCGCCCATAGTTCGCCTGCACGAGCACCCCCACCGTGTATCCGCCGTCTTCGCTCTTCAGCACACGCGATGACGTTCCGATTCCACCCTTGAATCTGTGGGTGACCATTCCCGTCCCGCCACCAACATTCCCCTCAGTCACCGCGCCGCCACGCGCTTTGGCAAGCACCTCGAAGACGTGCTCTTTCTTCACATGGAAACCGTTGATGTCGTTGAGAAACCCATCCCAGGTCTCGGTCACCAGGGGAAGACTGAAATCACCCGCGTAACCCTCTTTCGTTCCGCGGTTCGCATTCCATTCGATGACCGCATCCCGCACCGTGCCAACGCTATGCGTATTCGTGATGAGGATTGGCGTTCCGAGATGACCCGACTCCTCGACCCACGCAGCACCGGTCATCTCGCCATTCCCGTTCAACGCCGTCCACGCTGCAAAGACGCGCTCGCCGATCCTCTTGCCGCGCGGAAGAATCGCCGTGACCCCAGTGCGTACCGGTCCCTTCCCCCGAACAAGCTTGCCGCTTCCTGAGTTGAGCGTCACATGGCCCACCTCGACCTCAGCCACATCGGTGATCGCATTCAGCGGCCCTGGCGTCCCATCGAACGGAACTCCGAGCTCGCGAGCGCGCGGCCGCTGTGCCTCCGCACTCAACGTCATCGACAGTGAGGCAATCACCACCAGCTTCCTCAGGACATCCAATTCGTACCCGCCTCGAGATTCCACTTCGTCGTCATCTTCTTGGACTTGGTCCAGAACTCAATCGAGCTATGCCCTGTGATATCGCCGACGCCAAACCGCGACTCGTTCCAGCCACCGAAGCCGAAAGGCTCACGCGGTACTGGAACCCCTACGTTGACACCGACCATGCCTGCGCTGGCGTGTTCCATGACGTGGCGCGCCACGCTCCCACTCTCGGTGAAGACCGAAGCGGCGTTACCGTAGGGCGACCGATGCTGCACATCGAGTGCTTCGTCCACGTCCTGCGCACGGACGATCACCATGACCGGCCCGAAGATCTCCTCCCGGGCGATACGCATCTCTGGTTTTACGAAATCGATCAATGTCGGCCCGACAAAGTAGCCTTCCTCCCCACCCTTGACGACCGCGTTGCGGCCATCGACGAGGATCTTTGCTCCTCCCTCTTCCGCCTCGGTTATGTACTGCTCGATCCGCTGCTTGGCCTCTCGCGAGATAACGGGGCCCACATGAACGCCCGCGGTCATGCGCTTCATCACATCGACCATTTTTTCAATGATGTGATCGCTCTTTCCGACCGCCATCATCACCGAGGCGGCCATACAGCGCTGGCCTGCGCAGCCAGCCATGGATGCAACGACGTTCGTCGATGTCATTTCCGGCTCTGCGTCCGGCATCACGATGATGTGGTTCTTCGCTCCGCCCAGGGCAAGCACACGCTTGAGGTTCGAAGTTCCTCGCCGATAAACGATCTTGGCTACCTTGGTCGAGCCGACGAAAGTGATCGCCTCGATTCCGGGATGGTCACAGATCGCTTCCACGGTAGTTTGCCCACCATGCACGACATTGAAGACGCCGTCGGGAAGACCGGCCTCCCGCAACAACTCCGCAATCCGTCCGGCGCTGATAGGGACCTGCTCGGATGGCTTGAGGATCATGCAGTTCCCGAGTGCAATCGCATTCGGGATCGTCCAGTGCGGAACCATGTTAGGAAAATTGAAAGGTGCGATGGAGGCGACAACGCCAAGCGGATAGCGTTCGACCCTGCACTCGACCCCGCGACTCACTTCCAGAACTTCTCCCGCCGTAATCTGAGGAAGCGAGCAAGCAAACTCGGTCAATTCCGCCGACTTGAGCACCTCGGCCCGCGCTTCGCTGTCGATTTTCCCGTTCTCGTCTGTGATGAGTGAAGAGAGCTCATCGATGTTTTTCTCGAGCAGTGCCTTGTATCGAAAGAAAACCTGCACGCGTTCCTTGATCGGGGTCGAGGACCAGCCGGGAAAGGCGGCTTTTGCTGCCTGCACGGCAAGGTCGAGGTCAGCCGCTGAGGAAAGAGGAACGCGAGAGATCACGCTCCCGTCAGCAGGATTCGTAACTTCGATCGACTCGGCCTCGCTCCCGAGGAACTCTCCCCCGATGAAGTTCTGCACGCCCCCATATCTTGTCGTCGGCTCGGTGACACTCATAGAACCCTCCAGGTCAACTACTCTTTACTCAACTTTCTGCAGCATGATGATCCTTCATCGGTTTTTCTGCCACGTTCGCAAGACTCCCGAAGCGCGATCCGGGCGGTGTACGGAAAGTGGAGGAAGCGGGTCGGGGAATGCTGCTCGGAGCCTCAAACGGTAAGGCGGAAGTCCTCACCGCTGAGCTTTCAGCAGCGATCTGGCCGCTGCTTCGGCCGCACGTGGAAAGCGCACCTCGAAAGTTGATCCCGATCCCTCTTCGCTCTCCACGGTGATCGTCCCGCCGTGAATGAGGACCAGATGTCGGGTGATCGCGAGCCCCAGCCCGATTCCCGGAATCTCCTGCGACCTGCTCCGATCGAGCCGGTGGAAGCGATTGAATATGCGTTCCTGCTCATTACGAGGAATCCCTTCACCCTGATCGATGACGCGGACCACCGATTCGGTATCAGTCGACTCGATCTGCACGGCGACATCACCATTCTTTCCACCATACTTGATGGCGTTATCGATCAGGTTCACGAAGATCTGCTGGACCCTGAGCGGATCAACCAGAGCAGACGTCTCCCCACCCGTCAGCGATACCCTGACTCCGTTCGCGACCCGTCTGTTGAAGTCGTCACAGAGATCGAGGATCAACGCTCGGAGCTCGGTTGGCTGACGGTTGAGCACCAACTCCCCTGACTCAATCCTGTTGAGCTCCGCAAGATCCTGGACGAGTCGTTCGAGTCTCGAGAGCTGCCGCAGGATGATTTTTCTCAGTTGCGCTTCCTGCACGCGAGTCAGCGGCCCGGCCTCGAAGCTCTCGGCCGCCGAACGCAGCCCCGCCAACGGCGTTCGAACTTCGTGAGAGAAATTGTCCAGGAAGTCGCGTCTGACCCGCTCCAGATGTTCGATTCTCGAGACATCGATGAAGAACCCGATCGCCGCGATATCTGCAGTTGTTGCTCCCGGAGAAACCCTCATCTCGAGTTGTCGCTCTTCCCCGCTGACGTTGATCGATAGCCGTTCTGAGGTCTCCAGGCCCTCGAGCGCTCGATCGAAGGCTGTAAATACGCTGCGGTTTCTGAAGATCTCGACGAGAGGTTTTCCAACCGCGACTCCGGTGATGCCGAAGAGCTGCAATGCAAGGGTGTTTGCAAAAACAACTTTCCGGCGGGCGTCGATCGCGAAGATTCCCTCACGAAGAGAGTCGAGGATTTGAAGATTGACCGCTTTCTGTTCCTCTGACGCGACCAGCTGCCGAGTCACCATCTCGCGAAGTTGTTCCGCCTGACGCGCGATTCGTCTCATCTCCTCGGAAGCCAGTCCGAGTGCCGAGGACTCGGTCGCGTGACCTTCGAGCAGATCGCGCATCCAGATCGTGATCCTCTCTGCATCCTCTGCTCTGCGAAGACCCGCTGCGTGAAGCAGGCATGCGGCGCACAGCAGAAGGAACGTAATCAGTGCAATGGAGATCGCCGTCGCCGCCGACATCGACTCAGACAGGTTGCGAACGAGCAGGACCGCGAGGATGGAAACAATCGCCGATGAAGGGAGTGCGAGGATCAGGAAAGGCTTAGCTCGCATACCTGGTCCGGATGAATCCTCTTATCGCGCTCACACGAGTGAGTCGGAGAGAGTACGGTGCCGCCGCGCGACCGCGACGCCCGCCCGGTGGCGTCATGGCGTCACTGGTTCAAATCGGTAGCCGTACCCGATCACGGTGCTGATCCGATCTCTTCCAATCTTCTTTCTGAGATTCCGTATATGGGCATCGACGGTTCGCGTCTCGACATCGTCAGCCATCTGCCACACTTCGGAGAGAATCCTCTCTCGCGATACGACCGAAGGGCGATTTCTGATGAGCATCCAGAGCAGCTCGAACTCTTTTTTCGCGACACGGACCTCGCTCCCGTCAACATGGACCCGCAAAGTCCGGCCATCGACCTGGAGGGAGCCGTCGTCGTAAGCGATCGCTTCCTCCTTGGCTCCTGAGCGCCGCAGCACTGCGGCTACACGGGCGAGCAGCTCTCTCATGCTGAAAGGCTTCGTGAGGTAGTCATCGGCGCCAAGCTCGAGCCCTGTCACACGGTCCCGCTCAGAGGTTCGGGCCGTGAGCATCAGAATCGGGAGGTTCCTGGTGCTGTCGTCGCGGCGGAGCTCTCTGCAGATCGTGAAGCCGTCGAGGTCCGGCAGATTCAAGTCGAGGATCAGAAAGTCGAACGACTCCTGCTGGACGGAGAGCAAACCTTCCTGCCCGTTCGAAAAGGATGTGACCGCATAGCCTTCACGCTCCAGATTCAGCTGGATTGAGAATGCGATGTCCGCGTCGTCCTCGATCAGTGCGATTTTTTTCATCTATCTACTGGCCAGGTGTGCGCATCCGTCTGCAGGGGCTCTCGCGGCTCCACGAGACCCCGGCAGAAGAGTGTCTCAGCGGACCTCTCCAACATTGCCGGCATGTTTGATGACTTTCCCTTCGACGAGATAGACCACCATCTCGCAGATATTCGTCGCGCCATCGGCAATACGCTCGAAGTACTTGCCGACGAACGTGAGACGGATTGCCCGGGAAATGTAAGCGGAGTCCTCGAGCATGTAGGTCAGAAGCTCGCGGAAGGAATCCTCCGTCATCTGATCGACCTCGTCGTCGCGGGCAATGACTGCACGCGCAAGAGCGGCGTCGCCGCGGACGAACGCGTCGAGCGATTGACGGACCATCTCCTGTGCGGCGCGGGCAAGGCGAGGTATGTCGATCAATGGCTTGAGCTGCGCTTCGCGATTCAGCTCGATGGCACGCTCGCACACGTCCTGAGCGAGATCTGCAATCCGTTCCAGCTCGGGATTGATCTTCATGGCGGTGGCTACGAATCGCAGATCAACCGCGGCCGGCTGCATTTTCGCGATCAGCTCGATTGTGTGCTGATCGATCTCGAGCTCCATACGATCAATGTCCGAGTCCGCTGCAATCACCTGTTCGGCGATCGCCGTGTCGCGCTCGAGCAGTGCCCGGATGGACTGATTGATCGAGTCCTCGACCATTGCTCCCATCCTGAGGAGGAGCTCCTTGAGTTGTTCAATATCCCTATCAAAATGTCTATTCATAATTGATCCCGATTACGAGTCTTGATTAACGATTAACCAAAACGTCCCGTTATATAGTCTTCCGTCAGCTTCTCTTTTGGAGTCATGAAAATCGCATTCGTATCGCCGACTTCCACGAGTTTCCCGAGCATGAAAAAGGCTGTTCGATTCGATACTCTGGCTGCCTGCTGCATGTTGTGCGTGACGATGACGATCGTAAAGTTGTCCTTGAGCTCGTAGATGAGCTCCTCGATCTTCTGCGTGGCGATCGGGTCGAGAGCCGAGGCTGGCTCGTCCATGAGCAGGATCTCGGGACCGACGGCGAGAGCGCGAGCGATGCAGAGCCGTTGCTGCTGGCCGCCCGAGAGCGCAAGTGCACTGGCCCCGAGCCGGTCCTTCGCTTCGTCCCAGAGCGCGGCCCGTCGAAGCGACTGCTCGACGATCTCGTCGAGCACCCTCTTGTCCTTGATGCCGCCAATCCGCAGACCGTACGCAACGTTCTCGAAGATCGTTTTGGGAAACGGGTTCGATTTCTGGAACACCATTCCGACGCGACGGCGCAGCGCGACGACATCGACGTCGGGAGCGTACAGATCCCTCCCGTCAATCGAGATCGTTCCCTCAGCCCGTGCTCCCGGGATCGTGTCGTTCATCCGGTTGATCGAGCGAAGAAAGGTCGACTTTCCGCAGCCTGACGGTCCAATCAGAGCGGTGACCTGTTTTTCCGGGAGCTCGAGATCGACCTCGTACAGCACCTGCGCAGATCCGTAAAAGAAGTTGAACTTTTTCACGTCGATCTTCGGCCGCACTCCCGACGAGACCGCTGGCTGCGCGGATCCAGCTGCGGCGCGAGTACCTTGAACGAATTCCATAGTTGCCATTATCAACCGCCCACACGCATTTTCGACCGTGTCCGCGATCGAATCAGAACACCAGCGAGATTGAGCAGGAACGTCAGCGCCAGCAGGACGAAAACCGTTCCGTATAGCAAGGGCTTGGTTGCCTCAACATCGGGCGACTGCGTTGACAGGATCAGAACGTGATAGCCCAACTCCATGAACTGGTCGGTGAGTCGCTTGGGAAGGTATGGGAGGTAATAGGCTGCGCCGGTGAAGAGGATCGGCGCCACTTCTCCCGCACCGCGGGAGACCGCGAGGATGGCACCCGTGAGAATTCCTGGAAGCGCCCCGGGCAACACGATCCGTCTGATCGTTTCCCAGCGCGTCGCTCCCAGGGCGATTGACGCCGCACGGAGATCGGACGGAATGGTCCGCAGAGCTTCCTCTGTCGCCACAATCACGGTCGGGAGTGTCAGCAGCGCCAGCGTCAGGGCGGCCCAGAGAATGTTTCCCTGTCCCCAGTGAATCTCCCCCGGTGCCTGGGTCGCGCGATCGAGTCCACGGCCGACAAACTGGATGAAAAAGCCGAGACCGAACAGGCCAAATACGATCGAAGGAACGCCCGCCAGGTTTGCCACTGCGCTTCGAGTGATCGTGGCCAGCACAGCAGAGAGGAAATGCCTCAGCAGCTTTCCCTTCTCTCCCACTCGGGCGGACTGGTAGCGACGCCACGCAACTGACGGACTCTCGGCCGGCGTGTACTCGTGCAGGTATACGGCTGTCGCCACACCAAACGGCACCGCTGCAATCGTCATCAGAATGACGAGCGAGACAGTCCCGAATATGGCGGGAAAGATCCCTCCCTCGGTTAGTCCCGCTTCGGGAGATTTCGTAAGAAACTCCCACGAAATCTGCCCGATCCCGGCGTAGGCGATGTTTCCAAGGATGACCGCAAGGATCGCGATGATAAGGAAGGCACTGAAGCCCAGCAGACCGACAGAGACGACTTCGCGGATCTGCCGCGGCCTCTTCGACATTGCAGAGGGCTGCATGCGAGGCGGATAGGCGCGCAGCGTGGTATCGGGGTCGACAGACACTAGGTCCCCCTCATTTTTCGCTGCATTCGCGCGATGACCAGCTGGCCGATGGTGTTGGAAACGAAGGTGATGATAAAGAGCAGAGTCCCCATGAAGAACAGGGCCGAGTAATGAGCGTCTCCAAAGACAACCTCGCCGAGCTCTGCAGCGATGGTCGCCGAGAGAGTTCTGAGAGGATCATTGAGACTGAACGAGCTGATGGCTGCATTTCCACCTGCCATGAGAAGAATCATCGTCTCGCCGATCGCTCGACCGAATCCGAGGACGAGCGCCGCAAAGACCGCGGGCGACGCGGCGGGCAGGACCACGGACATCGCTGTCTGAAACCGCGTCGCTCCCACCGCCAGCGACGCATCGCGATAGCTTCTGGGGACTGCGGACAGACCATCCTCGGTGATCGTGAAGATCACCGGCAGGATCGCGATCCCCAGAGCGATTCCAGCGTTGTAAGCATTGAGCCGATACGTGAAGCCGAAAAGAGTCTGGAGCCAGGTGGCGAGCACCAAGAGCGCAAAGAAGCCGAGAACGACTGATGGGATTCCGGCGAGCAATTCGACGGCGGGCTTCAGGATCTCTCGCATCCGCGCAGGAGCGAACTCGGACGAGAACAGCGCGGCCGCAACTCCAACCGGACATGCGAAGAGAAGACCGACGAATGTCGCCTTGAGGGTGCCCAGAAGCAGCGGGATAAACGACATCTTGGGGATCTCGGAGACCGGTTGCCAGATGTAGCGGTCGATCATGGTCGTCGCTTCCGGAATCTCCTCGACGAAAAACTTGTGGAGGTTTGCTTCCTTCTGGATCTCGTGATCCGTGAAAATCCCCAGTGATTCCTTGAATGTGAAGACGAAAATCAGGAGGATGAACACGATGGCCAGCCAGCCCGCGAGCGTAAACGCCACGGCCATGGCGGAGTCGGTGAACAGCCGCAGCCGCTCGCGCTTCCCGAGGTTCAGCTCATTGGGAGTGGTCATGATGCGTCTTAAGGGTTGGATGGAGAGGCAGTGTTCGTGGTGGCTGCCGCGGAGCGTTCGGCCGAGCCGCCCGCCAGCTGAAAGTACCCGACGTCCTTGATGACAGCCTGACCGGCCGGGGAAAGAACCCAGGTCACGAAGTTTTTCTGGGCCTCGCTCGCAGTAGAAAGGTAATAGAAGAACAGCTTTCGGCTGATCGGATACGACCCATCGAGCACGGTCGTCTCGTTCGGCGCGATGGCAGCCGATGATGCGTCATTCTTCACTGACACCAGAGTGACGTCCTTGCTATACGCGATGCCGCCGTAGCCGATTCCATTCGGATCCTTGGCGACAGCATTGATGACGGCGGCCGTGCCCTGCAGAGTCTGCACTCTGGCAGCGAAGTCAGCCTTCTCGAGAACATGCTCCTTGAAGTACTCGTATGTCCCTGAGCTGTTCTCGCGCCCGTACATGATGATCTGGGCGTCCGAGCCGCCGACCTGTTTCCAGTTCGTGGCCTTACCGGTGTAGATCTCTTTGAGCTGTGGGAGCGAAAGCGTCTTGACCTTGTTGTTCCCGTGAACGAAGACTGACAGAGCGTCGAGTGCCACTGGCTGTTCGACGAGTGTTGCCTTCCTGTTCGTCTCGACATCAGCCTTTTCTTTCGGCTTCATCGGTCGTGATGACTGTGCGAGATCAACCGTTCCGTTGATGAGGGCCGCGATACCGGTTCCACTGCCGCCACCGTTGACCTGGATCACGGTTCCCGGATTCGCCTTCATGTACTCCTCAGCGAATCGTTGACCCAGGATGACCATCGTGTCCGAGCCTTTGATGCTGATCGGCTTGCCCGAAGCAACCTGGGCGGACTGTGCGCTGGATCCCGATGAGCGATCGACGCTGGTTCGCTCTGCGGGAGCACAGGCAACGGCAAAAAACAGGAAGGAGAGGGCGGTCCAGATTGAGCTCTTCATCCGGCGCACTCTAGAAGAACGGGATAGAGGAAGTGGTGACTGAGCGTAAAGTCTTTGTAAATTCCGAGGGGACTGGAGATGCTCTCAGAGGGCGAGTGATGAGGAATTTACAGCCCTCTCAATGGCGATTCCTCTATTCTTCCGATCTTTCGGAGTATTTCGCCATGGAAGCAGACAGTCAGGAAACTGAGAGAAGCGGTTCATCCGATCTAGTGACGACGGCGACCAGCTCGGGTCAGATCAAAGTCCCCGCGCTCGCCGTGCCGGCCGAGCCGGTCCGGCTATTCAACCGTGAGTTCAGCTGGATCGAATTCAACCGCCGGGTCCTGAGCGAGGCTGAGAACCCGAACGTTCCCCTCCTCGAGCGGGTCAAGTTCCTCAGTATCTGCTCGAGCAACCTCGATGAGTTCTTCATGGTTCGCGTGGGCGGCATCCGCGACCTTGCCATCGCAAGGATTGCCGAGCACTCCGCCGACGGGCTGACACCAAAGCAGCAGCTCAAGGGGATTCGTGAGCGGGTTCGCAGCCTTCTGCACGACATGTATTCCTGTTTCAACGATCAGATTCTCCCCGAGCTGCGCAAGTCAGGAATCCTGCTCGAGACTGTCGCAGATCTCAGTAAGCGTGAGCAGGCCAAACTCAGGGAGTACTTCGAGCTTCAGGTTGCCCCGATCCTCACGCCACTCGCCTTCGATCCCGGCCACCCCTTCCCGTTTCTGGCCAACCGAGCGCTGAACATGGCGGTCATGCTGGAGAGCGAGCGAGGCGATGAGCATGTGGTGTTTCTCAAGGTTCCGCCACTTCTGCCGAGACTGGTGCCAGTCCCCGACGCCCCTTTCCGATTCATTGCAATGGGACAGGTGATCGCCGAGTTTGTCGGCGACTTTTTTCCGGGGCTCAAAGTACGGAAGGCCGTGCCGTTCCGGGTGATTCGAAACGCGGACATAACCATTCCCGAGGACGAAGTTCAGGATCTGCTCAAGTCGGTCGAGAGTGAGCTTCGACGAAGAGATCGGAAAGAGATTGTCTGGATCGAGATCGCGGATTACGCGGACGAATCGTTGGTCGCGCTGCTGACAAACGCTGCCAACACTCTTCGTGAAGATGTCTTTCTCGCTCCGGGCTTTCTCAAGTTGGGCGACCTGATGCAACTCTACGATCTGGTCAAGAAGCCCTCACTCAAGGAACTTCCCTTCAATCCGCGGATCCCCTCGCAGCTCGCGTCTTCAGACGATATTTTCTCGATCATCCGAAGGGGCGACATCATGCTGCATCGTCCCTATGATTCCTTCACGGCGGTTGTGGAACTGGTCCAGGCTGCGGCGGAAGATCCAGACGTCGTCGCGATCAAGCAGACGCTGTACCGGACGGATGCAGCGTCACCGATCGTTGAGGCACTCGCCGCAGCGGCCCTGCGTGGCAAGCAGGTCACGGCGGTCGTGGAGCTTCAGGCAAGATTCGACGAGAAGAAGAATATCGCGTGGGCACGCCGCCTCGAGGATGCAGGAGTCCAGGTGGTCTACGGTCTGGTCGGCATCAAGACTCACTGCAAGCTCTGCCTCATCGTTCGCCGGGAAGGGACGGCGCTTCGTCGCTACGTCCACATGTCGACGGGGAACTACAATTCCTCGACCGCCCGCATCTACACGGACATCGATCTGTTCACGTGCGATGACGACTTCGGTGACGACGCCTCGCAGCTGATGAATCTGCTGACCGGGTTCAGTCTGGCAAGTGTTCAGGAGATCTTCGATCGAAAGGGCCCCCAGCTCTCCTGGAATCGATTCGTGGTCGCTCCCATCGATTTTCATCCATGGAGCATCTCGGTGATCGATCGGGAGACGGCTGCGGCTGCGGCCGGAAAACCGGCGCGCATCATTGCAAAGCTCAACTCGGTCGTCGATCCGACGATCATTGAAGCGCTCTATCGCGCCAGTCAGGCCGGCGTAAAAATCGAGCTGATCGTCCGAGGCATCTGTTGCCTGGTGCCTGGCGTGAGTGGACTGAGCGAGAACATCCGGGTGATCTCGATCGTCGACCGCTTCCTCGAGCATTCGCGGATTTTCTACTTCGAGCACGGTGGCGATCCGGAAATCTTTATCTCGAGTGGTGACTGGATGCCGCGGAATCTGTTCCGGCGGGTGGAGCTGGTCTACCCGATCCTGGCAGACCCGATCAAGAAACGGATCGTGAAGATTCTCGAGATCACGCTCGCAGACAATGTCAAAGCAATGAAGCTGCAATCCGACGGCTCTTACAAGCGTCGCGCCGCTGGCGAACCGCGCGTGAGAAGCCAGGAGAGGTTTATTGAAGTCGCCCGCGCGGAATCGATTCGTCTGGCCCCATACGAAGACACCATTGCCAAGCCTGGATCGTTTCGACGCAGGGCGAAAAAACTGAAGAAAAAACGGACCTGAGGTCGGGACAGGGAAAAGGGAAAAAGAGGATGGCTGATAACAAGAAGGAGTCGACCAGCGAGTTCAACGGTTTCGTGCGAGACATCGGCGTCCGCGCGTTCGACAAGCTTGCCGAGAAGTTGAGCGACCGCCAGAGCGAAGCGGGTGCCAGCGCCTTGAAGGAGACCGCCACAAACGCCGCGCAACGACTGGCGAGCTATTGGGGCACGATGGATTCCAGTGAGAAAGACGCGTTCTTCGACCAGGTGATCGCCGCAGCGACACTCGTCGTAGCGAGCGCTCCCTCCATCGTTGTCGGAATGAAGAAGGGCGGCGCAGCGAAAAAGGCTCCCGCTAAGAGCGCCAGAACCCTGGACGACGCCGAGGCGACCTTACCACTCGAGAAGAAAAAGAAGAAGAAATCTAATAAAGATAAAGGGAAGAAGAAAAAGGCATCTGATAAAGATGGGAAGAAAGATCATAAGAAATCATGAGGTAATATCGCAGCATTTGTTGTGAACGATTCATACGTAATTTTTAGGCTGAAACGCCCCTCGTTCGAATCATGCTCACGTACAATCTCTCTACCTGCGAGTGGCCGCGCGGAGGATGCGGGGAGTGAGTATCGCGTCCAGACCGATCACCCCCCGCTCGACTCGGAGAACGTAGCATCCCCCTTTCTTCAACTCGAGCCCGCCCCTGCTGCCGAGACCAGCCAGGTGGCGCATGGCACTCGTCAGCGACGGCTCGTGTCCCACGAGAATTACGAGCCTCCCTGCCTGCTCCTCCACGAGTCGCCTCACGTCGCGCATGCCGGCTTCCGGTCTCATCACGTCAGTGACGTGGACTTTGACCTGCTTCCCATAACTCCTCGACAGCCACAGGGCCGTCTGAAGTGCACGAAGCAGCGGACTCGAGTAAATAGCGTCGACCGACGGATACAGCTCGGCCAGTCCCCGCGCGTTGTCGCGCATTTTCCTGTGACCATCCGCCGTCAGGCTGCGATCGTCGTCTTCAATCCTTTCACTTCGCTCCTCGGCGACTCCGTGCCGCAGCAGAATCACCCCGCCGCGGGATTCCCCGCGAAACTGCTCCATCCTGCTTCGTGCCATCACGCCTCCCGATGCAGATCGATGCGCATGCGCCGGTCGAACAGGCGACCCATGTACTTGGCTCGTCTGGTTGCCGCGCGAATCTCGAGAGCCGCGTCACTCCGAGGCCGGACTTCGAGAAGGATCTGATCCTCAGTAATCTGCGCTGCGATGTCTCGAACCGACTGACGTCTTCCCCTGTCGAGGCCGGATGCGATTCGCAGAATGGCGGCGAGCCGCTCCACGACCTTGCGATGTGAGGCCGACAGCTCCGCGAAGTTCGGGTGCTCGCGGCTCGGCACGGACTTCCTGTGATAACGCGCAACGTTCGCGAGAATGGCGGTCTGATCCTCGGTGAAACCTGCCAGCCCCGCATGCCGGATGAGGTAGTACGAATGCTTGTGATGCCCCTGAAACGAGACATGCACTCCAATCTCGTGAAGCAGCGCTGCGTACTCGAGCAATTCCCGCTCGACAGGCCGAAGCCCGTGCAGGGGGGCAGTCTGATCGAACAGCCGGAGGGCAAGCTTCGCAACGTGGAGTGCGTGAGTGCGATCGAAGTCGCTTCGCTCGGCAAGCGCCATGACGGATTTCCTGCGCACGCTTCCGGTCTGGGGAGCGCGCGCAATCTTCTCCTCGAGCGCACGCTCGACGATTCCCTCACGCAATGCCGCCGAGCATGCACGAAGCCGCCGGATCTTGAGGGCGTTCATGATTTCCTCGAGCACGATCGCGCCGGCAAGGATGCTTTCTGCTCTCCCTGCGTCGAGGCCGAATTGCTCGGCTCTTTCCCGAACGGTGAGCGACGCGAGCAGTGGCACGAGGTCTCCGACTGCGGATCGGTTCAGCCATCGAAGACCAGCGCTCACTGAATCGTCCTGAGAGCCTGAAGCGAGCTCGGCAATCGTGAGGATGGTTCCCGAAGTGCCGACAGAAAAATCGAAACCGAGCGTGCGAATGCGCGCAGCGGTCTTTCGAAGCGACTTCCGGATGTGAAGCCTGCATGCCTCGATGGAACGTGCCGCTGGCGGATCATCGGCGAGGAACATCTGCGACAGGCGAAGCGATCCGAGAGGCTCGCTGTTGGTGAGGAAGACTTCCTCCCGGGTGCCGACGATCAGTTCGACGCTGCCGCCACCGATATCGACCGCAAGAGCGGTTCCGCCCTGATAATCGACCGCAGCACGCACGGCACGATTGATGAGGTCCGCCTCTTCCTCTCCTGAAATGACGCGAATTCGGATCCCCGCTGCCTTATCTGCAGCCTTGATGAACGCCTGCCGATTGGGCGCTTCCCGCACCGCGCTCGTCGCTACCGCGACGATGTCGTTGACTTGCCAGCGTCGCGCGATCTCACACATCGTGCTCAGAGCGGCTACTGCGCGCTCGATCGCTTCGGTCGTGAGCGGCTTACCCTGAAGGCTTCCGCGACCGAGTTGGACCATTTCCTTTTCCTTGTCGATCACGCGATAGCCGAGGCGCTGAGACTCGACGATGATCATATGAATCGAGTTCGTGCCGATGTCGATTGCGGCCATTCGATACTTGCGTGGCATGGCGTCAGGATACAGAAAGACGCGGAGCTTCAAGCGGCGGCAGATGATCGGCTTCAGCTGCGATCACGGCTTGTATCGTCCCGAGCCTGGGGTGGGTGGGCGGAAGGGACGACATCCCGGCACACCCGCACAAGACTGGGAATCCTGAAAGGGAATGCACGACAATTCTGGGATGACACGCCGGTTGCGCGACCATCTCAAAACAAAAAAACCGCGCGAGGGAACCGCTCCCTCGCGCGGCAATCAAAGTTTGGCAATCAGTTACTTGACCGGAAAATAACCCACTTTGGACACGATCTGCTGACCTTCGGGCGAGAGTGCAAAGTCGACGAATCCCTTCGCGACACCTTTCGGCGCCGCACGACTGTAGAGGTACAGGAATCGTGTGATCGGATACTGCCCTGAACGCACCGTGACCAGCGAGGGCGTGTAGGCTGGCGTGTTCGCGTCCTTTTTGACTCCAGCGAAACGGATCCCTTTGGCGTACGCCGCTCCACCGTAGCCAATACCGTTCGGATCTTTCGAGATCGCATTGACAACCGCTGCAGTTCCCTGAAGCGTCTGCGCACGAGGCGAAAAGTCTTTCCCCATCAAAACGTTGTCCTTGAAGTAAACATACGTACCGGAGGAGTTTTCGCGGGAGTAGATGATGATCGTCGCGTCCTTTCCTCCGATCTGCTTCCAGTTAGTCATCTTGCCGGTGTAAATCTCTCTGAGCTGTTGCATGGTCAGCTCTTTCACAGGATTGGATGCGTGAAGGTAGACGGCCAGGCCGTCGCGTGCGATCGGAATCTCGACTCCCCGTGACGCAAAGCGGGCCTTCAACTTGTCGATCTCACTGACTTTCATCGGGCGCGATGCGGCGGCGATGTCGGTCGTCCCGTTCAGCAGCGCAGCGATTCCGACCCCCGATCCACCGCCCGTGACCTGCAGATTACGGCCTGGGCCTTTCGCCATGAACGCCTCGGCAAGCTTGGCATTCATGATGACCATCGTGTCCGACCCCTTGATCGTGACTTGCTGCTGAGCAGCAACAGGAGCTGCGAGCGCAGCCATCATCAGAACTGGTAGAAGAATCCTTCTCATCGTGTCTCTCCTGGTGTGCGGCCCTCGCCGCCGGGTTGTGAACCGGAAATCAGAACTTGTACTGGTATCGAAGCGTCACGACGTCGTCTTCCGGATCGCTCTGTTCGAGCTCCGGATGCTCATAGGCGAGCATCACCTTGCTGTTCGCGTCCCAGTGAAAAATATAGGAGCCCCCAAGTGTCAGGGTAGATCGTGTTGCAGTCGAGTTCGACAGGTTTGTATTCGGATCGTAGTCGTCGGCGCGAAACACGAACTGATGTCGCGTCCCGATGTTCTGGATCGCGTAGGCGTACCAGCCGTCTACGTCTGCTCCGCGCTCTTCACCTGTGATGTACTCGCCTCGGACCCCAAGGCCGGGAATGGGAGTGATGAGCTGGAAATCGACTCCGTAGCGCGTCTTGTCGAACTCGATCCCTTTCGGAAACGGGGTGCTTGCGACCAGATCCGACCCGGTGTATCCCGAGGCGCCGACATCAAGGATTCCGAACGAGAAACCGAGCCGCCCGACCAGGTCCTTCCGCTTATTGAAATCGAACGATTGCGTGGTTCCGGTTCCATTGACGAGGGCAACCTGATAAATGAAACGCTCGCCGAAACCGCGACCCGAAGCCTGGACGCCGCGATCACGCTCGCCTGGAAAAAGAGTTCTAACGACGCGTGAGCGCTCGGGCATCTCGCGATCGCCCGAGGAATACATGATCTCGAATCCGAAGGGCCAGTTGAACTGCCCGGCCGTCAACGTGTGCTTCCACGGAGTCCACGGCTCGGTGTACTCGACGTAGCCGTCCTTGAGCGTGACGCCCGAGGTCGTGATGTCGGGCTGAAGGACGAATCGTGAGGTGGGACTGAACTGATAGGTGAATTTCACGCGTGCCCGCCTGACCGAGAACTGATCCCTGTTACGCGTCGCGGTGGGGCTCGTCAACTCGTTCAGGCTCGACTCATCGTGCAGGTACTGAGGCTGGATATAGCCCGAGAGCTTCATTCGAGCGAGCGCATCGACGACATTCTTGAGCTCAACGAATGCCTCGCCCATCGACTCCACCCGTCCGGAGACTTCCTCGACACTGGGCGGAGCCACTTCTTCGTCAGGCGGAGCAACTTCTTCGGGAGCCGTTCCTTCCTGAGGGACCGGCGTGTGCTGCTGGTCGTCGACGACCGACGACGCAGCCGCGTCTGCGTCGGCCATCGAGATTCCTGAGCTCGCGCTCGAGGATGCCACAAGTGTTGGTTTTTGCTTGCTCGCGGCGGCTGGTGAATCGGCAAACACGAAACTCGCGATAGAAAAGCCAGCCAGCAGCGACGGTAGAAACTTTTTCATCAAAATCTCCTCATGATTCCAGCGGTCCGTGCAAGTCGGAATGAGGAGGATTCTAGGAAGGGTGGGAAAAGTTACGCTCCCTTTGCTGTAAAGAGAATGTAAAGTTGAGGCAATGAACCTGTGATTGTCGAGGGAGAGACGCTCCAGAACGACGTGTCCCTCTTCCCGCGTTTGCCTGGGAAGAGGGACACTGTGCTGGCAGTAGGACTCGTTACTACTGAATGATGACTGAATCTCCCGACTTGTTGTCGATCACGGCCGCGTATACGAACACGGGGGCGCTCGAGGTGTACGTGACGTAGAAGTTCGCCTGGCTCTGATCTGCGACGGGTACGTTCGAGAGCAGTGAGAACGCGGAGGCCTGCTGCTGACTGAGCCCGGGAACTGTCACCGTGTTCGTTCCGAGAACCGATCCGTCCGTCGTGCGTCTGGCCGTGAAGGTGATCGTGGCGGGAGTCGAGCCCGGATTGAAGAATCCAATGTTGGTACGGAACCCGACACCCGTGGCCTGATCAGCCGCGGTAAACTGCGAAAGGAATGAGAGGGTTGCGCTCGTCTTCGCTTCTTCGAGCGTGAGACCGTCGACGGCCGAGCCGAGAGTTCCGAGACCAACGGAGCGCAGATCGTTGATGACCCGCGAGCTCACTTCGATCACCTGATCGGAAGAGATCCTGAGCGCGCCAAGACCACTGGCCGTCAATGTTGCACCGAGAACGTCATCGAGGATCTTCTGTTCTCCCGGCGCCACGACGATCGTTCGAGTCGATGTGGGGGCCGTCTGCCCCGCACCCGATGAGGCAAAGAAGTCGAGCGTCACATTCGCTGCTCTGCTCGTTCTGTTTACAATCCGGACGTCCGTCACGAAATTGGTGTTATTCGCTCCCGCTACCTTCGCGGTGTTCGGAAGAAACAACGTGCTGGCCGCGCCGCCTGCGATGGTTGGAGCGACGAGCTGACCTCGTACCGAACCATTGGCAAAGTCCGACGTCACGACGTTGACCGCAACACGAGACGGATTCGCGAGAATCCGGTTGATGACGTCCTGAGAGACGTTCGAGATCGTGCCGAACGCGCTGCCGGCGATGATCGTCGGCTGGATGGTCAGGATCGGGGCGCCAGTCGCGCCCGTTGCTGCATCCAGCAACTGAATCGCTGTGACGGTCCCGAGATTCTGCCCGAGAAACGTATAGTTGAGAGACGTGCCGTTGATCGAGATGACCGCGACTCCTGTGCCGTCCGTATCGCCGGGTCCGGGAAATACGGCCGCCCCTGTCAGCGGAGCAGAAAACGTTTGAGCAAACGCGCTCGCGGAGATCGCGAGTAGCGCAAATACGAGAATCGTGAGTTTTCTCATTGAGGTTTCTCCATTGAGGTGACTAGTGAGCCACTGCCGCTAGTCGTTGAATACGAGTGGAACGAATCACTGTCTCCGTGCCGGCGTTTCTTAGTTGTCGGAGAAGTTTGCCCAGCCGGAAAGCACCCAGTTGTTGCCTGGAGCGATCGCGCCAATAAAGTCGACCTGCTCCAGGAAACCGTTGTCGGGTGTCACGGCTACAAAGTTGGAGTCGAGAGCGGGAGAGTCTGGCAACGGGGTGAGGTCGGGCATCAACGTTCTGAGCAGAGATGGAGCACCGGCCGCCAGAAGAGGGTCGACGTTCCGGTTTCCTTTTGCCGTAGCGAAGACGAAGTCGCGGGTCCGTTGACCACGATCATCACGGTTCGGGAACTTTGCATCAGAAAAGTCGCCATGAAGAATCGAGTTGGTGATGTTGAGCTCGCCGCTGGTCGTGTTGTTGAACGTAGCGTCATCGCGGATCGTGACAGGGGCATTCTTGCTGCCAGTCACGATGAGGTTGAAGAACTTGCCCGCCGTTCCGCGGCGAAGGACGTTGCCGTAGTTTCCCAGGGTCGTGCTGCCGGTCCCATATCCGGTCACGTTGTACACGCGGGGGTTTGTGAGAGGCGTAAGAGTGAAGTTCTGCGGATGGCCGTCGGATTCGCTGACGATGTTTCCGTCATTCTCATCGTTGGCCGCTCTCTTGATCAGGGCGACGTACTGAATGGTTCCCTGATAGCCGAGGTCGAAATCGAGTCCGTCGTCGGCATAGGCCACGGCCAGAAGATGCTTTGCGTTGACCGTGCCGCCGAAGAACTCGAATGCATCATCTTTGTTGTGAAGGACCTCGATGTAATCGATCACCGTTCCATTGCCAACTGCGGCGAGCGTGAGGCCGTTGATCTCCTGATCCGTGACGATGGGAAAGCCGCCAAACTCGAGGCGAACGTAGCGGAGCACGCCGCTCGAGTCAGCTGCATTGGTACCGCCGAAAGAGTACTGGGATTGACCGGCAAGACCTTCCAGAATCCCCTGGCCGCCCGTTTCATTGATCGGTGCACGTCCCAGTAGAACCAGGCTGCCCCAATCGCGCTGCGCGCGGCTGCCCACCCTCTGGGGAGAGGTAAAAATGATCGGTCGCCGGAGAGTTCCGTCAGCGATGATCTTTGCGCCTCTCAATACAAAGAGGGTCGCCTTCGTATCGCCGCCGTAGATGACTGTTCCCGGTTCAATGGTCAGAACTGCTGGCTCGGCGACGCCAACGAAGTCGCTCAGGACGTATCGCTTGCTGGCAGTCCATGTTGTCGACGAGGTAATGGTACCGCTCACTGGCACACTTTCATTGATGTACGAATACATGGCGGTCGAACGCGAGATGACCCGGCGACCCGCTGCATCGCGGATCTCGAGGACCCACTGGTGAAGTCCAGTCTGTCCGGTGGGGGCGGGAAGTGAGCCGCCGAGAACACCGTTCACGCCGAACCCTCGCAGCACCGGATCAGTCGACGCCCCGAAGAGTACGAAATCGTTCAAGGCAGGAACGACGATCGGAACAGGAGTACCGACGGAGCCAAAAAGATCTGCGGTGGTGCCAGCTGCAAGCGAACCGCCTGCAATGTTCTGGTAGCGGCGCTCACCGGTGACGCGGTTCTCGTTGTATAGAAAAATTGTCGCGGGCGCGGTGTATCCGTTGGGGTTGATCGTCATCCGAACCTGTACGGGCTCGCCGGGAAGGAAGGTGTAGTAGTTGGTCTCAACTAGAGCGATCGGCCTTGTTGCCGAAGCTTCGCCGAGGTGCACGTCATCAGGAGCCGGTGACAGTGCGGCGCTCGACAGACGAGCGCGCGAGATCCACGATGCACCCGCTACGCGCTCGGCTTCACGTTTCCCGCTCGCCACACCGGAAGCAGCTGATGCCTGCCACGTGCTGAAGGTCAATGCCACTGCTGTCATACCTATCAGGATTCTTCGCATGTTTTACTCCTTCGTAGGGTTGTTTGTTGACCGCTCAGTCAGATCGATCCATCCGATCCGTCCTCGCGGAATGGGGCTCAGAAAGGTGTGTAACTCAGGCTGATGCCTGCGGTACGGCCCGGTGTATACCGGCGCTGCACAGCATTGCCTTGCAGGAATTCGCGTGAGCCATCCAGCAGGTTCGTCGCGGTAAGCTTCAGCTCGAGACCTCTTACAAAACCAAGCTCTTGCGAGACCACGAGGTCGACCGATGTGAACCCGGTTTCGTAAATGTCGGGCAGACCGAAGGCGCCCACATCAGTCAGTCGCTTGCCGCTATACGATCCGAGGGCTCGCACCATGCTTCCCCACTCAGGCTTGTAAAATTGAAGCGCCAGATTCCCAACCTGGTCTGACTGTCCGGTCAGTGGTCGATCGAGGCTGGTCACCACCGACAGCTGCTGTTGGCCGACTGTCACTTCCGACTTGATGTAGGCATAGTTGACGTTCACCGTCCAGTTCTGAAGACTTCCGGCCAGACCCGCCAGCGAGCGGCGAAACTCCAGCTCCAGCCCACGAAGCGTTGCCGACTGGGCGTTGACATACGAGGTCCGAAGTTCTGTTGTCGGCTGGATAATCCGCTCGATTGGAGCTGCGATTTTCTTGTAGAAGAGACTCGCAGCAATCACCTGACCTGGCGCAGGGAATGTCTCCCATCGAAGGTCAAGGCCGTCGAGCGTGGCCTGCACGAGATCAGGGTTTCCGGCGACGGACCGTCCACCCGTAACCTCTACAAACGTGAAAGGACTGAGCTCACGGAACTCGGGACGGTTGACAGATCTGCCATATCCGAACCGGAAGTTGGTCTGGGGGGCAAATTGGTACACGAGGTTCAGCGAAGGGAGAACGTCCCGACTCACATTGATGGACTCGACCTCATTGGCGAGATCAAATGGGTTGAACGTGCGGACGCGCTGGTCAGAGTCCTCGTATCGGGCACCTCCGATCACACGGAGTTTTCCGAATGTGGCGTCGGACATGAGATACGCGGCCGATACCGTATGCGATGCGCCGTAAGCATCGTTCGTCCCCGTAACTTCTCTTATCTCGAATCCACCGGGACGGATGTTCTCGGGGGTGAAGATCTCTTCCGGCGTCAGCTCCAGGTCGAACGCCAACTGGTTCGCGGTCTCGAAGCGGAATCGGCGAGCGGCGAAATCGCGAGTCCGCTCCATCTGATCGATCCCCCCCTTGAACGAGCCTGACACCCGACCTTCCGAGGCTGTGTAGAAGACCGAGTAACTGAGCCCACCCTGCTGAATGTTCTCGCTCAGGCCGAAGTAATCGATCTTGCCGGACTCGGGAAAACCGACCTGAAGTGCGAAGACTCCAGGCGCTGACTCCCGATAAAGGTTCTCCCTGAAGTCTGAGTCGTTGGACGCTTCTGAGAACGCCACACTCCAGTCGAACAGACTCCCCATTCCGGGTCCTATGAGATTGTGCTCTCCGCGAAGTCGACTCGAAAAGAGCTGCTCCTTTTGATATCGATTGCGGTAGTCACGAATCTCCCCTCCACTGTTCGTGTTCAATCCTTCCTGAAACCGATCTTCTGCGGTGGCGTCGCGCGTCAGGACGGAATTGAAGTAGATGCAATTGCGGTCTGTGAGGCGATAGGAGACATTACCGACGAAGCCTGCGCTGGCACGTTCGCTGTCGGTGGTGAGGTCGTAGTCGTTACGTGGAACCAGCACCTCACCCGTATCGAGCCCAAAGAAACGCTGCTCTTCGTCGATCGTGTCGAAGCTGTGATTGGATACTGCCGAGAGCACAACCCCCAACGAACCGAAAGTGTCGCCGTAGGTGATCGAAAAATCCGTGGCGGGAGCGGCAGTGCCCGGGGTTCCTGTCCAGTCACCGACGAAAGCGTCACCAAATACCTCGAGCTCGGCGGGACTGTACCCGGAAGAGTCGAGCCCACTGGTGCGCTTGAGGGGGTTCTTCGGAATCACGGAAGAGATGGACTGTCCACCCTCTCCGAGCCGTCCCAGTCCTCCTGCATATCGCCTGAAATCGCTTCCAGTCGTGGAGCTTCTGTAGCCCGAGCCCACGGTAAGCTTGAACGTTGCGGATCGCGGAAACGCCGTAGTCGTCATCTCCACGACCCCGCTGCCAAAGTCCCCAGACTTGTCCGGCGTATACGTCTTGACGACGTTTACAGTCTCGAGCAGTTTTGCAGGGAAGAGATCGAGCGGGACGACGCGCTTTTCGGTCTCAGTCGTCGGAAGCGTGGAGCCGTTGATCGTCGCTCCGCTGTAACGTTCACCAAGACCGCGGACGAACACGTACTTGTTCCCCAGCATCGTGACTCCAGTCAGACGCTCGACCACACCTGCTGCCGTAGAGTCGGGAGTCTTGCGTATCTCCTCGGCCGAGATCGAATCGCTGACCACCGGAGCCTGACGCCGC
The DNA here is from genome assembly GCA_035576005.1 of Thermoanaerobaculia bacterium. GTDB lineage: Bacteria > Acidobacteriota > Thermoanaerobaculia > Gp7-AA8 > Gp7-AA8 > DATLXH01. The sequence continues at coordinate 18,032 of DATLXH010000029.1, read as the reverse complement.
GTTTCCAGAATGGCGACTTCACCGGTACGCTCCGCCTCGGCTACCACTTCGACAGTGTCAGAAAAGGCGGGCACCAGCTTGAAGGCGATCTCCACGACCTGCCCCGTGACCAGAGTGACGTTACGCGATAGAGGCTGAAAACCTTCGAGCACGGCTTGCACGGCGTAAGCTCCCGGCCGTAAATCGCCGATGCGGACCGCACCTTTCATATCGCTGACGGCGAAGTTCTCTCCCGCCTGCTCGCCGACGCGACTGGCTGTCACTGTGACTCCGGGAATGGCGGCTCCCGTGTCGTCAGTCACGACTCCGGAGACAGTTGCTCCCCCCAGGTTTTGTGCATGCGCGGGCAGCGCTGCAAACGGAATCAAGAAGGAGAAGACCAGCGCGCGAAGGAGATTCAGTTTAAACATCCGCGCATGCTAGTTACCGCGCGGAAGGAAACGATTGAAGGGACTGTAAAGTTTCCGTCAACTACGAGTATGTTTTCAGCAGTACCCGATCGAAGCGACGTCTCTGGCCCTTCTCTAACCTTGCCCCGCGCGACGCAGGCAATGCGGGACATTGTTGAGGAGCGCCAACGAAGCAGCCGGCCGTTCAGCGCCCCGAGGAATGCTGGGGGATTTGCGACATACTCCACTAGCCCGCATTTCTCAGCGAACAACGGTCTGGGCTTTCGTGTAGCGCAGGCGTCCCGCCGGCCTTTCTTCCTGCTCGGAACGTCCGCGAGACCACCCTCCAAAGGCAGGCGGGACGCCTGCGCTACACGTTCCCGCTCCTGGGCTCCAGCGGGAGTGTAATCACGAAGGTCGAACCCTCTCCTTCCTCACTGGCGATCGAAATATCTCCGCTATGCGCCTCGACGATGGCCTTCGAGATGTAAAGGCCCAGTCCCAGACCGCCGTAATGCCTGCTCGATACGTTGCGGGCTCTGCGGAAGCGTTCAAAGAGATAAGGAATCTCATCTCTCGGGATCCCGATGCCATGATCCGTCACTGAAGTCTCGAGTACGTCGCCCTTGACTCTGACCGTGATCTCAACGCCGGTCGCGTCCCGCGAATACTTGATCGCGTTAGACAGCAGATTGTCTACGACCTGGCGCATGCGGTCCTCGTCGAGCTGAAGAGTAATCTCCGGGATTTCAGAGATGAGCTCCAGAGCGCGATCCGGATACTGGATCCTGCAGGCGGCTACCAGCTTCTCCACGAAAGCAAGCCACTCGAGCGGTTGACGATGAAGTTGAAAACGATTGGTCTCGATCCTCGACACGTCCAGGAGCTCTGATATGAGACGCATCATCCGGTCGATCTCGCCGAGGGCAGCATTGAGGAAGAGCGTGCGGTCCGCTGGAGCGGTGAGGTCGCCGGATTGTGTCAGCAGTTGTGTGTAGCCCTTGATCGTTGTGAGCGGTGTCCGCAACTCGTGAGACGCCACGGAGAGAAACTCATCCTTCTTACGGTCAAGCTCCTTGAGAGCGGTGATGTCCCTGATCACCAGAACAGCACCGGCGATTCCCTCCTCGCCGTGAACGGGCGCCGCTGCGATCGACAGATCAATGTCTTTTCCGGTGATCATGTGCCGGCCCACCGCCACGTAGTCGGGAACAATCTTCCCCTCGAGCGCAAGGCTATGTGGAAGCCTGGTCAGCGGAAGCGGCTTTTCCTCGTGATCGCGGATCTGGAACTGCGAAAAGTCCCCATGACTTATCGCTTCCTGCTTCGATCCAAGGCCAAACATGTTGAGGGCCGACTGATTGACATCGATGACCTCCCCATGCTCGTCGTAAAGCCAGAGTGCATCGGTCATTGAGCCAAGGATGGAATCGAGTCGCGCTGAGCGTCTGGCAATCATTCTGGCTAAAGCTTCAATCTCCGTGGCTGCCCGAAGGTGTTGGGTGATGTCCAGAAAGAGAATCGCGAGGCAATCGAGCTCTCCCGCTGGATTCAGAACGGGAGTCACGATCCTTTTGAATACGCCGGTATGGGGCGCCGAGTTGAGCTTGACAGTTTCGTCGAGGTGGGGGCGGTTCGCACGCCGGACTTCCTCGAGGACTGGAAGGATCTCAGGCAGCGTCTCACCCATTGATGCTCCCCTCAGATCGGGAGCGGAGACGGAGCCAAAACGGACGGCCAGATCGACGAACAATGCGTTCGCCATTTCAATCCGGAAGTCAGACGGCGAGACGACGGCAATCGCCATCGGAGACGCTTCGACGACTGCGGCAAGCCTTGAAAAGCCGGCCGAATCTTCCGGCGTCGTGGAGGCGGGCATGGTCGAGAGGTCGACAATCGCCGGCGAACCGTGACGGGCGATCGACTCGATGAGTTGTTCCGACAATGGCAGCGACTCGGTGGCGACGAAATCGAACGATTCACTGCCCAGCCGCTGGATGGCATCGTTCTCATCGACCAGGTGGACGACCTCGATGCCGAACGCACCCAGGACATCCAGTGTCCTTTTCTTGTCGGTTTGCCCGAGCAGCAGTACACGTCCAGCCATGAGAGAGATCACCCTGTGAAGAGGGCGCGATGTTATCAGATGTAAAGACCCGATCGTTGGCCGGGGAATCGTGCACCGTTGCTGCGGCCCCGACATTCGAAGCGGCTGCCACAAACACGCACGAACGAAATCGCAGTCAACCTACAATCGAACGATGGAAAAGAAATCCTTTCAGGATCTCACCAACTTGATGACCCGTCTTCGCGCTCCCGGCGGTTGCCCCTGGGATCGCGAGCAGACATTGCAGAGTCTGAAGCCGTTCGTGATCGAGGAAGCCTACGAAGTAGTCGACGCCATCGACCGTGGAGACACGGCTGCATTAGTGGAAGAAATTGGCGACTTCCTGCTGCAGGCTGTGTTTCTGTCGGAGATCGGCAGACTGGAAGGCTCGTTCGATATCGATGACTGTGTGACGGCCATTCACGACAAACTCGTGCGCCGTCATCCTCATGTCTTTGCTGACGTCAAGGCCGACACTGCCGGAGCTGTCCTGACCAACTGGGAAAAAATGAAAAGCGCCGAGCGAGCGGAGGAATCGAAAAGCCTGCTGTCCGGCTTGCCGGTCTCCCTTCCAGCGCTGCTCAAAGCAACCAGGATGACCGAGAAGGCTGCACGAATCGGCTTCGACTGGAATCGGACCGATGAGGTATTCGAAAAAGTCGAGGAGGAAATTCTCGAACTGAAGGAAGCAATCACATCGGGCGAATCGCGAAAGATTGAAGACGAGCTGGGCGACCTGCTTTTCACGGTTGCGAACCTGAGCCGGAAGCTCGGAGTGAATGCGGAAGAATCGCTGCAGGCGGCTAACCGGAAATTTCAGAAGCGATTCGAGTGGATGGAGCTGACCTCTCGAGAACGGTCGGTAGCATTCGACGAGCTCAACCACGAGGAAATGAACGCACTTTGGAACGAAGCAAAGAGTTCGACGACGTGAGGGGAGCGGTGAATGTCATCCGAGCGGGTTAACCCGAACGCTGGTGAAGAGGTGATGACACCCGGCGTGGACTCGCGCCCCGAAGGGGCGAATCCCTCTCCCCGGCGGGGAGAGGGTGGTCGCGTAAGCGACCGGGAGAGGGGCCGCGAGAGATACGAAGACCTCTCCCTTTTCGACGGACTGGCGAGACTTTCACGCCCCTCTCCCTGCTTCGCTCCGCTCGCTTCCCTCTCCCCGCCGGGGAGAGGGATACGCCGCTTCGCGGCTCAACCACGTCAGTCAGTTCATCAGAAGCCTGGGCGTGTGGCCGGGAGGGGCGAGGGACCCTCGCATGCTTCTACGCCGGTTGCTTCGAGAAGCGGTCCCTCGCGAGCTGCCCACCGCGGAGTTACGAGCCTGGCCCTTCACGTTACGGAGTTCAAGCTTGCGAGATCCCTCGCCCCTCCCGCCCACACGCCCAAGCTCGGGATGACAGGCCCAGGCTTCGCCTGCTGTGACCTATGAGAAGTGACAGACCGCTCAGGATCTTCCTTGCAGGCCTCGTCTTCGCCACCAGTCTGCTGATCGTGCATGACACTCTGGCGAATCGGGACCGCGAGATCACGACACGAGCTGCCGTCTCCACAATAGAAATGTACCGGCGCTACATCTCACCTCGTCTCGTTGGACGCGTGCAATGCCGCTTCAAACCAACATGCTCCGCCTACGGACTCGCCAGCGTGAAAAAGCACGGCGCGGTCGTGGGAGGGTTCAAAGCAGTTGGACGAATTGCGCGCTGCAATCCCTGGACGCCAATGGGAACGTCCGACCCGCCGTGAAGCTGCTGCTCGAGTCAATTCCTGGGCTCGCACCTGCTGAAACCGCATCAACCTTTACCGCCCCTCGAGCTCAGGTAGATGACGAGTCCGAAGACATTCAGCAGGACTCCCATCAGGCCCCATAGCGCGGCATCGGGGTCATGTCTACGTAAGGCCTTCCTGTAAATGAGAAGTCCAATCAGCAACGATGACAGGAAAAAGAGGAAAGGAATGATGATGAAGCAGGAGCCGCAGCAGAAGGCTGCAGGCTCTTCGAAGTCTCCGTCGTCGAAATCGATCTCGTGGCGTTCATGAGCCAGTACGATCTCTGCGCCGTCGTTCCGCGAGGGCGGCTGGCCCTGCGCCGAGACGCCGACAGTCAGTTGACCCATCATCACCATGGTCAGCGCGAGCATACGCCACCCTTGGTGCTGACTCTTGGATCGCTCCGACATCTCTCTGCAGGAAGTTCTCATGACCGTTCATACGGCGCAGACCGACCTGGGTTTTAGCCCGCATTTTTCACAGACCTTCGCCGCGATACAAAGGTCTGTGAGAAATGCGGGCTGGCGACTCACTCTAACGGTTCACGCGCGCTTGGACAGAGCTCATTGAGGAGGCATTCACTGCACTTTGGTTTCCGTGCGATGCAGATCGTGCGGCCATGAAGAATCAGCCGGTGAGAGAACTTGGTCCATTCTTTCCGCGGGATCAGCTCTTTCAGATCGTTCTCGATCTTCACGGCGTCGGTATTCTCGGTGAGCGCCAGGCGACCCGAAACGCGGGTGACGTGTGTATCGACTACCACTCCTTCCGAGATACCGAACGCATTGCCCAGGACGACATTGGCAGTCTTCCGGCCGACGCCCGGAAGCTCGATCAGCTCTTCCATCGTTGCCGGTACTTCGCCGCCATGTTTCTCAACGATCCTCGTTGCCGCCCCAACGACCGATTTCGACTTGTTTCGGAAAAATCCCGTTGCGTGGATGTCGCGCTCGAGCTCCGGCAACTTTGCGGCCGCGAACGCCGCGGCACTCTTGTACTTCCGGAACAGCGCTTTCGTGACGATGTTCACTCGCGCGTCAGTACTCTGCGCGGACAGGATCGTCGCGATGAGGAGCTGCAGCGGAGTCTCGTAGTCCAGCGTGCAGACGGCGCGCGGGTACATCCGCTTGAGACGTCTGGTGATTTCCTGCGCACGTTCCGCTCGACTGGTCATTGCCCGGCGGATTGTAGTTCTTCGCGACGACGCCGGACATTGGAATGTCCGGCCACACTGTTAATGAATGATTCTTAACTTTGACCGGCTTCGCGCTCCCTCATATGATCGCCGTGAGAGGACCACATGAGCGTTGACACGGAACCCAAATCCAAGGCGCGCGTGATTCGAGCTCCCCGCGGAAACAGCCTCAGTTGTCTCGGGTGGGAGCAGGAAGCCGCTATGCGGATGCTCATGAACAACCTCGACCCCGAGGTCGCGGAGCACCCCGAGGAACTGATCGTCTACGGCGGCATCGGAAAGGCTGCGCGCAACTGGGCGTGCTTCGACGCCATCATCGCCACGCTGAGGCGCTTGAAAGGTGACGAGACGCTACTCGTGCAATCGGGAAAGCCCGTCGGCGTTTTTCGGACCCATCCCGGCGCCCCTCGAGTACTCATCGCGAACTCGAACCTCGTCCCTCACTGGGCCACATGGGACGAGTTCCGTCGTCTCGAGGCACTCGGTCTAACCATGTATGGCCAGATGACCGCCGGCTCGTGGATCTACATCGGAACCCAGGGGATTCTGCAGGGAACATACGAGTGCTTCGCCTCGCTTGCGAACCGCCACTTTTCAGGATCCCTCGCAGGACGACTCGTCGTGACCGCAGGCCTTGGCGGTATGGGAGGAGCGCAACCGCTTGCAGCAACGATGAATGGAGGAACCTGCGTGGTCGCCGAGGTGGACGAGACTCGCATCGAGCGGCGGCTGGAGAAACGGTACCTGGATGAGCGCGCAGCGACTCTCGACGCCGGAATCGCGCGGGCACTCGAGGCGAGGGACCGGGGAGAAGCCATTTCCATCGGAGTTCCGGTCAACGCAGTCGAATTGCTGGAAACGTTGCTCGAGCGTCAGATTCTCCCCGATGTCGTCACCGATCAGACGTCCGCTCATGATGAGCTCCATGGTTACGTGCCGATCGAGCTCAGTTTCAAGGAAGCGGTCACCATGCGGCGCGGCGCGCCCGCTGACTACATCGAGCTCTCCTACGCGTCGATGGCCAGGCACATGAGAGCAATGATCGAGATGCAGCGCCGCGGCTCACACGTCTTTGACTACGGCAACAATCTGCGCGGCCAGGCAATGAAGGCTGGAGTCACCGACGCCTTCGATGTCGAGGGGTTCGTTCCCCTCTACATACGCCCTCTCTTTTGTGAAGGGAAAGGTCCGTTCCGCTGGGTTGCGCTCTCAGGCGACCCGCGCGACATCGAGGTCACGGACCGGGCGATTCTCGAGCTATTTCCCGACGACGAAGCTCTTCGCCGATGGATCACGCTGGCGCAGCAACGGGTTGAGTTCCAGGGTCTGCCGGCGAGAATCTGCTGGCTCGGCTACGGAGAGCGAGACAAGGCCGGCCTTCTCTTCAACGAGCTCGTGGCGTCGGGAAAGGTCTCAGCGCCAATCGTGATAGGCCGGGATCATCTCGATTCCGGCTCCGTCGCCTCACCCAATCGCGAGACGGAAAGGATGCTCGACGGCTCCGATGCGATCGCCGACTGGCCGATCCTCAACGCCCTTCTCAACACCGCGGCGGGGGCGAGCTGGGTCTCGCTGCATCACGGCGGTGGCGTGGGAATCGGTTACTCACTCCACGCCGGGATGGTCGTCGTGGCTGACGGCAGCCCGGAGGCCTCTGAGAAGTTGAAACGGGTCCTCACGACCGATCCTGGTACCGGGGTCATGCGTCACGCCGATGCTGGATACGACACGGCGATCACAGTTGCACACGACCGCGGAGTCGACCTGCCGATGATCCGATGATCCCTGTGGCCGGACATTCCAGTGTCCGGCGGTGTCCGCGACCAGTGGCGCCTTCCGGCGCGCCGGACATTGGAATGTCCGGCCACAGGGGCGCTCGCTTACGCAGCGCACATCAGCTCTCGAAGACTAGTGCTTAGCTCTCTGCAGCTTTCTTCTTAGGGGCCTTGGGCTTCGCTTCGGACTTTGGCTTTGCTTCCTTCTTCTTGGCTTCTGCCTTCGGCTCAGCCGTGGCTGCGCCGGCTTCTTCCTCGACCTTCACCTTCGGCTTTTTTGTCTTACTCTTCGGTTCCGGCGGCAGAACACCCGCGGCGCGGCTCTCGATTAATTTGGTTCTCATTTCCTGCTCGATGACACGCCTGGCGGTGCGCCGTTTACGCGTAATCGCGGCCCGGGCTTTCTCTCCATTGATTCTTGACACGAAGTGCCTCCTGAATTTCCGAGGGCGGAATCTACCACAGCCCGCGCCAACGAGTGCACAATGGGCGCCCAGGCACGGACTCCGCCTGTTCCACTCGACCAGCAAAATCTGGAGGCAGCATCATGGCGGGTAATCCGAGAGAGCATGAGATTGACAAAGGTTTCTGGGGCGGCGGTTCAAAAGGTCCAAGCCAGGACGATCAGTCGAGCGGACGGCGCTCGGGTTATCCCGGCCCCCGCGGCAACGCGCGGCTGGGTCACAATACAGACTTGGAACGAGCGACCAGGGACGGGAACGATCCGGCAGAAGAATTCGACAAGCGCGCGGAGCGGACATATGCTCCTGTCTCGACAACGAAAGGCTGACCATTGACCGGCACCTCTATTTCCACAGCACCTCCGCAGGATCTGCTTCCGGCCGTCGCCACCGGCGACATTGACGCTTTCGCGGCTCTCTACGACCGCCACTCCTCAATTCTCTTCGGCCTGCTGGTTCGCATTCTCAACAACCGCGAGGACGCTCAGGAAGCGCTTCAGGAAACATTCACTCAGATCTGGACGCGCGCGACGATGTTTGACGCCGCGCGGGGGAGCGAGCTGGCGTGGGTGCTTTCCATTGCCAGGAGCCGCGGAATCGACCGCCTTCGTTCCCGAAAGATCCGGAGCGAGCGTGAGTCGGAGGCCGGCCAGGAGATCTCTGTCATCAGCGGGGGCGTGGAACATCGAAGCGGCATCGACGCGGCAGTTGCATCCCAGACAGCGGTGCTCGTTCGCACCGCGCTCGCCGAGCTGCCGGAGCCCCAGCGAAAAGCTCTCGAGCTTGCGTATTTCGAGGGAATGTCGCAGTCGGAAATCGCCAGCTCTCTGGGGGAGCCGCTGGGAACCATCAAGACACGGATGCAACTCGGGATGAAAAAGCTTCGCGACGGGCTACGCCCTCTCTTCAATCGATGACCCACGACGACCTGGCCGACCTTGCAGCTCTCGATGCTCTCGGGTTTTCAGAGCCATGGCCCGACGCTGCCCGTCTTCACCTTCGAGATTGCGAGGCGTGTACATCGCAGCTTCGTGACATGCATGAGATCGGGGCGATGATTGGCCTGACTGCCAGGCCGCTCACGCCTCCGCCCGAGTCGAGGGCCCGGATTCTCGCCTCGACCGCGGCCATGTTCGAAGCGGTTATTGGCGAGGAGGCGGCGCAGGAGGAGAAGGAAGAGCGTGTACGCCGATCTCCCATCTGGTGGCTGGCGAGTGCGGCGTCATTTTTTCTGGCGCTATGGGGATGGACCGAGTTGCGACTCCACGCGGCGAGGGAACAGATCTCGACAACCGAAACCGACCGTCGTGTGGTCGGCGAAGACAAGCTCCGACTTGACCAGAGGAGTGCAGAGCTCGCCGAGACGCTGGAACTGCTTTCCGATAGAGACTGCCGACTCGTCGAGATCAGTGGCGCGGCTGGAGCGCCGGGGGGTTCCGGCAAACTCTTCGTGGCCCCCTCGCAGAAGCGCGCGCTCGCGTTCTTCCACGGTCTGCCGGTCAGTACGTCGAATGACTGCTATCAGCTCTGGCTGATCCGACGCGGTCAGAACAAGGCCGAGAGCCTGGCAAACTTCCGTGTTCTCTCAGTGCAGCCGGTGCGAGTTGCCCTTCCTGCAGCGGCCGAAATGCAGTCCGTCGAAACGATCGCCGTCACACGCGAGCCTGCAGGCGGTTCAGCAACGCCCACGGCGCCGATGTATCTCGCGACGAAGAGCTAGCTACTCCACTTTCACCAGCGATTCGTCATCTGAGCGACGAACGGCAACGTGCCGCGACTGAGAAAGAGAACGATGTGTCGTCCGTCGCTCGGCGGAAAAGTTCTGGGAGAAAAGCGGGCTGATTACAACGCGGCACTACTGGCCGCGAGGACTACACGCCGACGATGTTGTAGCCGCAGTCGACGTACAGGACCTCGCCGGTGATTCCTGACGACATCGACGACGCGAGGAAAAGCGCGGCGTTTCCCACCTCTTCCAGCTCAACATTCCGTCGCAGCGGTGCCTTGTCCGCGTGGTGCTTGAGCATACTGCTGAAGCCTTTGATCCCCCGGGCCGCAAGCGTGTTGACCGGCCCGGCTGATACTGCGTTCACGCGGATATTCTTCGGACCGAGATTCGACGCCAGATATCGGATCGACGCTTCGAGCGACGCCTTCGCGACTCCCATCACGTTGTAGCCATCGACGGCCTTCACGGCACCGAGATAGGTCAGCGCAATCACCGAGCCGGTTCCCGCCTTCTCCATCAGAGGCATCGCGGCGCGTGTGAGAGCAACCAGCGAGAATGCGGAGATGTCGTGAGACATCCGGAAGCCTTCCCTCGATGTGTTCACAAAGTCTCCTTCGAGGTCTTCCTTGGGCGCGTACGCCACCGAGTGGATCAGACAATCGAGCTTGCCGAAGTCATCGCCGATTTTGGAAAAGACGGAGGCAACCTCGTCGTCGGATGTCACATCACATGGATAGATGACGGAGTCCGGCAGCGTGGAACTGAGGCTCTCGACGCCTTCCCTGAGTCGCTCACCCTGATACGTGAAGGCGAGCCGCATTCCTTCCGCCGAGAGAGCGCGCGCGATCGCCCACGCGATCGACCGCTTGTTGGCGACACCAAAGACGATTCCTGTTTTTCCTTCGAGCAGACTCACCTTGACCTCCCACGCGAGACCTGACACCCGACAGCACTCATCGTACCGCTGACTCATTCCCGCGTTCCGCATTCAGCATCCAGCACCCCCTCATCCCGGCGGCCACCTGAAAGGGCGTCCGCCAAGGAGATGGAAGTGAATATGAAAAACGGTCTGACCCGCCGCCTCACCGCAGTTGTTGACGAGTCGAAATCCCTCTTCTTCGAGATGAAGAGACCGCGCAATCTCGGCGGCGCGGGCAACGACGTTTGCGATGATGTGCTTATTGCTGTCATCCACGTCGGCGAGTGAGGCAATGTGCTCTCTCGGAATCACCAGGATGTGAGTCGGCGCCTGCGGGTTGATGTCTTCGAAGGCAATCACGTCGTCGCCCTCGAACAGCTTCCGTGCCGGGATATCGCCGCTGATGATCCGGCAGAACAAACACAGCTCTCTGGTTGACTGCATTGGTTGAGCTCAGCCGCTCAGCGTCGAGGCTCGCATCCCTTTCCGTCTGTGGCGACGGGTTCCCGCGAGAAACTCCTGCCGTGCTTCCGAGAGCGAGCTGGGAACGAAGCTGGCCCCGGCCTCCAGTGTGCGTTCGCGGTTGTGAGAAAACGCTGATCCTCCAGCGAGAATGAACACGTCGGGAGAATTACGCGCGACCAGACTGATCCGCGTGTATCCCTGGGGAAGATGATCAGGGTTCGAGCAGGAAACAAAAATGGCTTCGGGCTCTACCTCACGAATAAAGGCCAGCAGCTCTTCGTCGGAGAGATCGGTGAAGTAATCGACCGAGTAGGCCTCACTGCGAAGCAGCTGACTGAGCATCAGAGTTCCGAGTGACAGGCGCTCTCCGGATACTGACACCGCCACGATGTGACGAACCGAATCTCCAACCACTGCCGCACGGTCACCGAGTCGGACGATTACTTCTCGAACGATGTCCTTGATGAAATGATCGTTCGCCGTCGAGATCTTTTTTTCTCTTACCTCATCAGAAGAGAATGTGAGGGTCGGGATCAGAAGGTCGGTGAATGTTGCCTCCATCGACGCTTCCTCCGCGTATCTGTCAGCAATCGCGATGGCGCCAGCCCGATCGCGGGACAGGAGGCGGTTGTAAAAGCTTAAATAGTCTTCGAGCGGTGCTTCGGTGCCGAAGAGGATCGAGAAAACCCGCATCGCCGGGATAAACTCTCCGGCAACGTTGAGGCATACGGTAATCGGTGTTGCCAGCAGCAGCCCGACCGGGCCCCACAACCATCCCCAGAAGATCGCTGAGATCAGCAACGCGATCGGAGAGACTCCGACCCGGTGCCCGACGATCAGAGGCTCGACGAACCCGCCCAGAACCTGATCGGTTACGAGAAAAAACGCCATGACTGCAAGGGGCGTGTACCAGGTCGGGAAGACCGCCAGAGCGAGAATCGTCGGGAAGGCGGCGCTGAGCACCGGTCCCACGTACGGGATGAAGCGAAGAAGCGCGGCGAGCAGACCCCAGAGCGGAGCGTGTGGGACTTTCAGAAGAAGCAGTCCCAGCGCAACGATGACGCCGAAGGCGGCATTGACGCAGGAGATCGTCAACAGGTAACCGGAGATCCGGCTCGAGGTCTCGCCGATGGCCTGAGTGGTGACCGTCAGATGAGCACGGCCCGCCAGTCGAAGCAGCTTGTCGCGGAGCTGTTCTCGATCCTGCAACAGAAAAAATACCAGGACGACAACGATGAATGTCGACGCGACGAACTCGACTGTTGGAGCGAACGTTTCATACCGATCCGCGAGCGATTTTTTCTCCGGAATGACGCGGACCTTCATGTCCGCTTTTTCGAACGTTTCCGTCGAGTCCGTCACACGCTGGAGCGTTCGTTCCATGACCTCGAGCGTCCCGCCCGGTTTGCCCTTGAAGACTCGGAGCTTTTTCTCGATGTTCGAGCTGTACGAGGAAACTTCTCTCGCCAGCATGCTCGCCTGAGCGCTGAGCCACCAGGCACCCATACCGAGGATGAGGGCAACGGAAGCAACCGAGAGCAGGATCGCGCCTGTTCTGCGGAGGAAGCTCCGTTCGAGCATTGAAACGATCGGCCCGAGCAGGAAGGCGAAGAGAATCGCCAGCGCTACAGGCACGAATACCTGACGAGCTACGTAAAGGATTCCGATGATGAGAATCGATCCCGTCAGAATTCGCGACGACGAGGCGCGGCGCTCCTGCAGGCGCTTGTCAGCCTGAGCCTGCGCTGGAAGCGGCCGCATGGAAATCGTAGAGTCGAATCGCTCGCCGTCGTCGGCGCCGGGATCGATCACGGGAGTCATGCCGGGAGTCTATCCGAATCGAAAGGATTCGTAACCGGCGTGTTGAGGTCCTGGAGCAGGAAGATCATGAGTCCGAGCGGAGGGACAGACAAGAGTGTCTGTCCTACACGCGCATGTAGGACAGACACTCCTGTCTGTCACGCGACACTCTTGTTTGTCTCGGCGCTCGGGATGAAGGTCTGTGAGAGATTCCGTCTAATCGCGCCCCAAGACAACTACCCGCGGGATCGCAGCAAAGTCATCGATGATCCGCTCAACCTTCCACCCCGCAGCCCCCGCGCGACGGACCACAGCCTCGGATTGACCCCACCCGATCTCCATCACCAGACGCCCTCCGCACTTCACTCGGCGCGCGGCTTCGCCGAGGAGTCTTTCGATCGTTTCGAGACCTGTGGGACCAGACGTCAAAGCAGCGCGCGGCTCATAGGCGCGAACCTGCACCTCCAGACCTTCGAGATCCGCAGTCGGGATGTAAGGAGGATTCGAGACGATGAGGTCGAACTCGGCGCCAACGCTGTCGAGAAGATCCATCGCCACAAGGTGCACCCGGGAGTCGAGCGCGTGAACGTTCCGTGAGGCTACCGCCAGCGCCTCGAGATCGCGATCGGATCCGATGACAACCAGGTCACGCCGTTCCAGCTGGACTGAGACCGCGATACATCCGCTTCCCGTCCCGACGTCGAGCACGAGGGCATGCCTCGAGGCCACCTCGAGCAGAGCTTCGACCACGAGCTCTGTTTCAGGACGCGGAATCAATACCCGCGGGTCGACGAAAAACTCACGCGAGTAAAACTCGGTCTTGCCACGGATGTACTGGATCGGTTCTCCGGCGCGGCGTCTTGCGAGGCTGGACTCGAATCGCTCGACCGAATCGGCGGCCAGCGACTCCTCTCCATGGGCCACGAGGTAGGTGACCGATCGGCCCAGCTCGTCCGCAAGGAGAAGGTCCACATCTCTCGGGTTCAACCCCTCGTCGAGCGCTTTCTGGCGATGGAACCGGCGCAGCTCCCCTACAGTGCCCGTCATGACGGGGAGTAGTCGCCGTAGCTGATCTCGAGGAACGCGTCTTCCAGGGGGCTCCCTGGAACGCGCGCCCTGGCCTTCACCTCGTCGGTGGTGCCCATCACCGCAATCCGTCCTTCGCGGAGGATGGCGATCCGGTCGCAGAGTGATTCAGCAACGGAGAGTGTGTGAGTGGTGAGAAATACCGTCTTGCCACGTGACGCTTCCTCGCGCAGCAGATCACGGGTCTGCCTCTGCGCCAGAGCATCGAGACCGACCATCGGCTCATCAATGATGAGCACTGCGGGATCGTGGACGAGCGCCGCAATGATCACGAGCTTCTGCTTCATCCCGTGCGAATAGCTCTCGATACGCGAATCGACCCAGCGGAAAAGGTCGAAGTAGTGCAGGAACCTGTCAGCGCGCAATTGCGCGGATTTCCGGTCGTGCCGGTAAAGATCGGTAACGAAATCGAGTAATTCACGGCCCGTCAATTTCTCGTAGAGATACGGCCGGTCCGGCACATAGCCGGTGACGCTCTTGGCGCCAGCCGAGTCGGTTACGACATCGTGACCCTGAATTCTCGCCGAGCCGCCGGATGGCAGCGAAAGACCAGCGAGGATGCGGATCGTGGTCGTCTTCCCTGCTCCGTTCGCTCCGAGGAATCCAAAAATCTCGCCGGGCCTGGCCGTCAACGTTACGTCGTTTACTGCGGTGAAATCGCCGAATCGCTTGGTTAGGTTCGTGAGTTCGATCATTGGATGAGTCAAGGGCTTGTAGCGCGGATGTCGGACGCACGCCGTGCGTCCCTACGCCCATCCCAGCGGATGTCGTGCCGCGTGATGTGATCCGGCGCCTGCTTGGAGGATCGCCGGTCCAGTCGGACGCGGAGTGTCGGACGCACACCGTGCGTCCCTACGCCCCGCGAAGCGAGAGGCCAAACGAGGCCGGGAAAGTTTTCACGGAAATGCGGGCTATCATCCCCGGAAACTTTCCGTTTTTCTCCTCGTAAGCTCATATGACGAATCTCTCAGGTGTCGACGACCGTACTCTAGTCGCCCGAATTCTCGAGGGTGAGTCGGAGCTTTTCCCAACGCTTCTTCAGCGTTATCAGAAGCGGATTATCAATTACGTTTACAGGATCACTCGAAAATACGAAGACGCCCATGACCTCGCGCAGGAAATTTTCATCAAGGTCTACATGGCGCTCGACCGTTACGATCCGAAGTACCAGTTCTCAACCTGGATCTTTCGGATTGCTCAGAACAGCGCGATTGATGCGCTCCGGAAAAAGTCGCTGCCTGAAGTCTCCCTTACGCGCAACAGCGATGACGATTCCGAGGGCCGGGAACGGGAGTTTGCCGATTCCGGCGTATCACCCTACCGCTCCTATAGAAACAAGGAGTTGTCCAACGCGATCGATGAAGCCATCGATCAGCTTCCGGCAGATTACCGCGAACTCGTTCAGCTCCGTCACTTTGCCGAGCTCTCTTACGAAGAGATTGCCGTGATGAAAGCGCTCCCACTGGGCACCGTGAAGAACAAGTTGTTCCGAGCTCGCAATCTCCTGAAAGAAGCTCTCGAATCGCAAATGGAGACCGTGTGAATACCGATCAATGCCAGAAGTTTCTCGAAGATCCGGAAGCAGAGAGTGACCACCTTTCGAGTTGCAGACACTGTGCAGCCCTGGCAGACGCACTCGGGAGCTCGGAGACGGGCCGCGAGGCGATTCCCGTCATCGAAACCGGGACATTCCCCGTAGCTCCGTGGGAGGGCGCTCATCATCGAAGCTGGTCACTCGTGGCCACCGCCGCCACGGCAATCGCAATCTCTGCTGCACTGTTCTTCCTGGTCTCAGGCATATCTCCGATGGTTGGAGCCTCGCGCATTTTGGAGAGTGCCTGGATGCCCTCCTCCCTGCCGCTGCAACTTGCCCGGCATCTTGGTAGCGCGGTTCACGGTGCGCCCTTGTCGTTCCATGTGACGCTCGCATGCTGTTTTGTAGTCGTCAACGTGCTTCTCGCGTTCCTTCTCAAGCGAGCGCCGAAAGGAATCAATGCGTCGACTGAATAGAGCGCTGCTGCCGGCTGGAGGCCTCGCGGCACTTGCCATGATTGTTCTCGCAATGGTCATGGCGCCGGCTGGCGCCTTCGGTAAGCTGATGGCTTCCGAGACCACACCACCAGGTCGCATGAGCGTCGCACGATCTCTCCACGTCAGCTCCCCCGTATCCGGCGATGTGGAGCTGATCGGCGGATCGGTGATCGTAGACAGTGCAGTTGATGGCAACGTCGTGGTATTCGGCGGAAACGTCGAGCTCAGACCTGGAGCGAGCGTAACGGGTGACGTGATCTCGGTCGGTGGAAGGATTACCGCAGCCGAGGGGAGCAGAGTGGGAGGCCGGATGGTTTCGCCCGGCTCGCTGGCGGGAGCGGTTGAACTGGCCTCGCGCGGGGGATCCACCCTGACGGAACATGGAAGCAGCCGCACCTTGTTCGGCGCCGCCGTGTCGCTCTCACTATTGCTGATCTGGCTCGTCGTGTCCGTTCTCGTCACGCTCGGCGCCTCGAAAGATATTCGCTCGACTTCCAGCGAGCTCGTTGCCAGTCCGTTCTACAGTTTCGTCATCGGACTGATTGCGCTGACGAGTTTCATCCTCACCGCCATCGTGTTCAGCTATCTCGTTCCCTATCTGGTCGGGATCCCTCTGCTCGCGGCCCTCGGGCTATTCGCACTGCTCACCAAAATCTACGGCATGGTGGCCGTCTTCCATGCTGTCGGCACCATGCTGACGCGGCCTCGGCATCGCAACGATCTCGGGAGGCGTCGATGGATACGTGGCGATCTGGCCATGGTCATAGTCGGACTCGTCATTCTTGGCGTGATCCGAATGATCCCTCTCGTCGGAGCTGCTATCTGGATGGGAGCCTCCATCTTCGGAACCGGAGTCGCACTGGCTACACGATTTGGCAAGCGTGAGCCATGGTTCCTCGAGTGGCGTTCAACGGCTCAGGTCGACTTGTAAGGCACAAGCGAGCTCCCCCAAGGCTACGTCCAACGTTAGCCCGCTTTCTCGCATCCCAACCCGCATTTCTCACAGAATGCGAGCGCAGGGACGCACGGCGTGCGTCCGGTACCCTGTCCCTGACCGAGAGGATTGTCCTCGGCCATCGCTTTGGACCAGGGTTCATGCCGGGATGCAGAATTCCTGATGCGAATGTCTGGGTGCCGGACGGGAGGCCCTGCGTCCCTACACCCGCCCCGGTTGCTTTCGACACAGTGGCAACTATGCTCTCGTCGCGAAACCGTCGTGGGCCTCGCATCCAGGCCGCTCTCGGCCACCTCGTGACGTACGCCTGTGAGAAATGCGGGCTAACGCTGGGCGGATGTTTGCCTGCAGAGTGCACGGGCGACCCGCTCCGACGATGGATTTACATCAGCGACCTCAGGAGGGCAAGATTCCTCACGTCGTCGTCGAAGGGATGCGGCTTTGGCGTCTCGATGACCTTCGGGATGTGTGCAAAACGACGATCATTCAGCAGAAAGGAAAAAGCGTCGAGGCCAATCTCTCCGGCGCCTATGTGCTCGTGACGATCGACTCTCGACCCGATCGCCCTTTTGGAGTCATTCAAGTGAAAGGCTCCGACATTCTCGAATCCAACACTCAGCGCCAGTCTATCGATCGTTGCTTCGTAACCTTCCGGGGTGCGAAGTTCGTATCCGGCGCTGAAAACATGACACGTATCGAAGCAGACTCCAACCCGCTTGCGGTCGTCGATGAGCGCGATCATTGCGCCCAGCTCCTCGAACGAGCTGCCGAGACAGCTCCCCTGCCCTGCCGCGGTTTTCGAGCAGCGTCACGACCCCACATCCGGGAATTGCGTCGAGTGACCGCGCGATCTGATCGATCCCGAACGACGAACCCAGGCCGAGGTGGGCTCCGGGGTGGAGAACGACTCCGAAGGCGCCGAGCTGCTCTGCCCGTTCGAGCTCATCGACCATCGCGGCGATCGACTTCTCGTACATCACCGGATCGGTCCCGGCCAGATTGATCAGGTACGAAGCGTGAGTGAGTACGGGTCCGATCCTGAGCTTTTCGCGCTCCGTAGCAAATCGCGCACGAATCTCGTCCTCGAGAGGTTTTCCTTTCCACTGATTGCCGTTCTTCGCAAAGAGGGCAACGGCTCGCGCCCCAACTGTTTCGGCGCGAGCAAAGACTGAATGGACCCCGCCCTGGGTTGACAGGTGCGCTCCTAGCCCGCATTTCTCACAGACCTTTGTCGTGAGACGGCGGAGAGTGGCTTGGATGCGAGGCGCACGGCGATTTTGCGACGAAGGCATAGTCGACACTATGTCAAGGAGCGAAATTGCCGTGCAACGAAGCAGACAGGCC
>DATLXH010000028.1:0-12024 GCA_035576005.1 Thermoanaerobaculia bacterium | reverse complement strand
ATCGCTTTGGACGAGGGTTCATGCCGGGATGCAGAATTCCTGATGCGAATGTCTGGGTGCCGGACGCAGGCCCTGCGTCCCTACACCCGCCCCGGTTGCTCTCGACACAGTGTCAACTATGCTCTCGTCGCGAAACCTTCGTGCCTCGCATCCAGGCCGCTCTCGGCCACCTCGCGTCGAAGGTCTGTGAGAAATGCGGTCAGGGCAAGTCGCGGCCCCGTCAGCGCTGAGCATTTTCGTCCTTCAATCACTGCGACAAACGCTGCCCAACCGCATCCGTCAGCACCTTGAAATAAAAAAGGCGGCCTCTCGGCCGCCTTTCCCAATAGTCGCTATTGATTTGATCAGGAAGCGGTGACGTTCGCAGCCTGCAGACCCTTCGGTCCACGCACGACGTCAAATTCAACCGTTGCACCCTCTGCGAGCGTGCGGAAGCCCTGGTTCTGAATCGCGCTGTAGTGGACGAACACATCCTCGCCCTGCTCAGTCGTGATGAAACCAAAACCCTTTGTCTCGTTGAACCACTTCACTCTACCTGTGTTGCGCATTTGAATCTCCTTTTTGTTTTCGCTGCTGTATGGAGATTCGAAAAAAGTGGAGTCACCGAGTGCATCACTTCAATTAAATCTCTTCCGAGCAAGCTACGGGGGGACTTAACGGGAGGGGGTAAGTCCGTATTCCTCACTCTCGGCGCCACCATGAAAAAGTCGTCCGCGGTGCGGGCGCCTGGGAGCTCTGAGCCAGTTATCCCGAAACCGTACTCTGCTCGGAGGCGGTCAGCGCAGCGGTCTCGTGACTCTCCGTCGGAAGCGTCACGATGAACCGAGCCCCCTTCCCTTCGCCATCGCTCTCAGCCCGGATCTCACCTCCATGCAGATCGACAATGTGTCGCGCAATCGCCAGACCGAGCCCTAGACCGCCGTGCGACTTGATCCCTTCAGCCTGCCGCAATTTCTCGAAGACGTATGGGAGGAGCGCTGGACTGATCCCCTGCCCTTCATCGGACACCGAGAGCCTCGCTCGGGAGTCGTTGAACTCCAGAGCAATCTCCACGGTTGCTCCGGTCTCACTGAACTTGATCGCATTGGACAGGAGATTCCAGATGACTTGCTGCAACCGGTTCGGATCGCCGACGATTGTCGCGGGTGAGCGATCGATCGAGGTAATCAGATGAATGCCCCTCGATTCCGCATTCGGCCTGACCGTCTCTGTTGCGGAATCAACGATGGTGGCCAGCTGCAGAGGCTTCATGTCCAGACGAAACTTGCCCAGGATGATCCGCGAGACATCGAGCATGTCATCGATGAGCCGCGCCTGAACGCGGGCGCTCGTCTCGATGGTCTCGAGTGCCGATGTCAACTCCTCAGGGTCGGGAGTTCCCATCCTCAACAACTGTACCCAGCCGAGAATGGACGTCATCGGTGTCCGCAATTCGTGCGACAGAGTCGCGAGGAAATCATCCTTGGCCTGGTTGGCCGCCTGGGCCTCGCGATAAAGTCGCTCATTCTCAACCGCTGCGGCGGCTGCACGACGTTCAGTAACGTCACGGAACGTAAAGACCCCGCCTGTCTTGTGACCCGCGTCATCGCGAATCGGAGAAAAGCTGAACTCCGACGGAAAGGAGGAGCCGTCAGCCCTGATGAAGCAGTCGCTCTCGAATTCGAAGATGGCGTCGGCGGCCAGGGCGGTGAGGATTCCGCACGATTCGGGATCGCACGTCGTCTTCCCGTCCTCCCCGACAGGATGAAGAAAGTCGTGAATGGGGTGGCCCGAGATCTCTTCGAGCGCGCGGCCAGTCATCCGGCCGGCCGCAGGGTTAAGGAACGTCGTTTTTCCCTCGCTGTCGACCCCGAGGACTCCCTCCGCAGCCGCCTCCAGGATCAGCTGGTTTTGACGGCTGAGCTTGAGCAGCTCGTTCGACTGATGCTTGATCTCTTCCGTTTTTCGGAAGAGATCGACGAACACCGACACCTTCGAGCGCAGGATCTCCGGGACGATCGGCTTGAACAGATAATCCACCGCTCCAAGCGAGTAACCTTTGAACACATTGGTATCACTGCGACTGAGCGCGGTGACGAAGATGATTGGCGTATGGCGCGACTTCTCCCGTTCGCGGATCAGGGTGGCTGTCTCGAACCCGTCCAGTTCGGGCATCTGGACGTCGAGAAGAATGACCGCGAAATCCTGGTCCAGCAGCGACTTGAGCGCTTTGAGACCTGAATCCGCACGGACCAGATTCAGCCCCGCTCCTTCCAGCATGGCATCAAGGGCCAGCAGGTTGTTGGGCTGATCGTCCACCATCAGCACGTTTACGCGATCGTCAGCCATTACTGGTCTCGATAGCCTCTTGTTTTCAGCAAGTTACTTCCTTCCATAACGTCTCACAATGAAGGGAGCAATCTTTGACAGCGGCAAGATGCGATCCACATTGGTTTCCTCAATGCCGGCGCGAGGCATTGCAGGGGCCTCCGCGGTCTCCGGATCCTGCACGAGTGCGACTCCGCCATTCTCCTTGATCTTCCGCAGACCGGACGCACCGTCTCGATTCGCGCCTGTCAAGAGGAGACCGATCACGCGGTCGTCGTACTCATCAGCCGCCGACTCGAAAAGTACGTCGATCGACGGACGGGAAAAGTGAACCGGCTCATCAACCGATAGCACAAACCGGCCGGCAGCGACCATCAGGTGGTAGTCGGCCGGAGCCAGAAAAACCCGGCCCGGCACGACCTTCTCCTTGTCGTCCGCATCACGGATCGGCAGGGCGCTCGTCCTCTGAAGTGCCGAGGCGAGGACATGGTCGGAAGTTTTGTGACGATGCTGGACCACCACGATCGGCAGGGAAAACGTCGCTGGGATTCCGGAAAGAATCGTCTGGAGAGCATTGAGACCACCGAGCGACGTGCCGATCACGAGCATTTCGTATTGTCTGTTTTTCCCGCGAGCGATCGTAGTTGGAGCCATGGCTGTGGTTGACGAGCTCAGACACCGCTTGGCAGGCAGGCGGGTTCCCGGCTGGTTCGGCGATAGAGCTTCTCCTTGTCATCCAGCGTGCTGTAGCAGCTCTCTACCGACTGAAAACGGAGCGACTCCTTTTTGCCGAGGCATAAAAGTCCGAGCGATTCCAGACTCTCGAGAAAAAGTTTTTGCACGCGCTCCTGAAGGGTGACGTTGAAATAGATCAGAACGTTGCGGCAGACGATGACGTTGAATGTATTGAACGACGAGTCGGTCGCAAGATTGTGCTGAGCAAAAACGACGTGCTCTCGCAGCGCCGGACGGAAGAGCGCGTAGTCATACTTCGCGGTGTAGTACTCCGAGAACGAGAGCTTGCCACCCGCCTGCAGATAGTTGGCCGTGTTCTCCTGCATGCCGGAGAGCTTGAAGATTCCTTCCTTTGCTTTGACGAGCACGGTCTCGTTCATGTCGGTCGCGTAAATCCGGCAACGATCGTAAAGACCCTCCTCGGTCAGCAGGATCGCCATCGAGTAGACCTCTTCTCCCGTCGAACAGCCAGCGTGCCAGATTCGAATGAAGGGATAAGTGCGCAGCAGAGGCACGACCTTCGCGCGAAAGGCGGCGTAGAAGGTCGGATCCCGAAACATCGAGGTCACGTTGATCGACACGTCCAGGAGCAGCCTTTCCATGCAGCCCCGGTCACGCAGAATCTTGTCCTGCAGGGCCGAGACGGTTTTCAGGTGCTCCTCGGTGACCCGCTTCCAGATACGCCGCTTGAGCGAAGGATAGGCGTAGTCCCGGAAGTCGAAACCGTAGTGCCGGTAGATCGCCTGCATGAGCAGATCGATCTCCAGGCTCTCGAGGTCGTCGAGCTTCGCGTTGGTCCCGGCCAACGTCGTATCCATCAAAGTCTGATTATCCTTGAGCAGTATTCCCCCGGCTCTATCTGTACAGCCAAACCCTCAGCAGCGACACCAGCTGCTGAGAATCAATCGGCTTGGTGATGTAATCCGAAGCGCCGGCCTGCATGCACTTCTCACGATCACCTTTCATCGCCTTGGCAGTGAGCGCAACGATCGGAAGACTCTTGAACTCGTCAATGGCACGGATCGCCTGCATCGCCTCGTAGCCATCCATCTCCGGCATCATGACATCCATGAGCACTACATTGACTTCCGGATTTTCCTTGAGCAGCTTGATGCCATCCGCACCACCCTCAGCGTAGATCACTTCCATTTTCTGACGCTCGAGCAGGCTCGTCAGTGCATAGATGTTGCGCATGTCGTCGTCGACGATGAGCGCCTTCTTGCCAGCGAGCACCGAATCATTCTCGTGAAGCTGCTCGAGGATCTGGCGTTTCGACTCCGGCAGGTTCGCCTCGACCCTGTGCAGAAAGAGCGCGGTCTCGTCGAGCAGACGCTCAGGCGACCTGACATCCTTGATGATGATGGCGTCGGCCATCTTCTTGAGCTGCTTGTCCTCGATCTTCGTCAGTTCCCTTCCGGTGTACACGACGATCGGGATCTCGTGAATGTTCAGATCGTTTTTCATCTTCTCGATGAACTCGGTACCGCTCATGTCAGGCAGCCCGAGATCGAGCACGATGCAGTCGAACGACTTCTCCTTGAGCATGTCGAGCGCTTCCTGACCGGAACCGACGGCGGTGATGTTGACATCGTCCGCCCCGACCAACTCCACGATCGCGTTGCGCTGCACTTCGTTGTCTTCGATGACCAGCAGACTCTTGTGCTCGCGCTCGACGAACCCCTTCATGTTGGCGAACGCCTGATCGAGCGAGTCTTTCGTGACCGGCTTCTCGAGGTGGGCGAACGCCCCAAGCTTCAGTCCGCGACTGCCGCCGTCCTCGGAAGAGATGATGTGAACAGGGATGTGCCGGGTGTCCTTGTCGTGCTTGAGCCTGTCGAGCACAGTCCAGCCTTCCATGTCAGGAAGGGCGATATCGAGCGTGATCGCGTCGGGCCGGTATCTTTTTGCCAGCGTCAATGCAGTCTCGCCTCGATGGGCCAGCAGCGCCTTGAAGCCTTTCTCGCGCGCCATGTCGAGAAGGATGTTCGCGAACGAAAGGTCGTCCTCGACAATCATCACGACCCGGTCGCCGGGCTCGATCGTGTCACGATCGTCGGGGATCTGCTGCTCCGCGACGGTCACTTGCGTTTGGGGCTGGGCGGCGGCGTAATTCTCCCCTCCGCCGATTGCTGCTGGTGGTCTCGCTGCCGAAGCGCGTACAGAGGGCTCGGCAGATGTGTCGCCAGAAGATAGAGGGCCGCCCTCGCTCCGATCGACCGCCAGGTTGGATGCGGCGATATATGTCTGAGGCACGAAAAGCGTGAACGTGCTTCCCGATCCCGGGACACTCTCGACCTTGATCTCGCCGCCCAGCAATCTGGCGATCTCGCGGCTGATTGAGAGGCCAAGACCCGTGCCGCCGTACTTGCGTGTCGTGCCGGCATCTGCCTGCTGGAAAGCCTCAAAGATAATTCGCTGCTTGTCGGGAGCGATGCCGATTCCCGTGTCGTGAACTGCGAACGCAACTACCATCGACGCCTTGTCGAGCACGTCGTGGCCGTTGGTCCAACCTCCGGTAGCAGTCGCTACATTGAGTGTGACGCCACCCTTCTCGGTGAACTTGAACGCATTTGCCAGCAGGTTCTTGAGGATCTGTTGGAGACGTGTCGAGTCTGTGTAGACCGACTTCGGTGTCGTAGGAGCAATCGTGATCTCGTAATTGAGATTTTTCTCCTGCGCCAGCTGTCTGAAACTCCGATCGACGAAGTCGCGAATTTCGCTGACCGGCTCCTCCGCCAGATTCACCGACATCATTCCAGACTCGATCTTCGACAGATCGAGAATGTCGTTGATCAGGGTCAGCAGGTCGACGCCTGACGAGTGGACCGTCTTTGCGAACTCCACCTGCTTCGGGGTGAGATTTCCATCGGGGTTGTCCGAGAGAAGTTTCGCGAGAATCAGGAGACTGTTGAGCGGTGTCCTGAGCTCGTGCGACATGTTCGCCAGGAACTCGGACTTGTACTTCGAGGTGATCGTGAGCTGTTTTGCCTTCTCTTCGAGTGCAAGCTTCGCCTCTTCCACCTGCCGGTTCTTCCGCTCCACTTCCTCGTTCTGCGAGGTGAGGAGCCGTGCCTTCTCTTCGAGCTCTTCGTTGCTCTGCTGGAGCTCTTCCTGCTGGGTCTTGAGCAACTCTTCCGATGCCTGAAGCGAATTCGCCTGCTGCTCGAGACGCTTGTTCGTCTCGGTCAACTCTTCCTGCTGCGCCTGCAACTCTTCGGCGAGCGACTGTGATTGCGAGAGCAGCTCCTCGGTGCGCATGTTCGCGCTGATGGTGTTGAGCACGACTCCGATGCTCTCGGTCAACTGGTCGAGAAACGACTGATACGTCTCACTGAACCTGGTGAACGACGCGAGCTCCATGACCGCGCGTACCTCACCTTCGAAGACGATCGGGAGAAGCATCAGGTTCAGCGGTGTTGCCTCTCCCAAACCGCTGTTGATCTGCACGTAGTCTGCGGGGACGTTGGTGAGCAGGATGCGGTCTTTTTCCACAGCCGCCTGTCCAACGAGCCCCTCACCAAGCCTGAACTGCTTGGCGAGATTCTTCCGTTCCTTGTATGCATACGTCGCAGTGAGCTTGAGCACCGGCTCCCCTGCTCCGTTGTTGTCCATCGTGTAGAAGACTCCGTGCGCAGCGTTCACGACCGGAGCGAGCTCGCTCAGGATCATGTTCGACACGGTCGTGAGACTCTTCTGTCCCTGCATCATCCTGGTGAACTTCGCGAGATTCGTCTTCAGCCAATCCTGCTCGGTGTTCTTCGACGTCGTCTCGCGGAGATTCCGAATCATCTCGTTGAGGTTGTCCTTGAGGGCAGCCAGCTCTCCTTCGGCGGCTACACCGATCGTTCGGCTCAGATCACCTTTGGTCACAGCGGTTGCGACGTCCGCGATCGCACGGACCTGAGTGGTGAGATTTGCCGCCAACTGGTTGACGTTGTCTGTGAGGTCGCGCCATGTTCCCTGCGCACCTGGCACATTCGCCTGGCCACCGAGTCGTCCCTCGACTCCGACCTCGCGGGCGACCGTAGTGACCTGATCGGCAAAAATCGCCAGCGTATCGATCATGAAGTTGATCGTGTCTGCCAGCTCGGCGATCTCACCCTGCGATTCGAGCGTGAGCTTCTGCTTGAGGCTTCCGTTGGCTACGGCCGTGACTACCTTCGCGATTCCGCGAACCTGGTTGGTCAGATTGCTCGCCATGAAATTGACGTTGTCGGTGAGGTCTTTCCAAGTACCACCAACTCCCTTGACCTGCGCCTGCCCGCCGAGCTTCCCTTCCGTCCCAACCTCGCGTGCGACTCGGGTGACCTCAGCCGCAAACGAGTTGAGCTGATCGACCATCGTATTGATCGTCTCTTTCAGCTCCTGCGTTTCCCCGCGCGCTTCAACCGTGATTTTCTTGGAGAGATCGCCATTCGCAACCGCCGTGGTCACCTGCGCGATGTTCCGCACCTGGCTCGTGAGGTTGCCTGCCATGAAGTTGACGTTATCCGTCAGATCACGCCACGTACCGGCGACACCCTTGACCTGCGCCTGGCCTCCCAGCTTTCCTTCCGTGCCGACCTCGCGCGCAACGCGCGTGACCTCAGCGGCAAAGGAGCTCAGCTGATCGACCATCGTGTTGATGGTCTCCTTCATCTCCTGGATCTCGCCGCGCACTTCCACCGTGATCTTCTTCGAAAGGTCGCCGTTGGCAACTGCGGTCGTGACCTGCGCGATGTTCCGGATCTGCGACGTCAGATTGCTCGCCATCGAGTTGACGTTGTCCGTGAGGTCCTTCCACGTACCAGCGACACCTTTGACCTGCGCCTGACCGCCGAGCTTTCCTTCGTTCCCTACTTCGCGCGCAACACGCGTGACTTCCGCCGCAAACGAGCTGAGCTGATCGACCATCGTATTGATCGTGTCTTTCAGCTCGAGGATCTCGCCCTGCGCCTGCGCTGTGATCTTCTTCGACAGATCGCCGTTCGCGACGGCGGTCGTGACCTGCGCGATGTTTCTGACCTGACTGGTCAGGTTGCCGGCCATGAAGTTGACGTTGTCAGTCAGATCCTTCCAGGTGCCGGCAACTCCTCGAACCTCTGCCTGACCACCAAGTTTTCCTTCCGTCCCAACCTCGCGTGCAACGCGGGTGACCTCCGAGGCGAACGAGCCAAGCTGATCGACCATGATGTTGATCGTGTTCTTGAGCTCGAGGATCTCCCCCTGCGCCTGCGCAGTGATTTTCTTCGACAGATCTCCGTTTGCGACAGCGGTCGTAACCTCGGCGATATTTCGAACCTGGCCGGTGAGATTGCTGGCCATCGAGTTCACGCTGTCGGTCAGATCCTTCCAGGTACCGGCAACTCCTTCGACCTCCGCCTGACCGCCGAGCTTTCCTTCCGTGCCTACCTCACGCGCGACTCGCGTGACCTCGGCGGCGAACGAGCTGAGCTGGTCGACCATGATGTTGATCGTGTCCTTCATCTGAAGGATCTCGCCCTTGACGTCGACCGTGATCTTGCGGGTCAGGTCTCCGCTCGCGATTGCAGTTGCAACTGCCGAAACGTCGCGAAGCTGGACCGTGAGGTTTCCGGCCATCGAGTTCACGTTGTCCGTGAGGTCCTTCCACGATCCCGCCACGCCGCGCACTTCAGCCTGAACACCGAGTTTCCCCTCCGTTCCAACCTCGCGTGCAACCCGGGTAACCTCCGACGCGAACGAGCGGAGCTGGTCGACCATCGTGTTGATCGTGTTCTTGAGCTCGAGAATCTCGCCAAGCGCCTCCGCCGTGATCTTCTTCGTCAGATCTCCGTTCGCGACCGCGGTCGTGACTTCGGCGATGTTCCGCACCTGACTCGTCAGATTGCTGGCCATGTAGTTGACGCTCTCAGTGAGGTCGCGCCACGTTCCACCGATGCCCGAGACCTCAGCCTGACCGCCGAGCCGACCTTCCGTTCCGACTTCCCGCGCGACGCGCGTAACTTCGGACGCAAATGAGCGAAGCTGATCCACCATCGTGTTGATCGTGTTCTTGAGCTCGAGAATCTCGCCCTGCGCTTCCGCTGTGATCTTCTTGGAAAGATCGCCCGTCGCGACCGCAGTCGTGACTTCCGCGATGTTGCGCACCTGACCGGTCAGATTGCTCGCCATCGAGTTCACGCTGTCGGTCAAATCCTTCCAGGTACCACCGACGCCCGACACTTCAGCCTGTCCGCCCAGCCTTCCTTCCGTTCCGACCTCGCGCGCAACGCGCGTGACCTCAGAGGCAAACGAGCTGAGCTGATCGACCATCGTGTTGATCGTGTTCTTGAGCTCGAGAATCTCGCCCCGGGCTTCGGCAGTGATCTTTTTCGAGAGGTCACCGGTTGCCACGGCGGTGGTCACCTCCGCAATGTTTCGAACCTGGCCGGTCAGGTTGCTCGCCATCGAGTTCACGCTGTCGGTCAGATCCTTCCAGGTACCGCCGACGCCCCCGACCTCGGCCTGTCCGCCCAGGATCCCTTCCGTACCGACTTCTCGCGCAACACGCGTGACTTCAGACGCAAACGAACCGAGCTGGTCGACCATTGTGTTGATCGTGTTCTTGAGCTCGAGGAGCTCACCGAGAACGGGAACCGTGATCTTTTTCGTCAGGTCTCCGTTCGCGACTGCGGTCGTGACGTCCGCAATATTTCGAACCTGCGAGGTGAGGTTGCTGGCCATGGAGTTGACGCTGTCCGTCAGATCCTTCCACGTACCCCCGACACCGCCGACCTCGGCCTGTCCGCCTAGAATGCCCTCGGTTCCGACCTCTCGTGCGACTCGCGTGACTTCCGAGGCGAATGAGCTGAGCTGATCGACCATGGTGTTGATCGTGTTCTTGAGCTCGAGGATCTCCCCCTGCGCCTGCGCCGTGATCTTTTTGGAAAGGTCACCGAGAGCCACAGCAGTCGTGACTTCCGCGATGTTCCGCACCTGACCGGTCAGATTGCTCGCCATCGAGTTCACGCCGTCAGTGAGGTCTTTCCATGTACCGCCGACACCTTTCACATCCGCCTGGCCGCCGAGCCGACCCTCAGTACCAACCTCGCGGGCGACGCGTGTAACTTCAGCGGCGAACGAGTTGAGCTGCTCGACCATCGTGTTGATGGTGTCCTTGAGCTCGAGGAACTCGCCGCGAGCATCCACTGTGATTTTCTTTGAGAGATCACCGTTTGCAACCGCGGTCGTAACTCCCGCAATGTTCCGGACCTGCGCCGTGAGGTTGCTCGCCATGTAGTTGACGCTTTCGGTCAGATCGGCCCAGGTTCCTGCAACTCCTTTGACGACTGCCTGCCCACCGAGCATCCCTTCCGTACCGACTTCTCTCGCAACGCGCGTTACCTCTGATGCGAACGAGCCGAGCTGATCGACCATGACGTTGATCGTATTTTTGAGCTCGAGCATCTCGCCCTTGACGTCGACTGTGACCTTCTTCGAGAGATCTCCGTTGGCGACCGCCGTCGTGACGGCTGCAATGTTTCGTACCTGTCCCGTTAGATTGCTGGCCATGGAATTGACGCTGTCGGTCAGATCTTTCCAGGTTCCAGCAACACCACGCACCTCGGCCTGGCCCCCAAGGCGACCTTCCGTTCCGACTTCTCGCGCAACGCGGGTGACTTCCGACGCAAACGAGCTCAACTGCTCGACCATCGTATTGACCGTCTTGGCGTTGCGAAGGAATTCACCCTTGAGCCCGCGCCCGTCGAGCTCGAGGCCCATGTTCTGCGTCAGATCGCCTTTAGCCACACTGCCGATAACACGGGCAACCTCAGCCGTCGGCTGAACAAGGTCCGTGATGAGCGAGTTGACCGACTCCGTTGCCACAGCCCATCCACCGCTCCCGGTGAACGTGACGCGCTGATTGAGCTTCCCTTCTTTACCGACCACCTCTGCGACGCGCGCGAACTCGAGGGCCATCCGCTCGTTCATCTCGATGATGTCGTTGAGTGTGTCGTAGATCTTTCCGGCGACGCCGGTCTGCTCGGCGGGCATCCGGGCGGTGAAGTCGCCCTTCTTGACCGCAGTCAACGTTCGCAGCAGGAGTCTGGCATCGACTCCCTCGGTAACGACCAGATCAGCCGCCATTTGACCTCTCCTTTGACGTGGTTCCTTCATGCTCTACACCCCACCGTGCGCGCCCGGCACGGACGAATCCGAGCTTCCGCTCTTGCAGATACTGTTTGTTGAAAGGGACGACTTACCCGTCCGGGCCGTCAAGGTCACGTAGCGGGGATAAAGCTCGACATCTTCTTGCAGCTCGTGCGCCAACGAGGGGGCCAAATCCATTCCCCTCAGAGGGATGCAGGAGAGGAGAGCCCATCAATTCACGGCGTGCGGAGCCACGAGTGCGAACGATCCAATTCCGGCATCGAAAGTCTCTCCCTGGTCCGTTCGCATGGAGTAACTCCCCTCCATCGATCCAACCGGGGTGGAGAGTGGACAGAAACTTGTGTATTCGAACGACTCACCGGGAGCGAGGATCGGCTGCTCTCCCACGACACCCGGCCCTTCAACCCGCTGCTGCTGCCCATTGGAGTCGGTGATGATCCAGACCCGGCTGATGAGCTGTGCGGTCTCGTCTCCCTCGTTCGAGATTCTGATCTTGTAGGCGAAGAAATAGTAATCCTCATGAGGCGAGCTCCTTGCCGGCACGAAGAAACTCTCGACCTCGACGCGAATGCCTCTGGTGGTGGTGTCGCTCATGATTGATCGGGTTTTGGGAGGACTGTCAGAACGACGGCAGATTATATGAAATCGGGCGATAGGAGGACGCAATCCGGTCGTCGGCACGGCAAAGTCCCGCGACTGAGAACAAGGAACGACATGTCGTCCCGAGCGGTTAACCCGCATTTCTCACACTGTCATGTCGAAGTGCCGTAAACCTGTGGAAAATGTTCTCGATCGCATGATTGAGGAGGCAGTTGGCGAGTCGCGAGCGCGACATGCACATGAACGTGTGCATGTTGTGGTCGTCGCCTG
>DATLXH010000027.1:0-52377 GCA_035576005.1 Thermoanaerobaculia bacterium | reverse complement strand
GTTACCACGACGCAGTTACGGTCAGCTTCAGTCAATGAACGTTTGACCAGAAAGGACTTTCACCCTTCTGCTCGCGTGCGCTTTCGGGCGCACCTCCCGGTCGCTTACGCGACCACCCTCTCCCCGCCGGGGAGAGGGTTTGGCCCTTCAGGGGCCCACACATGTCGCGGTAAGCGGTCGGTGCCCGCTTCTTGCTTTGATCTCACGAGACCATGTCACGCCATTTCCGACCGCTTGTTTCCGCTCGTCTCGACCTGGCTCTCAACGCTGCGCTTCCTGACATTTCCCGGCGTGCCGCGAGGCGGTTGATTGCTGCCCATGCGGTGCTCGTAAATGGCCGCCCCATCGGTGTGGCCTCACGCACCGTCACTCCAAAGGACGACGTCCTTGTTGTCGATCAGGAAGCCACCATTCCAATTCTTTCAATCGGTGAGGACTTCATGGCGGTCGACAAGCCTTCCGGTCTGGCAACGCAACCGATGCGCGAGCGATCTCACCTCTCGCTGAGCGATCTGCTGTCCGTTCAGCTCAAGAAAGCCGGTCTGGATTCCGATCTCTTTGTCGTCCACCGGCTCGACTACGAGACGAGCGGCGTTGTCCTGTTCGGACGAACGCGGCCCGGAGCGGCCCGTCTTTCCCGATTGCTCACTGAGAAGACGATGTTGAAGACTTATCTCGCGGTCGTCAGCGGCGTTATCGATGGTGACATTACGATCAACGGCGCGATCGACAGAGAAAGTGCTTCGTCTTTCATGGTTTCAGAAACGGGCCGGCCGGCGGAGACTCGCATTCGATCGGTCGCAGTCACCTATGACATCTCGCTTGTCGAAGCGACAATCGGGACGGGACGAACGCATCAGATCAGGCTCCATCTCGAAGCAATCGGTCATCCGGTGCTGGGCGACCCGAGGTACGGTGCGGGGAAAGCAGCCGCAGCCAGCCGTCTCCTTCTCCACTCCTGGCGGATCGAGGAACCGTCGCTCGGGAGAATCGAAGCCGCGCTCCCGGAAGAGTTTCGAAGCGAGATGGGGCGACTCGGTCTGCCGCCAGAGCTTCCAGCTCGCATTTCTCACAGACCTTCGCCGCGAGACGACGGATAGCGACCTGTCTCGTTCGTTGCACAACGGTTTCGCGACGAGAGCATAGTTGACACTGTGTCGAGAGCAACCGAGGCGGGTGTAGGGACGCAGGGCCTCTCGTCCGGCACCCAGACATTCGCATCAGGAATTCTGCATCCGGCATGAACCCTCGTCTAAAGCCATGGCCGATGACAATCTTCTCGGTCAGGGGACAGGGTACCGGACGCACGCCGTGCGTCCCTACGCTCGCATTCTGTGAGAAATGCCCGCTGACGGGGCAAAAGGAAAGTGGCCCTTACAGAATATAGCGGCTCAGATCCTGATCCTTGATGATGTCGGCAACGGCGGCTGACACATACTCTGCATCGACCGCGATGGTCTCCCCACTCCTCTCATTCGCTTCGAACGAGAGCTCGTCGAGGACCCGCTCGAGAATCGTATGCAGCCTTCGGGCGCCGATGTTTTCGGTCTTTTCGTTCACCTGAGCGGCGAAGCGGGCCAACGCCTCGATTGCGTCGTCTGAAAACGTCAGGGTCACCCCTTCGGTCGACATGAGCTCGCGGTACTGGGTCGTCAATGCGTTCTTCGGCTCGCGCAGAATTTTCACGAAGTCCGCTTCGGTCAGCGACTCTAACTCGACCCGAATCGGAAAGCGGCCCTGCAGTTCGGGGATCAGATCGGCCGGCTTCGAAACATGAAATGCGCCGGCAGCGATGAAGAGGATGTGATCGGTTTTCACCATCCCGTATTTGGTGTTCACGGTCGTCCCTTCAACGATCGGCAGGAGGTCGCGCTGCACACCCTCACGCGAGACGTCGGGACCACCCGCTCTACTTCCCTCGCGTCCAGCGATCTTGTCGATCTCGTCGAGAAAGACAATTCCACTTTGCTCGACCCGCTCGATTGCCTCATGCGCGGTCGCGCTCTGGTCGATGAGTCGTTCTGACTCCTCTGCAATGAGAACATCCCGGGCTTCCGCAACTTTCATCTTCTTCCGTTTCGTCTTACCGACGCCGAAGAGCCCGGGCATCATGTCCTTGACGTTGATGCCCATCTCTTCAACGCCCTGATTCGAGAAGATTTCAAACGAGGGGAAGCCCTGCTCCTTGACGTCGAGCTCAACTTCGCGCTCCTCGAGCCGCCCTTCATCGAGCCACACGCCGAGCTTGTCGCGACTTT
Organism: Thermoanaerobaculia bacterium; assembly: GCA_035576005.1. Lineage (GTDB taxonomy): Bacteria > Acidobacteriota > Thermoanaerobaculia > Gp7-AA8 > Gp7-AA8 > DATLXH01. The sequence goes on along the minus strand of DATLXH010000027.1, from coordinate 50,119 downwards.
CCCCACGTCGATCGCTTTCAGTCGGCGGTTCGGCGCTGCCGACGAACGCCGGACGCGATGGCGTTGCCGGAAGAAGGAGATCGAGCAGCCGTTCTCTCGCATTGATCCGCGCCTGCGCTTTCACGGCGCTGCTTTTCTCTTCCTTTACCAGCTTGACTCCGAGCTCGGTCAGATCCCGCACGATCGACTCGACATCCCGACCGACATAACCAACCTCGGTGAACTTCGAAGCTTCGATTTTGAGGAAGGGTGAGTGCGTCAGCTTCGCGAGCCTGCGAGCGATCTCCGTTTTCCCCACGCCCGTGGGGCCGATCATGATGATGTTCTTCGGCGAGATCTCGTCCCGAAGCTCGGGCGGAAGTTGTCGCCGTCTCCACCGATTCCTGAGCGCTACGGCTACGGCCCTCTTCGCTGCGTCCTGACCGACGATGTACTTGTCGAGCTCGGAGACGATTTGCTTAGGAGTCAGCGAGTCGGAGCTCGCGGCAGGCGTCGAAGCGTCGGTGATGTCGCCAGGCAGGATGATGACCATAGTGTTTGCTTGCAGTCTCGTGAGGAGGAAGTGGGCGAGCCGGGTTAAAGGCTCTCGACGGTAATGTTGTCGTTCGTGTAGATGCAGATTGTCGAGGCGATACGAAGGCCTTCAGCCGCGATCTCGGCCGCACTCATCGAAGTGTGCTGCACGAGGGCACGAGCTGCAGCCAGCGCGAATGAGCCGCCAGACCCGATTGCCAGCAGTCCATCATCGGGCTGGATCAGATCGCCGGTGCCTGACACCAGATATGAGCGCTCTTCGTTCGCAACGATGAGCATCGCCTGCAATTGCCGCAGGTACTTGTCGAGCCGCCAGTCTTTCGCGAGCTCGACTACGGATCGATCCATGTTGCCGCGATACTCATCGAGCTTCTGTTCGAATCGCGAGAAGAGTGCAAACGCGTCAGCTGCCGAGCCTGCGAATCCGGCAAGAATTTTGTCGTGGTAGAGACGGCGGACTTTTGCCGCGCCATGTTTCATCACAGTGTTCCCGACGGTCACCTGTCCATCACCCGCGACAGCTACGTGTCCATCACGTCGAACGGAAAGGATCGTGGTTGCGTGGAAGGTCATATCGCTCATCGGAGAAACGTAAACAGGAGAGATCGCAGCAAATTGCTTCCCCCCACGCAGGTCGTTGCACGAGCACAAAGTCGCCGAAGGCGGCGGAAGATCCGTAGCACCCGGCTTCAGCCGGGTGAGAGACGGCGCAGGATTCAGAAGCTCCGCGTAACGGGCGAAAGAAGCGGCGCACGGAGAAAATCCTTTCTTGTGTGAGTCTTCCGCGCGCGGAGAAAATCTATTCTGGCGTGAGTCTTCCGCCCGCTACGCGGGCTGGATTTCTCCGGCTCGATTCACCCGGCTGAAGCCGGGTGCTAGGGATCTTTCGCCGCCTTCAGCGGCTGGATGTTGATAAACGTGAATCCTCCCCAGGGGGAGCGTGAGGGCACAAACACCGGCTGGCTGCCGCGGGCCCGGGCGCAGGTCGTCACACAGTCCGCCGCTCTCTTCATCGTGCGGGGAAAGTCCCCCCAGGCAGATCGCGGCACGAGCACAAAGTCGCCGTTTGCGCGCAGGTCGCCGTTTGCGCACAAGTCGCCGTTTGCGCACAAGTCGCCGTTTGCGCACAAGTCGCCGAAGGCGGCGGAAGATCCGTAGCACCCGGCTTCAGCCGGGTGAAAGACGGCGCAGGATTCAGAAGCCCGCTACGCGGGCGAAAGAAACGGCGCACGGAGAAGAAGCATTCTCCGCGTGAGTCTTCCGCCCGCTACGCGGCTGGCTTTCTCTGGCACGGATTCACGGCTGAAGCCGGGTGCCAGGGATCTTTCGCCGCCTACAGCGGCTGCCGAATGTCAGACTGCAGCCTCTTCCGGTCCAATGAAATCTCACAACCAGCGACGAACGCGCTTCTTATAGGCGAGGTACTCGCTGCCGAATTTTCTCTCCAGGTAGGCCTCTTCCCTCGCGATGACTCCATAGCGAATCGCGAGAAGAACCACCGGAAGCATCGTCAGCGTCGAGATGGATCCACTGCTGAATGCGATGCCTGCGAATATCAACGAGAACGCGACATACATCGGATTTCGCGAGAATCTGTACGGCCCGGTGTCAATGATCGAACGGCTTGCACGATACGGATTGGCGGGCGTCTTCCCCGCAATCAGCGCGAGCTCGGCTAACAGTGCCAGCGTGCATCCGGCGAGGAAGAGAGGCGCTCCGATCTGGAGACGGAACGAAGGGGGAATACGAGCGGACACAATCTGATCCAGCAACCATCCCGCACCGAGACCGGCGAGAAAAGCCAGTGGCGGAGGGAACAGAACTCCCGAGCGATCGCGCGCTGTCGGCTTCGGGTCCCCATCCATCGGCATCGACCCGAAGAAATATGAGAGCCGGGCGGGCATGGCCCGCCACGGCCCTCATCAGTTCTATTTCAGGTGCTTGTTGACCAGCGAGGTCATCTCGAACATCGAGACCTGCTTCTTTCCGCCGAAGACAGGTTTGAGCTTGTCGTCAGCGTTGATCATCCTGCGGTTCTTGTCATCCTGAAGCTTGTTGCTCTTGATGTAATCCCAGATCTTCTTGGTGATCTCCGTGCGCGGCATCGGCTTGTTTCCGATGATTGCACCGAGCTCTGCACTGGGTTGAACGGGCTTCATGAAACCTTCGTTCGCAGGCTTCTTGGCGCCCGATTTTGCTGCTGGGGATTTCGTTGCTGCTTTCTTCGATGTTGGCATCTTTCCATCCTTTCGCGCTGCGTAGTTGCTCAAGGTACAACACCGGCGGAAACGGCGCCGGTTTTTCTCAAAGCTGACGGACTTCTATGCTCGATTCAAGCCGATTCTGCCCGGTTCGGTCAGAAGCGTAGTTTTGCTGCGATCTGCACGATTCGGGGACCGGCCGAACCTGTTGGGGCTCCGAAATTTGCAATGGGGGTCAGAGTGCTGGTCGTTGCGTTGAAATTATAGAAACCCGTGTTCACAAAGCTCACGTTCGAGCGGTTGAGCAGGTTGAACGCTTCAGCGATCAGTTGAACGCTCAGATCTCCAGCCAGCGGAATGTCCTTCGTGATTCTGGGCTCGATGAGGAACTGACTGGGAAGGCGGAAAGAGTTCCGTTTGAAGCCCGGAGCGCGGTCGTTGAGCGCGTTTCCGTCGCCGTTGAGATCAACGAATACCCGGGGCGAGTAGGGCTGGCCCGTCTGATAACTCGCGATTCCGCTCAAACCCCATCCCCCGAAAAGTCCTCGGACAAACGAGTTGTTCAATCCGCTGGCATAGGAATCGAGGTTCCACACCCCACTCAGTACGACCCGGTGCCGAACATCGTTGTCACCCGGAGCCCAGTCGCCTTCTAGATCGAGCGGGTCCTGCGCGTACTTGGCATCATCAGAACCCCCCGGCACTACTGCCGTGGCGTCTGGTCGTGTATCCATCACTTCAGACCATGTGTATGCCAGTCGGGCCTGCCAGTTCTCGGAAAACCTCTTGTTGAGATCCAGCGTGACTCCGTTGTACTCGGAACGGGCGGTGCTTTGAAATTCGATGATGCGCCCGAAATTCGAGAACGGCCTGACCGAGGAGTACCGCTTGTAGCTGACGCTCCCTCCGGTCGAAATCGCGCTGGTGACGATGCTCGAAGCGCCCACATTGGTGTCGATCGAGCGTTGAAGATTTTCGCCGCGAACGTACTGATAGCTCACTCCGATCGAAAGATCGTTTGTAAGTCCCTGCTCGACCCCAACGCTGGCCTGATGGACGGTGGGGTTCTCGAAGTCTTTGTCGAAGACTACGATCGTCGGCCCTGGAAGGGCGGCGCCGGTCGGCAATGCCGGAAAGATATTCGGGTAGACCGGAACCTGTGTCCCGGTGAAGGTGATCGTCTGGACGTTGATCCCGTTGTTCGAATGCGCGGTCCCGATCATGATGGCCGGGGTCCGGCCATAAAACGTTCCGTAGCCTCCGCGGATCACGGTGCGATTATTCTGTCCGGGATTCCACGCGAAACCGACTCGCGGTCCGATGTTGTTGCTGTCTTCAGGAACCACCCTGGTGTCGATTCCTGCCGCAGCCAATTGCGCGTCGGGGTTGCGAACCTGGGATTGCTCGATACTTTGTTTGTCGTATCGGAGACCTGCATTCAGCGTGAGACTCGGCCGTATACGCCATTCATCCTGAATGAAGAGAGCAGTCTCGAGGATGTTGGGATTCGTCGTCGGTCCTGATGTACCTGGGCCCGGAAACGCCTGGACATACCTGTTGACAATGCCATTCTGGAAATTCGCCAGCGACGTGAATGTGTACGAACCGGAGAAGTTCCCAGGAAAGAAGTTCAGGATGTCATCTTTGCTGACATCGAACCCTCCCTTGAACGTGTGGGTGTTCCAGAGATAAGTGACCGTGTCTGCAATCTGATTTCGCTTGATCGTGGTCTCTCGCGGGCTGAAGAAGTTCCGCCCGATCGTCAGCACGGGTCCGTTCTGACGGATCACTGCCTCAGGTGCGGCCGTGTTCGCGGTTCCCGGTTCCTGATCCTTCGCGTACTGACCTCGCACCTCGTTGAATAAACTGGCGTTGAAAGGTGTGGTCAGGACGCCCGAAAGCGTGTCGGTCTTCACCAGTGAGTTCCCGCTATGCTCTTCTGCGATGGTGGTGCCGCCGCTCTCGAAGTTGAGACCTGTGAACTCCTGGCGGTTGTATCGAAGCGACAGATGACTCTTGGCAAGGATCTCGTGGTCGGTCTTTAACAGATAGACATCCTGATCCTGGTTCCGCGGGTAATTGCCTGCAAGAGCCTGAAGTTTTGCCAGACCGGCCTGACTGGCAGCGTCCGTCGGATAGGGACGGCCGCCAAGGACTACGATCTGCTCGATCGAGTTTCGCTGGGCGTCATAGTTGGCAAAGAAGAAGTGCCTGTCGCGAACGATCGGTCCGCCGACGCTGAGACCAAACTGGTCGAAGTGATACGGACTCTTCACGCGGTTGTTGATTACGTTGATGTAGTCGTTTGCGTTGTAACGCTTGTCGCGCAGGAAATAGAACCCCGTGCCATCGAAGTCATTGGTCCCCGACTTGGTGATCACGTTGATTACTGCACCACCGGCGCGGCCATATTCGGCTGAGTACGCGTTCGAGTTCACGACGAACTCTTTCACGGCGTCCTGACTGAACTGGTACGGTGCGCGACCTGAGCCTGTACGCCCCAGAGCCTGACCAAAGAACGTGTTGTCATTGTTCGCGCCATCGACGACAAGACTGTTGAGTGTTCCTCTCTGCCCCGCGAAGCTGATGTCACCCTGGCGGACATCGCGCACCACGCCTGGGGTCGTGAGAACGAAGTCGATAAAGTTCCTTCCATTCGTAGGCAGGTTCTCGATCATTTCTTCACCGACGACCGAGCTCACTTGTGAGCGTGATGTCTCGATGAGCGGCGCAGCCGCCGTCACGGTCACGCTTTCTTCCACACCGATTCTCATCTGCAGCCTCACAGATGCGTCAGTTCCAACATTCACTCTCACACCCGAAGTCTTCACGGGCCTGAAGCCCGAAAGCTCCGCGCTGACGTCGTACACACCGGGCGGAACCAGCGGAATCGTGAAGGCACCGCGGTCAGTCGATAGTGAGGAACGGGTGGCTCCGGTGCTCGTACTGACCGCGGTTACTGTGACGCCTGGAATGCCAGCGCCCGAATCGTCAAGCACCAGGCCGGAAATCGATCCGGATGTGCTTTGTGCGGTCAAAGAGCATGGGGAGACCACGGCTACTGCACAGATCGCCAGCAAAAGCAGACGCTTGAGATACAGCTGTTTCATAGGGATGACTCCTTGTTGAAGTGTGGGTCGGGGTAGTCTAGTGCAGTGCGTCACAAATCTTTCCACATTCCTTGGGGCACAAGCCCGCATTTCTCACAGACCTCCGCCGCGAGGCGACGGATTGCGGGCTAGCTGCCGGGCGATCGCGAAAGCGCTGTGAAAATCAGAAGTTCTGCCCGCGCCACCAACAGGTGCGAGCCCCCTCTTCTGAGGTCGGTCAAGGGAAGGGAGTCCTCATGACAATTGCATCAATAAACCCGTCGACCGGCGAGCTCATCAAGGAGTTCGACGAACTTTCGGCCGATCAGATCGAAACGAAGCTCGCAGCGGCGTCCGGCGCCTTCGCCTCATTCCGAACTACTTCATTTTCCGCGCGCGCCAACTGGCTCGAGCGGACGGCGGAGTTGCTCGAGTCCTCGAGCCGGCAACTGGGGGAGCTGATCACTCTGGAAATGGGGAAGCCGATCAAGGCCTCCATCGCCGAGGTAATGAAATGCGCGACGGTGTGCCGCTACTACGCCGAGCATGGGGAGCGCCTGCTCGAGGACGAGGAGGTCGTAACATCCGCCTCGAGAAGCTTCATTCGTTACGAACCCCTCGGCGTTGTCCTGGCAGTCATGCCATGGAACTTTCCCTTCTGGCAGGTATTCCGTTTCGCGGCTCCGACGCTCATGGCTGGAAACGTGGCACTTCTCAAACACGCATCGAACGTTCCCCAGTGTGCGCTGGCAATCGAGGACGTGTTTCGCAATAGTTTTCCCTCGGATGTTTTTCAGACGCTCCTCATCGGACCTCGAGCTGTCGCGAATCTGCTCGCGGATCGTCGGATCAAGGCCGCCACTCTCACGGGAAGCGAAGCCGCCGGGAGAAGCGTCGCCGAGAATGCCGGAAAGGGGCTCAAGAAGGTTGTCCTCGAGCTGGGTGGCAGTGACCCATTCATCGTCATGCCGACCGCGAACCTCGAGGTCGCCGTCGACACGGCGATCAAGGCTCGGACGGTCAACAGCGGGCAGTCATGCATCGCTGCAAAGCGCTTCATCATTCTCGAAGAGATTGCCGACGAGTTTCTCAGCTCTTTCGTCAGCGGCATGAGGGCGCTCAGGATGGGCGACCCGATGGACGAGGCGAATCAGATCGGCCCTCTGGCCACCCCCCAGATCCTCGAGGACGTAGACAGGCAGGTTCGTGATTCGGTCGAAGCGGGCGCGAAGATGCTTACTGGAGGACGTGTCATCGCTGGCCCCGGCAACTACTACGAGCCGACCGTCCTGTCAGACATTCCCCGTGACGCACCGGCGTGGAGCGAAGAGATATTCGGCCCGGTAGCCTCGGTTTTTCGTGTGAAGTCCATCGATGAAGCGATCGAGCTGGCGAACGCCAGCGACTTCGGACTCGGTGCCAGCGTCTGGACGAATGACGAGACGGAACAGCGACGATTCATCGACGAGCTCGAGAGCGGTCAGGTCTTCGTGAACGCGATGGTGGCCTCCGATCCAAGAATGCCATTCGGTGGCGTGAAGAATTCAGGATATGGACGCGAACTGGGGGTTGCGGGAATTCGCGAGTTGGTGAATACGAAAACTGTGTGGATTGGAAACGGGCCGAAAAACGATAGATCAGAGTAAGACACTTCCTTATATGCGTGACACACCAAAGAGTGTTGCGCATGACAGGCAAGAGTCTCTCGGCCAGTACCGCGGTCAGACCTCCCTCGCCGGGACTGAGGTGGTGACCGGTCCACGGTCGCCTAGAAGACTTCCAGCGACGGTGCTCTCGATCTTGATAATATCTGCCACCACAATTCCGGAACCGCCTGCGATTCACATTCGCGTCTCGCGTTCGTCTGTACAATAAGGAGACCGCATTCATGTCCCTCGACTCGACGCGAAGTTTCGCGGCAGCTCTGATCGTCTCTGTGGTCCTCTCTCATTCCCCGGCCATGCTGGGGCAGGCCTTGACCTTCACGCCCTTCGCCGGGCCGCGGGCTGGAGCGGGATTTGAGGATGGGACGGGAAGTGCGGCGCGGTTCAGCCAACCGTTCGGAGTGGCAACCGACAGCAGCGGGAATGTCTACGTCGCCGATACGAACAACCATACGATCCGGAAGATCACCCCGGCGGGAGTGGTCACAACGTTGGCGGGTCTCGCGGGAAGCTCCGGGAGTGCCGATGGGACCGGGAGCGCAGCGCGGTTCAACGGTCCGAGCGGAGTGGCAACCGACAGTAGCGGGAACGTCTACGTCGCCGATTTCGCCAACCGTACGATCCGGAAGGTCACCCCGTCGGGAGCAGTCACAACGCTGGCCGGCCTTGCGGAAAGCGGCGGTAGTACCGACGGGATAGGGAGCGAAGCGCGTTTCAACTCTCCGCGAGGGGTGGCAATCGACAGCAGCGGGAACGTCTACGTCGCCGATACGAACAACTATACGATCCGGAAGATCACCCCGGCGGGAGCGGTCACCACGCTGGCGGGTCTTGCGTTCGGCTCCGGGAGTGCCGACGGCACGGGGAGCGCGGCGCGGTTCCTCTTTCCGCGCGGAGTGGCAACCGACAGCAGCGGGAACGTCTACGTCGCCGATTCCGACAACCACACGATCCGGAAGATCACCACGGCGGGAGTGGTCACAACGCTGGCGGGTCTTGCGGGAAACTTTGGGAGTGCCGACGGGACGGCGAGCGCGGCGCGGTTCTATGATCCGCGCGGAGTGGCAACCGACAGCAGCGGGAACGTCTACGTCGCCGATACGAGTAACAGTACGATCCGGAAGATCACCCCGGCGGGAGTGGTCACCACGCTGGCAGGTCTGGCGGCAGTCTTCGGGAGTGCCGACGGGACGGCGAGCGCGGCGCGGTTCGGTCGTCCGGAAGGAGTGGCAACCGACAGCAGCGGGAACGTCTATGTCGCCGACACAGGAAACCATACGATCCGGAAGATCACCCCGGCGGGAGTGGTCACCACGCTGGCAGGTCTGGCGGAGGGAGGCTCAGGCAGGCGTCGCCCCGCACGCCGGCTGGGACCGTGAGGTCCACAGTGATCACACTCGTGCGCTGGTCCGATAGGTGCGAGGGTCACGGCGACGAACGAATCGACTATCCCTTGACGCAAAGAAATTGCTTGAGAGTGGCGACGATCTCCACCAGATCTGATTGATTGGCCATGACCTCTTCGATGTTCTTGTAGGCGGAGGGAATCTCGTCGAGCACCCCGCGGTCCTTCCGGCATTCAACTCCTTCGGTCTGCGCCGCCAGGTCCGCAACCGTGAATTTCTGCTTCGCCTTCGTTCGTGAGTAGGTGCGTCCCGCGCCGTGGGAGCACGAATGAAACGAGTCGGCACTCCCCTTTCCTCGCACGATGTAACTCTTCGTTCCCATCGAGCCAGGGATGATCCCCATGTCACCCTGGCGAGCGCGGATCGCACCTTTGCGGGTGACGATCACATCGGTTTCAAAATGGTTCTCCCATGACATGTAGTTATGGTGGCAATTGATCGGCTCACCGAAACGCACCCCGTGCTTGCGGCTCGCGAACAACTGCTCGACGACATTGCGGACCTCGACAAGCATGAGCCGCCGATTCTCCATCGCGTATGCCTGCGCCAGCTCGAGATCGGCGACATACGCGTCAAACTCCGATGTTCCCTCGTTGAAGTACGCCAGATCGGGATCGGCCAGTCGGATCTTCGACTGCTGCATGATCTTTTTTGCCTTCTCGATGTGTTTGGAGGCAAGCACGTTCCCGAGATTTCTCGACCCGGAGTGCAGAACGATCCATACGCGGTCGGACTCGTCGGTACAAAGCTCGATGAAGTGATTGCCTCCCCCAAGAGTGCCGAGTTGAGCGATGTGCTTCGGTTCAAGACCCCGGTTGCGGTGTGCGCGCGCAAATGTCAGTGCGCCATCAAGCGGCTTCTTACGCGAGTCAAATCCGACCGGCACCGAATTCTCGATCGACTGACGCAGCCTCCTGACATCACCGTCGCCGAAATCGCTCGAGGTTAGGTCAGTCGGGATAGCTGCCATACCGCATCCGATATCGACACCCACAGCGGCGGGAATCACTGCCTTTTGTGTCGCGATGACGCTCCCCACCGTCGCGCCCTTGCCGAGGTGAACATCGGGCATGGCGGCTACGTGCTTGAAGATGAATGGGAGCGTTGCGATGTTTCTCAGCTGACGCTCCGCAGCTTCCTCGAGCCGGTCGGTCCAGACGAGGACAGGCTTACATGAGCGGTCGCGAGCAGCGAGAGTCTGTATGATCGGCATGGGAACTGTCTCCTGTGAATGCAAACTACGGGCGGCCCAACGCTTCTTCTCGAAGGGCCGATTTGCTACCATTCATCCATGCCTGTTTATTCTGTCGCAGTGAGTGCCGGTCGTCACCGGGCCCGGGACAGCCGTGCCGGCTTCTCGCTGATTGAGATTCTCGTCGTCGTTCTCATCATCGGGATTCTCACTGCGATCGCGATTGTGAATTACCGCAACGCGCTTCATCTCGCGAAACAGAAGAAAACGATGACCGACATGAAAACCATCGCAACTTCGTGGGAAGCGCGCGCTGGTGATACGCGCACTTATAACGCTGCTGGCCAGGGGTACTCATTCCCATCGAGCGTGATGTCGCACGCTGATTTGAGCTCCAGACTCGCTCCAACCTACCTCCGTACGGTCCCGAGAAACGATGGTTGGGGAAATCCGCTCGATTTCGCGACCGATCAGGCGGTTGGCGGTGCGACAGCGAATACTTACGCAATCCGATCGCGAGGACGCGACGGTCAGGCTGACGCAACTTACGAAAAGACCGCAACAGACAACCTCGACTGTGACATCGTCTTCTCAGGCGGTTCGTTCGTGGTGCATCCCGTAGGCGTGCAGAATTAGTAGAATTTCGCCTGGCGAGTCCCGCTTCGACGGAAACAGCGGCGACCTAACAAGACGCGAAGCCGGGGAGATCTGGAACTCGTCACTCACGCATCTTCGGCTGCCCCAGCCGAAAGAGAGCAGCCAGGCCCGACACTCTTGACATCCTCGAGGTCAAAATGGCTCCGGTTGCGAGGTGCGTGAATCCTTCTGGCGCGTTGGAGAATCTGCGGAAACGGACCCCGTCAACTCCCGTGTGGTCTTGGCCGCATCGTGCTGTTCGATGACGACTCGATCGAGCGTGCTTTCCGACTGCGCGATGCCGTAGGATGTGCGTTGAATGACGATCAACGCCGGGACTCGCCTTGGTCCCTACGAGCTCGCCGCGCCGCTCGGTGTTGGCGGAATGGGCGAAGTCTGGCGTGCACGCGACACACGGCTCGAGCGCGACGTGGCCATCAAGATTCTTCCCGCCACGCTCGTCCATAACCCGGAGTTTCGTGCGCGCTTCGAGCGCGAGGCGAAGACGATCTCACAGCTCAACCACCCGAACATCTGCCAGATCTACGATGTTGGGGAAGCTGCGTCCGATGTACCGACGTCGCCATCGTCACAGCGACACACCGCTCAGGACACCCCCAACCCGTCGACTCTTTACCTGGTCATGGAACTACTCGACGGCCAGACGCTGGCCGATCGTGTCGAGCGCGGGCCTATGCCACTTTCCGACGTGCTCCGCTACGGCGCCCAGATCGCCGATGCGCTGGCCGCCGCTCATCGCGTTGGCATCGTTCATCGCGATCTGAAACCCGCCAACATCATGATCACAAAGTCGGGCGCGAAGCTGCTCGACTTCGGCCTCGCGAAGGGCGCTGAGAACGCGCCGGTGCAATTCGACACGACCGACGCTACGCAGCACAAACCGCTGACGGCGAAGGGAACGATCCTCGGCACGTTTCAGTACATGGCTCCCGAACAGCTCGAAGGAGATGAAGCCGACGCGCGCACCGACATCTTCGCGCTCGGATGTCTGCTGTACGAGATGCTCACTGCGCAGCGAGCATTCGAGGGTAAGACGAAGACTTCTCTGATTGCTGCGATCGTCTCCGGTACACCGCGCTCCGTTACGGAGCTGCAGCCGGTTACACCTCCCGCACTCGAGCATGTGATCTCACGCTGTCTGGAGAAGCAGCCGGATGACCGGTGGCAGAGTGCCCAGGATGTGGCGGCAGAGATGCGGTGGATTGCATCACGCAACAGCAGTTCGATTATGGCCGCAGAACCAGCCGCGGCGAGGCCGGGTCGCCTGAGGCGGCGCCTCGTCACGACGGCGGTCTGCTTGCTGGCACTCGTAGCGACAGCGGCAGCAGCCGCTTACTTTACCCGTCGCTCGCACACCCCGGCCGTGCTCCACGCAGAGCTGTCACCGGAGAGAGGAACTTCCATCGCTGAAGTTAACCTTGGAGCCGCGGTGCTTGCCCCTGACGGAACTCGGTTGGCCTATCTCACAAGAGTGAACAGTGCGACCCAGGTGGCGCTGGCGATACGCGACCTCAGGTCGGGTGTGGTCACGGCACTGCGCGGTAGTGAAGGAGCAACCTTCCCTTTCTGGTCACCTGACGGTGAAAGTCTGGGCTTCTTCGCCGAGGCGAAATTAAAGAGCATCTCCTCGAGCGGAGGTACCGTGCAGGAGATTTGCGATGCGCCCGCGAGTCGCGGGGGCAGTTGGGGTTCAGATGGAACGATCGTCTTCGCTCCTGACATCAAGGCGCCGCTCTTCCGCGTCAGCGAAGCTGGGGGCGAGCCGGTGCGTATCACGGACAAGGGTGCTGATATCACACACCGGAACCCGTATTTCCTGCCGAACGGAAAGACGGTCCTTTACGTCGTTGGATCGGCTGCTGCGAAGGGGGACGTCTATGCCGGTTCCACAGAAGGAAAGCTCAAAAAGCTCATTGTGAAGAATGCGTCAAACGTTCAGTACGCAGAGCCGTACCTGCTGTTTGTACGCAACAGCAATCTGTTGGCACAGCGCTTCGATCTTCGAGACCTCAGCGTCAGTGGTATTCCCCAGCCGGTGGCCGAAAATCTCGAGTACTTCCAGGGTCGCGAGCTCGCCAACTTCTCGGCGTCACGAAATGGCATGCTCGTCTACCGCAAGCGATCCACACGCCTCCAGCAGCTGACCTGGTACTCACGGGACGGTCGCCGGGGCGAGGATGTCGGTCCACCGGGACGTTACATTACCGGCAGTCTCTCGACCGATGGCAGGAAGGGTGTGCTCGGGGTTTCCGATGGAACAGTAAGCGACATCTGGGTGATGAACACCGTCCAGGGAACGCTCGCTCGCGCGACGAATCTGAAGACCACCAACACGGTCAGTGCAGTTCTCTCTCCTGATGGGCAACGACTTGCGATTTCTAATGCGGTTTCCCTCCGTGGCGAAGGGCAACTCTGGACGCAACCGATCAGCGGCGCTGGCTCACGCCGCGAGCTTGGGACGTCAGTCCGAGGTTTGTGGCCCGTCATACGCGCATGGTCGCGCGACGGGCGACAGATCGTTATCATTGTTCAGCAGAACACTTCCGGGATGGATATTGTCTCTTGCTCCCCTGACGGCGGGCCGTGTCGCCCATTGATCACAGGTCCTGGGAATCAAGGGGTGGGAGCGGCACTCTCGCCCGACGGACGCTGGCTCGCATACACGTCTGAGGAAACAGGCCGCATGGAGATTTACGTCACCACGTTTCCGAATCCAGGTGAGCGCTGGCAAATCTCGTTCGACGGTGGCTCGCTCCCACGGTGGTCGGCAGACAGCAAAGAGCTGTTTTTCAAGAGCGGCAACAAACTGATGACTATTCCGGTCGGGACGGTGTTCGAGGTAACGCAGCCAGTCGCTCTCGCAGTGGACCTCTCGAACAGCACCTGGTTCGATGTGGCGCCGGACGGCCGGTTTCTGCTCGCTCAAAACTCCGGTGACGAAGACCTCAACCCATTCCATCTCGTCGTGAACTGGTCGCGCACACTCCGCTCGCAGAAGTAGTTCGAAAACCCGTAGGACAGAAATCGCAGCCCAACGCCTGAAGCTCTTATGTCCGGCGCAACGCCGAGTTAGGCGCGTGGTTAGTGGCGGCCAGCGACCGCGAAAGTTCTAGTTTGAGGTACGTGCGAAAGCGTCGCCCCACCGCTCGTAGCGATTGGCTCAAGCACCCGACGTCGGGTCCCCATCGACTGCAGTGAACGGCTAGCCGTGACGTTGTCTGGCTGCTTTCTGGCTTGCCGCGCAGTCGGTCGAGAGCCAGCGAAGAAGCGCCTGTGCCAATGGTTCCCGATTCCGGGAGAAGGAATGTCGTCGTCGAAGATCAAAGGCTGCGTAGCGCGAGCGGCAGCGACGCCAAGCAGTTCAGCCACCTGGACGTGTTGCGTTCAGGGTCAGGACAGATCTCAATGTGTCCTTTAATGTGTCGCTGGAAGCAACAAGGTCGCTCTTTCGAGGCGACCTAAGTTGTTCAATCTAATTGGCTCCGGCAGCAAGACTCGAACTTGCGACCCACGGATTAACAGTCCGTTGCTCTACCAACTGAGCTATGCCGGAGTAAGAGGCAGGGGGCGGAAAATAGCAAACGCCGTTCTCTTCCGTCAAGAAATGCTGGCCCTGTAACCGGACGGTTTCTTTCTTTATTCACCGGAGCCGACTCAGGACGGCCACGAGGGTCTCTAGCATCTCTGCCACCGAGGTCTCGCTGTACTCGATGAGGCGGATCCCGCGATCCCCGGCGATCATCGCCGAGCAACGCTTCGTGTAGGCGGGGCGATAGAGACAGATGACGGGAAGGTCGAAGCGATGGCGGGCCGTCGCTATCTCATATCCAACTCCTGTCGAAGGGACCGAAACTTCGGCGACCAGGGCGCCGTTCCGCGTTGCCACATCTGCAATCCATCGGAGGTCGCGTTCGAAAAGCTCTCTGCTCGAGAGTGTCTCTCCGCTGGCGGATGTCGAGGGATCAGCGACAGCCCCGGCGAGAACTTCGTAGCCGGACTCCTGGAGTCGATCAACGATCGTGCGATAGAGGCTGGCGTCGCTCCGACCGCCACTGATGGAACCGGAGAAGTAAATCGGGAAGGTCACGTGCGCGAATGTTAGCAGCGTCGGCGACGAGCGTAGACTAGCCCGCATTTCTCACAGACCTTTGCCGCGAGACGACGGATAGCGGCCTGTCTGCTTCGTTGCACGGCAATTTCGCTCCTCGACATAGTGTCGACTATGCCTTCGTCGCAAAATCGCCGTGCGCCTCGCATCCAAGCCACTCTCCGCCGTCTCACAACAAAGGTCTGTGAGAAATGCGGGCTAGCGGCCGAAGGAGCGACCGGGAGAGAGGCCTTTAGAGATACGGACAGCGCCACGATTTTGCGGAATCGCGAGACTTTCACGCCCCTCACCCTGCTTCGCTTCGCTCGCTTCCCTCTCCCCGCCGGGGAGAGGGAACGTCGCTCCGCGGCTCAGCCCCTCAGCCACTCGGCCCGATGACATCGTGTCTCCTGAACTACAATGCGCGCCCGTGTCCCGAGAGATTGTCATCAATACCACCCGGCATGAGTCTCGGATCGCTGTCCTCGACGAGGGGAAGGTCGCCGAGCTCTGGGTCGAGCGCAATCGCCACAAAACGGTCGTAGGCAATGTCTACAAAGGCCGCGTAACCAAGGTCCTTCCAGGGATGCAGTCGGCATTTGTCCATCTCGGGCTCGAGCGTGACGCGTTCCTCTACGTCTCCGATGTCATCGATGAGGTGGAAGAGTTCGAACCAGACGTCGCTGTGGATCCTGCCGCCGAGGATGACGGCAGTAACCATCAACGTCCGGAGGCTTCGATCGCCGATCTGCTCCGAGAGGGTCAGGAAATCCTCGTGCAGGTGTCAAAGGACAGCATTGCCGGCAAGGGCGCGAGGATCACCACCCACATCACGCTCCCCGGGCGATTCCTGGTCTATATGCCGACGGTGAATCACATCGGCATCTCACGACGAATCGAGAACGAGGAAGAACGGGAGCGACTCAAGCAGATTCTTACATCCATCCGAAACGGTCCAGGCGGATTCATTGTCCGGACCGCCGGTGAGCAACGTCAGAAAGAAGAGTTCGCGGCAGATCTTGCCTATCTCACCGGCGTCTGGGAGGGGGTGAGAGCGCGGGCCGAGAAGGTCTCAGCTCCTTCCACCATTCACCACGATCTGGACCTGGTGCTCAGAACCATTCGTGATGTCCTCTCCCCAGAGGTCAAGACAGTGTGGGTCGATTCGGAAGAGCAGTATCAGAGGATCGTGGAGTTTCTCGACCAGATCCAGCCGAATCTCGTGGCGAGCGTCCGACTCTACAGCCGGCAGGAGCCGATCTTCGATCAGTTCGGAATCGAGCCGGAGATTGAAAAGGCCCTCAAGTCGAAGGTCTGGCTCCGTTCGGGAGGCTACATCGTCATCAATCAGACGGAAGCGCTGGTGGCGATCGACGTGAACACAGGCAAGTACGTCGGCAAGAAGAATCTCGAGGAGACCGTCTTCAGGACCAACCTCGAAGCAGTCAAAGAGATCGTTCGACAGATCCGTCTCCGCGACCTCGGTGGCATCATCGTCCTCGATTTCATCGACATGGAGGATCTGGCGAATCGCGACCAGATCTTCGCGGCGCTGGAACAAGAGATCCGGAAGGACCGATCGCGCTCGAAGATTCTGCAGATCTCCGAGTTCGGCCTGATCGAGATGACACGAAAGCGCGTTCGGCAGAGTCTCGAGCGCTCGCTGACGCAGGCCTGTCCGTATTGCTCAGGCAGCGGTCGCATCAAGTCAAACACGACAGTCATCCTCGAGATCTGGCGCCAGCTTGTCAAAATGCACGATGTTCACGAGGGCCAGGAGATCATCGTGCGAGTCAACCCCGAGATCTATGCAGTTCTGCTCAGTGAAGGGGACAAGATGTTCAGCGAGGTCGAGCGGCTTCTGGCTGTGCATCTGGTTTTCAAACCTGATGACACGTTGCATCATGAGCAATTCGACGTGATGAAGATCTGATCCGACCGCACCTGCGTAGTAACGGGCGAGCTCAGCTCAGCATTCAGCCCTGGCGACCCCGAAGTCGTCGGTTTTCCAGATGAGCCCGCTCCGCAGATAACTCCGAACGACAGAACCCGTGGCATGTCGTGTGCAATTTTCGCCGATTCTCAGGAGCCCCGATGTCCCTAGAAGATACCTTCCAGAATCTCAGCTCGTTTCTCAACGGCCTCGATCACGAAGGCGAGCAGAAGTTCGAGCTCTCACATTCTCTGGTCATCATCTGCCCGGACTGCGGCAAGAACATCGCCTTTCGCGGCCGATGCCCGAAGTGTGGCGGAAATAGCTGGATCCCGGCGGGTCACGTCGGGGGAATCTTCGAGCAGATGAAAGCCCAGCGCCGGCGCGAGATGATTCACGAACCGGACGATCAGGATCCCGTGGTCGCGGCATCGGCAACCACGCCTGTCAGCGATCGGAACGACATCGCCTGAACTTCGAGCGGTCGTCTCTCACAGTGAGGGCTATACGCGGGGAGCGTCGCGTCGATGGGACCGGAGTAGAAGCTTGCGAGGTCCCTCGCCCCTCCCACCCACACGCCCAAGCTCGGGACGACACATCGTTTCTCTCAGTGCGTCACGTTGGGTACATCGCTCTGATGAGACCGTCATCCTGGGGGTATGTCATCACCGCCTTACCGTTGCGGACCAACATTTCCGGCTCGGGATGACCTCGCCGTCAGCGATACAGAACCGAAGCCAGCTCGCCACGGGTCAATGGACGATGTCGGGATCGGTCTCGTCCGTGCCGTCCGTCTCATCACGAACGGCATCCTCAGACGCAACATCGTCTCCGCTGACCTCGAGCTCCTCAGGATCCTTATCCACGAGCTTCACGGCGGCGACCACCATGTCTTCGTTGTCAACGTTGATGAGCTTCACGCCCTGTGTCGAACGTCCGACCGAACGGATTCCCGAGATGCTGAGCCGGATCATCTTTCCCTGCTCGGTGATGAGAAGCAACTCGTCATCCTGGCCGACGCACTTGATTCCCGACACCTTGCCGTTCTTGCCCGTCGTCTTGATGTTGATGACACCCGAGCCGCCTCGCGTCTGAAGCCGGTACTCCGACACCGCAGTCCGCTTGCCGAAGCCCTTTTCCGTCACCGTCAGGATCTCGGCCGACTCTGCTTCTTTGATTACGTCCATCTCGATCACGTAGTCGCCTGATCGGAGGTTGATCCCCTTCACACCAGCCGCACCTCGCCCCATGGCGCGCACATCGGATTCCTTGAAGCGGATCGCCTTGCCGTCGTGGGTGCCGATGAAGATTTCCGAGTTTCCATCACTCAGGTCAACTGCGTGCAGATCGTCGCCGTCGTTGATGTCGATCGCGATGATGCCGCTGGTCCGAGGGTTCGAGAATGCGACGAGCTCAGTCTTCTTGATCTTGCCCCCGCGAGTGAGCATCACAACGTACTTCGCTTCGGAGAAGTTTTTTAGCGTCAGGAGCGCGCGAACATTCTCACCACTCTCGACCTGAATCAGATTGACGATCGCCTTACCGCGCGCTGCGACGCCGATCTGAGGAATGAGATGGACTTTCAACCAGTAGACACGTCCCTTGTCCGTGAAGACAAGAATGTAGGAATGCGTCGACGCAACGAAGAGATGCTCGACGATGTCCTCTTCTTTCGGGACCATCCCGAGCTTCCCTTTTCCACCGCGGTGCTGCGCGCGATGAAGCGAAAGAGGAGACCTCTTGATGTAGCCACCGCGCGAAACCGTGATGACCATGTCCTCGACTGCGATCATGTCTTCAATCGTAATATCGCGGGTCTCGCCGACGATTTCGGTCCGCCTCTTGTCGCCGAACTGCCGCCTGATCTCGGTGAGCTCAGCCGATATGATCTCGAGCACGAGCTTCTCCGATCCAAGGATCTCCTTGAGACTCCGGATCGTCGCCAGCACGTCCTGATATTCGTTGGTGATCTTGTCCCGCTCGAGTCCCGTGAGCCGCTGCAGCCGCATGTCGAGAATGGCCTGGGCCTGCAGCTCGGAGAACGCAAACTGTGCCACGAGCTGCTCTTTTGCGCCGGCAGGCGACTGACTTGCGCGAATGAGATTGATGACCTGATCGAGGTGATCGAGAGCCTTGACGAGTCCCTCGAGAATATGGGCTCGCTCTTCGGCTTTTCGCAGATCGAAGCGCGTGCGCCGGATGACGATCTCTTTCCGGTGATCGATGAAGTGATTGACCAGCGTCCGGAGATTCATGACCTGCGGCTGGTTGTTGACGATCGCGAGGAAAATGATCCCGAACGTCGTCTGCATCTGCGTGTTCTTGTAGAGGTGATTGAGCACGACCTCGGGAACTTCGCCGCGCTTGAGCTCGACTACGATCCGGATCCCGTCGCGATCCGACTCGTCGCGAAGATCGGAGATCCCTTCAATCCTCTTGTCCCGAACCAGTTCGGCGATCTTCTCGATCAGCCTCGCTTTATTCGTCATGTACGGGATTTCGTTGACGACGATCGACTGTCTGTCGGCGTTCTTCTTCTGTGTCTCGAAGACCGCACGCGCTCGCAGCTGGATGATTCCGCGGCCAGTCTCATATGCCTGACGGATTCCATCACGCCCATGAATGAAGCCGGCCGTCGGGAAGTCTGGCCCTGGAAGGACCGTCATGAGGTCCTGCGTCGTCGACTCAGGATTGCCGATCATCATCAGACAGGCATCGATGACTTCGCCGAGGTTGTGCGGCGGGATGTTCGTGGCCATTCCAACGGCGATTCCCGAGGAGCCGTTGACGAGTAGATTCGGATATTTGGCCGGGAGCACTGAGGGCTCCACGAGAGACCCGTCGTAGTTCGGCACCCAGTCGACGGTTTCTTTGTCGATGTCGTCACGAAGGAGCTCTTCGGCGAGTTTCGTGAGGCGGACTTCCGTGTAACGCATGGCCGCGGGGTTATCGCCGTCGAGCGAACCGAAGTTCCCCTGACCATCGACGAGCTGATAGCGCATCGAGAAGTCCTGCGCCATGCGGACGACCGAGTCGTAGATTGCGCTATCACCGTGAGGGTGGAACTTTCCCATCACGTCGCCAACGATACGCGCGGACTTTTTATATGCCTTGTTCGAAGTGTTCCCTTGTTCGTACATGCCGAACAGGATTCGCCGGTGGACAGGTTTCAGCCCATCACGCACGTCGGGAAGCGCGCGTCCGATGATGACGGACATCGCATAGTCGAGATACGACTTGCGCATCTCGTCTTCGATGTTGACGGGGATTTTCTGATCGTTGATGGTCGTGTAGTCGGACATGATTTTCTGGTCTTTGGTCTCAGTCGGTGTGTCTAATCATTCGATGCGTATTGTCCGCTGTGGCCGGACATTCCAATGTCCGGCGGTATTTGCGTCCGCTTGCGCCTACGGCGCGCCGGACATTGGAATGTCCGGCCACAAGTAACACCGCCGATTTCACTGACTTCATCCCGAGCGATGACACCCCGTTGCTTGTTCTCAGTCGCGGCATTTGCCGCACATCCGCCCGGGACGACACACGTCGCGCAAACACCTTGCACCACCCAAAGGGATCCACCACTAAATATCCAGGTTCTTCACATCGAGCGCGTTGTCCTGGATGAAGGCGCGGCGCGGTTCGACCTGATCGCCCATCAGGATGGTGAAGATCTCATCTGCCCCGACTGCGTCTTCGATACGGACTTCCAGCAGGCGCCGCGTCTCGGGGTTCATCGTGGTCTCCCACAACTGCTCCGGGTTCATCTCTCCCAGGCCTTTGTAGCGCGAGATGGAAAGTCCTTTTTTCGCCAGCTCATAAACCCGCTCGATGAGCGCATCAACAGTGGCAATCGAAGCCGAGTCCTCTCCATGTTTGAGTGTGTAAGGAGCCAGCCCGAAGGAGGCAATCTTCTCGAACGAGGAGGCCATCTGCCGGTAGTCGTACTGCGAGAGAAAATCGTCATCGACCGTCAGCCGTCGCGAGCTGCCATTCCGTGATGAGAGAAGTGAAAGAGTGGGGGTCTCGGTCTCGGGGTCAGTCCCGACTCTTACCTGCTCGAAGCCGACTTTCGTCAACGCCTGCTCGATCGACTCCAGCCTCGCGGAGTCCGCAAACGCCGTGCGATCCGAGAGTCCTTCGGACAACAGGATCTCGAGCACCTCGCGTGGCGCGCCGCGCGACTCGAGCCGGCGAAGATGAGCCCTGTAACCCTCAACGCTCTGCAGCAGCGCAATCAGCTCTTCGCCCCTCACGGACGGACCGAGCTGCGATTGAAGCTCGAGGTTTTCGGAGATCCGGCTCAGCAGATAGCGCGAGAGCTCTGGCTCGTCCTTGATGTAGTGGTCCTTTTTACCCTGCGAAACCTTGAACAGCGGTGGCTGCGCGATGAACAGATGCCCTCCCGTAATGAGGGAGTGCATGTGCCTGTAAAAAAATGTCAGGATCAGAGTTCGGATGTGCGAGCCGTCGACATCGGCGTCGGTCATGATGATGATCTTGTGATAGCGAAGCTTCCCGATATCGAACTCATCGCTGCCGATGCCAGTCCCGAGGGCCGTGATCATCACGCGAATCTCCTCGGAAGAAAGCATCTTGTCGAGGCGCGCTTTTTCTACATTGAGAATCTTTCCCTTCAGCGGAAGGATTGCCTGGAAACGACGATCGCGTCCCTGTTTCGCTGAGCCGCCTGCCGAGTCTCCTTCAACGAAGAAAATCTCTGAGAACTTCGGATCGCGTTCCTGACAGTCAGCAAGCTTGCCTGGCAAGGCGCTCGACTCGAGCGCACCTTTACGGCGCGTGAGATCCCTGGCCTTTCGCGCAGCTTCGCGGGCGCGAGCAGCATCGACCATCTTCTCGACGATCCGTCGCGACTCGCGCGGGTTTTCCTCGAAGTAGTCGGACAAGCGGTCGTTGACGACCTGCTCGACCCACGTCTTCACATGCGACGAGACCAGCTTGTCCTTGGTCTGAGACGAAAACTTCGGATCGCGGATCTTGATCGAAATGACGGCTGCGAGCCCCTCGCGAACGTCATCACCCTCGAGGTTGACCTTTCCCTTCGCGAGAAACCCTTTCTCGGTTGCATATTTGTTGACGGTCCTGGTCAGAGCCGCCTTGAAGCCAACCAGGTGGGTCCCGCCGTCCTGGTTCTTGATCGTATTGGTGAAGGGATAAAGGTTGTCGCTGTACCCCTCGTTCCACTGCATCGCGATCTCGACTTTTTCGCCATCGCGCTCTTCCACGATGTAGATCACCTTCTCGTGCAGCGGCGTCTTGTTGCGGTTCAGGTCCTCGACGAACGAGATGATGCCGCCCTCGTAGCAAAACGTATGTTCTTTCTCGGTGCGCTCATCGAAGATCCGGATGTTGACTCCGGAATTGAGAAACGCCAGCTCTCGAAGTCGCTGCGAGAGGGTGTCGAAATTCATCTCGAGGACCGAAAAGATCAGGGGGTCGGGCTTGAAGGTGACTTTCGTACCGCGCTGAGCCGTCTTCCCGAGCCGTTTGATCGACTCGACGGGCACGCCTCCGCGATAGCTCTGCCGCCAGACATGGCCGTCACGATGGATCTCCAGCTCGAGCGCCTCGGAGAGAAAATTCACAACCGAAACTCCTACGCCGTGGAGGCCGCCTGAGACCTTGTACGAGTTGTTATCGAACTTTCCGCCCGCATGCAGCTCGGTCATGATGACCTCGGCGGCCGAACGTCCCTCTTCCTTGTGCTCATCCACAGGAATCCCGCGACCGTTGTCTTCGACGGTCACAGAGCTGTCGGGATGAATCGTCACCGTGACGCGGTCCGCGTGGCCCGCGAGGGCTTCGTCGATCGCGTTGTCCACGACTTCGTAGACCATATGGTGCAGGCCGGTAATGTCATCGGTGTCACCGATGTACATGCCGGGCCGCTTTCGTACCGCGTCGAGCCCTTTGAGGACTTTTATGTCTTCTGCTGTGTAGTTACTTGCCATGGATTCTTTCTGGGAGTCGGGGATGGCCGGGGCTCCTCGAAGGGGACGCGCTCTGGTCGAGTCCGAGGTGATTGAAAGCGGCTCCAGATCCTGGTGGGGGCAGCCGCGGAAACCTGATGGATTTCCACCGAATAAGAACACGTAATTATAGCAAACAATTCTGGATGATTTCGACCTTTCTGACCCCCACGATCTCGCCTGACGCGGTATGACGGCCGCATCTGATGCGACAAATACTCCTGGTAGTTTTCGAAGGGCCGAGCTCGGCCCTCGAGACCCTCAAAGCATCGAGTCAAACCGCGGTTCGTCGCCTCGGGGCGAGTGCCGTAAGACATGCGGGCTAGTCCCGCCGCTTCGCGATCCCGCCCTGGACCGTGAACATAGCGTGCTCTGGCATCTGGAGGGCTGCGATGACGCTTTCCTTGGCGGTCGTAACGAATATCTGAGTACTTCCAGCCAGGTACCCCAGCAACCGCTGGATGATGCCGAGATCGAGCTCCGCGTCAATGTCATCCAGAAGAAAGACCGGCGCTCCCTCAGCGAAACGTTTTTGCAGGGCCATTTTGGCGAATTTCAGGAACAACACCGTCATCTTGAGCTCGCCGCTGGACAGGAGGTCGGCCGCCGCGCGGTCTGAGCGGCTGAACTCCACACTGTCCCGGTGCGGGCCGATCAGCGTAAAACCACTACGAATCTCCCGATCTCTCCGCCCTCTGAAGGCCAGAAGATTTTCCTTCCGGTCACGCGCACGGAAATCGAAGCCGTTGGGGAGGTAGCGGATGAGGAGATCGTCCACATGATACCGATGCGCCTCGACAATCTGGCGGTACTCGAGAAAAAGCGAATCCGTGTACTCCGCTCTCGCCTTCACCAGAGGCTCCGCCGCCGAAACGAATTCCTCATCCCAGGCATCAAGTTGCCCCGCTCTGGCGCTCCCCTCGGCGACCTTTTGCAGCAGGGCGTTCCTCTGCTTGAGCACCCTCCCGTAACGCGACAACTCTTCGAGATAACCGTGCCGGATTCCCGCTACACCGCGATCGAGAAACCGTCTCCCTTCCTCCGGTGACCCCTTCACGATCTCGAGTCGCGAGGCCGAGTAAGCGAGAACCGGGAGCATCTGGAGGTACGTCTGGAGGGAGGCGCGCTGGCCGTTTACCTGCAGCTCGCGTCTTCTCTGGTCGCCCCCTGCCAGTCCGGCGGAGAATGTTTTCCTAACGGTTTCCTGCAGCAGCACGCCTTCCACGAAGAGCGTTTCGGACCCGATCCTCGCCAGGTTCGACAGTCGCGGGGTCCGGAAGGACTTTGTCGTTGCGAGAAAGTAGATCGCCTCGAGAAGGTTGGTTTTTCCCTGCCCGTTCTCCCCGACGAAGATGTTGGCCGATGGGTGGCAATGAAGCTCGCCTGAGATCAGGTTGCGGAAATTCTCAATCCGGAAAGACTCGAGGATCATCGGAAGCGTGTTATCCGGACCGGCTGCGGGAAGGAGCCGTCTTTGAGAAAAGTAATTATGCGTCGTCCCGAGCGTGAAAACGCTCTCCAACGATAAGGCGGTGTTGACCACCCGTCATCCTGAGCAGCGCTTTCTGCGACGAAGGATCTCAGGATGGGCAGCTGCCTGATCGCACAGCGTCGCATTCTGAGATCCTCCGTCGCAAAGGCGCTACTCAGGATGACGGGTGGCGTGGTTCGCCGCGAGGGAGCGGCGTGTAACGCTGGCGAAAAGCTGCTGGAGGTTGTTGAGGTATACGGATAGGAGCGCCGGCTATGCAATCCGCATCGGCATGACAACGTAGGTGTACTCGTACGGAAGTTCCTCACCGGCCGAGGGACGCCCGATGCACTGACTGTTCTCGTCTTTCAACTCGAGCGATACGACAGGTGTGTCGACGGCATTCAGAAAGTCAACGAGATAGGCAGCGTTCAGTCCAACGTAAAAGGGCGCGCCGGCATAATCGATCGGTACTGTCTCACGCGCATCCCCAAGCTCGGGATTCGTAGAGGACACGGTGAGCTTTCCGGGAGCGAAATCGAACCGGACAGCTCTCGTCCTCTCATTCGCAACGAGTGAAATTCGCCGAATCGTTGCGATCAAACGCTCGCGATCGACAATGACCCGCCGATCGTTGTCCTTTGAGATGACTTCGAGATAGTTGGGGAAATTCACGTCGATCATCCGGGCCATCAACCTGCGAGCCCCGGCTTCAAAGAAAAGGTGATTTTCCGATGTTCCGAACTGCACTTCCGTATCAGGACCACTCTCAAGCCGAAGCAGCTCATGCAGAGCCTTGCGCGGAACAAGGACTGTTAGACCGTCGCCGTTTCCCGCGGCAGGAGACGGCTGGGGATAACTGACCAGGGCCATCCTGTGACCGTCGGTGGCGACCATCTCCATCGTCTGGTCATGCAGTTTCAGCAAAGCGCCATTGAGCTGGAAGCGCGTTTCTTCGTGAGTGATCGCGAAGATCACCTTCTCGACCATCGCCTTGAGCGCACCGAGGCCGCTGCTGTAATGCGAGGTCGTTACGATGGTCGGGAGTGTCGGGTAATCTTCGACCGGTAGTCCCAGCAAGCGGAACTTCGCGGTCCCCGATTCAACGAGCAGCGAGAAGTTTTCCTGCAGAGTCAACTTCACCTGATCATCGGGAAGTGAGCGAATGATGTCGAAAAAGCGGCGGGCCTCAATCGTTACCCCGCCAGGTCGGACGATCGTTGCAGGACAGGAGCTCTGAATGGTCACGTCCAGATCCGTAGCTGCGATCTCCAGCGAGTTCTCCGCAGTCCTGAGCAACACGTTGGAAAGGATCGGAATGGTGGATCGACGCTCCACGATTCCCTGACAGAGCTGCAGCTCTCTCTGCAACTCCGCTTTTCCGACGCTCAACTCCATTGCCGTTCCCTCAAGAATAAGATCTTAGTATTTAGTAGTGGTAGTAGGAAGTGTGCGTGGAAAAGAGTGGATTCACACGCAAAGTGTTCAAAAGTATATCAGTCTTCGTCGTGTGACTCGGCGGAGATCTCAGCGGAAAAGCGGCGGAGAGATTCCCGGTTTTCCGCAGCGGCCCGGACGACCCGAATCGAGGCTTCAAAATATCCGAAGGTTTTGCGCTGGAGTTCGACAGGCCATCTGGCGATGTTGAAGTCAGTCATCGAAACTGCTTGATCAACATATCGACCGTGTTGGCGACGGCAGAGTCCTCGGCCTTCAATTTCTCGATCTTTTCGACCGAGTAGATGACAGTAGAATGGTGCTTGTTGTTGAAGATCTTTCCAATCTCCGGATACGAGAGATCGGTCAAAGCCTTACAGATGAACATTGCGACTTGCCTTGGATAAGAGATCGGGCGGGCGTTCGACTTGGATTTCAGCTCAGAGACTTTGATTCCGTAATGCGCGGCGACGACTTTGAGGATCTCTGCTGCGACGATCGGCTTGTTTTCTTTTGACAGCAGGTCTCGGAGAGCTTCTTTGGCAAGATCCATCCCGATCGGATGACCGGTAAGGGAAGCGAAGGCAGCAACACGGTTCAGGTGCCCTTCCAGTTCACGGACGTTGGAGCGCACCCGCTCAGCGATGAAAAGAGCGACATCGCCTGGGAGACCAATCTTCCTCTCCTCCGCCTTCTTTCGCAGGATCGCGACTTTGGTTTCGAGGTCGGGGGCCTGGATGTCTGCGCTCAATCCCCACTCGAAGCGGGAACGGAGTCGCTCTTCGAGGGTCGGAATTTCCTTGGGAGGCGCATCCGAGGTGAATACGATTTGCTTCTGGGCCTCGTAGAGTGCGTTGAAGGTGTGAAAAAACTCTTCCTGTGTTCGCTCCTTCCCGGCCAGGAATTGAATGTCATCTAGGAGCAGGGCGTCGACTGAGCGGTAGCGATCGCGAAAGGACGACATCCGGTCGTAGCGAATCGAGGTGATCAGCTCGGTCACGAAATTGTCGGCCGACATATAAACGATTTTCATCGATGGGTGCGACTGACGCAGCTGCTGACCGATTGCCTGGATCAGGTGAGTCTTCCCCAGACCGGCGCCGCCGTAGAGGAACAGAGGGTTAAAGGAGTTACTGGGATTCTCCGCAACCGACAGCGCCGCGGCGTAGGCAAGCTGGTTGGAGCTTCCGACCACAAAACTGCCAAACCTGTAGCGGTTGTTGAAGACGGAAGGTGGCAGGTCGACTACGGGCACGGTCGCGGGATAAGGTCCAAGGTCGCGCGAGTCCGATGCATCGGCAACGAAATGAATCTTCGTGCGGCTCGCGTCCAGTTCGGTGAGGATTGAACGGATCTGGTGACTGTACCGGGAGGAAATCTGATCGACGAACCGGCCGTCGGGAACCCTCACATCAACAGTTTCGCCCTTGGCAGCGAGAAAGACGGTCGGTTGAAACCAGGTGGTGAACTCGGTCTTGTCGATGGTCTCTTCGAGTTTCGAGAGAACTTGGTCCCAGAGGTTCATTTGGCTGGCAGAATCGTGCTATCTATATGACATTCCACATCTTTTCCACAATTGTGGAAAAGAAATCGAGGGAAAAAGGCTGGCGAGTCTAGCACAGCGCGGCGAGGGGTGAAAGCGATGGTGGAGTATGTCGCAATCCCCAGCATTTGTCGCGTTGTCTGGATGATCGCATGAGACGCGCCGCGCGCCCAGGCAGAGCGGGACATTGCTGAGGACGGCAACCAAGCAGCCGACCTCTCAGGGCTGGTCCCCTGAGGTGCCTTGCGAGGGAAACCCGCTGGAATAGCCTCTTCCATGAAGGCGTTTGGCGCCTTGCTCGGTCGTAGGTTGACCCTCGACCGGCCGTAACTTTATACTCACCGCTTTTCAAAGGCTAGGTCTCTCACATGAAACGAACCTTTCAACCGAATAATCGCCGTCGCAAGAAGACGCACGGCTTCCTCGAGCGCATGCGTACCAAAGATGGTAGAGCTGTGCTCTCCCGCCGCCGCCGTAAGGGTCGCAAGCGCCTCGTCGTTTGATCCTGATCGCCGCGTTTCTTCCCGATTCTGAATCCATTGCTGAGCGACGAAGTGCCTCTGTCGCGGCCGGGATCGGCTGCTCTCCCCAAGCGAGAGCGCATCGCGCGGCGTCAGGACTTCCTGGACACCTATGAGCAGGGCCGAAAGTTCTTCGCTCGGTATTGTGTCCTCTTTTTTAAACAGAGCTCGTTTGGTCACCCTCGAATTGGAATCACGTCGACCAGGAAGATTGGAAAGGCTCACGACCGGAATCGCCTCCGCCGCTGGACGAGAGAGGTTTACCGGCTGAACCGCAACGCGATCGGGCTCGATAAGGAATCGACCGATTTCGTGATCAATATCAAGCCAGGAGCCAGACAGGCCACTTACGCTCAATACTCCACGGATCTCACCAATGCGTTTCGGCGGGCGATGAAAGAAACGCGAGGCGGCCTTTGAGGCGACTCGCCATCTTTCTGCTGAAGCTCTACAAACGGTTGATCTCCCCGCTCCTCCCACCGATGTGCCGCTTCGAACCCACGTGTTCGGCTTTCGCGATGGGTGCGGTTGAGAAATACGGGGTTCTTCGAGGAGGGTATCTGACCGTGCGAAGACTCTTGCGTTGTCACCCGTTTCATCCAGGAGGTTGGGACCCGGTCCCTTGAGCGATGGAGAAGAGACTGTTCCTTGCGGTCGCCGTGTCGATCGCATTCCTCTGGTTGTGGGCTGCGATGCTCCCCCGCATCTTTCCACAGCTGGTCGTCAAACCAAAGCCTGCGTCTACTGACCAGCAGACTCCAACAAAACCTGCTGCCGAGGCGACCGCGACCACCAGTTCCGCAGCGCTCCAGCCGGGCGCCAGTGTCACCGCGGCACCATCCGTTGCGGCTCAGACCGCTCCGCCAGCCACCCAACCCTCAGAGAGAGTCGCGGCTACCTCAGAGGAGGCTTCGACCGTCGAAACTCCTGAGTATGTAGCGCGATTTTCGAATCGAGGGGCGCAACTCGTCTCGTTCCGGCTCAAAGATTACAAAACACGCAGCGGACAGCTTGTGGAGCTCATCAAGTCGAGGCCGGCTGGAAGATCGGACTTTCCCTTCGCGATCGAGGCGTCCGACGGGAGGGTGAATCGAGTCGCGAACGAAGGATTTTACGTGCTGACCCGTGAGAAAACGGGTGCCGGCGAGCGTCTGACGTTTCGAGTCGATGATGGCAGCGGCGTGGCGGTTGTCAAAGAGTTCCGGCTCGGACCGAACTACGATTTTCACTTCGCGGTTTCTGTGCTTCCCGCGACGACTGCCTACCGCGTGATGGTCGGCCCGGGTCTACGGGTTCTCGGTCCGGAGGAGCGGGACAACCAGTTTGTCATCACCGGTAACCCTGTGATTCAGCAGGACGGTTCGCTCGATGTCATAGCAAGAGAAAAAGCTCCGAAGCTCAAATTTTACGAAGGATCAGCCGATTTCATCGGCATCGAGGACAACTACTTTCTCGCCGCGATCAGACCCGACAAGGCTGGCTCGCCGGTCCTTCGTTCCATCGAGATCCCTGCTGCCACAAAGGACGACCTCAAGAGAAAAGAAGTCTACGTTGGATTCAACGCCGTGAATGGCGGAGCGTCGGGAAAGGCGTTCTTCGGGCCCAAGCAGGCCACGGTTCTCGAAGCGCACGGTCTCGAAAAGACGCTGCAGTTCGGCGCCTTCGGCATGATCGCGAGGTTTCTCCTTACGGCGCTGATCGCGATTCACACCTTCACGAAAAACTACGGCTGGGCGATCGTCGTCCTGACCGTTCTCATCAAGCTCGTTCTCTATCCTCTCCAGCACAAGAGCATCGTCTCGATGAAGAAGATGCAGAAAGTGCAACCGAAGATGACGGCGATTCGCGACCGGTACAAGAAGGCGAAGACCGACCCCGAACAACGTCAGAAGATGAACGTTGAGATGATGAATCTCTACAAGGTGGAAGGGATCAGTCCTGTTGGCGGCTGCCTTCCCCTTCTGCTACAACTTCCGATTCTCTGGGGATTCTATGGGCTGCTTTCACGAGCGATCGAGCTTCGCGGCGCCCCGTTTTTCGGCTGGATCCAGGACCTTTCCGATAAGGATCCGTACTACATCACCCCGATTCTGATGACCATCACGATGTTCATCCAGCAGGCTATTACGCCGTCGACGGCAGATCCGACACAAAAGCGGATCTTCATGGCGATGCCGTTCATTTTCGGCTGGATTTTCAAAGAATTTCCAAGCGGTCTGGTGCTCTACTGGCTCGTGCAGAATATCCTGACCATTGCGCAGCAGATGATCATGAACAAATACTGGGCTGACCATCCGGAGTCGTAACGCGGAGAAGATCGATGAGTCAACGATTTGAAGGAAAAAGTCTCGACGAGGCGCTCGATAGCGCCTGTGAAGCGCTGGGGGTGGAGCGGTTCGCTTTGACCTATCACGTTCTGCTAGAGAAGCGTGGCTTTCTCGGGGGCATGAAGCGAGTGGTCGTTGAAGCCGACGTCAATCCTGGCGCAATCGCGGATGCTCCGAGAAAGCAGGAGCCTCGTCCGGGAGAGCCGACGCGCGATTCCGCTCGAGAGCCGGTTGAAGAGGATCGCGCGTTCCGATCCGCGAACAGTGAGGGGCGTAAGCGAAAGAGCCGCTCTGAGAGTGGAGGAGCGCCTCGCAAATCTACGCCTCGGCCGCCGCGGAGCGGCGAGGAAGCTCCGGCACAGGAAACCGAATCACCCTTCGCGCTGCGAGTCCACGCCTGGTTCGATTCCCTGGTCGAGCATGCAGACTGGGACATGCAGGTCCGGACGTTCGAGGGCGACGAGCGTGTAACCGTGCGTCTCTACGGGTCAGACGAGGGACGTTTCGTGGAACAGGGTGGCGAATTGCTGGATGCCGTGCAACTCATTGCAAGCAAAGCGTTTATCAATGATGAGTCTCCCGAGAAACGTGTAGAAGTCGATTGCGCTTCCTTTCGAGAGAATCGCTCACGAGAGATCGAAGAGCTCGCCCGTGGCCTCGCCGATCAGGTGCGGAGTGCTGGCGGTGAGCAGATGCTTCCATCGATGAATCCGATGGAGCGAAGAATCGTTCATGTCGCTCTCCAGGATGATGCGGAAGTCGAGACGGAGTCGAGGGGAGAGGGGTTCTTCAAGAGAGTCGCCATCATCCCGCGGCGGACAGCAATTTCGCCGGAGTCGTGAGTCAGGAAGGCTTTGACACCATAGTCGCCGCTGCGACGGCGGCGGCCCGATCAGCCCTAGCCATCATCAGAATCGACGGGCCTCGGTCGTCAGAGATTCTGCGGCGTCTGGTGTTGAAAGCCGAGGATCTCGAGGAACGGCGGGCTACGCTCCTGCGGCTCGAGGATGACGGCGCTCCGCTCGACGAGGTAATCGCAATTCGCTTCGCAGCCCCTCGCTCCTATACCGGTAACGAGATGGTTGAGCTGACACTGCACGGGAACCCGCTGCTCGTGGAGCGTGTGATTGACGCAATTGTTCGTGGCGGCGCGCGAGTGGCGCTGCCTGGCGAGTTCAGCGAACGGGCCGTGCTGAACGGCAAGCTGGACCTCGTTCAGGCCGAGTCCGTTGCGGATCTGATCAACTCGCGAACCAGGCTGCAGTCGCGTGTTTCGCTCGATAATCTCGCTGGTGTCCTGAGCCGCGAGGTGCGAGGCGTCCGGGAGTCGTTGCTATTCGTGATCTCGCGGCTGGAGGGTGCGCTCGACTTTTCGGGAGAGGGGTACGAATTCATCAACCGGGATGAAGCGTCATCGTCGCTGCAGGGGGCAATCGGGAGGGTTAAGAATTTGATCGCGACTCATGAACGAGGCCGGGCGACCACGGAAGGGCTCTCCGCGGTCATCCTTGGGCGGCCGAATGCGGGGAAGTCGTCACTGCTGAACTACTTGTGTGGAAGCGACCGGGCAATTGTCACCGACATCGCCGGGACCACACGAGATCTCCTGAGGGAAACCGTTGAGATCGGGGGCCTTCCGGTGACGTTCATAGACACGGCCGGGCTTCGAGAGGCGACGGATCAGGTAGAGAAGATCGGGGTTGCCCGCGCCCGCGAGATCGCCGAGAGGGCGGATATTGTCCTGTATCTGGTCGATTCGACCGCCGGGGTTCTGGCAGACGATGAGGCTGAGATGGCTCGTCTCCCGGATCCTTTGCTGATTCTGACGAAAGCCGATCTCGTCCCGACCGGGCCTGGTGTTGGATTGACCGTCTCGCTGATCACTGGGGAAGGTGTCCCGGAGCTTTTGCGGCTCCTCGACCATCGGGTGAAGCAGGGATTCGCGGCCGACGAGTCGACTCCAACCCTTGTCAACAGCCGCCAGAGAGCTGCAGCGGATGAGTCCCTTGCCGCGCTGCAAAGGGCGATGGCCTCTGTGAAAGAAGGACTGGCTGAAGAAATTGTTCTCGTCGATCTCTACGCAGCTTCGCGTGCGTTGGGTCAACTGACGGGGGCCATCTCCCCGGCGGACGCTCGTCGCGAGATTTTCGCAAAATTTTGCGTGGGGAAGTGACGTTCCACGTGGAACATATGAGCGGTTTCGACATCATTGTCGTTGGTGGAGGGCACGCTGGAGCGGAGGCAGCTCGGGTGGCAGCCCGAGGCGGCTGCCGGGTTGCGATGGTCACCTTTTCGGCGGCTGCCATCGGCAGGATGTCGTGCAATCCGGCGATCGGCGGTCTGGCAAAGGGAAACCTCGTCAAGGAGATCGACGCGCTGGGCGGTCTCATGGGCGAGGTGACCGACGCCGCGGGGATCCAGTTCAAAGTTCTCAATCGCTCGAAAGGACCGGCAGTACAGGGCCCGAGGGCTCAGTGCGATCGAGATCTTTACGCCGCCGCTGTGCTGCGGAAGCTCCAGTCGGAAGAGAACGTGACAATCGTGGAGGGCGATGTCGTCTCCATCACAGACGATGGGGCGCGGATCACTGGGGTGACGTTGAGCGACGATTCCCATTTGCGCTCGGCGGTCGTCATCGTGACTACGGGGACGTTTCTTCGAGCCCTGATGCATTCTGGCGAAAAGCAGGATGCGGGAGGAAGATTCGGCGAGCCTTCGGCAGACAACCTTTCCCTGGCGCTCCAGAGACTCGGTCTCCAGCTGGGTCGGTTGAAGACTGGAACACCTCCTCGGGTACTCAGGGAGTCGGCTGACTTCAGTTTGATGACTCCCCAGGCAGGAGACGTGCGGCCCCGACCCTTTTCGATCCTCACCGACCAGATCCCGCAGCCGCAAATTCTTTGCTACTTGACCCACACCGGATCCGGGACACACGAGATGATTCGGGAGAATCTCCACCGCGCCCCGATGTACTCGGGGCAGATCGAAGCCACTGGCCCGCGCTACTGCCCATCGATCGAGGACAAGGTCGTTCGTTTTCACGACAAGGAACGGCACCAGATCTTCGTCGAGCCCGAGGGGCTGTCCCACCCCTGGCTTTACCTCAACGGGCTCTCAACCTCCCTTCCTGCCGATGTTCAGGATCGCGTCGTTCACTCGATCCCGGGGTTGGAAAAAGCAATCATCGCCCGTTACGGCTACGCGGTTGAGTACGATTTTGTAAACCCGCAACAACTCGATTCCACCCTCGCGGTTCGAGGGGTCGAGGGTCTTTATCTGGCCGGCCAGATCAATGGAACATCAGGTTACGAGGAAGCGGCGGCGCAGGGGCTCCTGGCGGGGATCAACGCGCTTCTTTACGTTCGCGGGGACGAGCCGTTTGTCCTCGGGCGCGACGAGGCCTACAGCGGCGTCATGATCGACGATCTCGTGACGCTGGGAACCGAGGAACCGTACCGGATGTTCACGTCGCGGGCCGAGCACCGGCTCCTTCTCGGTTGCGATTCTGTTTATGCGCGGCTCACGCCGCAGGCGGCCCGATTGGGGATAATCGACGACGAGCGGCTTCGACGTGTCGAGGGGCGCGGGGCGCGGGTGGACGCGGCCCGGACCGCCTTGTCAGCTACCAGGCTCCGCCCCGACCGGGAGACGTTGAGCTGGCTCGAGCCCCTGGGAGTCACGCCACTGAGCAACTCAACCGTCAGTACCCTGCTCCAGCGGCCGGAGTTTGAGCTCAAGGCTTTCATGTCTCATTGCCGGGAAACGGATCGGGAGCCGGAGCTGGTTGAGGTTCTTGACCGACTGGAGGATGAGGAGCTCGACGGCGTGGTGAACGCGATGCGTTACGTCGGTTATCTCGATCGGCAGCGTGAGGAAGTAGTCCGCACGCGGGTCGACGAAGAGCTGAAGATTCCGATGACTCTGGAGTTCGACTGGCCGGGACTCTCGCGCGAAGCTCGCGAGAAGCTGACCTCCATCAGGCCCGCCACGCTCGGGCAGGCGTCACGCATTCCTGGGCTCACTCCGTCGGCCATCGCGATCCTGCGCATGGTCCTTCGGAAGAACGTTTCCCGAAGGACAGGGTGACTCCGCTCGAGCAGCTGGATCGCTATAAGGAGCTCCTCGAGCTTTGGGGCCGAAGAGTGAATCTGCTCGGCCCCGAGGCACGCCAGAACCTCGACGGCCACATCGGCGAAGCAGAGCTGGCAGCCGACATTTTGCGTCCGCAGGGAGAGGTCCTCGACTTTGGAAGCGGCGGCGGTCTGCCGGCGATTCCCATGGCGATCCGCTCGCCCCAGGCGCGGTTTCACCTGGTGGAGTCCGATCAGCGGAAGTGGGCATTTCTGAAGTTCGTAGTGCGTGAGTGTGCGTTGAACTGCGTTGTTTATGGTGATAGATTGCAGAATCTACGCTTCGCGGAACGTACGTTCGACCTTGTTACCTCCCGGGCTGTGGGGCATGTGGCCCAATGGGCTGATCTCATCGTCCCGAACCTCAAGATCTTCGGTCGAGTCGCACTTTTTCAGAGCGGTGCGACCTTCCCGGAGGTCGCTGATCTCATGCCCGATTCAACCTATCCTCTGCCGCGTGGAACCGATCATTTCCTGGTCGTCCTTCGCGTTGTTCCACGTGAAACATGACGAAGATCATCGCAATCGCAAACCAGAAAGGGGGAGTCGGTAAGACGACGACCGCTATCAACCTCGGCGCGAGCCTGGCGGCCTGCGAACGGAATGTTCTTCTCATCGATCTTGATCCGCAAGCCAACGCGACATCAGGATTGGGTTTTTCTCGCGAGGATACCCGAAGCTCTTATCAGTTTCTGATTCAAGAGCTTAGCATGGCAGACGTAATTCTCAAGACCGCAATGCCGATGCTCCACCTTCTCCCTTCGTCCACGGATCTGGTCGCTGCGGACCTCGATCTGGCGGCGGCGGACAATCGCGAAACAAGACTCGGGGAGCTGTTCGCGGCGAGCGATCTCGAGAAGTACGACTACATTCTCATCGACACTCCCCCGTCACTCGGCCTCGTCACCCTCAATTGTCTTACTGCAGCGCATTCCGTCCTCGTTCCGCTGCAATGCGAGTACTTCGCTCTCGAAGGCGTGAGCCAACTCACAAAGACAATCGATCGAGTCCGGCAGAGTCTCAATACGAGCCTGCAGATCGAGGGCATCGTCCTCACAATGGTAGACGACCGCGTAAATCTGTCACGCCAGGTCGGGGATGATATTCGTAAGTTCTTTGGTTCCAAGGTTTACAAGACAACTATACCTCGGAATGTCCGGCTGGGCGAGGCCCCTTCATTCGGCAAGCCGGTCATTCTCTATGACATTCGCTCCCGCGGAAGTGAGGCCTACCTTCAGCTTGCGCGCGAGTTTCTGGTGAGAGCTGAGAAAAAAGGCGAGGAGACTCATTGAGCAAAAAAAATGTACTGGGACGCGGCCTCGGCGCGCTGATTCCACAAAAGATCGAGTCCGCTCCGGGGTCTTTGGAGGTGGCTGTCGATCAGATCACACCCAATCCCCATCAGCCACGCTCATCATTCGAGGACGCCGCACTCGAAGAGCTCGCAGAAAGCGTCAGGGTCCACGGAATCATGCAGCCACTCATCGTTTCGAAGTCGGGTAAAGGCTATCGGTTGATCGCCGGCGAGCGGCGTTTTCGAGCGGCGCAGAAAGCGGGTCTGAAGACCGTCCCGGTGGTGATCCGCGAGCTGGTCTCGAGTAGTGATGCGCTCGAGCTCGCACTCATCGAGAACATTCAGCGAGAGGACCTCAACCCGATGGAAGAGGCGATGGCGTACGGGCAGTTGCACGGCGAGTTCGGGATGACCCAGGAAGAGATTTCGAAGCGCGTCGGCAAAGAGCGTTCGACCGTGGCCAATGTGCTCCGCCTCCTCAAGCTGCCCGACAGGGTTCGCGCGCTGGTGGCAACGGGCGAGCTGAGCATGGGACACGCGCGGGCCCTGCTCGCAGTGGAGCCACCTTCGAAACAGCAGAAGCTCGCCGACCAGGTAGTTCAGCGTGGCTTGAGCGTTCGTCAGACCGAGGCCCTCACGTCGGCCGGGGCGAAGAAACAAAAGAAGACCGGTGCGACCGGGGATGTTTTTACACGGGAAGCTGAAGAGAAATTGACGAGACATCTGCGGGCGCGTGTGGAGATTTTGCGCAGGCGCCGCGGAGGGAAAGTGATCGTTCATTTTTCAGGTGAAGACGAGCTGATGCGCATCTTTGATGAGCTGAGCGGGAGGACGAAATGAAGCAGAAGGGAAGCGGAGACCTCAACGGATTCCTCGATCGAGGATCGTCATTTTCCGGCGAGCTGGAGTTTGAGGACACGATGCGGATCGACGGCCGGTTCGTCGGCAAGATCCTCTCGAAGAACGAGCTCATCGTAGGCGAGAGTGCGAACATCGAAGGCGACATCCACGTCGGCAAGATCGCCATCAGCGGGACCGTTCGCGGGACCATCAAAGCCGACCAGAAAATCGAAATCCATCGAAGCGGCCGTGTCTACTCAGACCTCGAAACGCCCGCGCTCATCATCGAGGAAGGCGCGGTCTTCGAGGGCAAGTGCCTCATGGCAGAGCAGAAGCCGATGGCCGTGCCGAACCTGCGCGCGAACTAAAGGCGACGGTGGTCAGGTGCTTTCTTCGCGGTATCTCTCTCGCCGCTTCCAGCCGCCGAAGGCGGCGCAAGATCCATAGCACCCGGCTTCAGCCGGGTGATGGCGGCGTCCGGACTCACCCAGCCCGCATGAATCGGTTGTAGGAGGAGTTTGTTTCGCGGCAGCTCAGTCGCTCGCTACGCGGGCTGGTGCCGGCTGAGGATGCTGACGTGCTACGAATCTTGCGCCGTCTTCGACGGCTGACGCGGTGGATTTGTGAAGCTGGAGAACCTTAACCCGCATTTCTCATAGACCTCGCCGCGAGACGACGGATAGCGGCCTGTCTGCTTCGTTGCACGGCATTTTCGCTCCTCGACATAGTGTCGACTATGCCTTCGTCGCGAAATCGCCCTGCGCCTCGCATCCAGGCCACTCTCCGCCGTCTCACGACGAAGGTCTGTGAGAAATGCGGGTTAACGAGGTCTCATCTCCTCCCGACAAACGAGGTCACCTCCCCCTCGGGATGGAGACTCCGCCGCAGGCGCATGAGCGAGAGATCGGATTGATTCTTCCCGGGGCGTGTGCTATTTACAACCTCATCTTTCGAGAGTCGCTCTCCAGCCGGCTTCCTGAGATTCTGCGGTCGTCGGTTTCCTTCAAGCTCATTTATGCAAATCAACCTCACTCCTGATTGGACTCTGCCCGTCATCATGGTGATTTTCATGGCCAACTATCTGGTCGTGAGACGCTTCTTTCTCCGTCCCATCAATGAGGTTCTCGTGACGCGTGAGAGCGAGATCTCCGAGGCCGAACGGCGCTACGAGGAGTCCCTTGCCGGATTCCAGGAAGCGACTCGCGAGATGGAAAGCCAGGTCAACGAAGCGCGACGAAACGGCACCAAGGTGCGCGAGCAGCTCCGCGGTGAAGCGGCTCAGCTTCGGACAGCTCTCGTAACGAAGACGCGCGGCGAGGCCGATGGAATCATCGCCACTGCCGACGCAAGCCTCAAGAGTGATGTGGACACGGCCCGTACAAAAATCGTGAGCGACTCCGAGTCGCTGGCCCGTCTCGCGGCAGAACAGATCGCCGGGAGGAAGCTGTCATGACCCGCGCCCTCCTTCTTATGATGTTGCTCGCGATCTGCCTGGTCGCAGTGACAGCAGGAGCATCGCCCGAAGCCGCACCGCACGGCGCCCCACCCGCTCACGGTACCGAGGATCACGGAGCAGGACATGCCGCCCCGAAGACGTACCTCGGGATCCCCGCCTGGATCTGGAAGACGGTCAACATGATCGTCTTCATAGCCGTCCTCTACTTTCTGGTGAGGGGACCGGTCGGTGCGATGTTCCGCGGTCGAGCTGAAGCGATTCGCAACGAGCTCGCTCAGGCCGCAGAAAGAAGAACGAAGGCAGACCAGGTTGCCAGCGACATCCAGGCGCGTCTCTCTCAGATTCAGGGAGAGGTTGCGGCGATCCTCACCCGTGCAGAAGACGAAGGAAAGAGGCAGAAGCAGGAGCTTACTCAGGCCGCCGAAGCGGAAGCTGCCAAGATGCTGCAGTCGGCGCGCAACGAGATTGATGCCCGGCTCAAGCAGGCTCGACGGGAGTTGACCGAATACGCGGGCGAGCTGGCGGCGAAGCGCGCCGAGGAGATTCTTGCCACTTCCCTCACGGCCGCAGATCAGAAGAAGATTTTTTCTGATGGTGTCGCGCAGCTGACGGAGAACCGCGGATGATCCGAAGATTCGCAAGACCGTACGCAAAGGCGATCCTCGAGCTCACCGGATCTCCGCAGGCCGCTCAGAAAGTCGTGGAGGAGCTACGGCGCTTCGAAGCGGCTCGGGCCGGTTCCAGAGAGTTGTCGGAGATGTTCGCCAATCCCGGCATCGACGCATCGAACCGCCTCGCCATAGCGAAGACGATCGCCGGAAGACTCTCGCTCTCAGACCTCGGTCTTCGTGTGATCGATCTGCTGGTCAGGAACCACCGGATCAACGACTTATCCTCCGTCATCGAGACTCTGCGCGCGATGGTCAATCGCGAGCTGGGGATCGCAGTCGCCCAGGTTCGCACCGCGAAAGCACTCGATGAGAAGGAAACAGCGGAGCTGAAAACCGCGCTCGAAGGAAAGTTGGGACAAAAAGTCGAGCTTCAGCTCTCAACCGATCCTTCGATCCTCGGCGGATTCGTGGCCACAGTCGGCAGTGAAGTCTACGATGCGTCGGTAAGTGGAAAGATCAATAAATTTCGTAAACAATTAAGCAATACATAGTCGACTTGAATTAGGAGACACGATGGCGGCCGATTTACGAGCAGAAGAAATCACGGAGATTATCCGTCAACAATTAAGTGGCATCGGACGCGGCGTCGATGTCGCCGAGGTCGGTACTGTTACGACTGTTGGCGACGGAATCGCCCGGGTCTATGGACTTGATCGGGTCATGTCGGGGGAGCTCGTCGAGTTCCGGAACGGAACGTTCGGACTGGCCCTGAATCTCGAAGAAGACAACGTCGGAGTCGTCATTCTCGGCGAGACCCAGGGTGTCGTCGAAGGGGACCAGGTCAAGCGGACCGGGAACATCATCTCGGTTCCGGTCGGTCCCGCCATGATCGGGCGCGTCGTGAATCCGCTCGGCCAGCCAGTTGACGGAAAGGGACCGATCGTGGCGACGGAGATGTATCCGATCGAGCGAATCGCCCCGGGCGTCGTTGACCGTAAGCCGGTTAAAGAACCGATGCAGACTGGTCTGAAGGCCATCGACGCCATGATCCCGATCGGGCGCGGCCAGCGTGAGCTGATCATCGGCGACAGGCAGACCGGCAAAACCGCCGTCGCCATCGACACGATCATCAATCAGAAGGGGAAGGGCGTCATATGTATCTATGTCGCCATCGGTCAGAAAAAGTCGACGGTCGCGCAGGTCGTGCGAACCCTCGAAGAATACGGGGCGATGGAGCACACCATCATCGTCAACGCCTCGGCTTCCGAGCCGGCACCATTTCAGTACCTTGCTCCCTACGCCGGCGCGGCCATGGGCGAGTACTTCATGTTCAACAAGCAGCATGCGCTGACGATTTACGACGATCTCTCCAAGCATGCGCAGGCGTACCGTGAGATCTCGCTGCTTCTCCGCCGGCCTCCAGGCCGCGAGGCATATCCCGGAGACGTCTTCTATCTCCACTCGCGCCTTCTGGAGCGTGCGGCAAAGCTCAACGACGACCTCGGCGGCGGTTCCATGACGTCGCTCCCGATCATCGAGACGCAGGCGGGCGACGTGTCGGCGTACATTCCGACGAACGTCATCTCCATCACCGACGGCCAGATTTATCTCGAGACCGATCTCTTCCACTCAGGCGTCCGCCCGGCGGTCAACGTCGGTCTGTCGGTTTCACGAGTTGGTGGTTCGGCCCAGATCAAAACGATGCGCGCGGTCTCGGGAACGTTGCGTCTCGATCTTGCGCAGTACCGCGAGCTTGCAGCGTTCGCGCAGTTCGGTTCCGATCTCGACAAAGCGACGCAGGCGCAGCTCAACCGCGGAAAGCGACTCGTGGAAATTCTCAAACAGGGGCAGTACGCTCCACTTCCGGTTGGCCTGCAGGTTTTGTCGGTCTTTGCCGGGACTCAGGGGTTGCTCGATGACATCGATCTTCCGTTGGTCCGTCCATTCGAGGCCGGGCTGCACAAGTGGGCGCTCGACGAGAAAGCCGACCTGGTCAACCGGATCGAGAACTCCCAGAAGCTCGATGCGGAGCTGACGGCGGAGACGAAAGCGGCCATCAACGAATTCAAGCAGCAGTTCGTTCGCGACAACGCGGCGACCGCCAAAGCCTAGAGGACACGTGGCCAGCACAATCGACATCCGGCGCCGCATCAAGAGCGTCAAGAACACGAAACAGATCACCAAGGCCATGAAAATGGTCGCGGCGGCGAAGCTTCGTCGCGCGCAGGACCGGATGATGGCGGCCCGCCCTTTCGCGGCGGCGCTCAAGCAGGTGCTCGCCTCGGTTGCCTCGCGAACCGAGGTTGCGGATCACCCTTTGCTGCAGGAGCGGGAGGAGAAAAACGTCCTCTTCCTCATCGTCACCGCGGACAAGGGACTATCCGGCGCATTCAATACGAACATCATCAAAGGTGCGCAGAATACGATTCGCGATCGCCAGTGGAACTCGCTTCAGCTCATTCCAATCGGACGAAAGGCCAACGATTTTTTCCGTCGAAGAGCCATCCCGATCCGCCATCAGGCCGTGAATATTTTTGGGACTCTCTCGACGAAAGATGCGAAAGAGCTCGTGTCGATCGTGATCGAGGATTACACAAGCGAAAAAGTCGACGCTGTCTACGCGATTTACAACGAGTTCAAGACGGTCATGCAG
This sequence comes from Thermoanaerobaculia bacterium, assembly GCA_035576005.1. GTDB lineage: Bacteria > Acidobacteriota > Thermoanaerobaculia > Gp7-AA8 > Gp7-AA8 > DATLXH01. Next base: position 9,086 of record DATLXH010000027.1, on the reverse strand, counting down.
CAGAACATCATCGTTGAGAAGCTGCTCCCCTTCGACAAGAAGGTTGCGGAGAGTGGCGAGGCTTCCATCGACTACATCTACGAGCCGGGTCCGAAGGAAATTCTGTCAGAGCTGTTGCCGAGACATCTGGAGTTTCAGATTTATCGCATTCTCCTCGAATCGGCTGCTGCCGAGCAGGGGGCCCGAATGACTGCGATGGAGTCGGCCACGAAGAACGCGTCCGACATGATCGACCACCTGACCCTGACCTATAACCGGATCCGTCAGGCTTCGATCACGAAAGAGATCATTGAAATTGTGTCAGGCGCTGCGGCGGCGGGAAAATGACGAGACTGGCCTTGTGGCCGGACATTCCAATGTCCGGCGATCTCGCGGAAGATGGACCGCATGGCAGCGTCCAGGATGCCGGACATTGGAATGTCCGGCCACAGTTCGATCCGACTTGTGGCAGCAACAAAGGAGATGTCAGTGGCTGAGCAGAAAAACGAAAAGAAAGACGAACCGAAAGGCGAAGAGAAGCACCACATCGGACGTGTGGTCCAGATCATCGGACCGGCTCTCGACGTTCAGTTCGAGGAAGGTCACCTTCCTGCAATCAACAACGCCATTCGCATCGTCGACAACGGCGAGCTTGGCAAAATGCCGATCGATGTCGTCGCTGAGGTTGCCAGCCACATCGGTGAGTCGCAGGTGCGATGCATCGCCATGAAGCCGACCGACGGTATGGTCCGCGGCATGAAGGCAATTGACAGTGGAGCCGCGATTCAGGTTCCTGTGGGCCGCGAGACTCTTGGGCGAATCCTCAATGTACTCGGCGAACCGGTCGACGGACTCGGACCAGTAAACAGCCAGGAGCGGTGGTCCATCCATCGCGAGCCGCCGAAGTTTGAAGACCAGTCGACGGAGATCCAGATCTTCGAGACCGGAATCAAGGTCATCGATCTTCTCGAGCCATATACCAAAGGCGGAAAGACCGGCCTCTTCGGCGGTGCCGGAGTCGGAAAGACGGTTCTCATTCAGGAACTGATCAACAACGTCGCGCTGCAGCACGGCGGATTCTCTGTTTTCGCAGGCGTCGGCGAGCGAACGCGCGAAGGGAACGATCTCTACCTCGAGTTCATGGAGTCGAAGGTCGTCGTCCCGGGTGATCCTTCCAAGTCAAAAGCAGCGCTCATCTACGGACAGATGACCGAGCCGCCAGGCGCGCGTCTTCGTGTCGGTCTGACCGGTCTCACTGTGGCCGAATACTTCCGCGACGTCGAGAACCAGGACGTGCTGCTCTTCATCGACAACATCTTCCGCTTCACACAGGCAGGTTCAGAGGTCTCCGCACTGCTCGGGCGTATGCCGTCCGCAGTTGGATATCAGCCGAATCTGGCCACCGAGATGGGCGAGCTGCAGGAACGAATCACCTCGACGAAGCGTGGCTCGATCACCTCCGTCCAGGCGATCTACGTTCCCGCCGACGACTTCACAGATCCTGCGCCGGCCACGGCGTTCGCGCATCTCGATGCCACGACGGTTCTGTCCCGCCAGATTTCGGAGCTCGGGATTTACCCCGCAGTCGATCCCCTCGCTTCCACTTCCAAGATTCTCGATCCTCGAATCCTTGGTGAGGAGCACTACGGAACCGCCCGCGCGGTGCAGGCGGTTCTTCAAAAGTACAAAGATCTCCAGGACATCATCGCCATCCTTGGAATCGACGAACTCTCCGAGGAAGACAAGATCATCGTGGCGCGTGCCAGAAAGATTCAGCGATTCTTCTCGCAGCCGTTCTTTGTCGCCGAGCAGTTCACCGGTCTCAAGGGCAAATACGTCAAAATCGCAGACACGATCCGGAGCTTCCGCGAGGTCGTCGACGGCAAGTACGACGACATTCCGGAGCAGGCGTTCTACCTTCAGGGAACGATCGAGGACGTGCTCGAGCGTGCCGAGCAGATGAAGAACCAGGCGGCCTGAGGCGATGGCAGAACCTAGCGGATCGCCAACATCTCTGCGCCTGCTGATCGTCACCAGCGAGCAGAAGATTCTCGAGACCGAGGTCGACGAAGTCGTGCTTCCGGGGACGGATGGCGAGCTAGGGATCCTGCCGGGGCACACTCCCCTTTTGACTACGCTCAGCATCGGGCGGCTGATGTACAGGCGCGGCTCCGAAGAGCGGCAGATCGTGCTCTCATGGGGATTTGCGGAGGTGTTGCCGGACCGGGTGATCGTCATGGCCGAGGGTGCGAAGCTAGCAGAAGAAATCGATGTCGCCGCGGCAGAGAAAACGCGGGTCGAGGCGGAGAAGGAGCTGGCGTCCCTGGCGTCGCACGATGAAGGGTTCCCGGCGGCGCAGGCTCGCCTCGACGAATCCGTTGTCATGCTCCGGGTCGCGGGACGGCCGTAAGCGGGCGATAAATTCGCGGCCTTTTCACTTCCGAGAGCAGCGGAAGTTTGGATATTCTCGTCTCGGAATGTACTTGCGTTGATAGCGTGCGAAGCTTTGGAGTGCGGCAGCCGCAGCTGCCGCTTTTGTTTCGGACGCGCGTGAATGAGAAATCAAGGCGTCGCGTGAGAATCGCGATGTGACACAGAAAGCGGCAGCTGCGGCTGCCGCACTCCAAAGGCTTCGTCGCACCTCTCGGAAGTAGAGGCGAATGCCAACTGACGGAGGAAACGGGAACGGCGTGCGTTCTGCACTTACTCGGCGCGGGTGGGACCGTTGATGATGAAGTCGTGGATGGAGAGTTTCGCGAAGTCGGCGTTTCAACGAAGCTCGGACACTGCTCACGATCTGAAGACTCCGCTCAATATTGCGGTTCTGAATCTCGAGCTGCTTCGGATGCGAGTCCGCAAGCTCAGCGGGATCGAGGATGACCCGAAACTCGACCAATATTCAAAGGCCATTGAAGTCGAGCTGAGACGGATCGCGCAGATCGTCGATTCGTATTTTCTGCTGTCGTCCCCGCCTAAGGGCTCACCCGACCCTGAGCTCGTCGACGTTGGCCCTCTCCTCGAGGAGGCGGCCCGAAAGTCCGGGATTCCGCTGAAGACACCCGATTCGGCGTCCAGCGATCACCCCATGATGCTTTGCCACCCGACGCGCGCCCGTGAAATGGTCAAGTCCTTCTTCGAGGGTGCCGCGCGGCTCTCTATGGACGGTCAGACCGCAAGTTGTATCAGAAACGTCTCAGCACTTCTGATAACGGTGGAAGGGAGAGCGCCCGCGGGAGAGTTTGACACTGCGAAGGTTTTCAAATTCTATTACACTGACGCCTCCGGCAATCCTGAGCTGTCGCTCGCATCCGCAAGACTCATCGCTGAGACTTATGGAGGCGATTTGACGGCCATCGACAACGGAGGAGAGTTGAAGTTGACCCTGACGGTTCCCCTGGGAGAGTGATGAAACAGATTCTCATTGTCGACGACGACCACGCCACGAGTGCTGGTATGGCGGACGTTATCGAAGAATGGGGCTACGAAGCCCAGGTAAAAGAGAACGTCAAGAGTGGTTGGGCCGCTGTCTCCAAACTCGTCCCCGATGTCGCGATCGTCGACCTCAAGCTTCCGGATGGATCGGGACTCGATCTGCTTCACCGGATCAAGGAAACGTATCCCGACGTGTCCGTCATCATTCTGACTGGACACGCTACGGTCGACTCGGCTGTCCGCGCCCTCAAGGTGGGCGCGGAAGACTATGTAACGAAGCCGGTCGATCTTTCGCGTCTTCGGGTGATCCTCAAGACAATCGAAGACAAACAGCTCATGAAGCAGGAGATCCTCGAGCTGCGGCGTCAGCTTCAGAAAATGGGCGCGCTTGGTCATCTCGTAGGCAAATCGCGCGCGATGCAGAAGCTGTTCGAAGAGATCGAGATGGTGGCAAACACCGACGCCAACGTTTTCATAGTCGGCGAGTCAGGATCGGGGAAAGAGGTCGTGGCGAATACGATCCACACGCTCTCTCGCAGAAGGCTCAAGCCTTTTGTGGCCTTTAACTGCGGAGCGATTTCTCCAACGCTTATCGAGTCGGAGATCTTCGGTCACGAGAAAGGCGCCTTCACAAACGCCATCAAACGTCGTGAGGGATACTTCGAGACTGCGAAGGGCGGAACGGTTTTTCTCGACGAGATTACCGAGATGCCGCTCGAGTTGCAGGTCAAGCTCCTGCGCGTCCTGGAGGAATCGAAGTTCCGTCGAGTAGGCGGCAACGAAGAAATTGCGATCGACGCACGAATCATTGCCGCCTCCAACCGCGATCCGGCCAAGGCGATCGCTGACAGCCGCCTGCGCGAAGATCTGTTTTACAGGCTCAACGTTTTTCCGATTGATGTCCCGCCGCTCAGAGAACGGCTCGAAGACATTCCGCTCTTTGCGTTTTTCTTTCTCGAGAAGCTCAATGATTCGGAAGAGAAGAAGGTCGACAAGTTCGATCCGGAGTTCATTGAGGCACTCCAGCAATATGAATGGCCGGGCAATGTCCGCGAACTTCGGAACGTGATCAACCGGGCGTTCATCATGGCGCGTTCCGACACCCTGACGGTCGAGTGTCTGCCTGACAAGTTCCTTGGCGCACGCAAGAAGCGTTCGAAGACTACGTTGACTCTACCGCTCGGAGTCTCGATGGAAGAGGTCGAGAGGATCGTGATCGAGGAGACGCTTCACCTCAATGACGGCGACAAGAAGCGAACCGCCGACGTCCTGGGGATTACGCAGAAACTGCTTCTGACGAAGACCAAGAGCTACAAAGAAAAAGACGCACAGTCGAACTGAGCAGTAAGCTCCCTTCTCCCCACGGGAGAAGGTGGCGCGTCGAGCGCCGGATGAGGGTCTTGCGCACGAAGTAGGATCGCGATGTACGCGTCCTCAATCGGATTCACTTCGGGCTGATGGCCTTCTCGAGAAGTGCATGGTTGCCCGCGCATCGGAATGATCATCGAGCCACGGAAAAGGGACCCTCATCCGTCGCTCACGCGACACCTTCTCCCGCCGGGAGAAGGGGGGTGAAAGACACCTCCCGTTTGTCTTTACCGGTCACCTTGCGTATGGTTCACGGGCCGCACCTCGTTGGAATTTGATCGTCGGGTGGCCAGTTCCCGTCACTCGCTCCGACGTGTGGGGCATCAGGAGAAACGCGTTTGGCAAAACATCTGGTCATCGTCGAGTCGCCCGCCAAGGCTAAAACGATCAACAAATTCATCGGCAAGGATTACACGGTGAAAGCCTCGGTGGGACATATCCGCGACCTGCCGAAGAGCGAGCTTGGGGTCGATGAGGAAACCTTTCTCCCCACCTATGAAGTGCTCGAAGGAAAGGAAAAAGTCGTCAGCGAGCTCATCAGTGCCGCAAAGAAAGCCGACATTGTCTATATCGCTTCCGACCCTGATCGCGAAGGGGAGGCGATTGGCTGGCATGTGATGAAGGTCCTGGGAAAGGATGCGTCGAAGGTCAAACGGATCCTCTTTCACGAAATCACGGGAAACGCCGTCCGCAAGGCGATGGAGAGCCCCGGTGAGATCGACATTAATAAGGTGAATGCGCAACAGGCAAGGCGCGTCCTCGATCGCCTGGTCGGCTACAAGCTCTCCCCACTTCTCTGGGACAAGGTTCGGCGCGGACTCTCTGCCGGCCGCGTGCAATCGGTCGCGATGAAGATGATCGTGGACCGGGAAAACGAAATCAAAGGGTTCACTCCCGTCGAGTACTGGACGTTTGGCGCGAAGCTGCAGGCCAGTAAGCCGCCAACATTCGTCGCGAAGCTCTCGAAGATCGAAGGAAAGAAGGCAGAAGTAGGAAACGAGGAGCAGGCCCGGTCGCTCGAAGCACTCCTCAAGAGCGGGACCTATAAGGTCGAATCGATCGCGAAAAAAGAAAAGAAGCAGTCGCCGCAGGCACCGTTTATCACCTCGCGTCTTCAGCAGGAGGCTTACCGGCGCTTCAAGTTTCCGGTCAAGCTCACGATGGGGATCGCGCAGAAGCTCTATGAAGGAAAGGACCTCGGCAGCGAGGGTCAGGTTGGTCTCATCACATACATGCGAACCGATTCGCCCCGGGTCTCGGACGAAGCGATCGACGAGGTCCGCGCTTACATAGCGAAGCGATACGGCGACGAGATCCTCCCTTCGAAACCGAACATCTACAGAGGCAAGAAGGCCGCGCAGGAAGCGCACGAGGCGATACGCCCCACCTCCGTCTCACTCGATCCCGAGAAGGTCAAGGAGTATCTGACCGGACAGGAGTACCAGCTGTACAAGATGATTTTCGAGCGCTTCGTTGCTTCGCAGATGAAGCCTGCACTGTTCGATGTGACTGATGTCGACATCAAGAACGGGAATCTGACTCTAAGGGCGTCTGGCGAAGTCCAGAAGTTCGCAGGCTTTCTCGCTGTGTTCCAGGATGTGGAAGAAGAACCGGCAGAGGCCTCCGAAGAGGAGCTCAAAGAAAGCGCAAAAGCGCTCCCCAGGATGACGGAAGGGGAGATGCTCGAGTTTCTCAGTCTCGACACGCGCCAGAACTTCACGCAACCGCCGCCACGATTCACAGAAGCCACGCTCGTCAAGGCGCTCGAAGAGAACGGCATCGGTCGTCCCTCAACTTATGGAACGATTCTCACCACGATTCAGACACGCGATTACACCGAGAAGATCGAAGGGAAGTTCACCCCCACGGCTCTCGGTACGGTGGTGACGGAACTTTTGATGGAGTCGTTTGCAGACATCATCAGTGAAAAGTACACGGCACAGCTCGAGGAAGAGCTCGACAACATCGAGGAAGGGAAAGTTGACTGGCTGGTCTCACTCAAGGACTTTTCGGTGCAGTTCGAGAAGGATCTCGTCCGCGCCAAAGGCGAGATGAAGCAGATCAAAGGAACCGGAATCAAGACCGATGACATCTGCGACAAGTGCGGCTCGGCGATGGCGATGAAGTTCGGCCGGTTCGGAGAGTTCCTCGCGTGCTCGAACTATCCGGAATGTAAGAACACCAAGGAAATGGCGAAAGAAACAGACGCCGCGCCCGCCGAGGAAGCGGAGGAGATTACCTGCGAGAAGTGCGGCAAGCCGATGGCGCTCAAACGCTCGCGTTTCGGTCAGTTCTACGCGTGCACCGGCTATCCCGACTGTAAGAACACGAAAGACCCCAAGCTTCTGAAGGCCAACCTGACGGAAGAGCCTCAGCCTCCGTGCGAGAACTGCGGCAAGGATATGGTTCTCAAGAGCGGCCGCTACGGCCCGTTCTACAGTTGCTCAGGCTACCCGGAATGCAAGACGATCCGGAAGATCGGGAAAGCAGGCGCGGCTCCAAACCCGACCGGGGTGAAGTGTCCGACATGCGGGGAAGGGGACATGGTGGAGCGCCGATCGCGCCGCGGAGTGTTCTACTCATGTTCGCGCTACCCGAAGTGCGAGTTCGCACTCAACGCGCGGCCGGTACCGCGCCTCTGTCCGACATGCAAAGCTCCCTATCTTCTCGAGAAAGAAACGAAACGAGAGGGAAAGATCGAGCAGTGCAACAACAGCGAGTGCGGATACCGAGCACAGATCCGCGAAGTCGCCGCCACGTAAAAGGGCGAAGCCTTTGGAGTGCGGCAGCCGCAGCTGCCGCTTTTGTTTCGAGCTCGCGTGAATCAAACCGTTGACGTCGCGACAGTCGCGGTGTGACTCAGAAAGCGGCAGCTGCGGCTGCCGCACTCCAAAGGCTTCGCCCCTTTTACGAGTGTTTCTTGCCGAGGAATCGAGCGACTGGCGGTGAGATGAGGTCGTAGTCGGTTAGGAATGCGTCATGGCCGTTCGTGGTCTCGATCTCGTGATACTCGGAGTCGAGCTGACGGGCCCTCAGCGCCTCATGAACCTTCACGACCTCTCCTGGTGGAAAGAGCCAGTCGGTATTAAACGAGATCAGTAGCGCTCGACCTTCAAACCTTTCGAACGCCTTCGTCAATGTCCCGAACTGCTCGGTGAGGTCCATCTCATCCATTCCTGCCTGGATGCGAATGTAGGAGTTTGCATCGAAACTCGCCCCGAACTTCTTCCCCTGATATTCGAGATAGGAGTCGATTTCGAATTGCCGGGTCGATCCTCTCCGGCGACGGCCGAACTTCTTCTCGAGGCCCGCCGTTGAGAGGTAGGTCATGTGACCGACCATGCGGGCAAGCTGCAGTCCTCGCAGCGTCTCCTCTTCGTAATAGTCGCCACCGTTGAAGCGAAGATCGCCTTCGATGACCTTCCGTCCGATGATGTGCCACGCGATGCCCTGGACGGGCACCGCGGCAGCAGCCGCCATTGTGATGATCGATCGTACTCGCTCAGGATAAAGCGCCGCCCACATGAGGACCTGCATCCCGCCGAGGGAGCCTCCCGCAACGCATTCCAGACTGTGGAGCCCGAGGTGATCGAGCACCAGACGTTCCGCTTCGACCATGTCCTGAATCGTGACCCACGGGTAACGCGAGCCGTGCGGAAGGCCACTCTCAGCGTCAGGCGAGCTCGGCGATGTGGTTCCGTGAGGAGAGCCGGGGAAGTTTACGCAGACTACAAAGTGGCGTTCGAGATCGATGGCTTTTCCGTAACCGACCAGACCGTCCCACCAGCCGGCTTTTTCATCCCCAATGTCGTACTTGCCAGCGGCGTGAGCGCTCGCTGAGAGTGCGTGACAGACAAGGATTGCGTTGGACTTTGCTTCGTTGAGCTCACCGTATGTTTCGTAGGCGATCTCGAAGGGCGCGATGAGCTGGCCGTGCTCGAAACGAAATCCTTCGGGAAGCTGGAGCGTCTGTGCTGGCGGAGTGAGGAATGTGTTGCCAGCGATCGGAGAGATGCTCATCGGGGCGGAGGATAACAAACTCGGCCGTTCGACTTCGCGGCGAGCAGCGCATTAGGAAGAAAATCTGATGGACCTGAGTACAAGCTCATGAGATTGCTCATGACTGACGTCGTTGAGCCGCGAAGCGGCGTATCCCTCTCCCCGGCGGGGAGAGGGAAGCGAGCGGAGCGAAGCAGGGAGAGGGGCGTGAAAGTCTCGCCAGTCCGTCGAAAAGAGCGAGGTCTTCGTATCTCTCGCGGCCCCTCTCCCGGTCGCTTACGCGACCACCCTCTCCCCGCCGGGGAGAG
>DATLXH010000026.1:0-73971 GCA_035576005.1 Thermoanaerobaculia bacterium | reverse complement strand
CAGACCTTTGTCGTGAGACGGCGGAGAGTGGCTTGGATGCGAGGCGCACGGCGATTTTGCGACGAAGGCATAGTCGACACTATGTCAAGGAGCGAAATTGCCGTGCAACGAAGCAGACAGGCCGCTATCCGTCGTCTCACGACAAAGGTCTATGAGAAATGCGGGTTAGAGGTACCGTTCCCTCAACACCTTCATGTGGTGTCGTGCGTGACCCGCCAGAACGTAGGCGATGGCGCGAACGGTCACGCTATTCTCATTCGCTACTCCGCTCCTCGCCCAATCGTCGGGTCGCAGACTATGAAACATCAGGATGTTCGCGACTCTCAGGGCATCGAGCTCCTGCCAGAGCTCAGACAACGGAACAACGTTGAAGTTGGCGTTCTCCACGTAGAGCTGTTCGTCGAAACCAGGCAGACGCGCCGTGTCGCCACGAGCTATGGCCAATGCGCGGTAGCCGAAGACGCGCTCGGCATCGGCGACATGACCGGCGACCTGCCTCAGACTCCATTTCGACGGTTCGTAACGGAAGGTCTCTCTCTCCGACGGGACGGAGGCGATAAGAGCCTTCAGCTCCTCCCGCTGCGCCTTGAGAGCCGCCAGAATGTCGTGTTCCTGCACGAGTGACACGTATCCCTCGAAAGCGGGTGCGTACTCGGAAGCGTCTGGCCTTTGATTCATTCTCTCTCTCCTCGTACCGCCCATGTTGAGACTTTTGCTTTTCGTAACCGAAGCGCTCAAAGTTCAGGCATTGTGATCTGTATCCTGATGCAGGATCCTGGAAATCCGATCGCAAGAATACGAGGTGAGCGATGAAACGTGCATCGTGGATTGCTTTTGTGGTGTACCTGCTACCGCTGGCCGCAGTGGCGCAGGTACCGGGGCTGAACGTTCCCGACGTCAGTCCGGAGGCCTCGGTGTCGCAGGTGCTCGGCATGACTGAGATGCGCGTGTCGTATCACCGTCCTGCGATCAGAGGCCGGAAGGTGTGGGGCGGTCTCGTTCCCTACGATCAGGTCTGGCGCGCTGGAGCTGACGAGAACACAACGGTGTCGTTCTCGACCGACGTCACCGTCAACGGTAAGAATTTGAAGGCGGGCAAGTATGGTCTGCACATGATTCCAACGGCCGCTGACTGGACCGCGATCTTCAGTACTGAAACTGGAGCGTGGGGAAGCTTCAGCTACGACGCGAAAGAGGACGCCGCGCGAGTAACCGTTACTCCCGAACCAGCGCTGCTCCAGGAGCGGCTCAGTTTTTCTTTCGACGAGCCAACGGCTGATTCAGTCGTGCTCGCGCTCCGCTGGGAGAAGCTGCGTGTGCCACTCACAGTCAGCATCGACCTCGGACGCACCGTGCTCGAGAACTACAAGGCGCAACTGCGCGGGGTTCCCCGTTTCGGCTGGCAGGGATGGAACCAGGCGGCGAACTGGGCAGCGCAGAGGAACATCGATCTCGATGACGCTCTGGTCTGGGCCGACCGCTCGATCGGGATGAGCCGAAACTTCACGAACCTCCGCACAAAGGCGCTCGTGTTAACGAAGAGAGGCGATGCCGCCGGCGCCAGCCAGCTAACAAGAGATGCACTCGCCATCGCTACGGAGGCCGAGATCAACACCTATGGATACCAGCTGGTCAGCCAGCAGAAGATCGATGAAGCCGTCGCCATGTTCGAGAAGAACGTGAAAGACCATCCGACCTCCTGGAACGCACATGACAGTCTCGCGGAGGCCTACGCCTCCAGGGGCGACAGGAAAAGGGCGATTGAGCACTACACGAAGGCGCTGAATATGACGACGGTCGATCTCCAGAAAACGAGGATTGCTGCGACGATCGAGCAGCTGAAAAAACAGTAAGGGACTACTGGCGCTCTGAAGGCGGAGCGCCAGCTACGGAGGTGCGACGGACAATAACGACACTCAGCAAGTGTACCGCCCGTCCCGAGCATCACCACTTAGCATGGGGAGACGGTCTAAACGCACACCAATATTTCATTCTGGGGTTCCGACCCCAATTCGCCGTTTTTCTGACGTGAACCGAGTTAAGTCAGCGTTTCGTTTCACCTCATTGTTGGGAGGCCCTCGGCATCTCCATCAGCCACACGTCACTTTCGCGTTGAGTCCGAACCGCCAGAACCGTGCGGCCGTCGGTATAGACGTCGGACCACTCTCCATTGAGGCGAGGGGAAACGGGCAGTGACCCGATGTAACGGGTCGCTCTAGTGGTGACGTCGATGACTCCGAAGCGGTGGCTGCTGTCGAAGAAGAAGATGCGCCCGTCGTCAATGAATGCGCTCGCTAGCGACTCAATTCCGAGGTCGGTCAACCGGCGTGTGGCGAAGTCGTAGACGAACAGTCCTCTCCCGCCATACGGCGCTCCAGCGAGCAGTCTTCCGCTTGCCGACCACGTGCGCGGAACCAGGCGCCCGCGCGGAGTATCCGGAAGCAGCTCGCCCCTGGCGGCTGTCCCATCGGGTCGCAGCATCGCGACCTCGGCGGAGCCCTTGCCAGGTACGTACGAAATCCTTCGTCCATCCGGCGAGATCCGGGGGAAATTCACGCCCTCCTGATGATCGGTCAACTTTTGAAGACCACTTCCGTCGGGCCTGATCGAGTGCGCCTGGTACTTGCCGGTCCGGTTCGAATAGAAAAGGATCCGCGAACCGTCGGGAGTCCAGACCATGCCGCGGTCACGTGCCTTATCAGACGTCAACTGCCGCAAGCCCGTGCCGTCGGCTGACACTACGTACACGTCTTCTTCCGGCGCCGCACCCATGAACGCAATCAGCTTCCGGTCCGGCGAAGCTGTGGCATAGCTAACGAACATCGAGCCGCTGAGCACCGGGTCTTCAGACGGAGTGACCGTGCCTGAGTCTGCATCGACATTGATGCGGTAGACGTCATGACGGACCGAATCAGACTGATGGAGAACTCTCGTACCGTCACTCGAGATCGTCGGATAACCGGCATAACGAGATGGCACCTGGAGGGCTTCGAGCTCGCCCGCCCTTCCGGTCTCTTCGTCGATGGCGATTCGCCACAGGTTCATCGTGCCGGACCGGTCGCTCGAAAAGTAGAGGTGTCGTCCATCGGCAGACCAGAAGGGACTCCAATCCGTGGCACGATCGTTCGTGACGTTCACGACGCTTGCTGCCGTGCCCTTCCGGTCGATGGTCAACAGGTCACGCGTTCCCTGTGTCGGACTCCAGAACGCAACACGCCGCCCATGGGGTGACCATCGCGGCTGGAGGATGTCGAGGCCGTCGTAGAAGCGTCGGACCGACCCGCTGGCGATGTCCACCACGTGAAAGTTACGAATCCCGAAGACGTAGTTAGGACTGGAGAGTCGCTGCTCCGCAAAAATGATCTGCTGCCCCTCCGGCGACCACGACGGGTTGTAGCCCTTGTCGGTGAGTCGCCGAACCGATTCCCCGGTCGCACCCATGAGGAAGATCCCGCCGCCGTCACGCTCTGAGCGGAAGGCGATCTGGCTGCCATCAGGGGAGAAGGACGGCTCGCTGTCGTCGAACTGCTTCTCGTTGGTGAGATTGATGGCACTGCGGCCGTCGATCCGCTGAAGAAAAATGTCGCGTTGCCCGTCGACGAGTTTCACGAAGGCGAATAGCTTTCCGTCGGGCGAAATCACCGGTTCGCGCTCGTCGCCGCTGTCGAAGGTCATCTGCCGAAACGTAGCGGCGGCAAACGGCGACGGGCGATCGGCATGCCGCCAGGCGAAATATCCTGCTACGCCTGCCGCGGTCACCGCGAGCGCTGCTATGGACGGCCAGAGCCAGACTGAACGAGTCGATCCCGATTCCGGCTGCGTGGTCACCGCCGTTCGGTTTCGCTCGAGCCATCGCAGCTCGTGCGCGACATCGGCGGCAGACTGAAAGCGCAGGTCGCGATCCTTCTGCAGACACGTCGAGATCACGTGCTCGAGCAGTGGCGGAGTGAGCGTTCCGCGCGATTCCAGTGTTGGCGTGTCGTGCTCGAGAATCTTCGCGATGAGACTGGCCGCGTTCTCAGCTGCAAACGCCCGGACGCCTGCCGTCATCTCGTACAAGACGGCACCCAGAGCGAACAGATCGACCCGGTGGTCGAGTACGCCTCCCTGCAGTTGCTCGGGCGACATGTACGGCAGCGTGCCTACGATCATTCCGGCGTCGCTCAAGGGTTGCTGTTCTGTTGGAGCGTCCGGTTTTGAGATTTCAGAAACGGTGTTGCGAGCCAAACCGAAATCGAGCAGCTTCACTCCGCTCTTGGTGATCATTACATTCCCGGGTTTCAGGTCGCGATGAACGATGCCTGCACGGTGGGCGCGCTCCAGCGCATCAGCGATCTGCGCACCGTAGCGGAGCACATCGGCCAGGGGAAGCGCTCCGCGCGCCAGCCTGTCGGCTAGCGTCTCCCCTTCGATCAACTCCATGACCAGGAAAGCCCGTCCATCGTCGACGCCGATGTCGTAGAGCGTGCAGATGTTCGGGTGGTTCAGCTGCGAGATGGTCTTGGCTTCCCGCTCCAGGCGGCTGCGAAAGCTCGGGTCCGAGGCCAACTGCGGAGCGAGAACCTTGATGGCGACACTTCGCTCCAGACGGGGGTCACGGGCTCGAAATACCTCGCCCATGCCTCCCGCACCGAGCCGTCCGATGATCTGGTAGGGACCGAGTTGCGAACCGGGTAAAAACTCCATTGACGGTCCTATATCACGCGAATCCAACAATCACTGCAATCATTCAACAGGCAACGGCGCAAGCTCCGAGAAATCCGGGATAGGGCGCTACGTCACACGCCTGAAGAGGTTTAAAGTGGAGCGGGCGAAGGGACTCGAACCCTCGACACCAAGCTTGGGAAGCTTGTACTCTACCAACTGAGCTACGCCCGCCCGATGCCGCAAACCCGTGCGTTTTCCAATAAGATATCAGTAGAAACGCCGATCCAGCGGTGCTGCGTGATTCTAGCACGGATCTCTCGCATCTACGGGTATCAACGTGCGTCGTAGAGACCAAAGTAGAGCCTCGGTAGAGACCTTGCTTTCGCCTGCCGGAAACGTGCGGCTGCGCCCAGGATGCGACACGGGTACCAGAGCGTCGACCTCGATTGCGGTAGCGTTGATCGATGGAAGCGAAGGAAGACAGGGGGGCCCAGCGTTTGAAGAAGAGTGGAATACCGAAGACGAGCTGAAAAGCCTTTTTTGGCACCATCCGGCAGGAGAATGCCGCGGCGCACGAGCAAACGCGTCTGTTTGCCCCAGCGCTCCGGATCGAGTTTCGCCCTACCTGGTCCGCATTCTGAACAGCGTCGCTGCTCATGGATCGAGTCGGAGCTCGCGGCGAAGCCGTTCAATGGCGAATCGTTCCGCCTCGGGGAGACGGTTCTCGCGGTTCTCTATCTCCCGCAACAGCAGATCGAGCTTCTCCCGAGACTTCGTCGAACGCGCTGCCTCTCGAGGGGTTTTGCCGCCGAGAGCTGGAATGGCGGTGTCGATCCATTCACGGTAATGGGCCTCCTTCAGTTCGCGGAGAAGGGCCTGCTCCGTGGGAGACATGCCGGGCGGGGGCGTCCCGCGCTCTGACGCGCGAGGTAGCGATGAAGGGGACTCCGCCTGACGCACGCCGTCTCGAATGTTCCTGCCACATGCATCGCGAACGCGACGCCGGAGAGCGTCGGCACGGCGTTCCGAATTCGTCTCGATCCTAACCGTGTCCCGGGCCACGATCACGCGGCCCATGACTGTATTCTCCCAGCTCTTGTGAAGTGGATTTCCCAGGCGGACGAAGGTAAGCTCGCTTTCTCCATTCGCGGTTCGGACGTCGTCGAGGCCATCCATTTTCAACAGACGCTCCTCGATCTCGGCGCGCGCACTGTTTTCGAACTGAAACGACTCGGTCACGAACAGCAGTGGATCGCCATCGGTGTTCTCCAGCACCGGAGGAATGGATGCCCGGCGATCCAGATCGTCAACTGCCTCACGCCAGCGGTCGATCATGAAGCGGCCGATCTTCGGATCCTGCAAGCGTTCCACAGCGACATCTCCCTTGCTCACACGCAGCTTGGAACGAACGCTGCGAATCACCTCGAGCGCATCCGCGGGCGGAAGCGCGCGCCCGTACATCCCGTCGAAGAGCGAGAGGCCGTGAAAATCGACCACTCGGGCGAGCAGGGCATCGCGCGCCACGACCAAGCGCGATCCGCGGCCCTCCCGTACGGAACGCTTCTGACCGGTCAGCGGGTCGCGCACATCGATCGTTCCGGGAACGACTCTGGTGACTTCCCAAACGCTTAGCCATACGCGCCGCTGGGCGTCAAACCAGTCGCGCTCGTCCGAAGACAGGCGCGCGCCCTTCTCCTCGAAAAAGACATCTGCAATCCTCTTCCCGTCGACGACTGCCGTCCATGCAACCCACGGGGGGAAGAGCTGGAGCGCCGCCTCGTCGTCTTTGAAGTCTTCTGCCGGGCGGCCCAGCCATGAGTCACCAAAACGGCTGGAGGCGAATCGCCCGATGGAACTGACGAGGCGAAAGTCCATCTCATGAACGGGGGCGCTTTCCGATGTGAGTTCTTTGCCAGAGCGGTCGGCGTCGAGGTGACACTTCTTATACTTCTTTCCGCTTCCACACGGGCAGGGGTCGTTCCTTCCGGCCGCGGGCCGCGTCGGAGTGCGCTCCAGAAACGCGTCCGCCTCGGGGCTGAAGAAATCCTCCACATCGAAGAGTGCGTTCGTTCCGTACGGCGCGGTAAGGGTCACCGTCACATCGTCGTCGCTGGTGAATGACTCGCAGATCGTTTCCGGATCGTCGGCATCGAAGAGATTCCGATGGCTCGCCAGGAATGCCAGGAACGCGGATGTGCAAACAGTCATGATCTGGAAAGCGCGCTCGGTTGGCTGTAGCGGAATCGCGTCTGTATCGAGTGCGATCAAAGCCGGGTAGGCCTTCGCTCCAGCAACGGACCAGCGATGGTGCTCGATCTCGCGTTGCATCGAAGAAGGGAGGTCCTTCTTGCGGTCGAACGAAAGGGAGAGAAGGGAAGCCTCGCGATCCGGGCGCGGAGCGAACAACTCTTCCTCGCTTGCCGGCGCGGGCGGCCCGCTCGCGAACGCCTTGTAGGCTTCAATCGAGCGGAAAAGCAGCAAACCGAAACTCTCACCCGCGCCACCGATGACGGACAGACACCCTCCGTCGACCGCGAGACGCGGGATATCGACGCGCAGGATCTGTTCTTCCGAAACGTGGCGCCACGGGGCGGCCCGGAACAGAATGCTCGCGGCGGAGAAGAGCCTGGCAACCACCGCCGGCGAGATCGCCCCGCCGCCCAGATACGATTGATACGCCGGTCGAGGCTCGGTTCCGGCGATCGCATGAGTAAGATCCGCGAAGGCAGCGTCCAACTCGGGCACAGGCGCGATGATGACAGGGACCCCGCTGCCAATCGCCCCCCGCAGAGCCTCGGCAAGTTGCGCCTCCGGCACGCGAATGCGTGACGGCTGCCTGGGTGATCCCTCGGCAGGGTGCTTCATCGAGTCCTTCAAAGTCTCCGCGAACGGAACCGGTTCGCCTGGGACGGTGATCTTCGTGCCGACAATGACTCCGCGCGGCAACTCGAGCCACAGGACCACTTCGGGCTGTACCACCACGTCGCCAACGCGAACCTTGTTCGGAAGCGTGTAACGACCTCCGATCCACTCACAATCATGACGACGGGAACGAAAAGGAAGGAGTGAGCGCATCGAGCGAACTATGGCCTTGCCGATGGAGTCGCGTCAACCTTGATGCGATCCCAATGGCGCTCGTCAGCAAGATGGATCCGTGATTCACGGGTTGAGCCCGCACCGCCGTTGCGCATCACGCCGCTCGCCACCGCGGCGGACGTGTTGGCCACGCGGCTCTGCAAGCATGCCAATCAGGTCCGAGGGGGCCACATTGATGGCCAAGGTGATGTCGGATGATCACAAGAGTTGGGAAGCTCCTACATGAAAGGATTCAGGACTTGAACGAGTCCGTAACGTTGACCGTGGCTGAGATCCTCGCTATAGAGGACCGCTGCGCCCAGAGACTCCGCCGCAGCGAGGATCGCTCCGTCCCAATACGAGATTCGGTGCCGGAGGCTGAGCTCGGCGGCGACCTTCACGAGTCCGGAATCGACGGGGAGACACGGAAACGCTTCGAGTTGCTCGATCCACTCGAGTGCCTCGATTGGCGCGAGAGGGATCTCGATCTTGTGAACGACCGTGACGTAGAACTCCTGGAGGACCTGGGCTGAGAGTCCGAACTCGCGAGTCTCGATAAGATCGAGAGCGCGTTTGCGCTTTGCGCTCTCGCCGCCACGCCCGGCCGCAGCGTAGACGATCACGTTCGTATCGAGAAAACAGTCAACGCTCATGGAGCTCCTGGCGAGTCCACGAAGCACGCCCGATCTTCGCGACCGAACGATTGCTGAGCGAGCGCAGACGCCGGCGCGCCCCGCGCGCACGATTGTCGCGC
Organism: Thermoanaerobaculia bacterium; assembly: GCA_035576005.1. GTDB lineage: Bacteria > Acidobacteriota > Thermoanaerobaculia > Gp7-AA8 > Gp7-AA8 > DATLXH01. The sequence continues at coordinate 65,495 of DATLXH010000026.1, read as the reverse complement.
TGCGCAATCTCGCCGAGATAGTCGCGGACGATCTGGTTGACTGACGTCGAGCGCGCGGCGGCATGTTGTCGCACCGCGGAGAGGACCTTCTCGTCGACACTGAGGGTGATATTCTTCATGAACACAGTTTATGTGTGCCTGTGCGACACAGTCAAACGCAGCCTGCCGGGCCACGACACCAAGCTTGGGAAGCTTGTACTCTACCAACTGAGCTGAGAGCAGGTGGCCGACGCGCGACAGCACATGCTGAAGCGCAATGACAACGGCCAGAGTTACTTCCTGCGAATCGAAAGGCGGTCGACAGGAACCGTCTGCTCTGGTGACATGTCGCTCGACGCTTCCGCCAGTACCACGACAGGAACGTCACGAGATTCCACCTTTCGTCGGGCACGCAACGGCGGCAGCTTTGTGTAGACCTGCGTCGAGAGAATCGAAGCGTGCCCCAGCATCTCCTGCACCGCACGGATGTCGGTACCGCTGTTGACCAGATTTGCAGCCATCGTGTGCCGCAGCGAATGCGGAGTCACATGACGTTTGATCTCGGCAACTCGCACATGCTTCTTGAAGATGTTCTCGATGGAGTAGATGGTCAATCGTGTCCCCGAGCGACCGATGAACAGCGCTGTCGTATCGGGCTTCCGCTCGCTTCTCATCTCGAGATAGTTGTTGAGGAGCTCAATGATCGGAGCCGAGGTGATGGACACGGATCTGCCGCGCATCGAACGCCCCGTGATGCGCAACTGCGAGGATTCGCGCTCCACATCGGACACATCCAGGGCGACGAGCTCACCGATCCTCATGCCGGTGGTGAGCAGCAACTCGATGATGAGATTGTCGCGGACCGCGCAGAAGAAGCGATTTCGCCCCCCTGCAGAATCGTTCTGGCGGGACGCAAGCCGTTCGATCAGCTTTTTAGGAGCTGCCAGAAGAGCTTTAATCTCACGATTGGACAGCACTACAGGCATCCGGTTCTCGACCGGCTGCTTAATCTTGAGCATCTTTGCAGGCGAAGCCGTAACGACGCCGTCTTCCTCGAGATATCGGAAAAAGACCTTAAGTGCAGCGACCTTGCGCCGGATAGACGTATCACGATAGGCCCCGGTGCCGAGCATCTCGAGGTACTTTTCGAGCACGTCGTGTGTAATCTCCGTAGCAGCGGCATCACTCACATGGTGCTGAAACTGCGTGAGGTCCGACTGGTACGCGCGCAGGGTGCGTTCGGAGAGATTCCGGGTGTGTCCGTCTTCGAGAAAGCGGTCGATCGCCTGTTGAACGTTCATAGTTGTCATCTTCTTTGGATTCTTTGGAACCTAAGGGGAGGTGCCGTCAGTGTAAATCCGTTGGAGTTTTTGTCAAGAAAATATTTATTTTGAACAGTATAACTGATGCTGGACCTCAAACTTCCCATTCAGGGAGGAATCCGAACGGGTTTACCGCAACGTAACGTCTATAGTTGATCGATCGGGTCCCCTCGTCACGGAGACCAGTCCCCAGGACGCTCGATGAAAGGTCAAAAACTCTTTGTTCGACGAATCCTCGTAAGTGACTGGAGCGAGATCAGACATCTCGATTCCGGCATAGACACCGCAAGAGCGGAGGGAGAACTGGCTGGCTTTCTGGGTAAGCTCGCCGGTGACGTCGTCGCTTTCGCGCTCACCCGGGAAGCGGAGACTCAGCTGACGATCCAGAAGATCTTTGTCTCCCAACCGCTACGGCGCAAGCGTGCAGGAACCATCTTCATGCGGGAGATCGAAAGACTTGCAGCCGTAGAAGGTCTTACAGAACTCGCTGTCGCAAACGACTGTTACGCCGCCGGCTTCTTCACATCCACCGGATTTGACGCAACGACGCTGACGAAAAAAATTGCCGGGCGCGCCGAGGAGAGGGAATCGTGAAACGCACATCACTCGCTCTTATTGTAGTTGTGGGTACGGGCTTCGCCGCAGCGTGCGGCCAGACTCGTACGACCTCCACACCGCTCGTTGTTCGACCCGCCGCTCTCCCGCCAGCCGCGCCGGCAGATATCAGCGCCGTCCGAGAGGCCCAGGGCGCAGGTAATTGGGAGTCGGCCGAGGCGGGACTTCGCGGCCTCGCGATCTCCCCGGATCCCCAGACGCGATCGCGCGCGATCGCGATGCTGGGACTTCTTTACCTCGAGAAGGATCGTCCGCAGGAAGCCGCAAGCTCTCTTGCAACCGCGATCGGCGCATCCCCCACCCTGGCTCCTGTGCTGCGGCTCCGCCTGATGACTGCTCAGCAGAAGCTCGGCAAACCGCTCGAGGCGATCGCAACGGGCCAGCAGATTCTTGCCGAGAGCCCCACGTCGTCAGCAGCCCGGACCGCCCAGGTTCGGCTACCGGGTCTCTACGCCCTGGCAGGCGACCGGACGAATGCAACCGCTCAGCTCCAGATGCTCGAATCGGTCGAGATCGACGAGTACACAGAAGCGGACCTTGTCTCCACAGCCGGGCTACTCGACTCGGCCGGAATGAAGGATCTTGCTACTCAACTGCGCCTTCGAATCCTGCGAAAATATCCCCAGGGGCGATACACGGAAAAGACGTACGGCAATCTTCAGGCGGGCGAGGGCGCCCCTCTCGATCAACTCACATACGAGGATAGTGCTGCGCTGGCCGATCGGATTGGGAAGGTAAATCGTTACGATCAGGCAATCGACCTTCTGGAAAGGATCGCGCGACGTTTCCCCGATAAAGCCAGCTCGGGGGCTCTCCGTGCGCTTCGCGCCCGTTCCTTTTTCAACACGAGGCGTTATGACTCGGTGATCGCCGAGAATTTCACAACTGCCGACGACAACTATGTCGCGATGCAGTTCCTGCGGGCACGAGCATTCTGGAGAACGGATCGCAACTCAGAATTCCTCCGGATTCTCGACGAGATCATTACCAAATACCCGGCCTCGCCGGAAGCTACCGCGGCGAAGCTTCAACTCGGCAAGTACTACGTCACTGATGAAATGAATTCCGACAAAGCCATCAGCTACCTGACTCAGGCCGTCGATGCTGGCGCCGCAGGCGAGCAGGGAGAGAACCTCTGGACCCTCGGATGGACTTACACCGTCGCGAAAAAAGATTCGGAAGCTCTGGCCACCTACGACAAGTATTTGAAGGCCTTCCCGAATTCTGATTACGCAACGAACTCGCTCTTCTGGTCAGGGAAAATTCACGCTCGAAATAACGACAACGCCAAACGAGACGCGTCTTTCAACCGGTTGATTCAGCTCTATCCCTACAGTTATTACGCGTATCGCGCCAGAGAAATCCTCGGGATGCCTCCCGGAGCCGGCGTACCACAGGACGTCGCGAGCAGCTTCCCGGATCTCGGGATCAGCATGCCTGACCACGAGGCCGGCCTCGCCCTTGTGGCGGAGCTGCTCCAGATCGGAATGCAGAGAGAAGCCGCGGCCGAGGTTCGGCTACTCGCCGCCCGTGATCCATCCAATCTGACTTTGGCCTACCGTCTGGCCGAACTCTACTCCGAAGCTGGACAAACGATGGGAGCAAACTCGCTTCTGCAGCGTCGCTTCCGTGAACAGATCCGCCGCGGCGCGCCGGGGGCACCAAAGAAATTCTGGGAGATGGTCTTCCCTCTGCCTTACGGAGATGTTCTCTGGCCCGCAGCGGAAAAGTACAACGTCGATCCCTACCTGATCGCCTCGGTGATCAGGCAGGAGAGCGGCTTCGACCCGACCGTGGTTTCCAGTGCGGGAGCCGTGGGACTCATGCAGCTGATGCCGGCCGAAGCCACCCGGATCGCAACGCTCGGGAACATCACCCCACCTTCGAGAGAGGATCTGTTCAATCCTTCGATCAACATCACGATGGGTGCCGCGGAACTTCGACAGAAAATTGACGCATTGAACGGCCGTGAGACGCTTGCAATCGCCGCTTACAACGCCGGCGAAACCCCGGTCAACCGATGGCTTGCGAGAACTCCCACCGATGACATCGACATTTTCATCGAATCGATTCCGTACGCGGAAACCAAGCTCTACGTGAAGAACGTCACGCGAAATCGAAATGAATACCGACGAATCTACGGAGTCCGTCCACCTTCACCGGCCAGAGTGCAATAGATGTCTCCGTAGCTTGAGCGCGCGCACGTTCCCCGTCTTGCCGCGATTGGTGCGGAGGATGTAGACGCCGAAGGTCGCCACGCTTTCGATCGGTCAGCGTGTCATCTGCTAGAAAGCCCTCTCGCTGTGAACGACCTCGAAATGCCGGGGATTCTTCGCCCGTTACCGGATGGGCTCGCCCGCCAACGCTACCTGACGACTCAACCTTCCTGCACAATGACTGAACCACGAAACGCTGCTCTTCTCAGCGAGATCCGGCGTCACCTTACGATTTCCGACCAGGTCCACCATCTCGTCAGCACGCTGGACCAGAAAAAGGTCGAGATCACCGGACTCTCTCTCGAGGCAAGAGCCGCTCTGTTGAGCAGCATCCAGGAGCTCGCGAAGAGACCATTAGTCATCGTCGTTCCGGGAGAGGTTGATTCATCCCAACTGCTGCGCGCACTCGAGCTTTTTCACCGTGACCCTTCCTCGGTAGCAGGCTTCCCCGCGCCGTCACTCTCTCCCTATCAGGAGGTAGCCCCCTCACTGGCAGTGGTGCGAGAGGAAGTCCGAACTCTTGGTCGATTGGTGACACGGTCCGTCGACACGCTGGTGCTCCCGGTGCGAGCCCTGTTCAACCGCCTTCCGGAGCCAGCCAGCTTCGCTTCGCGAATCACGACAATCACAACCGGCACTGAGCTCGATGTGAAAGAGCTGCTCCAGAAGTTTGTCGAGAACGGTTTCGTCAGAACGGACCTCGTGGGGGAGATCGGCGAGTTCGCGTTTCGTGGCGGGATTCTCGACTTCTATCCTCCCAACGCAGACCTGCCGGTGCGAATCGAGTTGTTCGGTGACAACGTCGAGTCGCTTCGTCATTTCGATGCTGAAACGCAGCGCTCGAGCGATCACCTCGCGTCCTTCAATATCGAGCCGGTCGCGCAGTTTCCGTTTGATAAGCAATCGCGCACGGCGCTCGCGCGACGCTTGTCGGTCGACTTCAATGACCCTCTGTACAAGCGCGACCTCAACGACAAGGTCGAACGGCTCAGCGAGGGCGCGAGCTTCCCTGGGCTCGACCATTACCTTCCGATCGCTTCAGCCAGCGTCTCATTTCCCGATTACCTCGGCGAGGATTGGCTGGTTACCGTTTTCGAGCCCGATCAGGTCCGAAACTCGATCGAAAAATATGGGGAATTGCTGCGCAACGAGTACGAGATAGCGGCCGGGAAAGGCAAGGCGATCTACCCTCCCGAAAAACTACTGACGCCACCTTCGGAGATCAGCAGTTTCCTGGACCGGGCTCACCTCGCGATGTCAGAGCTCAGAATCGAGGGTCGCGACGACAGACAAGCGCTGCACATCGCGGCTCCGGCTGCGGAAGTCTTCGTCAACCGTCTGGGTGAGCTCGCAGCGTTCCTCCAGGAGGAAATTGCGGCCGGGCTCAACCCCATCCTCTTTATCGCAACACGCGGCGGCCGCGAGAAGATCGAGCGCCTCCTCCGTGAGTTCTCCGTACCTTACCGGGATGAAGGGGACACTCCCGCCCCGGTACTGACCGTGACGAACGGCGCGCTGGCGCGCGGATTTCGATTCCGCGAAGCGGGATTGTCAATTCTTTCCGAGTGGGACCTGTTCGATCCCCCAACCAGCGGCAGCAGCACTGTGAGCCGCAAAAAGGCGACCCAGGCATTCCTGACCGATCTCCGTGATCTCAAGGTCGGTGATTACATCGTTCACGTCGATCACGGAGTCGCGCGATTCAAGGGACTACAACGCATTCCATTCGGTGAGACTGATCGCGAAGTGATGGAGCTCGAGTATCACGATGGCGGCAAGCTGCTGCTGCCGATGGAGAGTCTCAATCTCATCCAGAAATACTCAGGGGGCGCCGAGACACCTCCCAGGCTCGACAAGCTTGGCGGAACCAGCTGGGCTCGAACCAAAGCAAGCGTGAAAAAAGCGATGCGCGACATGGCTGACGAGCTGCTCAAGCTCTACGCCACGCGGCAGATGGTCAAAGGCCATCGCTTCAGTAAGGACTCGCCCTGGCAATTCGAATTCGAAGAGTCTTTCGAGTTTGACGAGACGGACGACCAGCTCTCCGCGATCGAAGATCTCAAAAGCGACATGGAGTCGCACAAGCCAATGGACCGCCTTCTCTGCGGCGATGTCGGATACGGAAAGACGGAAGTCGCAATGCGCGCTGCGTTCAAGGCCGTGATGGACGGAAAGCAGGTCGCCTTCCTTGCGCCCACCACAATCCTCGCCTATCAGCATCATCGGACCTTCATGCGGCGCTTCGCGTCGTTTCCCGTATCGATCGCGTTACTCAGCCGGTATTACTCGGCAAAAGAACAGAAAGAGCTGGTCGCAAAACTCGGCTCCGGTGAGATCGATATTGTCATCGGCACGCATCGCGTCCTCTCGAAGGACCTTCAGTTCAAAGACCTCGGTCTCGTAGTCATCGACGAAGAGCAGCGCTTCGGCGTCGGCCAGAAGGAGAAGCTCAAGCAACTCAAAAAGGCGGTAGACGTCCTGTCGATGTCGGCCACGCCGATCCCAAGAACCCTGCACATGTCTCTCGTCGGCATTCGCGACATATCGGTCATCGAGACGCCTCCAAAAGACCGACTCGCGATCCAGACCGCCGTCGTTCCCTACAACTTCGAATTCATCCGTGAAGCAATTGAGTTCGAACTAGGTCGAGGAGGCCAGATCTTTTTCGTACACAATCGGGTGGAGTCGATCTACGCGATGAAGGAGAGCCTCGAGAAGATCGTACCGGGGCTCCGAGTGATCGTCGGTCACGGGCAGATGGACGAGCGCGAGCTCGAAAAGGCCATGGGCGCGTTCATCGCGCGTGAGTTCGACGTTCTCCTTGCGACGACGATCATCGAGAATGGAATCGACATCCCGGCCTGCAACACAATCCTGATCAACCATGCCGAGCGTTTCGGCCTGTCTCAGCTCTATCAGCTTCGTGGAAGGGTAGGCAGAAGCGATCGCCTCGCCTTCTGCTATCTGCTGGTCCCCTCCGACAAAATCCTCAGCTCCGATGCCCGGAAGCGTCTGGCAGCGATCCAGGAGTTTTCCGACCTCGGTGCGGGATTCCGTATCGCCGCGAGGGATCTGGAGATACGGGGAGGCGGGAACATCCTCGGAGGCGAACAGTCGGGTCAGATTGCGGCCGTCGGTTTCGAAATGTACGTCAAGCTCCTCGACGAGGCAGTCAAGGAGATGAAAGGAGAGAAGGTCGAGGAGGCTGTCGACACGTCGATGAATCTTGGAGTGGACATCTACATTCCACGCGATTACATGGATGAAGAGAGCCTCCGGATGACCTTCTACAAGAAGATTGCTTCGGCAGCGGACGCTCAGAGGCTCGAGGTCATACGATCGGAGATGCGCGATCGCTTCGGGGCACTCCCTCCAAGCGTTGAGAACCTTATCGCGTTCGTTCAACTCAAGCAGCTTGCGCAGTCGATCGGGGTGCTGTCAGCGGTTCGCGAAGGACAGCGCGTGGTCCTCAAGCTGCGACCGGATTCCCGAATCGATCCCGCGCGGCTCCTCACTCTCCTCAACGAGCAGGAGGGAGCCAGATTTTCTCCAGCAGGCGCGCTCTCGCTGCCACTCGCATCGGCGGGCGGTGAAGTGATTGCCGAGATCGGGATGATTTTGACGTCGCTCGCGGCCTAGCGCCTCCTTCTCCCCGTGTGTTCCATGTCGTTTTTCGCGCTGCCAGGTGTCATCCGAGCGGGTTAACAGCGTGAGGCAGCTGGGGAAGAGGTGATGACCCGGCGGGACTCGCGCCCCGAAGGGGGCGAATCCCTCTCCCCGGCGGGGAGAGGGTGGTCGCGTAAGCGACCGGGAGAGGGGCCGCGAGAGATAGGAAGACCTCGCCTTTTTTCAACGGACTGGCAAGACTTTCACGCCCCTCTCCCTCTCTTCGCTCCGCTCGCTTCCCTCTCCCCGCCGGGGAGAGGGATACGCCGCTTCGCGGCTCAACGACGTCAGTCAGTGAACCGGTCTCATCCCGAGCTGAAAACGCGCGTATTCCTGGCATGCGCGGCCTGCGTTCATGTCTCAGCGCCGTGTTAGACTCCGCTCCTCACCCCAATCCTTCATGCAACCGTGGTCTACATCCCGATGGGCACTTCTGGCCGGCCTCTGCTGCGCCACTCTCGCAACGTCCTGTCGGAAGAGTGCTGGAATTCCTCCGCAGGCGATTGCCCGCGTCGGGGTCCGCTACTCGACGATTGATGACTTCAAACGTTACCTCGAGCGAAATGCCGGGACTGATCTCGCGCAGATGGCGCCCACCGTATCGAGCGCCCTCCTGGACCAGTACCTCGAAGAGGTGCTCCTCTCTGAGTACGCAGCTCTGCGTGGAGTCGAAATACCCGCTGACGTCATCGCCGCAGCCGTGCGGAAAGATCCCGGATCGACCGCGGCCGAAAAACGCGACCAGCTTCGCCGTGCGCAGCTCGTATCGGGAGCAACGGCAGACGTACCGGAACCTTCCGCTGAGCGCGTGAGCGACTATTACCTGCGTCGGAAGGAAGAATTTGCGACCGGCGAGGAGCTCCATGTCCGCCAGATCCTGGTGCGCGACGAAGAGCTCGCGAACAAGATCGTGACCGAGCTCGGTCGAGGCGCCAGCTTCGCCGAGCTCTCGGAGAAGCACTCAACCGCCCCGAATGCTGCAAGCGGCGGTGACATCGGCTTCGTGAGTCGCGGGCAGCTTCCCAAACTGTTCGAGGAGGAGATTTTCAGGATGACTCCAGGAGCCGGCAGCCGCGTGATCAGGGCGGACTCCACATTCCACATCTTCCAGGTCGACGCACGCCGACCCGCAGGAGTCGTTGAGCTCGGGGTGGCCGAGCCGATCATCCGCGCCCGGATCAAAGAAGACTCGATGCGTCAGGCCCTGAGCGACCTTCTCGCGAAGGCCCGGCGCGACGTCGCTGTCACGATCCTGACAAAACGGCTCCCTTTTCCATACGATGGCGCAATGCCGAGGTCGAAAAACGAATAATTACCCCTCTGCCACCGTTGAATCTGCGACGAGGAAATTCACGCATGACTAAACTAGCTGTTGCCACCCTCACTCTCCTGATCGCGACTTCTTCGCACGCTGCCGACCTGGTCGAAAGCATCGTAGCGAGGGTAGGCGACCGGATCATCACCCGCTCTCAGTACGTCAAGAGACTGGAGGATGGCCTCAACGAGCTGCGACAGTCTCTGCCACCGGACCAGGTTGCGGGCCGGAGCAGCGAGCTCAGGAAGACCCTTATCGACGACATGCTCAATGAGATGCTGATCAAAGATCGAGCTGACAGACTCAGCCTCAGCGTCTCACCCGCGGAAATTGCCGAAGCGGTCAAACGTCTCAAGGGTCAGTACGGGCTCGAGACCGATGAGCAGTTCGTCGATTCGCTTCGCAAGTCGGGGATGACTCGGGCCGACATGGAGTCAAGATTGCGAGACTCCCTCCTCACGAACAAGGTCTTTGCCAGAGAGCTCCGGAATCGCGAAGATCTGAACGACCGCGAGCTGCGAGAGCGATACACAAGGGAACGCGATCAGTTTCGCCTGCCCGAGCGCGCAAGAGTGCGGGAAATCGTCATCCTCAAGCCTGCAGACGACAGCGCTCCGGCCCTGGCTGCAGCGCGCAGCAAGGCTCAGGACATTGCCAGAAGGGTCCGCGCCGGCGAGACATTCGAAACATTGGCTAAGGAGCTCTCTGAGTCACCGACCAAAGAGAAGGGAGGGGAGCTCGGAGAGATCGCGCGGGGGGAGTTACTGACGGATCTCGACAGTGCCGTCTTCAATCTCAATGGTGCCGGTATCGCTGGTCCGGTTGAGCTCAAGTCCAGCATCCATATCCTCAAGGTCGAGGAGCGGCTCCCGTCCGAAGTACCTTCGTTCGAATCGGTCAGAGATCGTCTACGAAAGGATGCGAGCGAGGAGACGTTCCAGCGCGACTACAAGGCCTACATCGAACGCCTTCGGAAAGATGCATTCGTTCAGGTGAACGAGAAAAATCTGCCGCTGTAGCCCGCATTTCTCACACTCCTTCGTTGCGAGGCAGCGGAGAGTGGCCTGGATGCGAGGCGCACGACAGTTTCGCGACGAGGGCATAGTTGACACTATGTCGAGGAGCGAAACCGTCGTGCAACGAAGCAGACAGGCCGCTATCCGCTGCCGCAGCAGAAGGAGTGTGAGAAATGCGGGCTTAGCCCACTCAAGAAGCGCAGGTGCTTCGACCACCGATCTTTCTGGCGTTCGGCGACAAGCCTCCAGCGGGGTCGGTCGCACGCCACAAGCCCACATCTCGAGTCGAATAAGAAAGCGAAAGCATCGCCCACCTGTTGTAAGATCCGCTTGCCCACCGGCCGCTCCTCTGCGGCACACCCGCTCTCCGACTCGACACTCTCGTCGATTCCCTACCTTCCTCGCGGGTCTGCAACCACAAAAAATCGGTATGGCAAACAGCATCTATGAAGTAATCCTCGCGATCGAGAAGGCGCGTCCTCGAGCGGTGGCCGTCCTGACGGGTGCCGGCGTTTCAGCAGAAAGTGGAATCCCAACATTTCGGGGTGCTGGCGGCCTCTGGGAAGGTCTTCGTCCCGAGGAGCTCGCGACGCCCTCGGCGTTTGAACGGAATCCTCTCCAGATCTGGCGCTGGTATGAGTGGCGGCGAAACCTGATTCGAGCTGCCCTGCCAAATGAGGCGCACCGGGCCCTGGCAGCGCTGGCTCGGATATCCGCAGTACAACTGACACTGATTACACAGAATGTTGATGGGCTCCACGGACGGGCAGGCTCGGATGATGTGGTGGAGCTACACGGAAATCTCTTCAGAGCGCGCTGCGTCCGCGAGGGCACGGTCGTGCCTGCCGAAGAGGCGTTCGCTCTACTGCCCCCACGTTGCGGCTGCGGTTCACTCCTCAGACCGGACGTCGTCTGGTTCGGCGAAGCACTTGATCCTCAGCACCTCGAGATCGCGGCGGACGCAGTAGCCGGCGCCGAGCTGCTGCTGGTTGTAGGAACCTCCGGGGTCGTCCAGCCGGCTGCAGGGCTGGTAAGTCTCTTTCGAGGCTCGCTGTCAGTAGAAGTCAATCCGGTCGCTTCTGCAATCAGTCCGTTGCTGAACTTCGCCCTCGAGCTTCCCGCAGCTCAGGCCCTCCCGCTCCTTGTGCACGCCATCTCGAGGGGTCTCAAATGACGCACAACATGATTGCGGATCTTCCCACTGACGAACGACCCAGAGAACGCATGCTCCTTCACGGCGCACCGAGCCTCTCGGACAGCGAGCTGGTCGCAATTCTTCTCGGGACGGGGATTGCCGGTAAGAGCTCAATTCAGCTCGCTCGCGAACTGCTCTCTGAGGGACTGATCTCACTCTCCCGCAAAGAGTGGACGTCGGGAAAGCGAGTGGCCGGTGTAGGAGCGGCGAAGTGTGCGCGTATCGCAGCTGCACTCGAGATCGGACGCAGACTGGCCGCACTTCCCGACCGAGTCGGTGACCCGGTGAGGAGTCCCGATTCAATCGCGCCTGCTCTCATCGCGCGCTACTCGCATCATGTGCAGGAGCGTCTGGGCGCGGTCTATCTCGATTCCAAGAATCGCGTGATACGCGAACGGGAGATTTATGTCGGGACATTGAATGCAACGACAGTATCGACACGCGATGTGCTTCGTCATGCCCTCGACGAGAACGCCGCGTCTGTGATCATTTTTCACAATCACCCGTCCGGCGATCCTGCGCCGTCCGCGGAAGACCTCATGTTCACCAGAAAGATTGTTGAAGCCGGGAAACTTCTCGGCGTGGAGATCGCCGATCACCTGATCCTCGGCGCGAATCGCTTCGTGTCGCTCCGCCAGCGAGGCGCTATGTGAAGGCAGCAGACGCCCGAAGTTCCATAGGATGCCGGGCTAGCCGGCTAGAAATCGTACTTGAGATCGCGCCGGTAACAGCGCTGCGCGTCGAGATCGAAGACCACACACGAGTCGATCGGGCGAGAGTAGATGTGCACACTCACCGCGCGCTCATTCCACTCGGGAAGATTCGAGATCCTGTGGATCGTATGATTCTTGTCAACCGTATTCAGTGCGCCGCCCGGAGTGACCAGTTCGTCGTCAATGTGCGCCATCTGAATTGAGGTTGCGCCCGCGAGGCAATCGAGCCCCACCACTTCCTGATTCTCCGGCTTGTTGCACGCGAGGTGTCGGAAGTTTTCCACTTTCAACTTCCCCTCGATCATTTCCATCCAGCCGAGCTGCCCGTTGTGGGTGTGAAGTGGTGTCTGGTTGCCGATGTTCCAGCAGATCAGCATGATCTCGATCATCTCATTTCGGAAGATGAGATTCCGTGTGTGCCGCTCGGCCTCCCAATGCTTGAATCGTTCAAAGTCGGCCGGGTTCACGACATTGTTCTGAAGGTAATCTGAAACGATTGGTTTGGTGATCACACCTTCGGAGATCGCCCTGATTCCCTCGACGAAGGCGTCGATGGAAACGTATTGCGGCGGTCCCCCATCCAAAGTAGGCCTGCTTACGTCTGGAACCATGGAACACCTCCGAAGAACGTCGCCAGCTTCATGGGCCCATCTTCCCACTGGAGCCGGCAACTTCCAAGCCCATGAAGTCTTCTAGCCCGCATTTCTCACAGACCTTTGTCGTGAGACGGCGGAGAGTGGCCTGGATGCGAGGCGCACGGCGATTTTGCGACGAAGGCATAGTCGACACTATGTCGAGGAGCGAAATTGCCGTGTAACGAACGAGACAGGCCGCTATCCGTCGTCTCGCGGCGAAGGTCTGTGAGAAATGCGGGCTACGGCGACAAAGCCCTAAAAACCTCTGGAAGTCATCAGTTTGTGAAGCGCCGGAAGGAGCTCGATGGCCGCAGTGAGGTCTGCGTGCAGGTACCGATCGCTTTCCCAGAATGGGACGCGCGTCCGAATGACGTCGAACGCCTTCTCAATTCGAGGGGAGCTCGTGACCGGCCGCCGCAGCTCGATCGCCTGTGCCGCGCAGATCGCCTCGATCGCAAGGACGGCGGCGACATTTTCTACCACCCTGGCCAGCTTCATCGATGCAATCGGACCCATCGAGACGTGATCCTCTTTGTTCGCCGAGGTCGGGATCGAATCGACAGAAGCCGGATGCGCGAACGCTCGACACTCTGAGACGAGAGCAGCGGCCGTTACCTGAGCAATCATGAAACCGCTGTTCAGCCCTCCGTCCCTGACTAGAAATGCCGGCAGTCCGTTCGAGAGTTGGGGATTCACCAGTCGCTCGATTCTTCGCTCACTGATCGAGGCGAGGTCAGTCAGTGCGATGGCCGCGATGTCACAGGCCAGGGCCGCCGGGGCTCCATGAAAGTTCCCGCCGGAGATCACTGCATGTTCCTCCGCGAAAATCAGCGGATTGTCCGTAGCCGAGTTGATCTCAATCTCAATGGTGGCCGTGGCAAACATTACTGCATCGCGTACCGCGCCGTGAACCTGAGGCATGCACCGCAGTGAGTAGGCATCCTGTACCCTCTCGCAGTCGCGATGAGATTCTCGTAACCCGCTACCTTCCAGCAGTCCTCGGAGGTGTGCAGCGACATGAAGTTGTCCCGCGTGCGGGCGCGCCAGATGAACGCGTTCATCGAATGCTGCATCCGTACCGAGCAGCGCGTCGAGACTCATCGCTCCGACTAAATCTGCAAGATCCAACAGAGTGGAGGCTTTGTGCAGGGCCAGCCCACCCTGAGCCGTAATCGCCTGGGTCCCGTTGATGAGCGCAAGACCTTCCTTTGCTTCCAGCGTGACGGGCGAGACCCTTGCGGCTTCCAGCGCGACCATGGCCCCAACCTTCTTCCCTCGACGCCAGACAGTTCCCTCTCCAATCAGGACGCTCGCCAGATGCGCCAGTGGCGCCAGATCCCCCGAGGCGCCGACAGATCCCTGTGATGGAATGATCGGGACAATGTCCTCTCGATGCAGCATGACCAGCAGGTCGACGATCTCCGGCCTGATGCCTGAGTATCCCTTCGCCAGAGCATTCGCCCTGAGGATCATCATCGCTCTGGAAGTTTCAATTGAGTACGGGTCGCCAACGCCAGCACAGTGAGACAAAACCAGATTCCGCTGAAGCTCTCGCGTCTTGTCAGGCGAGATGGCGACATCCGAAAAGACGCCGAAGCCTGTCGTGATCCCGTAGACCTGAGACCCCTTCGCGGTAATCTCTTCCACGAGAAGTCTGGAGGCCTTCATTCGCCGCCTTGCGTCATCGGAGAGTTGGAACTTCACTTCCCTGAACGCAGCAGCGCGCACGTCGCTCAGTGTCATCGACGAGCCGTCGATCGTGATCGTTTTCATTTGTTCGGGCTCTTCCGTGGCACTGGGACCCTCTCTCTCGAAACAATCATACGTCGCAACGATCCAATCGATTCACAGCCCAACTGAAGTGTGTCGCAAATCGCGGCGAGATGGCGTGCATGGTCGTGCATCAATGGACCGATCGCTGCTTTGGGAGCGGAGCGGCCCTCGAAGCTCCGGCCCGGCTGAGGCGAAGCTTTGGAGTGCGGCAGCCGCAGCTGCCGCTTTTGAGTCGAACGCGGATGAATCAACCGCTTCATGAAGTGACACAGAAAGCGGCAGCTGCGGCTGCCGCACTCCAAAGGCTTCGCCAGCGAGGCGGTCGAAACATGCTAGGCTCCCCGCGCTCATGAAACTCCCAGGACAGAACGTAGCTGTCATAGGTGCCCAGTGGGGCGACGAGGGTAAAGGGAAGATCGTCGATCTTCTCTGCGAGCACTTCGACGTCGTCGCCAGATTCCAGGGCGGGCACAACGCCGGCCATACAGTGAAGTTTGCCGACCGGCACTACTCACTCCACCTGATTCCCTCCGGCATCCTCCACCCGGGAAAACTCTGCATCCTTGGCAACGGGATGGTGATCGACCCCCAGGCACTGCTCGACGAGATGAAAAGCCTGGGCGAGCTCGGGGTCACGTTCGACGGAAACCTCAAAATCAGCGAGTCAGCGCACTGCATCCTCCCCTACCATCGAGCACTCGACGTCGCGCGTGAAGAATCCGCAGGCAAGGCGAAAATTGGAACCACGGGACGAGGCATCGGCCCGGCGTACGAAACGAAGGTCAGCCGTTACGGAATCTGCATCGGGGACCTGCTCGACCCTGCGATTCTCAAGCAAAAGATCGAGTTCGCCTGCTCGGAAAAGAACTCGGTTCTGACGACTGTGTACGGCAAGGAAGGCTTCGATCCTCAAGAGCTGGTCGACCAGTATCTCCGCTTCGGTGAGCTCCTCGGCGGCATGGTCGAGAACACTGTGTTACTCATTAACGACCTCATCCGAGACGGGAAGAAGGTGATGTTCGAAGGAGCGCAGGGCTCCCTGCTCGACATCGATCACGGAACCTATCCCTATGTCACGTCCTCAAACTGCGTCGTCGGTGGCATCTCAACCGGTCTCGGAGTTGCTCCGCGTCACATCAACGGTGTGATCGCGGTAGCAAAGGCATACACGACCAGAGTAGGCGGCGGCCCCTTCCCGACCGAGCTGCTCGACAAGACAGGCGATCATCTCCGCGCCAGGGGAAATGAGTACGGCACGACCACGGGACGCCCCCGCCGTTGCGGATGGCTCGACCTCCCAATCTTGCGAACCACGGCGATGCTGAACGGGATTGACCAGATCGCATTGACGAAGATCGACGTCTTCGATGAGCTGGAAGAGATCCAGGTCTGCGTCGGCTACAAAGTCCGAGGTACGAGCATGAAGACCTTCCCGCGTTACGGCGTCAACGACGGCGACTACAGGCCTGAATATCGCGCTTTTAAAGGGTGGCAACGCTCAACCGTCGGCACCGGCTCGTTTGAGGAGCTGCCGCAGCAAGCGCAGGACTACATTGCCTTCGTGGAAGATGAGCTGGAAACACCTGTCTCAATCATTTCCACAGGGCCACGAAGGGAAGAGACGATTCTCCGGTAATCCCGGTCCGGGCTTCGCCTGGATCAACGCGGGAGCTTATCGAGCAGGGCTTGCTCTGTTTCTGTGAGCTCGTGAGCCAGACCGGGATCTTCTTCGAGTAGGGACTGAACGTCGGCCAGATCCTGGAGGCGCTTGGACCGTCGACGAGCAGGATCAGATCCGGCTCGAAGCTTCTCGTGGAGGAGGTCTTTCACGGCGATCACTCGCAGTGTCACTCCCTCGAGAACAACCTCGACCGCCTCTGTTACCGCGTGGGCCAGTACAGGGTCGTCACTGAACTGCACTGGAGTTCCGTCGGCTGCAGCCCAGTGTTCGGAGTGTCGCAAGACTGCGCCGAATTCAAACCCAGCGGCCCTCATAGCGTCTCGCGGAATCGTCTCTCGATTCAGCACGGCTATGTCGATATCGAGAGTCGTCCGAGGCTCCCGATGATGAACCTGAAGAGCCAGCCCGCCGATGATGGCATAGGGGACGTGCTCATCGGCGAGAATCCGGCAAAGCGTGAGGAGTGCCGGTCGCTTGCTCTGGTCCATCTCACCCCTCAGCCAGTGCCACTGGCGGTCCAGCAGAAATCCCGCGGTCAGACCGGAAACCATGCTGCCATTCTAGCCCGCATTTCTCACAGACCTTTGCCGCGACACGGGCTAACCGCTCCCGCCATCCCTGAACGACGGACGTATACTCCCCTGATGCGAAACATCCTCATCACTGTGGCCTTCCTTTTCTCCACGGCGCTCTCCGCGCAGACACCGCCGAACGAGCGCGGGGTGTACATCGAAGACGTCGACAAGAACATCGACGCCTGCACAGACTTCTTCGACTATGCAAACGGTGCCTGGCGGCGCGAGAATCCGATCCCGGCGTCGATGAATCGCTGGAGCCGGCGCTGGGCGGCCGGAGAGCAGGCGAAGAATCAGCTTCGCGAACTGCTCGACGAAACCTCGCGGCGGAAAGACTGGCCCACGGGCTCAATTGACCAGCAGATCAGTGACTTTTACGGCGCATGCATGGATCAGTCGCGGATCGACGAGCTTGGAAGCAAGCCAATACAACCACTTCTAGCCAGAATCCGCGCCATCCGAAATCGGGACGAGTTACAGGACGCAATCGCAAATCTGCACGAGCTTCAGATCTACGCGCCGTTCGCCGTTAGATCTTCGCCGGACAATCACAACCCTACGCAAGTCCTTGCGAATGTCAGCGCTTCCGGTCTCGGACTTCCCGACCGCGATTATTACTTCAAGCCCGATAAGCGATTCGCCGATGCCAGACGGGAGTATGTGAAACATGTAGGGCGCATGTTCGAGCTGACCGGGTCGAGCACTGCCTCCGCCAGGAACGCAGCCGATGCAGTCTTTGCGCTGGAGACACGGCTTGCGGCAGCCTCACTCGACAACGTGTCCCTTCGCGACCCGGCATCCACGGATCACAAGCACAGGCTCATCACTCTTCAGCGGATGACTCCGGGATTCGATTGGACGCGTTATTTCGACCGCGCCTCAGTCCCGCACGACGACCTCAACATCGACCAGCCACTGTTCATGGCCGCTGTCGGACGGGAGCTGCGATCGACACCTCTCCGCGCATGGAAGAGCTATCTGGCCTGGAACGTCATCAACGGCGCCGCCGACCATCTGTCCGAGACGATAGCCCGGGCCGACTTCGAATTCTACGGAAAGTTCCTGCGTGGACAGAAAGAAATGAAACCACGCTGGAAGCGTTGCGTCGAAGCAGACGATGCGCTCCTCGGAGAAGCTCTCGGACAGCGGTACGTCGAGCGCTACTTCCCGCCCGAGGCCAAAGCGAAAATGCAGGAGCTGGTGAAGAATCTGCTCTCCGCAATGGGCGACACCATCCGCGGCCTCGACTGGATGAGTCCCGCTACAAAAAAGCAGGCCATGGCCAAGCTGGCAACGTTCAATCCAAAGGTTGGCTATCCCGACCGCTGGATCGACTACAGCCGCGTACCCATCGCGCGATCCTCGCATTGGGAGAATGTCGTCGCAGGACTCAAACACGCGACGGCGGACGATCGATCACAGATCGGAAAGCCCGTCGACCGGCTTCGATGGGGGATGACGCCACCGACCTCGAACGCCTATTACAATCCGCTGCTCAACGAGATCGTTTTTCCTGCCGGAATCCTTCAGTCGCCGGCATTCGATGTTCGCGCTGCGGACGCCATCAACTACGGTGCGATTGGCGTCGTGATAGGCCACGAGATCAGTCACGGATTTGACGATCAGGGAGCAAAATACGACGCTACCGGCCACCTGAACAACTGGTGGACAGCAGAGGACCTGAAACGATTTCAGGAAAAGACGCAGTGCGTCTCAGATCAATACGAGAGCTACTTCATCGAGCCTGGCATTCATCACAATGGCAAGCTGGTACTAGGGGAAGCGATCGGCGATCTTGCGGGAGCAAAGATCGCCTGGCTGGCATTCCAGAAGGCGCAGCAGACCCGCCCGGCTCCGGTCATTGATGGCTTGACGCCGGCGCAACAGTTCTTCATTGCCTGGGGTCAGTTTCGAGGCGATGAAACGCGGCCGGAGACTCAGCGCCTGATGATTCAGAACGATCCACATCCCGTCGCGAAGTACCGGGTCATCGGATCGGTCGCGAATCTACCCGACTTTGCAAAGACGTTCGGCTGCAAGGAAGGCGCGGCGATGGTTCGTCCGGAGGCAAAACGCTGCGAAGTCTGGTGAGTGCGGGGACCGACAATCCCGTCTGTCTTGCGCGAAAGATAGACAAGCATCAGGCCATTTAAAAGTATGTCGCAAAAAAACGCGGCCCAGCAAGCCAGCGTAGAGAGCCGTTGTGCAACGACTCAGACAGGCCGCTATCCGTCGCCTCGCGGTGAAAAGCTGTGAGAAATGCGGGTTAGGCGCCTAACAGGTTTGTGAACAGCATGCCCGCCTGTTCATCCGATCTTTGCTTGTTGTAGAGTCGGATAATGATCGGTGAAGCTGCTGGAAGGGCTAATGACACTCGTCCAGCGTCACAGCCGAGGCTGCCTCGGCCGATGCGTAATAGACCACTCGCTGCGCTTCCGGTACTTGCTCGACCGCGCGAAGCCAGGCATCATCAAATTGACTCCGATGAATCCTCATTGACTTCAGCATCCAGTCCCAGCCGGTCTCTGTGGATCCCGATAAAGACCTGTTGGCGTCGAACCTTCTGATCAACGCTCCAAGAGGCGCAGGGGAATGCAACTCCATCCGCACGGGCGATAGTGTCACCCTGGCCCTGGTCTCTAGAAAGAAGAGCCTGGGCGGTCGCGCGAGAGTTCGGAGCGCGTCCACGACCAGCTGTCCCGTTGCTCGATGATCTGGGTGGCAGGTTGTCCCGTGACGCGGATCGAAAGTCAGGACGACCTCGGGTGCCACGGCCTCGATCAGCGTCGCGAATCTAGCCACAAGTCGCTCCCGGCCACCGAACGCGGCTTCCCAGTTCGGCGCACTACCATCTGGCCGACCCCCGCCGTCAGCTAGCGTTTGAAGAATCAAGTCAGCTTGAAACAAGTCTGAGCCGCGACCGGCTTCTCCACTCCGAACCGTGCTCAGGGCCACGCCACAGCCAGCGGGCAGCAGGCATGAGCCCTGTTCTCCTCTCGTGAGGATCAAGAGCGAGCAGACAGCCGCGTCGCCGAGACACACAGAGGCCAGGATCGGACTCACTAACACTTCATCATCGGGATGGGCACCCACCCACATCAGAGACGTGGCTTCCTCGAGGAAGGCGAGCCGTGGATGGGCCAAACGCGGTCTCAATCCATCCGCAGCGACGGTCATGGCAGTGAGCATTGAGACTGCCATCAGCGTGACCGCGAGACGGAGGATCATACGGGAGGTACGGAGACGACGGTGCGACTGTCCATGATCGCAAGTCTTCGCGAGGACGCCATCAGCATTTCGCGTGGCGGAGTCATCGAGTGGAGGGCATGGGACGAAGTCCCTGTAACAGAAGAAACCTCAAGACACACACTTTGTCGGAAGGTCATCGGCGCGGAAGCCATTCTCGGAGCCCGGTCGTATGTCGTTAGAGTGATCATGAGAATCAGTCGCGTTTGATGTCCCCAAGCCCAACTCCGCGTTGCACCGGCTCAGACCGGTTTGAGAACACCCCTGAAGAACTCGATAGTCCGGGAAAGCCCTTCCGAGAGCGGAACCTTCGGCTCCCATCCCAGCAGAGCCTTGGCTTTGGTGATGTCGGGACGACGAATTTTCGGGTCGTCCTCAGGGAGAGGCTTGAAGACGATCGGAGCTTTGGAGTTGGTCAACCGCTTGATCTCCTCGGCGAACTGAAGCACTGTCATCTCTGCCGGGTTGCCGATGTTGACCGGTGTGACCTCGTCCGACATGAGAAGCCGGTAGATCCCATCGATCAGATCGGAGACGTAGCAGAACGAACGGGTCTGTGAGCCGTCCCCGAAAACCGTCATCGGCTCATTCGATAGTGCCTGTGAGATGAACGCGGGAACCACGCGGCCATCGCGCAGCCGCATCCTCTCGCCATATGTGTTGAAGATCCGCACGATGCGCGTTTCCATCCCGTGGAACCGGTGATAGGCCATTGTCATTGCTTCAGCAAACCGCTTGGCTTCATCGTAGACGCCACGCGGACCAACCGGATTCACATTGCCCCAGTAATCTTCTCTCTGCGGATGCACGAGAGGATCGCCATATGTCTCTGAAGTGGATGCGATCAGATATCGAGCCGTCTTGTCCTTTGCAACGCCGAGGGTCTTGTGCGTCCCCAGCGATCCGACTTTCAAAGTCTGAATGGGCTTCTCGAGGTAGTCGATGGGGCTGGCAGGCGACGCGAAGTGAAGGACGTAATCCAGCGGACCGTCGATATGGATGTAGTTCGTTACGTCGTACTTGATGAAGCTGAAACCATCGCGACCAAGAAGATGCGCAATGTTCTGGGGATTGCCGGTGATGAAGTTGTCCATGCAGACTACTTCATGGCCTCGGGAGAGAAAGAGGTCGCACAAGTGGGAGCCCAGGAATCCGGCTCCTCCAGTAATCAGCGCGCGGCCCATCAGTTGGCAACCCGCGACGAGGCCGCCCGCAGCATCACCTTGCTGCGACCAAGGCATGTGTAGGCAAATCCCTGCTTTTCCATTCTCACCGGGTCATAGAGGTTTCGAAGATCAATGATCACGGAAGCTCGCATCACTCTCTTGATCCGGTCCAGGTTCAGAGCACGGAACTCGTTCCATTCCGTTGCGATCACCAGGGCGTCGCTGTCACTCGCCGTCTGGTAGGCATCATGACAAAACTCCACACCGTCGAACATCTTCCGGGCGTTCTCCATCGCTTGCGGATCGTAGGCCTTCACCTTTGCTCCCAGCCGCTGAAGACCCTCGATCAGAGGAATGGTCGGAGAGTCGCGCATGTCGTCTGTCTCAGGCTTGAACGCAAGTCCCAGAATCCCGATCACTTTCCCCTCCACGTCATCGACTGCTTCGATCACCTTCCGCACGCTCCGTTCCTTGATGTCTTCATTGACAGCGAGAACAGCGTCGATGATCTGAAACGTGTAACCGTGGCGCCGAGCGATGTCAGCGATGGCTGCCGTGTCTTTTGGAAAGCATGATCCTCCAAAGCCTGGCCCTGCCTGCAGAAACTTTGCGCCGATTCGGGAATCCAGTCCGATTCCACGGGCGACATCCTGAACATCGCCCCCGAGCTTTTCACACAAGACCGCAATCTCATTGATGAAAGAAATCTTCGTGGCGAGGAAGCCGTTCGCCGCGTACTTGATGAGCTCTGACGACTCAACGTTCGTCACAACGAAAGGCACTTCCAACATGTGAAGCGGAGCGTAGATCTCCTTCATGAGAGCGATTGCTTCTTCATCGGAAGCGCCGATGACAACGCGGTCGGGACGCATGAAGTCCTCGATTGCGGATCCTTCGCGGAGAAACTCCGGATTGGAGACCACAGAGGCCAGATGCTTTTTGCCCGCTGCCTCGAGAATCGATTCGATGATTCGCCCGGTACCGATGGGAACGGTCGACTTGGTCACAATCAGCTTGGGCCCATCCATGTGCGTGGCGATGGTCCTGGCAACTTCCTCGACATACCGCAGATCAGCCGAGCCATCTTTCTTCTGCGGCGTTCCTACAGCGATAAAAATCGCCCGCGCCGAGCGAATCGACCCGCCAAGATCGGTTGTGAATCGGAGGCGGCCTTCCGCCGCGTTCTTCGCGACAATCGCCTGCAGCCCCGGCTCATAGATGGGAATCACTCCGGCCTGCAGTGCTTCAATCTTTGATGCGTCAATGTCGACGCAGGTGACTTCGTTACCAAAGTCCGAAAGACCCGCTCCCGTAACCAGACCGACATATCCCGTGCCGATCACTGTAATGTTCATGCATTCACTCCGTCGGACGTTGCTGGTTTGCGAGGGCTCCCATCAGAATGATTTCCATCCCGGTGCCTGCGCGGCATCAACCACTACTCGCAGATTACCTTTCACAACCCGAAGCCGCGCAAGAAATCACGGAGTGGCGCTGGCGCCTGGCTGAGAGCCGCCGCTCGGGGGCACCGTCGTTGTATTTGGGGGAGTGGGTGGTACCGGCACTGGACTGGTACCTGACTCCGGAGACTGCAGACCGGGCACCGGGGGGTTGCCAGGAGGGGTTTCGTCCCCTGGAGGAGTGACGGGCGGTGCCTGAGCCTCTGGCGACTTTTCCTTACCGATGTCTGAGCTCTTCCCGGGAGGTTTCACCGAGGGCGCTTCCTTCTTCTCCACGCCGAAACGTTTCGAAGTGCCGCTGGACTGGCGATTACGAATCAGCCACCGGAGCATCTTGGACTCGTTGATACCAATCAGGATGTCGTTGATCGATTCATATACAGAAGGGTCCGCGATGAGTTTTCCTGCCGTACCCTCACCGCTGTTGAGTTTCCTTGCGGTCTCATTGAGCTGATTGACGAGAAGCCGGAACTCAGCGAGCGTCTCGTCGGCAAACTCCTTATCACTGATCAGCCTGGGGACGATTCCTTCTCCGGTTTGCAGCCCCTGACTGAATCCAGCAATTCTCTCTGCCGTGAGTTGCAGATTGTCCACCAGCGCGAGGACCTTTGTTCTTCCCTGCGGATCGTTGAGTAAGGTCGGAAGCATGCCGGTGCCACTCTCAAAGCTCCGCTGAACGTTTCCCATCACCGACTGGAGCGATCCGACGCTGCTATTCAGCGAGGATGTCAGCTGGTTCGCGTAAGCATCGTCGTAGACGAGCTTACCCACAAGTCCCTTTCCTGACTGTACGTGATCCAGAACTGCGTTCGTCCGGTTCAGAGTGAGCAGAACCGTATCTACCACCTTCTGTTTCGTCTCAGGCTGCGACGTCAGTTCACCGATCAGCCCCTCTCCCCGGTCGATTCTGCCCAGAATGTTCTTGAGCGAGTACGACATAGTTACGAAATTGTCGACCAGGTCGCCGCCCGAAGCGATGAGGGCATCGACATCGGTGGCCTTCTGCGCCGGAATGATCGATTTCGCAGGCAACTCGGCGAGGGTCGGCGACCCGGCAGTGATATCGACGTAGCTGTCACCTGTTAGAAGTCCGAGCTTTTTCAGGCGAGCCCTCGAATCGGTCCGGATCCGCGGCGCAAACTTCCGATCGACCATCACCGAAATCTGGACCGTATTTTCTTTCGGAGACTCGGGGAGGGTGATGTCCTTCACCACACCGATCGTCACTCCTGACAGCTTGACCGGGTTTCCCTCGGCGAGACCTGTGACGTTCGTGAAATGCACGCCGTACTCGGTCTTTCGGGCAAACAGTTTCTGCTCCGACCCGATGAAAAAAAGAAAGATCATCAAAGATATGGTCGAGACCGCGACCAGCGCTCCGATGCGTGCATTTCTCGATGAAGTTTTCTGTACCTTAGTCATATCGTTCGCCGGAACTTCTCAGCTGCTGCTTCACAGGTGCCGCGGCATGAGGAATCCGGGCAAACCTGCGAAAACAAAGAATAGCCGCAACCCATTCTCATTTGGTCGGTTGTGCCGCCATCACCGCAGATGTCTGAAGAAATTCTCTCAGTACCGGATGGTCGGAGTCGCGAGCTTCTTGCATCGTTCCAACCCACTCGAAAATGCCCTCATTGAGGAACGCGATGCGGTCTCCTACCGAGAATGCTGACTGGATGTCATGGGTCACAACCACTGAAGTGACGTTCAACTTGGATTGAAGGGTTACGATCAGCTCGTTGATCTTGTGTGAAGTGATGGGGTCGAGCCCGGTCGTGGGCTCGTCGTAGAGAATCATTTTTGGATCGAGGACGATCGAGCGCGCCAGCCCGACGCGCTTTCTCATGCCGCCTGACAAATCGACGGGCATCAGATGCTCCGAATCGGGGAGGTTTACCATCTCGAGTTTTTCACGCACGACGCGAGTCAGTTCTTCTTCCGCGAGATCGGAATGCTCGCGCAACGGATAGGCAACGTTGTCGAATACATTCATAGAATCGAAAAGGGCTCCACTCTGAAAAAGCATTCCGAATTTTTTCCGAACCCGATAGAGCTCTTCCTCGGGAAAGTCAACGATGTCCTCGCCTTCGATGATCACGGCTCCTGAGTCGGGGATTTCGAGGCCGAGAATATTTCTGAGGGTGACGGACTTGCCTGTTCCCGACCCTCCAAGGATGACCACGACTTCGCCGCGGTAGATCTTGAGGCTCGCGCCCCGCAGCACCTTCTTGCTGCCATAGGATTTCGTTACGTCCCGGAACTCGACAAAAACATCGCGTTCCTGCTGACGGCGATCCGCAGTGTCGCGTGATTCGCTGCGTCTTTCCGGTGTAATTCCCTCTTCACTCATTGGATGAGAAGGAAGAGCTTCGTAAGAAAAAAGTCCATGATGAGGATCGAGATGGATCCCGTCACTACCGTAGCCGTAGTTGCTCTCCCGACGCCGTCGGCCCCTCCGGACGTCCGAAGTCCGTTGAAACACGCAATCAAAGAGAGCGCGAATCCGAAAAATACCGTCTTACCGATTCCTGACGCGAGGTCGTTGTAGCGCAGAGTCGTCCAGATGCTCCGCATGTAGAAATTCGCAGTCAGCTGAAGGTTAAAGACGGCGACGAGCAAGCCGCCGAGAATCCCCAGGCCACACGCAAGCGTGGTCAGAATCGGGAGCATCAATGTCGTAGCGAGAACTTTCGGCACCACGAGCTTACGAATCGGACTCGTTGCCAGCGCTCTGAGCGCATCGATCTGCTCGGTGACCTTCATCGTCCCGATCTCAGCCGTGATTCCGGCGCCGACACGCCCTCCCACCATGAGCGACATCAGAACGGGCGCAAGCTCGCGCACGAGTGAGAGCGAAACGACCTTGCCAATGAAAAGCTTTCCACCGAAGGCCGATAGCGCATACGCAGTCTGAAGCGCAAGAACCATCCCGATGAATACCGCCGTGATGGCGACAATCGATAGCGATTTCACTCCGATCTGATCGAGCTGCGTCAGGAAGATCTGAGTCTCGAATGGTCGCCTGAAGGTTTCCCTTACAGTCTGGACAGCCAGATCCCAGAGCCCGCCAACATACAGGAAGAAATCGCGAGAGCTTTCCCGAACTCCGTTGAGGAACTGGTTGCCACTTTCCTTCTCGCTCACGTTTTCCATAGAGTTGGGCGCCAGCTCTGGAGACAAGAAGCGGAGTCGTTCAATTTCCGAAGATCCAGCGAAAGATCCTAGGAATCCCGTCCTTTCTCTTCTCTTTCTTCGGTTTTGAGGTCTCTCCCGCGTCTGCGGACTGCGCTGGACGGGTCGGATATTCGTCAGCAGGTCTGGTGGCGTCTGACTCGATTCCCGCCGTCGGGAAGCCCGAATACCCCGAGTGAAGGTGACAGGTCGATTCCGGTTCAGTGCCGCGCGCAAAAAGCTCGCTCCTGGCGCTCGGACAATACGGGGTCGCGATCCTGCCGCTCATCGAATCGATCGAGCGCTCGATGACATCATCCGGACGTTTGAAATCGGTGTTCGGAATCATTCCTACAATCCGGTTCATGTGAGACGCCCAGATTGGCAAAGCGGCGTCACCGCCTGAGAGGCGAACGCTGTGACCATCATCGAAGCCGACCCACACGAGCGTGACTACCCGCGGGGAGTAACCGACGAACCAGGCGTCGCGATAATTGTTGGTCGTCCCGGTTTTCCCCGCAAAGGGGCGGCTGAAACCTGTCGATCCCAGTTTTGCTGCGGTCCCGTAACGGATCACGTCTTTCAGAATGTCGTTCATTACGTAGCAGACGTTCGCGGGCGCCACCCGCTTCATCTGCACTTCGCGACGCTCGAGCAGCTTTCCCTCACGGGTTGCCACGGCAAGAATGGAAATGGGCTCGGCTTTCACGCCCTCATTTGCGAAGACCGAATAGGCGTACGCGATCTCCAGCGGAGTAACTTCAAAAGAGCCTAGAGAAATCGAAGGATACGGTTCCAGCTTGCTCTGCACACCGATTCTCGATGCGAGCTTTATGACGTTGGGAACGCCTGCGTTGATTGCGGCGCGGACAGCTGGAATGTTGTAAGACATTGCGAGCGCCCGCCGGACCGTGAGACTTCCGTGAAACTGATTGTCATAATTCTGCGGTCGCCAGAGCGACGATCCGCTGCGAACCGTAATAGGGCTGTCGTCCAGGATTGAAGCCGCTGTCAGCGCCTCGTCTCCCCGGGCCGGATCCATGGCCGCGACGTAGACGAATGGTTTGAACAGAGAACCGGGTTGCCTGCGGGCCTGGAAGGCACGGTTGAATTGACTCTTCGAGTAGCTGCGCCCGCCAACGAGCGCCTTCACGTATCCGGTCCCCGGCTGGAGAGTCACGACCACTCCCTCCAAAGGAGTGGGAGACTTCCTGATCCAGCTGTACTTTTTGCCGAGGGAAGCCGTCCCGGAGTTCAGAGCCTGCTCGGCGGAACGCTGCATCATCGTGTCAAGCGTAGTGAAGATTCTGAGCCCCTCCGTTTTCAGCTGGGTCTCAGGATAGGTCTCACGCAACTGCTTGAGCACGTAGTCGATGAAGAAAGGAGCGGTTCTGAGCGACTTCGGAAACTTGTTCACGACCAGCGGCGAGGCCACCGCCTCTTCATACTGAGCCTCCGTGATCAATTTCTGTCCCAGCATGAGCGAAAGCACGACATCACGGCGTGCGTGTGAGCGCTCGGGATATTTGAGCGGAGAAAGGACGTTCGGTGAGCGAATCATCCCTGCAATGGTCGCTGCCTCAGTGAGCTTCAGTCCTGCCGCGCGCTTTCCGAAGTAGATCTGCGAGGCCTGTTCGACTCCTACCACCTGCACCGACCCGTTCTGTCCGAGGTAGATCTCATTGAGATAAGCCTCGAGGATGTCGCTTTTCGTGTAGCGCGCCTCGAGCAGAATTGACATCACGGCTTCCAGCGCCTTCCGCCGGAATGTCCGCTCGGGATTGAGGTAGAGATTTTTGACCAGCTGCTGAGTCAAAGTAGAGCCACCTGCGGCTCGGGTCCCTGTTCGTACGTCGTGTATGGCCGCGCGAAGGATGCCTCGGAGAGAGATCCCTTCGTGCCGGTAGAAGCTCCGGTCCTCCGTCGCGATGATCGCGTCGGTCAGCACCTTTGGTACGACTTTGAGCGATAGAGGAAGGCGGTCTTCCATGACGTCGTCGTAGATAGAGGTAATGAGCTCAGGCTCGATCCGCACACCACGCAGCGCCACGCCGTCCGAGAGTCTCCGAATGCTCGCGACTCTCCCACCAGGCATGTCGATCGCGACGGCGGTCGAGTGAAACTCCATGTCCGGATAGACGAAGTTCTGAAGGTGGATCTCCAGTGTTGAGCCATTGAAACGGTACTCGCCCGGACTTGCGACCTCTTGCTTCACTTCGTGATAGCCGACGTGATTGAGCTTCGGCTCGAGCATGCTCTTCGAGAACGTCAGTCCCGGCACGATCTCGGTGCTGTCGGAGTAAATGCGGCTCGGCAGATCCCACCTTCTACTCGAATCAAATTTTCGAGTGACCACCGAGTAGGTGTAGCCGAGAAAGCCGATCCCGGCCACGAAGACCACCATGATGAGGAAAGCAATCCCTGCGGAATGCCGCCAGAGACAATCCCTCACCGGAGTTCGTTTTTGTTTCATCTGATCTATCTAACGCCGGCTAGAGCGATTTCGTTTCGTTGGACTGTCTCCAGGCCACATTGCCGTCCCGGAACGCTTCCGACAGCCGCATAGCTGCCTCTTTTGTGAAATCGCGACGCTACACAGAAAGCGGCAGCTGCGTCTGCCGCCCTCCAAAGCTTCGCCCCTTGAATCGTCCAACTACATCGAGCTCATGGAGTTGAGGAACTCCGCGTTTGTCTTCGTCTTGTCGAGCTTGTCTATCAGCAGTTCCATCGACTCCACGGTCGAGAGCGGGCTGAACACCTTGCGAAGGACCCAGATTCTGTTGAGCTCGTTTCGCTCGAGGAGCAGTTCTTCCTTCCTTGTTCCGGACTTGTTGATGTCGAGCGCAGGAAAGACCCTCTTGTCCGAGAGCTTGCGATCAAGGTGAACCTCCATGTTACCGGTCCCCTTGAACTCCTCGAAGATCACGTCGTCCATCCGCGAACCAGTGTCGATCAGCGCCGTCGCTACGATCGTCAGCGACCCACCTTCTTCCACGTTTCTCGCCGCGCCGAAAAAACGTTTCGGTCGCTGCAGCGCGTTCGAGTCGACGCCGCCTGAGAGCACCTTTCCTGACGGTGGAACAACAGTATTGTAGGCACGAGCGAGCCGGGTTATGGAGTCGAGAAGGATTACGACATCGCGCTTGTGCTCCACGAGCCGTTTCGCTTTCTCAATGACCATCTCCGCCACCTGAACGTGGCGCGAAGCAGGCTCGTCGAAGGTCGACGAGATGACCTCGCCCCTCACAGAACGCTGCATGTCCGTCACTTCCTCAGGGCGCTCATCAATAAGAAGAACAATGAGGGTGACCTCGGGATGATTCGACGTGATTGAATTTGCGATTGCCTGCAGCAGCATCGTCTTGCCGGTTCGCGGGGGCGCTACGATAAGGCCGCGCTGGCCTTTCCCGATCGGCGCCACGAGATCGAGAACCCTGGCCGACATGTTGTCCTGCACTTCGAGCCTGATGCGATTCTCCGGATATAGCGGGGTCAGATTATCGAACAGGACCTTGTCGCGCGCGACCTCAGGATGCTCGAAGTTCACTGCTTCCACCTTGATGAGAGCGAAGTAGCGTTCTCCCTCTTTCGGAGGACGCACCTGACCGGAAACCGTGTCGCCCGTTCGAAGATCGAATCGCCGAATCTGGGAGGGTGAAACATAGATATCATCGGGGCCCGGAAGGTAGTTGTATTCAGGTGCTCGCAGAAAACCAAAGCCGTCAGGCAGGCACTCGAGAACCCCCTCGGAGAAAATCAGACCGCTCTTTTCTGTCTGAGCCTGCAAAATTGAAAAGATAAGATCCTGCTTCCGCATCCCGGCAGCGTTTTCGACGCCATGCTCTTTTGCGATCCGGGAGACCTCGCTCAGCTTCATCTCCTTGAGAACGCGAATATCGAGCGTATCAGCGGCCTGTTGTCCCGCGGCTGGCGTCTCGACCTTTCTCGCCACGTCTCCGCGCGGCTTGTGACGATCGGGCCCGGCTGCATTGTTGACGTGACCTGCCGCTACTTCCGCTTCGACTGGAGGCTCGGCGGCGGACGCCTCATCCGACTCACGGGCAACACGCTTTGGCTTGTCCGCGACCTCGCGACTCTTCTCAGAACGCTCGCTCTTCTCGCCCCGTTCTTTCGCCGCCCTGGGAGGCTTTTCCGCCTTGTCGGTTTTCTCGGATTTTTCTGCAGCCGACTTCAGCGGACGCTCCTTCTCCGACCCGTCGCCTGACGCTTCCCGTTCTTTCTCTTTTACTTTTGGGTCCAGTTCCTGTTGTTCCATCGTTTCCTCGCGAGAAGCATCTGCGAACGTTGTAGCCAGCGTCCAGTGACGGGTAACTAGTTGGATTTCTGCAGCTCGGCATCGATCGGACGCCAGATTCGATCGACCCCTTCCCTCGTGACTTTGGAGAACCTGATGAAAGAATTCGCCTCACGCCCCAGCGTCTCACCGACCCCTCGCACCGCGCTCGCCATCTCATTGTTGGAAAGTTTGTCGACTTTCGTCAGAACAGCCTGCCAGGCCACGTTGGCCTCATCCATCCAGTCACGCATATCAAGGTCATGATCCGAAGGAGTGCGTCTGGCATCCAGAAGCAGGAAAGTGAGCTTCAGTTCCTCCGCTGATTCGAAATACGAACGCGCCAGCGCGCCCCATGACGCAGAGGTCTGCTTTGAAACTTTGGCGTAGCCGTATCCAGGTAGATCGACGATGTAGAACTTGTCGTTAATGAGGTAGAACTGGACCGCTTGTGTCTTGCCGGGAGTCTGGCTGACCCTGGCGATGCCTTTGCGCTTCAAAATCGTGTTGATCAGGCTCGACTTTCCAACATTCGAGCGCCCGATGATCGCGAACTGAGGGCGCTTGTCCTGGGGGAAATCCTTCGGGTCGTACGCCGCCCGGTGAAAGACGACTGATCGTATTTCCAAAGTTAGAGACTTAGGTTCACAAATCGGATGGTTTGAAAGAAGGTTGGAGTGGCAGGGGTGCTGAGGGGTTGAATCAGGTCAAATCGAACTGCCGCCGGTACGGGACCGAACGATCCCGTACCAACGCGGCATTTTCAGTGAGTGAGGGGCTCTTCGCCACCGATTGTCTTGGCTGGCTCGGGTAATTTTTCCTTAGCTTCCAATGGAACGATCGTGCCATCGAGCGCGACGGCTACAACCTGATCCATCGATTCGACGAGATGAAATTCCATCTTCTCACGGACATCTGCAGGGATATCCTCGAGGTCACGCTCGTTATCCAACGGCAGGATCACCCTGGTGATTCCTGCACGGGAGGCAGCAAGGATCTTATCCTTGACGCCGCCGATCGGGAGAACCTTCCCCCGCAACGTGATCTCGCCAGTCATGGCAACGTCGCGATGAATCGGAATTTTGGTGACGGCCGACAGTAGCGCTGTAGCCATCGTGATCCCTGCCGATGGGCCATCTTTCGGGATTGCCCCTTCAGGAACATGGATGTGGATATCGATCTTGTCGTGAAACTCGGGATCGATCCCGAACAGGTGCGCTCGTGAGCGGACATAGGAAAGTGCGGCGCGGGCAGACTCCTGCATGACGTCGCCCAGCTTTCCTGTCAGCGTCAGAATCCCTTTTCCACGTGAGAGCGCGACTTCCGTAGTGAGAATCTCTCCCCCCACCTCCGTCCAGGCAAGCCCCGTAGCGAGACCGATCTCGCTTGTGTCGTGAATGGCGTGCGATCGGAAGCGCGGCTTTCCCATCAGCTCCCGGACCTTAGCCTGGTCGATGAGAGCTTTGAAGTCGGCACCCTCACGCACGACGCTGCGCGCAATCTTGCGATACACCGAGCCAATCTCGCGCTCCAGACTTCGAACTCCCGACTCCCGAGTATAGGAACTGATCAACTCTTCGAGCGCGCTGTCTTCCGTGACGATGTTGGTCTCTTCCAGACCATGCTCGGTGCGCTGCTTGGGAACGAGAAACTGCCTCGCAATCGAGAGCTTCTCGAGATGGGTGTATCCCGACAGCTGAATGATCTCCATCCGATCCTTCAGAGGGGCGGGGATCGTGTGCGTGACGTTCGCCGTCGCGATGAACATGACCTTGGAGATGTCGTACTCGACATCGAGGTAATGATCGACGAATGCATGATTCTGCTCAGGATCCAGAACCTCCAGCAGCGCTGCCGAAGGATCGCCACGAAAGTCCATGGCCATCTTGTCGACCTCGTCGAGGAGAAAGACGGGATTGATCGTGCCGGCCTTTTTCATCCGCTGAATGATCTGACCCGGAAAGGCTCCGATGTAGGTCCTGCGATGTCCGCGAATTTCAGCCTCATCCCGTACTCCGCCCAGCGAAAGGCGGACAAACTTCCGGCCGGTCGCTCTCGCGATGGACTTGGCCAGCGAGGTCTTGCCAACGCCCGGTGGTCCGACGAAACAGAGAATGGATCCCTTCGGACCCTTGACGAGTTGACGCACAGCAAGGAACTCGAGAATTCGGTCCTTGATCTTGTTCAGACCGTAGTGATCTTCGTTGAGGATCTGCTCGGCACGCTCGATGTCGCGGATCTCTTTGGATGTCTTCTTCCAGGGGACCGACACGAGCCACTCGATGTAGTTCCGTGAAACGGTTGCTTCAGCGGAAACCCCTGGCATCGACTCGAGCCGCTTGAGCTCCTGGAGTGCCTTCTCTTTCGTTTCCTGCGGCATTCCGGCAGCTTCGATCTTCTGCTTGAGCTCCTCGACTTCATCAGAGCGGTCGTCCTTGCGGCCGAGCTCCTGGTGAATCGCCTTGATTTTCTCGTTGAGGTAGTACTCCTTCTGAGCCCGCTCCATCTGCTTTTTGACCTTGGAGTTGATTCGCTTATCGATGTTGATTTTCTCAATCTCGATCTCGAGAAAATCCTGCAGCTTCTGAAGGCGCTCGTAAGGGTTGGAAGTTTCCAGGAGCTGCTGTTTTTCCACCGTCGTGATGAGAAGGTGTGACGAGAGCGTGTCAGCGAATTTATCGGGATCGTCGAGCTTGAGCGACGACATGACCCCTTCGAAAGCTAGATGGTGCGACATCTTCGCGTACTGCTCGAAGATCTCGACCAGCTTCTGAATGTACTCGGTGACCTCAGGAGTGACAGGACAGCTCGTGTCGATCGGCGCGACCTCAACGGATATGTAACCGTCGGTCTCCACGAACGAGCGGATTTCCCCTCGGCTGATCCCCTCGACCATGACCTTCACGTTCTGATTGGGAAGCTTGAGGTTCTGGACAACCGTTGCGATGACACCGATCGGAAAGATCTCGTCCATTTTCGGATCATCGACTTTCGGGTCGCGCTGCGTTGCCAGAAAGATCCGCTTTTCCGTAGTTAAGAGAGTGGCTTCGAGCGCGAGGATTGATGCGCGACGCCCGACGACGAATGGGGCCATCATCGAGGGAAATACGACCATGTCACGTAATGGAACGAGCGGAACGAACTGCGACTTGGAGTTGGGCATAGTTTTTTGTTCCTGCCGGCGAGGCCGTCCTTCCACGGCGTAACCCGACGGCAACTGCGGCGGTACCGGTACGGAGTGCTAACCGGCCTTACGAAAGAGCGTAATCGGCTGACTTCGATTCAGTACGACTTCGCGAGTGATCATGCATTCCGCGATCGCATCCTGCGAGGGAATCGTGTACATGATGTCCAGCATCAACTCTTCGATGATGATCTTGAGTCCGCGCGCGCCGACATTCCTCTTGAGCGCCTCTTCGGCGATCGCCTCGAGGGCGTCGTCGGCGAACTTCAACCCCACGTTCTCGAAACCCATGATCGTCTGGTACTGGCGGACCAGAGAATTCTTCGGTTCCTGAAGAATCTCGATCAGCGCCTGCTTGTCGAGCTCGCCGAGTGTCGCGACCACCGGAAGGCGGCCGACGAACTCTGGGATCAGTCCGAACTTGATGAGATCTTCCGGGTGGACGCTGGCGAGAAGCTCACTCACCTTGCGATCTTTCTTGAGGGAGATCTTCGCGCCGAAACCAAGAGTCTTCTCCGACATCCTGCGCTCGATCACAGTATCGAGCCCTACGAACGCTCCTCCACAGATAAAAAGGATGTTCGTGGTGTCGATCTGAATGAATTCCTGGTGCGGGTGTTTCCGCCCGCCCTGGGGAGGAACGTTGGCTACAGTCCCCTCGAGGATCTTGAGCAGCGCCTGCTGAACCCCTTCTCCCGAGACGTCGCGGGTGATCGAAGGGTTATCGCCTTTTCGGCAGATCTTGTCGACTTCATCGATGTAGACGATGCCGCGCTGGGTCTTGTCCTTGTCGTTTCCGGCTGCCTGATAAAGCTTCAGGATGATGTTCTCGACATCCTCACCCACATACCCAGCCTCAGTGAGAGTCGTTGCGTCGACGATCGTGAAAGGAACGGAGAGCATCCGCGCAAGCGTCTGAGCAAGTAGCGTCTTGCCTGTACCGGTCGGACCGATCAGAAGGATGTTCGACTTCTGGAGCTCGACTTCCTGCCTCGTGCTCTTCTGTTGATAGTCGATCCGCTTGTAGTGATTGTAGACCGCCACAGCCAGCTTCTTCTTCGCGCGTTCCTGCCCGATTACGTAGAGATCGAGAAACTCCTTGATCTCTTTCGGCTTGGGCAGATTGCCCGCCGCCTCGAGGTTGCCCGGCTCATCCTTGCGGTCTTCAGCAATGATGTCGAGACAGATGTCGACACACTCGTCGCAGATGTAAACGGTAGGACCTGCGATGAGCTTCTTGACGTCACGCTGCGACTTGTTGCAGAAGCTGCAACGCAGCACATCACCGCTGTTTCCTTTCTTCGACATTGAGCTCGATCCTCTCGATTGGAAGCAATGTTCTACGCGTAAGTGAGGAGTGTCAAGAATGTCTCCGCGTAGACCTCTGACAACATACTCTTAAAAGAACTTCATTCCGATGCATGGAGGTGCTCCGCCGAGGCATTGCGGGAAGGAGTTCTACACGCTATCGGAAACAAAGGTGTATTCCACGCGGCGGGGACTCTTCGCGACGAGGGGCGTATTTTCGTCCTCGCGGGTGTCAAAGCCACCCGCATAGACGGCATCAACGTGGACTTGCTCCTAATCGCGCTTGGAGATCACCTGATCGACGAGCCCGTAGGTGACGGCCTCCGAGGCTTGAAGAATGTAATCTCGATCGGTGTCGCGATCGACTTTATCGATCGGCTGACCGCTGTGATCTGAAAGGATCGAGTTGATCCTTTGCTTCATCCGCATGATGTCTTTGGCGTGAATGTCGATCTCGCTCGCCTGACCGCCCAGACCATGCATGAGTGGCTGATGAATGAGTACTCTCGAGTTTGGCAAGGCGTACCGTTTTCCTTTCTTCCCCGCAGCCAGCAGGACCGCAGCCATTGAGGCTGCCTGGCCTATGCAGATCGTCGTGATGTCGGGCTTCACATACTGCATCGTGTCGTAAATCGCCAGCCCTGCGGTGATCGAGCCACCTGGCGAGTTGATGTAGATCGAAATGTCTTTCTCCGGGTTCTCAGCCTCGAGAAACAGCATCTGCGCAATCACCAGATTCGACACGGTGTCGTCGATCGGCTGACCGAGAAAAATTACGTTGTCTTTGAGCAGCCGCGAATAAATGTCGTAGGCACGCTCCCCACGACTCGTCTGCTCTACTACCATCGGAATCAAAACCATGGTGGATCATTCTCCCGTTGAGTGCGGATGATGGGTTGCGTGCTGTAAGAATCAATTGGGTGTCCAGGTCATTCCGCCCAGCCCGCGGTTGGAATTAACCCGCATTTCTCACAGACCTTCGCCGCGAGACGACGTACTCCCTCGTTCTTTTTCTGCGTTGCGCGTTCTATATCCAGCCTTATGTCGTGACCACAGCGTGATCGAGCAGCATCGCCAGAGCTCTCTCCTCGCTGAGCGACAGACGAAGCGACTCGTAACCACCGTCGTGCTTGAGGTGATGTTTCACATCGGCGAATTCTCGTCGTCCTTCGTGCGCCGCTTTTCGAATCTCCGCATCGACCTCGAGATCACTCACGACCAGCCCTTCGCGCTTCGCAATTTCATCGAGGATGAGTCCCCGCTTGACCCGCTTTACCGCTTCAGGTCGAAACTCCTTGCGAACGCTCATCCAGTCGATCCCAGCCTTCTCCAGATCGACCTGCTGTGAGGCGAGATACCTCGCATAGTTCTGCAGCGATTTGCCCAGCTCGTCCTCCACCATCACATCGGGGACTTCGAACTGGTGTCTGGACAGGAGAACCTCACCAAGCTGGTCACGCTTGTTCCGAATCGCTTCCTGTTCGCGATGGCGCTTGAGATCGTCTCCCACCTTCGCGCGCATTTCTTCGAGACTATCCCAGGTGCCCACGCTCTTGGCGAACTGGTCACTGAGCTCCGGCTTCTCCTGCACCCGAATTTCGTTGATCGTCACTTCATGGCGCACAGTGCGTCCGCGAAAACTCTCGCTCGGCACGTCGTCTCCATACTCTTTTTCAAAGCTGAATCGATCGTCCGGAAGTTTCCCGAGGATCGCCTCATGCAACTCAGGGATCGGACTCGCTTCACCCACCTTGATGTGCCCATCCTCAGAACGTTGGGTCTCCATTCCGTCCGCCGTGCTGATGAGATCGATCACGACGATGTCGTCTTTCTCCGCCGGGCGGTTGTGGACTGGCCGATAAAAACTCGACTGCTCCCGATAACGTTCGAGGATCTGGTCGATGTCAGCCTCGCCAACCTCGACGGATGGCTCGCGGATCTCGATCCCTTTGTACTCCGCCAGCTCCACGGTAGGCTTGATCTCGAACTCCGCTACGAAGGTCAGTGGCTGCCCTTCCACCAGTGGATCCATCCGCTTGAGATCAGGATTCCCGATGGCAGCTTCCTTTTTCTCAGTCACCGCCTGCTGGAAGAACCGCGGCAGCAGCCGATCGACTACTTCTTCCTGGATCTCCTTCATGAATCGATTTTTGACGACCTTCTGAGGAACCTTGCCGGCACGGAATCCAGGGATCCGCGCCTGACGTCCGAAGTCAGATGCCACTTTTTTAATCTCACTCGAGACCGCCTCTGAAGGGATCTCCACTTCGACGAGGCGCTTCACCGAGGACAGTTCGCGATAATCAATCAGCATCGTATGGGCTTCCGTTTTGTCAGGAAAATGAAGGGATGGTGCGAAAGGGGGGACTCGAACCCCCACGGCTTTAGGCCACTGGATCCTAAGTCCAGCGCGTCTGCCAATTCCGCCACTCTCGCAGGGATTGGTGCCCCCACCAGGACTCGAACCTGGAACCAATAGATTAAGAGTCTACTGCTCTACCAATTGAGCTATGGAGGCGACCGGCTCACGAAACGGCGACTTCATGGCATCTTATTTCGACGGGAGGCAAGAAGCGAGACTGCCTCGATGTCGTCCTCCTACTCCGCCCTTTCGAGTTTCAACATGATCTCTGCGCGCCGCAGGTAGCCGAAGGCTGAAAAGAGCGTGGTGACGAGCGCGACCTTGAAAAGCATCTGGACACCCTCCCAGCCGATCCCGGAGAAAGCGTTGACCGCGATCACGGCCGCGAGCGTAACGACCTGAACCACAGTCGAGACTTTGCCTGAGATGGTCGGCGGGAAACGCTTGATCCGGATCCTGGTGAACAGCAGGTACGCAAATACAACAATCATGAAATCACGCACGAAAATCGTGAACGTCAACCAGAGCGGGAGGCGGAACGGTATCCGGTCGCTCAACGTGAACATGACAAAGCCGAGGATGGCCATGACCTTGTCAGCCGCTGGATCGAGCATCGCCCCGACTGACGACCTTTGATTCAGTCGTCGCGCAAGCCAGCCGTCGACCCCATCCGTGATCGCCGCGAACACGAAGAGCCAGAAAGCGAGCCTGAACTCTCCGCGGTGGGCAAAAAGGAGAACGAATGGAACGATAAGAAGTCGGAGCAGCGAGATGCCGTTCGGGATTGTGAGGACGCCGTGCCGGCCCTGCGGCGACAACGAAGACACCATCAGCTCGTGACAGCGCAGCGCGTCGTCGCGGACGCTGTCAATTGCACGTCAGCCGAACCGACCCCAGTCCGCAGCACTACAAACCACTCCTGAAGTGATCCAGGGCAGTCTTGCGAAGGTAGATGGTTTTGCCCTCTGAAATCAGCAGGTTCTGCTGGATGAGGTCATGAATCAGACGTGAAACCGTTTCTCGCGAGGTTCCGATTGTGTTCGCAATCGCCTGGTGCGTCGGACGGATGACAGCGATGAATCCATTACCCACCTCTTTCCCGTTCTCTTTCGCGAGGTCGAGGAAAAATCGCGCCAGGCGGCCATAGACATCCATCGTTGCCAGCGATTCAATTCTGTGAGACGCATGCCTGAGTCGCCGCGAGATCACCACGAGGACCTTTCTGGTGATAGAGAAATTCTCGCTGAGGATCTTCAGGAAATCTGATCTCCAGAGAGTCAGGAGCTCGAGAGCCTGCGTGGCGACGATCGTCGCCGAGCGCGGCTGGTCGTCGAAGAGCGCCATCTCTCCAAAAAACTCGCCCTCTCCAAGCATCGAGAGAATGATCTCCTTACCTTCCGGCGAGATCATCGTTACTTTCACCTGACCCGAGATGATGAGACAAAAGACGTCACCTGTCTCATCCTCGTGAAAGATCACATCGTCTTTCGAATAGCTGCGTGGCTTCGCGAGCGCAGCAATCGCTCCCAGCTCAACGTCATCCAGGTCGGCAAAGAGGCTGAATTTCCTGAATCGGATTGCGGGGATCGTCACAGCGCGATTCTACCCCGCATTGCGACACGAGGAACGTGTTCCTCGCCGGAGTCCTCCCGAGCGTCGAGCGGAGGATCTGAGTGGGGGGCCTTACACTGAGGGTCAGGAATCGTTGACTGTTGCCGAGGCCCCGACCA
Organism: Thermoanaerobaculia bacterium; assembly: GCA_035576005.1. Classification (GTDB taxonomy): domain Bacteria; phylum Acidobacteriota; class Thermoanaerobaculia; order Gp7-AA8; family Gp7-AA8; genus DATLXH01. Next base: position 26,873 of record DATLXH010000026.1, on the reverse strand, counting down.
GATCCTCGGTCCTTCTGATGAAGTCGTCGTGTCAAGACTTCATCAGCGTTCTACGCGCTTGCGGCGGCGCCGGCTCAACCGAGGAATCGAGTGCGCAGCGCCGTCCCGAGAATCTTGAAGGTGTCGCGTATCGGGCGGTAGTAACTGGTCTGTAAACCATCCACGAAGCCGAGCTCGATCGGGATCATCACGATCTTCATTTTGCTCCGCGCCGCACGCACGATAACTTCACTCTCCATATCGAATCCAGATGAGCGAATTGGTAGAGCCTTCATCAGCCTGGCGCTGTAGAGTCGATAGCCGCTCTGCGAGTCGTCAACCTTCGCACCGGATCCGACTGAGATAGCCCACGAGGAAAATTTGTTGGCCATCCTTCGGCGAGGAATCATTTGCGCGAAGAGGTGACGCCGGCTCCCGATGATCAGATCTCCGCCCGTCTCACTGAAGGCACGACTGAGCTTGGGAATGTCCTCGGGAAGATGCTGTCCATCCGCATCGAGCGTTATGGCGGCATCGTATTCGTGCGAGGTCGCGTACTCAAACGCTGTCTTGAGCGCGGCGCCCTTGCCCCGATTCACTTCGTGCCGCAACACGATCGCCCCGGCGTTAGCGGCTTCGTAGCCGGTCTTGTCCGACGAGCCGTCGTCAACGACGATCACATCACTCAGGTGAGCGAGCGATTTTCTGACAAGACCGCCCACCGTCTGTTCGGCGTTGAATGCGGGAATGACGCCCAGGATTTTCATGACTGTCGGGAAAGGATCGCACAAACGATTCCACCACCGGCAGAGAGCGAGTTGACGAGGATGTTCCTCAGCGGACTGGGCCGGCCAGCAATGTTGACTGGCAACTCCAGGCCGATTTCGCTTTCCTCGAAACCGAGGGACGCGGGGATCCACTGCCTCCGCATCGCTACTGCGGCCGTAACAAGATGAAGTGCGCCGGCGCCCGCGTATTCACCGAAGTAGCCCTTGGTCGCGACGACGGGCGGTACTGAGTTTCCGAACATCTGGCGGAGCGCAGAGGCCTCGAGCCTGTCGCCCGCGAGACTTCCATTGGCGGAGGCCCAGATCGCATCAACTTCGCCGATCGTGATCTCCGCGTCACGCAAAGCGTCGCTCATCGCGCGGACCACCGCGCTCGCGCCGGTCCCCCAATTAGAGATGGACGCCGTCCTGTCCCGCGCGATGCCGAATCCGGCAAAGTACCCGTAGGATGTCTCGCCATCCCGCGGAGATCCGTCGAGATAGAAAGCGGCCGCTCCCTCGCCGACGACCATTCCGTCGCGATCACGATCGAACGGTCGCGACGCCTCTTCCTTCGCTCCATTCGACGACAGCGCGCCGATCTTGTCGAGTACGCTGAACGTAATCTCATTGAGCTCTTCGACGCCAACCGCCATCGCCGCTTTCACTGTCCCTTTCACAATCTGCGAACAGGCAAACATCGTGGCTGCAAGAGCTGACGACTCCCGTTGCGTCAATGTGAGATTGAATCCTCGGTGATCGAATTCGATTGCGATATGACTTCCCGGCGCATTCGCAACCGACTCTGCGAAAAGCTGCGGCGGAGCCAGTGAGCTTCCCTGCTCGACATACTCACGCATGTAGTCAACCGATGTCTGAACCGGGCCGAACGCAGTGCCGAGCGCGACCCCGATTTCTGAAGGATCGTAACGATTAGTCTCGATCGCTGCGTCGGTGCGAGCCATCTTCGTGGCCGCGACCGCCTGACGCGAGAGGGTGTTCATCCGGCGGATCTTGCCGGGAGCAATGAATTGACGGGCCTGAAACCCTCTGATCAGACCCGCCTTGTGAGCATTCTGGCCAGACGTGTCAAACCGGTCGACCATTGCGATTCCGCTGCGACCTTCCATCAGGAGTTGTTCGAACTGTTCGACGCCGGTAGCACCAGGAGCGACCAGACCGACCCCTTCGATCGCGACACGCGAACCGCTCTTCATCAACTCGCCCGAAACAGCAATGAGACGTTGCTCCCGCCGAAGCCAAATGTGTTTGACAGCGCCTGCCTGATGACCATAGGGCGCGGCGTGAGCGGAATGTAGTCGAGAGCGCAGTCTTGAGCAGCCGTCTGAAGCCTCAGCGTAGGGGGCGCCATCTGATGCTGCAGAGCGAGGACTGTGATCACCGCTTCCAGCCCTCCGGCAGCGCCGAGAGTGTGCCCGAAGAAGGATTTCGTTGAAGACGCGGGAACCTCGCTGCCCAGGGTCGTCACGATGGCCCGCGTCTCGGCAGAGTCATTGAGGAGAGTTCCCGTTCCATGTGCGTTGATGTAATCGATGTCCGATCCAGTCGATCCGCTATCGAGTAGCGCCCCCATCATTGCCGCCGACGCTCCGCGACCATCCTCGGCCGGCGCAGTCGGGTGGTGGGCATCACATGACGCACCGTAACCACCCAGCTCGGCCAGGATCCGGGCACCGCGGGCAACCGCGTCGTCCCATCGTTCGAGCACGACGTAGGCCGCGCCTTCCCCCAGAGTGATCCCTTTACGATCGGCGCTGAACGGCGCGCATGCAGCCGGATCCACTGCTCCCAGAACATTGAACCCACTGTAGGTCAACCGGCATAGCGCATCGCTTCCACCCGCCAACGCCGAGTCAACATGACCTGAGCGCAAAAGATCGGCAGCCATTCCGATGGCCGCGCCGCCTGAGGCACATGCGGTTGCGTTCGATAAAACGCCGCCGCCGAGTCCGAGCGTTCTGGCGACGGCGTCAGATGGTCCTGATGTCGGCTGCTGCAGGACGCGGGAAGCGCTCGTCTTCCCGGCTCCACGGACGAGTCGCTCGAAAAAGTATGATTCACCCTCGAGCAGACCGCCCGTCGAAGTTCCTGTACACACGACCGTCCGTTCTCGAAGAATCAGAGTGTTCGCATCGAGATCAGCCTGAGTGACCGCTTCCTGGGCAGCCTTGATCGCAAGGAGGTCGGTTCGTGACAGACGCTTCATCTCCGACGCGCGGGCAAACAGATCGCTCGCAAAGTCTGCAGGGACCTCGGCGGCGATGTCTGTCGTGAATGTCTCGTCGCCGAACGCAGTCAGCGGGCCGATGCCCGCCCTTGCCTGTTCAATTGCGGTCCACACCTCGTCGGCATTACTTCCAATCGAGCAAATGATCCCGATCCCGGTAACAGCAACTCTGATGTTCGTGTCTGGTTTGCGCATGATCTTGAGACAAAAGGTCTGAGGTACTCAGCTCAACACGCACGACACCAGACGTCATCCCGATGCCGGATTCCTACTGCAACGACCTTCGGAGGCGGGCGAAGCCTTTGGAGTGCGGCAGCCGCAGCTGCCGCTTTCTGTGTCACTCCCGGGATGAAATCTCCGTTGGCCGTCGATGTCAACCGAGTTCGAAGCAAAAGCGGCAGCTGCGGCTGCCGCACTCCAAAGCTTCGCCCTCGCGTTTGAACACTTCTGACCGGGCGCAAGCGCTGAAGGTGGAACTCTACGGAGGCGTGGCCAGATAAAACTTCGCTCGCGCACACTCCGAGCCCGCTCGAAATGCACGGCCCCTGAAGCGAAAAATCCCCCCGAAGTTTGCCTCCATCTCGACCTTCAGCTCGAGACTCTCTCCACTCTCCAGCGGCCCGTCGATGGAGGCGTCGTCAATGGCCGAGAGGTATCCATGGCCGGGACGGTCACGGAACGCGAGACCTCCCGCTATCTGAGCCATCGCTTCTATCACCATCCACACAGGGACAGGCCCGCCCTCGGTCAAGGCATCAGCGGAACTGCAGAGATAGATTCCGTCAACGGAGACCTCATCCATCCGGGTGACCCGCGAGGCCGCCCTGAACGGGATCTGATGTGGCAGCGTCGAGAGCCAGGAAGACAATTGTCTTACCCCTGAAGCTGCGCTTCTTTCGTCTTCCGGTCTACCAGATCAGCGAGAGAGGAAATGGATTTGAAGGAGTCGCGTGCCGACGTCTCATTTTTGACCTTGATTCCAAATTCACTCTCGAGCATGACCACGATCTCGAGAGCGTCGATCGAATCGAGAGCAAGGCCACCTTCGAACAGCGGCTCATCGTCCCCGATGTCCGCGGCTGTCATATCCTCGAACTTGAGTCGATCGATCAGTAACTCCTTCAACTTTTGCTTCAGCTGATCACGGTCAGACAATCTTTTCCTCCAACGGAATGCGATGAATAGAGACTCGCAGTCTAGCCCATCGAGCGAGCGTCCCGTAACGGTCCAGCCACAGACTGAGACAAAATCGTGGATGGGATCCCGGGCCGCGGAGCTGTTCCACGTCCATGTCGTAACATCAGCACTCCAAGATGACGATCGAGTCGATCTACACCACCTTCGTGGCACTCGCAGAGGAAGACCCCGGCGCCCCGGCATTGATCGACGGCTCGTCTTTCCTTTCGACCTCACGACGTCAGCTTCTAGACAGGGCCGACGAGCTCGCTTCAACTTTATCCTCGAGAGGCGTCGCGGAGGGCACAGTCGTAGCGATCCAGCTCCCGAATTCCGTGGATTTCGTCGCGGCCATCCTCGCCACATTGAGGTTGCATTCGGTCGCGCTCCCCATCGACCGGGACAGTCGCTCCTCCGAGGTGGCCCAGGTGATTGATCGACTCGGAGTCAAAGCAGTCATCCGCGGATCTCCCCGCGAAGTGACATCTGTTCAACCGGCGGCTTCACGGCGAGCCGCTGAGGGCACGGCTGTTCTGAAACTGACATCAGGCTCCACGGGTGACCCGCGAGCGATCATCACCCCCGAAAGCTGCCTGATTGCCGACTGCAGAAACATCACCTCCACGATGCTGATTCGTGCCGACGATCGGAATCTGGGAGCCATTCCTTTCTCCCACTCGTACGGGTTTTCAAATCTGGTGACGCCCCTTCTGCTGCAGGGAACGTCGATCGTAATCTCAAACGACTACGTTCCGATTTCTCTCATCGAGCTTTCCAACCGCTTCAGCTGCACGGTCCTGCCGGGGATTCCTTTGATGTTTGACCTGCTCTCTCAGACGCTCGCGAGTGACGGGCAGTTCGAGACGGTGCGAACCTTTATCTCGGCAGGAGCGCCCCTCACGGCGAGAGTTTCTCACCGCTTCCGCGAACGGTTCGGCAAAGAGATTCATACCTTTTATGGATGTAGTGAGACCGGCGGCATTACATACGACCGTGCTGGCGCTGCCGCGGAGAGGAATGAGGTCGGCTCAGCCATGGATGGAGTCGAGCTCTCAACCGATGTGGAGTCGGGCCGGATGGTCGTCAGGAGCGACGCGGTTGCCCGGGGCTACTTTGGCGGCACCCCGGGGGAGGAGGAACGATTCTCCTCAGCCGGCTTCATCACAGACGATATCGCAAGCCTCCACAGTGATGGATCCGTTCAGCTGGTTGGACGCGTCGGCGGCCAGATCAACACAGCTGGAAAGAAGGTGAACCCGCGCGAGGTAGAAGCCGTTCTGATGCAGCTGGACGGAGTGCGAGATGCAAAAGTTTATGGCGAGCCTGCCGGGGCGAGGGGCGAGGTCGTCGCGGCCGCGGTGGTCGCGGATCCGGCCATTACGCGCGAGCAGATCCGCGGTCACTGCAGACAGAAACTCTCGTCCCACAAAGTGCCGAGAATCATCAAGCTCATCGACTCGATCCCCCGTGATGAGCGGGGGAAGGTCAGGAAGGCAGCGCTAACGGAGCTCGATTCAATTCGGTAGGTTTTGCGTGTGCCGTGGTCTCCCGGAAGGCGCGACGCACGGCAGCGTTCACGACACATGCGCTTCGCCGCGACTGACTCAGCGACCGGGCTCGATCGTCGTCGCCGGAACCGGCGCATCGCTGCCAAACCGCTGTGCGACCCCGCTCTTCCTCTTCGTCAATACGAGGCGTAGCAGGTCGATTTCCGCGCCGGCCCACATCTTCAAGCCGCGAAGCACCATCTGGAACGGTGCCATGTTCAGGTTGAAGTACGCCTTGTACCGTCGGCCGTCGTTTCGTCGCTCGCCCTCACCTCGCTCGCGTCGCGCCAGAGCGATTCGCTTGAAGCGGCGATTGTAAAGACTCATGAGGTGATAGCTGAAAAATGCGGGCTTGGGGCCGAGAACCGGCATCCAGAAAAATTTCTTCATGAAGCGGTACGCGGGAACCACAAGGAAGATGTAGTAATGCGCGGTATCGAGGATGAACGAAGCCGCCAGCAGATCAGCCTCGCCCATGTAAAAGTACTTGTCCCGATAAGCGGCCTCGAAGAATCGATGGTACGACCGGACAAACGTTTCATTGTGTTCCCGAATCAGCGAATCAAGAGGACGCGATTGCTGATCAGCTTTGATGATCCCCAGTGTCGCCTCGACGGAAAAGGCGGCGTGGTCGAGCCCCGGCGAATAGTAGGGATCGAGGAACGACGCTGCGTCGCCGAGGAGCGCCCAGCCTCTGCCCATGTACTGACGCGCCGAGTAGGCAAGCTGTCCGTAGAACCGGAAATCGTCCGAGCGGAGTGTCGCCCCATCGAGCAGTTGCGCCAGCGACGGGATCGCCCGCATGAAAGCGATGTAGTCGGCTTCGCGGTCCTTACTCTGATGAAGATCGACGAGGCGTTTATCGAAAACAATCCCGATGCTCGTTTCCCCATTGCCCAGGGGGATGACCCAGATCCAGTAGCCGTAGCCGGTATAGTGATTCGTCGCGAGACGGCGTGAGCCAATGTTCCGCGCGGACAGGCCTCCCCCACTACGTGCCGCAAGGTCGTCAATATTGCGGACTCCCGTCCAACGTCCCCAGATCGACGCCGTAGGATGATCATCGTTGCGGTCGATGATCCCAAGCCGCTTGCCGAGGTACGTGACCCGTCCTGTGGCATCGAGCACCCAGCGGGTTCGGAGCGTGGTGGTTGCGTCGTCACTCTCCACGATCACTTCGCTGTCGAAGTCGGCGAGGTTGACCTCTTTGACCCGTGCCGGGCGCATGAGCTCCGCCCCTTCGGCGACTGCGGTCGCGAGAAGATGCTCATCGAGCACATCACGCCGCAACTGAAATGCTGGTACTGAGCTTCTCAGGAAACCACCGGCTTCCGTCGCGTTCTCGTGCGAGGTCACCTTTTCGTTCTGGAACCAGTAGCGCAAACCTTCCTTGGGAAGATGCTCGCGCTCGAGGTGCTGCCACAAAGCGAGACGGCGCGTGAGGAACATGGCCGACATTTCCGTTGTCGCTTCTCCAACCTTCGCGTCGAATGCAGTGGCCTTCTCGACCACCAGGACGCGAAGCTCAGGCAACTCCCTTCTGAGCAGAATCGCTGCGGAGGCGCCGCTGAAGGCTCCTCCGAGGATGATCACGTCATAGCGCTCAGGGGTCATCGCCATCTCGAACAGTCGCGATGATACGGCTCTTCCGGTAGCGTGCAAACTGCTCCACGCTCTGCTAGTGGAGGGTGTCGCAAATCCCCAGCATTCCTCGGGGCGCTGAACGGCCGGCTGCTTCGTTGGCGCTCCTCAACAATGTCCGCATTGCCTGCGTCGCGCCGCCTCGCATCCGACCATTCATCATCCCCGAGGAATGCCGGGGGATTTGCGACACCCTCCACTAGTGGCCGGACATTCCAATTCCAATGTCCGGCGGCGGGTGGGGAAGGCGCCGGACATCGGAATGACCGGCCACAGCGGACTGTGTTGGCGTGCCTATCGCATCGTCGCCACAGCACTCAGATCTCTACAGGAGTTTCCGTTTGAACTGGCTTCGCGACACGTTCCACTTCCTAACTGACGTCCAGGGGCTCATTCAATGGGGCGGGTACGTCGGTCTTGCAATCATCGTTTTCGTCGAGACCGGTCTGATGATCGGCTTCTTCCTGCCGGGAGACTCGCTCCTTGTCACAGCAGGGCTCTTCGCGGCGAAAGGCGACCTGAATATCGTCTATCTGAATCTTCTGCTCATCACCTGCGCGATCCTCGGTGACGCGACCGGCTACCTGATCGGAAAGCGATTCGGTCCGGCACTCTTCAAGCGTGACGACTCACTTCTTTTCAAGAAGAAGCATCTGCTCAAGACGCAGGAGTTCTACGAAAAGCACGGCGGAAAGACCATCATCATCGCGCGCTTCGTACCGGTGATTCGCACATTCGCGCCCGTGATCGCGGGCGTGGCGAACATGCCCTACAGGCGCTTCGCGATGTTCAACATCGTGGGCGGAATCGCCTGGGTCTTCAGCATGACCATGATTGGCTACTCGCTCATCAAACTCTTCCCCGAGGCTGAAAAGCACATTCACATCGTGATCATCGTGGTGATCATCCTGTCCATTCTGCCGGGTGTCATCGAATGGTGGAGAGCGAGCAGAGAGTCCAAACGCGAGGCCGCGGCAAAGCCTGGGGTCTGATCTCCCCCGGAACGCACTTCCGGACGCTCCCGTCGCCGTAGGGGGGGGCGAAAGATCCGCGCCGCCATACCTGGGGTCCAACCTTCCCCAAAAGGGACCGAGCCCGGGACACTCCCGCCGCCGTAGGGCGGCGAAAGATCCGCGGCGCCACACCTGGGTCCGACCCTCTCCCAGAAAGGGACCGAGCCAGGACACTCCCGCCGCCGAAGGCGGCGAAAGATCCGCGGCGCCACACCTGGGTCCGACCTTCCCCCAGAAGGGACCGAGCCAGGACACTCTCGCCGCCGAAGGCGGCGAAAGATTCGCGGCGCCACACCTGGGTCCGACCTTCCCCCAGGAGGGACCGAGCCAGGACACTCTCGCCGCCGAAGGCGGCGAAAGATTCGTAGCACCCGGCTTCAGCCGGGTGAAGAGCGGCCAAGCCAGACAGCCCGCGTGAGCGGGCGGCAGAACCGCGTCACGGGCATCCACGCACCCGCCACTCTGTCGCCCGCTACCGCGGGCTGTTCGATTTTCTCCGCCGCATTCACCCGGCTGAAGCCGGGTGCTACGGATCTTTCGCCGCCTTCGGCGGCTGGGCTGCAGACTGGTGCCTCGCGCCTTCGGCGGCTGGGCCGCAGACTGGTGCCTCGCGCTTACGCCGGCCGGGCGGCAGGACTGGTGCCATCGTGAGCCTCGAGGATGACTACGAGGTCCCCACCTCGATCCTAGGCGGCAGTGCCATGGCACTTTTTGTACTTTTTTCCCGAGCCGCACGGACAGGGATCGTTTCGTCCTACCTTGTCCTCGCGCCGCTTGATCGGGGCCTGCATCTCCTTCGGGGCTCCTGAAAACATCAGGTTCTGGCGCGGCGGCTCGGGCGCACGGCGAAGACGGGCAGGTGCGGCCTCCTCGCGTCCCTCCACCATCACCTCGATCTTCCAGAGGTACTTGACCACGCGATCCTGGATTCGCTCCATCATCGACTGGAAAAGATCGAACGACTCGCGCTTGTACTCAATGAGCGGATCCCTCTGACCGTAGCCGCGCAGGCCGATCCCTTCTTTCAGATGATCGAGAACCAGCAAGTGATCCTTCCACTGAGCGTCAATGACCTGGAGGAGAAGATATTTCTCGTGGACGCGCATGAGCTCAGCGCCGACCATCGCTTCTTTTTCTTCGTAACGCTTCCTGGAAGCGTCAATGAGCTCGGATTTGAAGGTCTCCCGACCAGCCGTCGCGGCGTCGAACGTTAGAGATTTCGGATCGATCCCGAAGAAGTCGTAAATCTCGGCCCAGAACTCAGTCAGGTTCGGCTCTTCGGAAGAATTATCCTGCGGCAGGTGCGTCTCGATGAGGTAATCGACGATATCTTCGGAGGCGTTGAGAATGTATTCACGCCCCTCGCGTCCCTCGAGGATGTTGCGACGCAGCGAGTAGATCGACGCCCGCTGCTTGTTCATCACGTCGTCATATTCGAGCAGATGTTTCCGCGCCTCGAAGTTCCGGCCCTCCACCTGTTTCTGTGCACGCTCGATGGCGCGGCTGACCATTCCATGCTCGATCGGCACTCCTTCTTCCATCCCAAGCCGCTGCATCAATCCGGAGATCCGATCGGAACCGAAGATCCGCATGAGATCGTCTTCGAGGGAAAGATAGAAACGGGACGAGCCAGGATCACCCTGCCTTCCCGCACGACCTCTGAGCTGGTTGTCGATTCTTCGTGACTCGTGCCTTTCCGTGCCGATGATGTGCAGACCGCCGGCATCGACAACCTCGGCATGCTCCTCATCCCACGCCGTCTTGATCTTTTCCTCGATCGTCTTACGCTCCAGAAGATCCTCGACGCCTTTCGATTTCTGCAGCGCGAGATACTCCGGGTTGCCACCGAGGAGGATGTCTGTGCCGCGCCCCGCCATGTTCGTCGCGATCGTGACGGCGCCTTTGTGACCAGCCTGCGCCACGATCTCCGCCTCACGTTCGTGGTACTTCGCGTTCAGGACGACGTGCGGTATGCCCTGCTTCTTGAGCAGAGATCCAAGATGCTCGGACTTTTCGATCGAGATGGTACCGACAAGGCTCGGCTGCCCCTCACTGTGTCGCTCTTTGATTTCTTCCACGATCGCTGCGAACTTTTCCGTCTCCGTGCGATACACGAGGTCCGCACGATCGTCTCGGACCATCGGCCTGTTGGAAGGAACCACCACGACTTCGAGGCTGTAGATCTTGTCGAACTCGGCGGCCTCTGTGTCGGCCGTGCCGGTCATACCACCGAGTTTCTCGTACATGCGGAAGTAGTTCTGGAACGTGATCGTGGCGAGCGTCTGATTCTCTGCTTCGATCTTTACCCCCTGCTTCGCTTCGACTGCCTGATGCAGTCCATCGGACCAGCGTCGGCCCGGCATCAGCCTTCCCGTGAATTCGTCGACGATGATCACCTCGCCGTCGGTCACCACGTAATCGACGTCCACGCGGTACAGCGTGTGTGCCTTCAACGCCTGGTTCACGTGATGGAGCACGTCCATGTTCGCGGGGTCGTAAAGGTTTTCGATCCCGAGCAGCTGTTCGGCGTGCAGCACGCCCTCTTCAGTCAGGACAGCCGTATGCTGCTTCTCGTCGATCTGAAAGTCTTTCTCTTTGACCAGACGCGGAATGATTCGATCGACCGAGTAGTACTTGTCGACAGACTCCTCAGAGGGGCCGCTGATGATGAGTGGAGTCCGCGCCTCATCAATCAGGATCGAGTCGACCTCGTCGACGATCGCGTACACGTGACTTCGCTGCACCATGGCCTCGAGGTCGAACTTCATGTTGTCGCGAAGGTAGTCGAATCCGAACTCGTTGTTCGTCCCGTACGTGACGTCCGAGCCATAGGCGATCTGCCGTTCGCGGTCGCCGTGATTGTTCTGGATCACTCCCACGCTCAGACCTAGAAACTTGTAGACCCGACCCATCCACTCAGAGTCCCGCCGCGCGAGGTAATCGTTCACCGTCACCACGTGCATACCGCGTCCGGTCAGAGCATTCAGATAGACCGGCAAGGTCGCCATGAGGGTCTTCCCCTCGCCGGTTTTCATCTCTGCGATCCTGCCGTTGTGCAGGACGATGCCTCCCATCAACTGGACGTCAAAATGCCGCATGCCGACACTTCTCTTCGCTGCCTCGCGACAGACAGCGAACGCCTCTGGCAGGAGTGCGTCGAGCTGAGCCTTCAGCTCTTCTTTTGCAAGTTTGATCTCTGCTTCCTCGGCGGGGCTCTCCCGCTGAAGGGTCTCGATCGCCTCAACGGCAGGTCGAAGGCGGGCACGAAACTCGAGCGTCTTGCCTCGCAGCTGTTCATCCGTGAGCGGGACGATCGAAGGCTCGAGCGCGTTGATCTCGGCCACAACCGGCAACATCTTTTTGACATCGCGCTCATGCTTCGAGCCGAAAATCAAAGTAAGAACCTTATTCATCATTTCAGCGGCTTCCTTCTGGGTTCACGACGAGAATCAGCCTATCAAACAAAAAGCGTCAGGCAACAATCCCGGCCGGTTTCGGGAGTCCTCGCCTGGAGCGGAGCCCTTTGGAGTGCGGCTGCCGCAGCTGCCGCTTTTGAGTCCGACGAGAGAGGCAAGTCGAGACTCCGATATCTGATCCGCGGGATGACCCGGAAAGCGGCAGCTGCGGCTGCCGCACTCCAAAGCTTTCGCGGACTGAAAACCACGACCAGCGCAGGTGCAACCCTTAGGAAATCAGGCCGCCAGTGCGAGCAGTTCTTTGTGCGTGACGACGGTTTGATACCCGAGGAACATGAGGAGAGAAAAGTACGTGAGTCCGATCATTGTTCTCTGGGCGGCCGTGATCGAGTAAAACCCGGGGTCCGGTCGCGTGATCGCCTTGTAGATCTGAAACATCCCAAGGATGAGCACGAGAATCAGGAGCGGACTCTTCCACGTAACCATGACGTAGAACAGAGCGAGGCCGCCGAGAACCCAGATCCACTTACTGATCCCTCCAGCAATCCTCCCGCCGTCGAGCGGCCCGATGGGGAGCAGGTTGAATACGTTCAGCAGGAACCCCGCGAATGCGAGTGCGAGATATAAGGGGCCACCGCCCCACCGGTACACCATCAGGCAGCCGAAAGAGGCCAGGGTTCCCGCGATTGGACCCGCTAGGCCGATCTGCGCGTCGTCGAAGGCGGACGTCGGCTGGTCCTTGAGGGTGACCGCGCCGCCGACGAACGGTATGAAGACCATCGCATCCACCCGCAAGCCCTTGGCGCGGATGAGCAGTGCGTGACCGAGCTCGTGGATGACCGTGAGCAGCACGAAGCCGATGGCGAAGCGGAGCCCCATCTTGAACGCATACGCGCCGATGGTGACAACCATCGAGCCGCCTGAAATCGCGAGCTGCGCGGCGCCGAACCCTTCGAGCGGGTTCACCATCAGAACCTTGAACTTTGCGAAGAGCAGAAAGATGACGGTTTTCAGCTTGAGAAAGAGAAGCCCTGCACCGAGAAGTGAGGCGGAAACGACTTTCCAGAGCTTGCGCCGGACCGGTGGTTGAACAGGCGGCGAAAACGGCTTGGTTGTGTCGGGATTGAGGAGAATCGGATCCATCGAGCTGCGACCGGTCATAGAACGTGCGACCGGGAGCGATATTCCGCGAATTTGTCGCACCCTGCGCGATCTGAATCGCCTTGACCGCATGTGTCTGCGACGATCGACTGACCCGACTGTTGTAGCGCACGAAGCGTGTGGCTACCTCGTTCCTCTCCAAAGGACCATTCCGAGGACGCTGAATGCGGTCGTGTACTCTGCATTCTGTTGAACAGACAAGCCGTTGACGACCTGCGGGAGCAGCTTCGCGAGCTCGGGTACCTGTCACGAGGACTCGAACGCTGGTTCGCACTCGATCCCTGGAGCTCCCGCACGTTCTGGAGCGAGCTGCTCGCAGTGGCTCTCAAGGCCGCAACCCTGATCGCGCCGTTCGCGGCCGCGCCTCTCGCAGCAGTCACCATGCTGCGTAACAATCCCGATACGCTCCAGAGCGCACTCATCTTTCTTCTCTACCTGGTCGCGGGTTTCGCCGTCACGTTGTCTCTCGTCATCGTTACCGGCCTGCTGCTGAAATCGCGGGCAGGAATGACGATCGATTCACCCGGCAGTCTGCTGCCGATCTCCATGGCGCCGGCAGCGCTGCTGCTCGGTGTTGTTGTCGCGTGGTGGTCCGGCTTCCCCGCTCCGCCATCGCGGGGAGAGGCGCTACTCCTGCTCGCACTTCTCTTTCTCCTTTTTTCGGTTGCGAGCATCATTTTTTCGGCGGCGTTCCTGGCGTTCTCGATCCATGAGGTGCAACGGATACCTTCGCTACATCAGAGGTCGAGGATCGTTCCCATTGCGGTCGCGGGAACGATCGTGATCGGGGCCCTTTTCTATTCTCTGTCCGGAATCCGGCAACCAGCCGAGCCCGCCTCACCGGCCCAGATCGTCGTAGAACCCACATCGGTACGGCTGGCTCTGATCGCGGTGGACGGCCTCACGAAGGAGTTGGTTCAGGCTCGGGAGGAGTTTGCGAATCGACTCCCCCACCGCGCCTGGGGCCCGTCGTTCGCCGGTCACTCAGCGGCAGAGCGCTGGGCGTCGATCGGAACGGGAACGGGCGAGCAACAGCATCGCGTTCGCTCGATCGAAGGGGTCGTTCTGGCAGGGAGCAACACGCCGCTCCAGACCATTTCCGCACACGACTGGGTTCTTCGCTGGCTCGCGCCGCACATCGAACTGGGCGAGCTGGTGCCACTTCCCCCCGCCGTGCGAAGGCGCGACTATGTATGGGAGATCTTTGCGTCGCGCGGCATCTCGTCGCTGTCGGTCAACTGGTGGTCGACGGATGACGTCGTCTCTTCGTCGTTCCGTTCGGTCGGGCAGAGAACGATCTTCTCGGGATTCCCGGGAGCAACCACCCCACCCCAGGAGCTCGCGCGCCTGATTGACAGCAAGGCCAGCTCAATTCTGGACTCACACATCGCACTCGTACAGCCGCGTTTCGTCACAGCGTACTTCCCGGCGCTCGACATCGTTGTCAACCGGCTCGAGCTCGACGCCACGGAGAGACTGACTGGATCTGTTCGCGTCCTCGACCAGCTCGCCGAGTCGGTCCAGTCGCTCTCACGTTCCGGCTATCTCGTCATGGTCGTAGGACTTCCGGGCGAAGGGCAACGCGGATCCTTCATAGTCTCCTCCAATTTTCCACTGGCAACAGAGCACGCAACGCCGTTCGATGTCGCACCGACGGTGGCCGACCTCTTCGGCTTTCCGGCCTCTGAAGAAATGGCTGGTCGATCCCTGCTGCCTGGCTCACGTCAGAACCGCATCGAATCATTCGGCCCGCGTAACGAGCCCGCGCGTCAGACTCGATCAAACGACCAGTACTATGAGAACCTCCGTTCGCTCGGCTACATCAGGTGAAATGTGCGCGTCAGAAAAACGACCGGCGAAAGATCCGTATAGCACCCGGCTGAAGCGCTGAGTGTGCAGGCCAACTCGTTCGGCGATGGGGGTTTCTTTGACGGAACCGCACCGGCCCGGAGACAATGCGGGCGCAGCAAAGGGAGATGCCGATGAGCAAGGTCAGTCGCCGTGAGTTCGTGCAGAGTAGCGCGATCGCAGCAGTAGCAACCGCAGCAGCCGGGACCTTGACGGCTCAGGGACCGACGATGATCACGCGCCGGACAGTACGTCCCGTGGTGATTTCTTCGGCCAACGGCAATGTCTACCGGAATGGCGGGAAAATGACATGCGTGGAGAAGGCATTCACGATGATTACCGACGGGGCGGATGTCCTCGACGCGGTCGTGGCCGGAGTCAACATCAACGAGCTCGACCCGCTCGACGACAGCGTAGGGTTCGGCGGACTGCCCAACTCGGAGGGGATCGTTCAGCTCGACGCTTCATGCATGCACGGGCCGAAGAAGCGCGCCGGTGCCGTGGCTGCTATCGAAGGCGTCCGCACTCCATCGCTCGTCGCACTCAAGGTGCTGCACGAGACCGACCACCATCTCATCGTCGGGAAAGACGCGCAGCGGTTCGCCAGGAACTTCGGGTTCGAAATTGAAGATGACCTCAATACTCCTAACTCCAGAAAGCAGTACCTCGAATGGAAAAGAATGATCGATCCCTCTCATTTTCTAGACCCTGACAAGCGGGCCGATGCGGAAGACCTTGCCGCCCGCAAGCGGATGGCAAAGGGAATGATGAACCGTGAGCATTACTACGGGACGATCAATTGCAACGGAGTGAACGCGAGAGGCGAGGTTTGTGGTGTCACGACGACGAGCGGTCTCGCCTGGAAAATCCCGGGACGCGTCGGCGATTCTCCAATCCTCGGCGCTGGTCTCTATGTAGACGGAGACATTGGGGCCGCAGGATCGACCGGTCGTGGCGAAGCGAATCTCTTCAATCTCTCGTCTCATCTGATTGTAGAAAAGATGCGTCAGGGAATGAGCCCGAAGGACGCCGGAATGGAAGCAGTGAAACGGATCCGCGCGAACACGGTCGAGAAACGCCTTCTGAACAACAAAGGCAATCCGAACTTCGGAGTGACCTTCTACATCGTCAACGCGCGGGGCGATTACGCGGGAGTTGCCATGTACGAGGGCAAACAGTTTGCCGTCTGCACGGAAGCGGGCGCGAAGACTCTGGTCTGCGACAGCCTCCTTACGGGAAAGCCGACAGACTAGTGTGGTATCTCGCAAATAGCTGGGCATTATTCGGCGTGATGGAGGGCCGATGGCGAGTCGATGTGACGGAGACGATGCGGGGCATCGTTGAGGAGCGGCGGCGAAGCAAGCGGGCCTGCAGCGCGCCGAAGGATGCATAGCGATTTGCGAGACACCACACTCATGGCCCGTCGAACGATTCTTGTTACCGGGGGGTCGCGGGGCATCGGCAGGGCGACAGTTCTGAAATTGCTCAGCGCGGGGCATGCTGTCGCGTTCACATTCATGAGCGGGAAGGACGCCGCCGATCGACTGCTCTCCGACGTGGCTGCGGCGCAGGCCGACTCACAGGAAACTCCCGCGGTCAGTGCGTTCGAAGGGGATGTACGCGACAAGGGTCGTATGGAAGAGATCGTTCAACAGGTCATCGAACGTTTCGGCAAAGTAGACGGCCTCGTGAACAACGCGGGGATCCGAAGGGACTCGCTCATGTACAACATGACACCAGAGCAATGGCGCGAGGTTCTCGACACGAACCTGGACGGAACCTTCTGGACCACCGGCGCCGTGCTGCCGGCATTTATGAAGCAGCGATCGGGATCGATCGTCAATGTCGCGTCCCTTTCCGGAATGAGAGGCATTGCGGGCCAGACCAATTACGCGGCGGCCAAAGGCGCTGTCATCGCGATGACCCGCTCACTTGCTCGCGAAGTTGGCCGGAGCGGAATCCGTGTCAATTGCGTGGCTCCGGGCCTCGTCGACACGGAGATGACCGCCGACATCCCTGCCGAGGCTCGCAAAGAGATGGTGCGGATGATTCCGATGCGCCGGGCGATCACGCCCGATGAAGTTGCTTCGTGCATCGCATTTCTTCTGTCCGACGAGGCATCGGGCATCACCGGGCAGGTCCTGACAGTCGATGGAGGCGCGTCGGCCTGATCGTGATGACGTCTACTGTTCCTGACTTCTCGGTTGTCATTCCTACGTTCAATCGCCTCGCGACGCTGCTGCAGGTTCTCGACGGTCTGGGCCAGCAGAAAAACGCTCCAGCCTTCGAAGTCGTCGTCATCGACGACGGCTCCTCCGACACGACTGCAGCCACCATCTCCGCCGCGATGCGTGACGGACGCTTCCCCTACCCGATCCGGTTCGAGTCGCAGAGCAACTCGGGCCCGGGCAACGCTCGAAATCGCGGGGTAGCGCTCTCGGCGGGCAGGAGGATCCTGTTCATCGGAGATGATACGGTTCCGGAGCAGGATTTTCTAGCCG
Organism: Thermoanaerobaculia bacterium; assembly: GCA_035576005.1. Taxonomy (GTDB): domain Bacteria; phylum Acidobacteriota; class Thermoanaerobaculia; order Gp7-AA8; family Gp7-AA8; genus DATLXH01. The sequence continues at coordinate 9,576 of DATLXH010000026.1, read as the reverse complement.
AGCACCACCGCATCCACCAGCAGCCTGAACAGGCATCTAACGTCGCGTGCCTCGGGTACACGGGATGGCCCCTCGACGAGCGTGTCACTCCGTTCATGGATTACATTAACGATTACGGCCTGCAATTCGGATATCGACTGATCGAGGACGGCGCGGACGTTCCATTCAACTTCTTTTACACGTCGAACATCTCACTCTCTCGCGAGTTGCTGGTCGCGCAACCGTTCGACACATCGTTCCCGGCAGCGGCCTGGGAGGATATCGAGCTTGCATACAGGCTGAAAGCCGCCGGCCTGCGGATCGTCTACAACGCAAAGGCCGTTACGCGGCACTACCATCCGATCACGGTCGACTCTTTCGCGAAACGGCAATACAAGGTTGGGAAATCGGGGGCCGTCTTTTACAGCAAGCACCCCGAGCTAGGTCACTTTCTCGGCGTGTTCGAGCTCACAGAGCGCCCACCCGCCACCAGCGCTGCGATGTTCCGGCTCAGGCTGCTTGCTCGCATCGGCGAGCGCTTCAAGCCGCTCGCCCGACCAGCGATATTCGAGAAGCTCATGCGCGAGCACTACCTCCGCGGACTACGCGAAGGACTCGGCCCTGCAGGACCGGCGTAGGACAGCACGCCCTCGAGCCTGAACCCTCCACGCACGTTTGTGAGAAAGGCGAGCACAGGGACGCACGGCGTGCGTCCGGTACCCTGTCCCGACCGAGAAGATTGTCGTCGGCCATCGCTTTGGAAGAGGGTTCATGCCGGGATGCAGAATTCCAGGTGCGAATGTCTGGGTGCCGAACGCAGGCCCTGCGTCCCTACACCCGCCCCGGTTGCTCTGGACACAGTGTCAACTATGTCAAGGAGCGAAATTGCCGTGCAACGAACGAGACAGGCCGCTATCCGTCGTCTCACGGCGAAGGTCTGTGAGAAATGCGGGCTAGAATGCGACGAAATGAGCAACAGGGGATTCTTCGTGACGGTCGAGGGAATCGAAGGGAGTGGGAAATCGACGCAGCTGCAGCGTCTTGCGGAGCTCATCCGTCGCGCGGGTGGTCGTGTGGTTCTTACGAAAGAGCCGGGAGGCACGCCACTGGCCGACCGAATCCGGGCGATCGTTCTCGATCCGCAGGAGAGCTCCACGATAGATCCGACGACGGAGCTCCTTCTCTACGCCGCCTCGCGCCGTCAACATGTCACAGAGCTTCTCGAGCCCTCGGTGGCAGCCGGCGCAACGGTACTGTGCGACCGCTACACCGATTCGACTCTTGCATATCAGGGCTTCGGTCGAATGCTCAGCTTCGAACGACTGAACCTTCTCAACAGTCTGGCCACGGGAGGTCTTCGGCCCGACCTGACGCTTATCTACGATCTCCCCGAAGAAGCGGGACTGGCGCGAGCGGCGGCACGCAATGAGACATCCGCGCAGTCGAAGAACGAAAGCAGGATCGAGGGAGAGGAGCTTCGATTTCACAGGCGCGTTCGGGAGGGATATCTCACTCTTGCACTCTCAGACCCCATCCGCTATGCAGTGATCGATGCGAGCGTCTCGATGGATGATGTGACGGCAGCGACCATTGAGGCAGTGTCGCGGCGTCTCCCGTCGCTCCGGTTAGCCTCGACGGCGAACGTATGACCTCTCCCTCAGAGTTGCTCCTCGAGTCCGCGCAGCGGGGTGGGATTCATCACGCGGTAATCCTGTACGGGCGCTCACCCGAGGAGCTTCGCGCCTTCGCGGTAACAGTCGCTCTGACGGTCAACTGTCTCAATCACACAATGGGAGACGACTGCGTGTCATGCGACAAAACGCGACGCGACATTCATCCCGACGTGCACTATCTCGAGATCGCCGGCGACCGCAAGCTGATCGCAATCGACCAGGTACGCAGCGCGATTGCAGAGGCGACCCTCCGACCCTACGAAGGACGCACGAAAGTCTTCATCGTTCAACCTGCGGAGTCGCTGTCGGTTGGTGGTGCAAACTCCCTGCTCAAGACCCTCGAGGAACCGTCGCGCGACACACTCTTTCTCCTGCTCACACGCTCCCCCGATCTTCTGCTCCAGACGATCCGTTCGCGGTCTCAGTCTGTGCATCTTGAATCGTCCGTCGTAGCGGTGTCCGACAGAACTGGGTCACCGCACGGATACTCCGAGCTGCGCCTCGATCAGAAGGAGATCGAGAATCTGTCGGCCCTCCTGATGGGTCTGCTGCACAGCTACGCCGTCGACCGGGATGTGTCGGCGCTGCTGACCATGGCAGCAGTCATTTCGTCGGCCGAACCCGTCAAGGAAGCCATGGCTCTCTACGCCATGCTGTTGCGCGACCTCTGTGCTCTTGAACAGCCGCGGGATGGCGGGGCCGGGGAAAGGATCGTCGTTCGCGATGCCATTGGACGCTCTGCGCTACTGTCGGCAGCGACCGACGCGCTGACTGCAATCGATCGTCTCGCTGTGAACGCCGACGCACGAATGATGATCGAGCAATCGGTGGCGAAGCTTCATCGTTCGCAAGTTGCGTCCAGCGCCTAGCCCGAATTTCTCACAGAATGCGAGCGCAGGGACGCACGGCGTGCGTCCGGTACCCTGTCCCTGACCGAGAAGATTGTGGTCGGTCATCGTGTGGACGAGGGTTCATGCCGGGATGCAGAATTCCTGATGCGAATGTCTGGGTGCCGGACGCAGGCCCTGCGTCCCTACACCCGGCCCGCTTGCTCTCGACACAGTGTCAACTATGCTCCGTCGCGAAACCGTCGTGCGCCTCAGCATTCAGGCCGCTCTCGGCCACCTCACGGCGAAGGTCTGTGAGAAATGCGGGCTAACCGGCCCGCGCATCTCACCAACATTCCCCCGAAGTTCTGCGACAGCATCGCCGGCGAAAGGTGACCCCGGCTTTCGCCGGGGTCATGCTGCTACTGGATGGGTTGAGAAAAGCTTGGGGTGAGAGAAGAGATAGCGGTTGGATCTCGGAGAGCGGGACAGTACTCAGCGTGGATTTGATGGCAGGTAGCAACTTGACTGTTTCTCGATTTGCCCATCCAGCACAATCGACTACTTAATGCTGAAACAGTATAACGCGAGATTGTGAAACTTTTCTCAATGTAACAGACTCGTGACAAGTCCCTTCCCCTCAGTCAATTCGAAGAACGAGCGCTCATTATCTGTAAGATACTGAATCTGCTGGCTCTCAGCAAATAACTCCCGAGCAACGCAGGATGCGTTCCTCCAAGATTGTCGGCGTGAGGCGACCAACCGCGACGCTCCAATCCCTCCAGGCCTCGGAAGGGGGGATGTTCTCTCCCGCATGAAAGCTCGTCAGCGCGCCGCCAGCAAGGACGGAAGGGGTGTCAACGACCGGTCGAGCGCAACGTGGCCGGCTAGCGTCTCTGCAGCCTGTCCGTTCACGAGAATTCTCACGCGTTTCACACTCGGAAAGTTCGCGGTCAGCGTGTGAACGATGGAAAACGTGGCAATCAGTTCTTCGTGACTGCCGGCACTCCACCCATTGACGAGCGTCGCGCCACCAAGATCAACAATCGCGGTCCCATCCCCCATCAAGTAGGTCGCCCGAACGACGGCGTCGGGAGGGAAAGACCTCGGCACTGCGGCGTTTGATGATCCGCGGATGAGCTCACGCAACACCGGAGTCAAGGCGCCGGCCTCATTCTCCGGTAACGTCAGATTTCGTTGCTCGGAACCGAGGAGCAGTTGCGGCGTCTCGAAAAAAAGAGTGACCGGACGGACCGAGACACGATTCACTGCCCTAGTTGTGAGTTGCGGGGTCTCACGTCCCGTGCACGCGGCTGCGAGGAACAGCACGGCGAAGAACCTTCGGAAGCGTCTCATTGCGTGACGGGAGCGGTGGTTGAGGAGGTCGGCGCCGGTGCCACTTTTGCGGCAACCGGCGGTGCGTTTCCTAACCCGTTACGCGCGTCGTATTCTTTCTTGAAGCGCTCAATCGCCGCCGCCAGCGTTGCCGCGATCGAAGTCTGGAACTCCGGAGTCCTGAGTTTTGCCTCATCTTCCTCATTAGAGATGAAACTGACTTCCACCAGGGCGGCCGGCATCGTCGCACCCACCAGCACTTTGAAAGGCGCCTGCTTGACACCGCGGTTCGGCAGACCAGACGCGCGGTCCATCTCGACCTGCACCACCTCGGCCAGATGACTCGACTCTTTGAGGTAGTCCTGTTGCGCGAGATCCCACAGGATCAGTCGGAGGTCCGACGACGTAGCGGTTTCAATTTGCGTTGGACCCATCACCTGGCGGTTCTCCCGCTCGGCGGCCTTGCGCGCGAGCTCGTCGGAGGCCTCCAGGGAAAGAAAGTAGGTCTCCGAACCTCTCGCCCCTTTCGTCCTGGCCGCATTTAAATGGATCGAGAGAAAAAGATCTCCCTTGTATTGATTCGCAATCGAGGTCCGCTCATCCAGTGACACAGAGCTGTCACCCGTCCGCGTGAGAATCACGCGGACGTTCAACCTCCTCGACAACATTGGCGAAAGCTTTTGTGCGATCGCCAGCGTCGCATCTTTTTCGAGCAGTCCCTTCAGTCCGGTCGCGCCGACGTCCTTACCCCCATGGCCGGGATCGATGACGATTGTCCGAATCCCGGGGAGGTCCTGAGGTTGCGTCTCAGTGCGCGGCGGTGCAACAAGCCCTTCCTGAATTGAAGAGACTCCCTTTTGAAGATCCAGGACGATTCGAAATGGGTTGTCGAGTCGATAGGCGGACCCCGCCACATCTTCTGCCGTCAGCTGGATCTTGAGATCGCTGCCGAGAAACAGGATTCGCGAGACATGAGGGTCATCGTATGCCTGCTCTCCGAAAGGTGCTCGTACGGGCGCTTTGAATCGTATCGTGTAGGTGGCCGCATCTTTCGCAATGCTGTAGTCAACCGCCGCTGCGAGCTGTATGACCACCTTCGACATTCCCTGCAGGTTGACGACCGAGACCTGGGGAGAGATAGGTTCGCTGGCGATCGCCTGGAGGCGAAGAGCTCGATCGGCTGGTGTAAATGAAACAGCCTGTCGTAGAGCGGCCTTCGCAAGGGTCTGAAAGAACGGAAGTGGAAGGTATGGAGTCCCATCGACCACGACCGGAAGGCGGGATAGCTCTAACATCGTGTCGCTCACTATGGCGAGCTTCGAATCGGTCCCGAACGCGGCTTCCACGCTGCCGACCGTCGCTCTGTACGCCTGCTCCGAGTTTGAGAGCGTTCCTCCCAGGCCCTTGATCAGATCGTCGGCAGAGAAAAACAGTTCACCGTTTTCCTCCACTACCCTGACGGGAAAGATTCCCGAGGGAAGGATGAGGTTCACTGGTGCCGAAGCTGTGGCTGCCCAGACAATCGAAGTGACCGCAGCGATCACGAAAGCGCTCAAAACCGTCAATCGCTTCATTACCACTCCCCGCCTCCGCATGAAAGAAGCTTCTGGATTATCGCTTTAACAGTGACACGGGGCAAACTGTAGAGCTCAGCGGGGCCTGAACTGTCCCCTTGAACCGATCCCGACGATGGATTCTCGAGCGCGCAACGCGTCGACACAACTTTGCCCGCATTCATCAACACACAAGGCGTCGACATATAATTCGTCGATCGTTCGCCGGACTAGCCAGGGGGTGTGATGTTGGGTCGCGTAACTCGCTTGCTCAAATCGTGGTTGGGTTACTTCATCTCTCTCGCTGAAGATCCCGAAGTGATGCTCCAGCAGGCCGTCGAGGAGATGAGGAGCACCCTTCCTCGGCTCAACCAGATCCTGGTATCAACGCGGGCTACGGTGCTCAAGCTGGAGAGTGACGTTCGACGGCTCGAGTCGCAGGAGCACCGACTTGTACAGTCGATTCAACATGCTCTGCGAGAGGGTAGCGCTGACTCTCGATCGATCGCCGAGGATGAGGCTGGAACTCTCGAGCAGGTTCGTGAGGACCTGGCGACGACGCGAGAAGAGATCGAGGCTGCGGCACATGCTCATGAGAACGCGCTCGTATCCATCGAAGAGATGAAGCGCCGCTTGCGTGAGCGGATCCAGCTGGCTCAGCGGGCCGTGGAGGAACATCGCCGCGCCAAAGTGGTCGGTGAGGCTGCGGCCGCACTCATTCAACTCGACGCAAACGACACTGGGGCTACGACGGAAAAGTATCTGGATCAGGTACGACAGAAGAGCGCAGAAGCAAAGGCTGCCATGGAGATGGCAGTTGGAAGCAGTGATCTGAAAAAAATTCAGGCCGAGCGAAACGTCAGGAAGGCACGAGCGCAGAGTCTGCTTCGGGAGATGGAGCAGGAGATGGGATTGCCGGAACGTAAGGCGATCACCGGAGAATCCGAGGAGTAGTGAACCCGCCGGCCTTTCATTCAACATTCACAATTCAACACTTCTGAATCACCAGAATGTTGAATGTTGCCCCTCTCAGTGAATGCTCTGATCCTCGTCTATCCGCGGTGGCTTCGGCGTCCGTCCCGGCAACATCGCAAAAGCCTCGTCGAGCGCGGCTCCGGTAAGGAGCTTCTGATTCAGCGTCTGGTAGGCCTGTCCCTCAGTGACCATCCGGTTGAGTAGCCGGGTGTGCTTCGCGTCATGCATAGTCTTCTGGAGCTCGGGGTAGAACCAGGCTGCAAAGGCTGAGAAAAACGCGAATGCATTTTCGAATACCGGGATGAATGGAAGCGCAATGATGATCCCACCGACGGTCAGAGCACCGACTGAAAACAACACCCGGGCCAGCATGTCTCCCCTCCGCCAGACACCGTAATCACGTTCCTCGAGTCGGGTCTGCTCGATCCCACGACGGACGTAACGCGGCATCACGTTGCCGAGCACTTCACGCTCCAGTGACTCCCAGTAGGGGGCCGAGCCACCGAGCTCGACGTATCCAGGTCGGAGCTCATCCAGCTTCTGGCGCGCGATGCCGAGGAGCATTCGCTCGGCCTGATCGGCCGGGAATGACCTGCGCCGATGCTCGCACTCAGTCAGGACCCGGTAGATGACGTTGCCAAGATCGTAATCAGCACCCGCCAGATTGATTCCAACCGCCGAGGATGGGATCAGATCCGGAACATCAATCTTTTCGCTCATTGTTTTCTGTGCGACGTTGTTGGTACTGAACGACGCCAAGCTGCTCTAACAGCCGGTTGCCATCGAGAATGACGTTTCCGCCGCTAGGGAGGTTGGGTATCTGCCTGATCTCTTTCTTCTGGAGCGCATCGATCAGCTGCAGAGTAACGTAAGCATCGCCGGCGCTTCCATTGAGCGCGCTGCGTTCCTTGCGTATACCCTGCGCGACCGCACTCCGCTCGGCGGTTGTTGCCTGCGCGCCCTGCTGACGCTGCACAAGGTAGGCGTCGGCAGCACGTTGGGCCTGCTCGAGTTGTCCCTTGCTGATGGTGAGCTGCTGGGTCAGCTCGGCGATCTTGGACTGCAGATTTGATTTATTCGATTCCAGCGTGGCCAGGATCTCGGCCTCCAATTTCTCCGCCTGTTTCTCTGCCTCCTTTCTGGCGTTAATGAGGTCCTGGTAATCCTTCTTGAATGAGAAGTTGCCTATGATCACCTGTTCCGCCAGAACGCCGTAAGTCTGCAGATGTGCGGCAAGCTGGTTACCAGCGATGGCGGCCGACTTGAAACGCAGGTCCGGGTTGTAGAACTCTTCAGAGTCGAGCCGGTTCAGGACGTCGCGCACATAGGAGCGTGCCATCGGCCGGACGAGCTTTTCTTTGACGTCGTCGGTACTCGGAGCCACATGTTTCCAAACGTACTCCGCTTTGACCGGATCAATCCTCCAGCGGACTGTAATGTCGGCTTCGATGTCGTTTCCGTCACGGGTCTTGAAGCGCAAGTCGTCTTTCTTCTGCCTGTCTCCGCCTTGAGAATTCGAGCTCATGATCAGACTCTGTGTAGAGGTGTCATACGTCTTCCAGTCGTTGACGAAAGGAAGAAAAAAGTAGGTTGCACCCGCATCGGCACGCTCGATTGACCGAGTGAACTTGTTGAACTTGATACCGACCTCGGTAGCACCGGTCTTATGCGGAACGCAGCGAGTCAACACGACCGCAACGAGCGCGAGCAGCACGACGTTTCTTTTCTGTATGTTCATCTCGGTTGCCTATTGCCTGGAAAGGCGTCCAACGTCGGTGGGGTCGCCTGAGATATAAATCGGCCCTTTGATGCCGTTGAGTACGGCCAGACCCTTTCTGAGTCTGAGCAGCTTCTCGGACCCTGCTCCCTCCATGGCGCGATTGATCATCTCCGTTCCGTCCGCTTCGGCAGTTTTCACCAGGAGATCCGCTTCCGCGCGTTTTTGCCGTTCATAGAGATCCTTCTGAGCATTGAGGCCGGTGATCATGGCCTGAAACTCTGCAGCCTTCACGTTGATGAGGTTCTGACCCTCGGCTGACACCTGGTTCAGCCGGGTCTGCACTTCCGCCTGCTTGGTGAGCTCCTTGTTCGTCAGTACCGACTGGTCCTGAATCTTCTTCTGCTCCGTGAGCGACTGAAACGTGTCGGGATAGTCGTACTGCCTGACCAGTACATCAGCGAGTCCGAGACCGTTCTCGCGAAACCGCTGCGCCAACTCCCGCTTGAGGCCAGCGACTTTCTGCAACCGCGCCTCCAGATAGAACTGTTCTGCTCGCAGCTCCCCGAGGTGATGCTTGACCGCTGGATCGGTGTAGCGGACAACCACGCCATCCTCATACCCACGGCCAAAACCGAACTTCGAGACTACGAGAAATGGATTGACCACTCGATACAGAACGGTCACGTCGATCTGCACCGGATAGCCGTCGACCGTCGGACAATTGATAGCCGGAAGAGTTCGCGCCTTGATGCCCCCCTCCGCGTGCGAGTTCGTGAACTCGACGACTTGAATGTCCCTCGGAAAAGTCTTGATGGTTTCGTACGAGCTGATGGCGCGGCGGTATCCCGGCAGGACCAGTTCTTTCTGCAGACCCTTGCTTGGTCCGAACGAAATCTGGCGGAGCCCGATTTTGTCGGGCGGGACGTACTGCATTGTGCAGGTACGAAGCAGCAGCACAGGAACGGCAACGGCGGCGAATATGAACCCGATCCGACCAAACTTTGCCCGCACCTGACGAAGGAACGGGGAGTGTAGGCGGAACCTGGGTGTAGCGAGCACTTCCATCGAATTTCCTCTGGTTGAACGCTCAGTGGACGGCTGAGCCTGTGCCTTCATTTTACGATCATTGGGCCGATGGTTTCAGGCAGGCGAGCATTCGCGGGTCGAGCGGGAGGTCGTAACTCATTGGAGATGTTCCGGTTCTAGTCGCTGGTTTAAATTATCGTGCGTCCATCAATTTGGGACGCTGCGGCGAAGTTCCCCGGAGCAATGAGCCGCGCAGCGGCGTCCCGCTCCCCTCTCCGGGGCGAGGCGCCGGGATTTCCCATCGCGAGCCTGGCTCGGACATAAGACCCTCACCCCTACCCCCATACGCGCTAACTTTACCTCGCGGATCTAGGCCCCGGAGGGGGCTCGTAGGGTAGCCGGTGGTGCGAGCGTCAGCGAGCGACCACCGGTATGCGTCGGCGAAAGACCGTTCGACCCCGGATGGGGTCGCGTAGTTCTCACCAGAG
>DATLXH010000025.1:0-53041 GCA_035576005.1 Thermoanaerobaculia bacterium | reverse complement strand
AATCCCTGCATGAATCGCGTGAAACTCACGATTCCGCCCCATCCACTCACCGGCTTGCTGGTGTATTCGACCCTCACCCCTTGGTAGGTTCTTTTGGTACTCTCGCTCTGCATCGTTCTGTCCCTCACTTTCGCTTTGATTTGTTCTTCCAAACCCATCGTAGCGAACGAGATCAGGGCGATGCTTTTTCTTTTACCAAGCCAGCTGAGGATTTACCGTTGGAATGTCCGGCCACAGTCTAGCCCGCATTTCTCACAGACCTTCGCCGCGAGACGACGGATAGCGGCCTGTCTGCTTCGTTGCACGGCAATTTCGCTCCTCGACATAGTGTCGACTATGCCTTCGTCGCAAAATCGCCGTGCGCCTCGCATTCAAGCCACTCTCCGCCGTCTCACGACAAAGGTCTGTGAGAAATGCGGGCTCGATTACCTGGCCGGCTCGAAATAGCGGACGACGAGATATCCGAGTCCCTGCTTCCCGTAAGAGCTCGAGCTGTCGGTGGACGAAACCAGCATGACGTTCGGTGAACGGCGCTCGTAGCTGAGGATTGAGCTGCTGATCCTTCGCGGTTCTCCGAGCTTCTGATCCAGTACCGCGGTTCGCTCACTGAACGCTGCGCGAATCTGGGGGATGAAGCCGACGAGCTCAAAGCGGAGCGATCGGAGGCGGCCTCTCCCGAAAGCGAGGGTGAGCGTTTTCCCCTCCTCGTACGTCAGGAAAATCTCATCAACGACCTTCCCCTTCTTCCAGTTCCAGCCCGATCGGCTGAGCTCACGAAGCACGGAGGTTCTCGGCATGCCGACCGTCAGCCTGAACGCATCGGGCGCCATCCAGCTCGTGCTCGAGGAAGGAGTCGTCGCAGCGAGCAGCACGAGAGACAGGAGGAGCGAGTTCATCGTGCCGACTTAATGGACGACCGACTCCGGATCAACCTCAACTGAGTGGCGCGATCGGACGATCGATCTTGCCAGAAGCGCGCGGCGACCGATCTCATCCCAGCTCTTCCCCTCGACAAGATCCGGCACTGCCAGGGAAGCGCCGAGGTTGACTGCCATGGCCCCGGCATCGAGATAGGAATCGATTGCTTCCAGAGGAATCGGTCCGCCGGCGAGCATTGGAACATCGCGAATCGGACCGCGAATAGTTCGGATGTAAGCCGGTCCACCGAGGTGGAGAGCGGGGTACACCTTGACGATGTCCGCTCCCGATTCCCACGCGTGGATAATCTCCGTCGGGGACGCGGCTCCCGCGATCCCGAGCAGGTCGTGCTCGGCTGCGTACTCGAGGACCGGAACCGCCGTGTGAGGGGAGACGAGGATGGAGGCACCCGCCCTGCGTGCGCTCGCCGCGTCATTGCTGTTTCGAACAGTGCCGGCTGCCACGACGACGCCTCGATCTCCGAACTCCCGGAGCAACCGCGTAATCACGCCGAGCGCATCCGGGGTGGTGAGCGTGATCTCAACGAGGCGAATACCGCTTCGGGCGTAGGCCTGCGCGACATGCCAGCCGTCCTCTGCTGTGTCCTCGCGTACGACGCCAATGACCATTTCCCGATTGACCAGCTCGAAAAGTTCTTTCTTGTTGCTCACCTTCCGGAGAGTATCAGTTGTCAGTCTCTGGTTGTTGGTTGTTTGACCTGATAAGCTCGCGCTATCCGGCAACATCTCAATGGAGTCTCTGCATGGTTCTGATCAACAAAGCGATCAACGAGCTGACGGTCAAGCTCGTTTACTACGGTCCTGGTCTCTGCGGGAAGACGACGAATCTCGAGAAGATCTACGGCAATCCGAAGCTCGAGAACAAGGGAAAGATGATCTCGATGTCGACCGAGACAGACCGCACTCTGTTCTTCGACTTCATGCCGATGGAACTGGGGACGATCGCTGGACAGAAAGTTCGCTGCCAGCTCTACACGGTTCCGGGGCAGGTGTTCTACGACGCGACTCGCAAGCTCGTCCTGAGAGGATCAGACGGAGTGGTGTTCGTGGCGGACTCGCAGAATTCGATGCGAGGGTCGAATGTCGAGAGCCTCGAGAACCTCAAGACGAACCTTCGTCTGAACAGGATCGATCCGGACAAGATCGCTCTGGTGCTTCAGTACAACAAGAGAGATCTTCCCGGTGTGGACAGCGTCGAGGACATGAACGAATACCTCAATCCCGGGTCGGCTCCGGTCGTAGAGGCTGTGGCCAGGGATGGGGTGGGAGTTACCGCTACCCTCCGTGCCGCGATCACACGCATCCTGGAGAATCTGCGGAGCAAGACAGACATCTCTTTGCAAGAAGAACCTGAGCTCTCGGCCCCCGACATGCGCGCGAGATCCGGAGCCACCACATCTTCGGCCGGGTCGCCGAAAGTCTCGATGACCTCAGCCGGGGGTGAGCGAAAGTCTGTCTCAACTTCTGTTCCAGAGAAGAGTGCAACCGCGGTTCCTCCTCCTGCGGCCCGACCAGCGGGCCCATCTCCGATGGCGGCACCTTCCTTCTCGAACCCGTTTGCGAAAAGCGACGACTCATCCATGGAGGCGCGCGGTGGCTCGTTGTCGGATCCGGAGACGTCGCCTTTCGACGACATCGATTCTTCGATCGAGAGCGCGATCGAAATCGCGACCGTTCCGACCCCTGAGACTGCGTCGAATAGCGGAGGCAGTACGAAGTTCAAGGTGGGGCGCGGCGAGCCGTCAGCAGATTCCGATGACAGCGAGCGTCTGCGCGCATCGTTGACGAGGGCACGTGAGATCGTTCGATCGTTGGACGTCGCGCTGGAACTGGCGAGACAGAACGAGCGTGAGCTCGCGGAGAAGCTCGGCGAATGAGCTGTCTGCAGCGCCAGATGCGTCAATGACCTGGTACAAAGAGTGGTTCGCTGAGGAGTACCTCGACCTCTATTCCTATCGCGATGAAGAAGAGGCGCGGTTCCAGGCCGGATTTCTCCGGCAGCAGCTTGGCGACGTCTCGGGCGCGATTCTGGATCTCGCTTGTGGCACCGGGCGTCATATCCAGGAGCTGAGCGCTGACGGATACAAAGTCATCGGCTGCGACCTTTCTTACGTACTTCTCCGCACCGGCATCGCGCAGTCGGGGCCGATGCCGCTCGCCCGCGCGGATATGCGAACGCTCCCGTTCAGGGATGGGACGCTCTGCGGGCTCGTCAACTTTTTCACGAGCTTCGGCTATTTTCCGACCGACGAGGAGAACGACGGCGTCGTGCGTGAGATGGCGCGAGTTCTTGAGTCGCGTGCGCCATTTCTCTTCGATTACCTGAACATTGATCGCGAGCTCAATCGTCTCGTTCATCGCGAAGAGCGTGAGATGGAATCAGGAAAAGTCTTGATCGAGCGGTGGTTCGATACGTTCGATCGATCGTTCAACAAACGGATCACCATCGGCGAGCGCCGTTTTATGGAACGTGTGCGGGGCTATCACCTGGATGAGATCGCCGTCATGTTCACGCGCGCAGGCTTACAGGTCCGCGACATTTTCGGAGACTTTGCGGGAAGCTCCTTCGACAAAGAGAGTCCGCGAATGATCCTGATCGGGAAGCGCCAGTAAGCCGCAGCGTTCCGCTTTCTCCCACCGTGAGCAAGTCCCGCTGTCGGTCTTGCGTCTCACGAGGCAGAAGGTGGGACAGCCGCCGAATGGCGGCGGAAGATCCATAGCACCCGGCTTTAGCCGGGTGAAAGCCCGGAATCGGACGAGCCCGCGTAGCGGGCGAAAGAAAATCGTCGCGCAAACCAGGATCCCTCCGCGCCGATCTGTCGCCCGCTACACGGGCTAAGTTCTTTTCGTCACCCGGCTGAAGCCGGGTGCTATGGATCTTTCGCCGCCATACGGCGGCTGGATGGAGGGACAAGGCGTGCGCGCTTCACGTCCGCGCTGGTGCCAGCTCGCCCGCGGGCCCAGACTCCTCGGCGGTACCCGCCTGTGTTCGTGTCCGCGCGACCAGCACGTAAATCGACGGAACGACCAGCAGCGTGAACATGGTGCCGATGATCATGCCACTCACCAGCATGATCCCGATGCTGTTGCGTGCCCCGGCTCCCGGGCCGCTCGCGAAAACCAGGGGCATGTGTCCCACGACAGTGGCCGCGGTCGTCATGAGGACCGGCCTTAATCGTGTTCCTGCTGCCTCGATGACGGCGCTGAGCTTATCCTTCCCGGTTTCCTGCAGGTGGTTCGCGAATTCGGTGATGAGAATTCCGTTTCGCGACACCAGTCCCACGAGCGTGATGAGCCCGACCTGGCTGTAAATGTTCAGTGAGGTCAGTCCCAGAAACGAGAAGAGCAAGGCGCCGGAGAGGGCGAGCGGGACTGACCCTGCGAGAATGATGAAGGGATCTCGGAAGCTCTCGAACTGTGCGGCAAGAACGAGATAGATCAGGATTGCCGAGAGGAGAAATGTCCCGAGGAATTTGCTTCCCTCGATACGAAGCTGCCGGGACTCTCCTGCATAGTCGACAGTGAATCCGGGCGGGAGGTCGTTGCGTACCTGTGCCACCTTCGATTGAATCTGCGTAAGTGCGGCATTCGTGTCGTAGTTGAGCTTGAGGTGGACCGTGATCGTGCTGACGCTCTGGCCACTGGACGATTCGATAAAGTCGATGCCGTCTGCGCTCGCGATGACTCGTTCCAGTGGAGACGTTATGAATCCTCGCACTACATCGGCGTTGGCGCCGATGTAGGCGGTGCTGATCTTCACATTTGCGAGATCGCTTCTCGGGAACTGTCGCACGCTCAGAGAGCGAATCGACTGCAGTCCGGCGATGAGAATCACCAGGTTCACCACGGTCGCGAGGACCGGTCGCCGGATAAAGATGTCAGTGAATTTCATCGCGCGCTACTCCGGGACTCGGCAGGAGCGCCGGCTTCCAGCCGGCCGTATCGCCGGCATCTTGCCGGCTTTTTGTACAGGCCCGCGGCCGGCTGGAAGCCGGCGGTACGGCCGCCTGGAAGGCGGCGCTCCTCGTCCGCAAGCGATGATTAAGATTTCTCACGTCAACTGTCCTCCGGCTTAGGTGCCGGGTTGTTTCCCGGCTGGATCGCGTTGTTGACCACGACCGCCGCGCCGGGACGAAGCTTGAACACCCCGGAGCTCACCACTTCTTCACCGGGCTTCACTCCCGAGATGACTCCCACCTGGTCGCCTCGTGACCCGCTCAGCTTGACGAACTGCTGGCGCACCCCGCGGAACGATTTCCCGTCGGGACCTTTCACACTCTCCACGATGAACACCGAATCTCCGAACGGCGCATAGCTGATCGACGATGCTGGAAGCGTGATGACCGACGTCATCGCGCCGCGGGAGAGCTGTGCCTCGACGAACATGCCGGGACGCAGTCGACCTGAGCGGTTATCGAAGACTGCCTGCACGCGGGCGTTGCGCATCGCCTCGTCGATGACGGAATCGAAGGCCGCAATCCTTCCTGTCTCCGCGGCACCGGTATTGTCCGGGGTAACCTGCACCGCAGTTCCCGCGGTTAGTCGCGCAAGCTCCTGCTGAGGAACTGTGAAGTTCACGTAGACCGGTTGCAGCGCCTGGAGCGAAACGATGGGAGAGCCTCCGTTGAGGTACTGGCCGAGATTGACCTGGCGAATCCCGAGCACTCCGGCGAAAGGAGCACGGATGATCTTGCGCTCGATCGGAGCGCGGATCTCGCCGGCTCGCGCTTCCGCCTGCCTGAGCTCGGCCGCGGCCTGGTCGTACATCGCCCTCGAGATCACTTCACTGTTCATCAGTCCCTGCATCCGCCCGAGGTTGACGCGGTTGAGCTCACGCTGCGATTCGGCAGCTGCGAGTTGTGCCTGCTCCTGGCGGGCGTTGAGGCGCACAAGGACATCACCCTTACTGACAGATCTGCCAGAATCGAACGAGATCTGTTCGATGATTCCGGGGAGATCCGCGCTGACGGTCACGCCGTTGACGGCGGCGACTGTGCCGATCGCACTCAGAGTCGTGTCCCACTGTTCCTCTTTCGCGACTGCGGTCGTCACTGCCTCGGGTGGTGGCTGGAACGAGGATCCCTGCGCCATCGCCTTTCGAATTTGAAAAAACTTGACCGACCCGACGATCGCGACAAACGCGATCACCACGGCCAGCATCCAGAGCATTCGCTTCGTCATGGGTCAACCTCGAGACAATGAAGACGCTGCGTTCCTAGTGGAGTGTATTTGATGAATTGGTACCAGATGGCGACGGGATCGGCGACGTGGGCGAGGCGCGGCGACGCAGGAATAGTGGTGACTATGTTGAGGAGTCGCAACGAAGCCCACGACGGCGAGACCAAGCCAGGTGGTACCAATTCATCGAATACACTCCACTAGCAGCGTTGGGATTGGCCAATCGTATGACGAACAGCCCCTTCTAAAAAAAGGGCGAGCTCTTCAGGGCTCTAATTTTTACTCCCCCTCTCCTCGCGAGAGAGGGTGCCGCGGCGGGTGAGGGTTTCTTTCCCCTATCCACAGTCGAGCGAATGAACAGCGTAGCAGTCGCGTTCTCACAACGTTATGGCGAGTGTCGTAAAACGCGTTCGATAAGAAACCCTCTTTTAAGAACAGGACAGACGTAGCCGATGATCGAACGCCGAGTATTTCCACATTCGAACGCCAGGCCGGCGGCGCACAGCCCGTCCGAAAAGCGGTCGGCCCGACACGTCGTCTCATCAGCGGTTCTCGCCACGATTCTCTCGTTGTGGATACCTGTTCCCTCGTCCGCCCAAATCGTCCTCCACGAATTCGAGAGACATCCAGCGCATCCTGCCGGAGGTCTGATCGAACGTGGAGGTCTGCTCTACGGAGTTTCGGAGGAGGGTGGGACCGACGGCCGGGGAACAGTATTCAGCATCGATCCGTCGACCGGAGCGGTCACGACGATCGTGTCGTTCACAGGCGAGAACGGTCTACAACCAGGACCCGCGCTAGTCGAAAGTGGCGGTTCGCTCTACGGCACTACGCTTTATGCTGGGGGCTACTTCGGGGGCGCTATCTTCCGCCTCGACCCGTCCTCCCGCCTCATTACCAATCTGGATTCATTCAACAACCCGAATGGGTCGCTCTCCTCTTTTTCACCTCTCATTGAATTCAACGGTTCGTTGTTCGGCGTCACTGCGAGCGGCGGCGAGAGGGGTCTGGGAACGATTTTTCGATTCGATCCGCCGACCAGTTCGATCACGACTTTGGCGTCGTTTATCGGGATCAACGGGTCGAGACCATTCGGCAGTCTTGTAGAGAGCGGAGGATCTCTCTTCGGGACCACCACTGGTGGCGGGATAAGCGGCCTTGGTGCACTCTTCCGCCTCGATCTTTCGACAGGAACTCTGTCACGTCTTGCCTCCTTCCACCTGCCGAACGGCAGCTATCCCTCGGGGAAACTCGTCGTGCTTGGGAGCTCCATCTTCGGTACGACAAGGAAAGGCGGTACGGCAGACAGGGGGACGATTTTCAGGTTCGATCTTTCGACGGATTCGCTTGTGACCGTTGCTTCGTTCACAGATGAGACTGGCTCGGATCCGTCGGACCTCCTGGATGTCGGGGGTTTGCTGTACGGCACCACAGAGTACGGAGGCCCGGAGGGCAGCGGGACGATGTTCTCGTTCGACCCGTTGACATGGGAGCTGAATAGGGTTGGCTCTTTCAATGGAGCGAACGGTTCCTATCCGAATGGCGGATTACTCGAGAGAGAGGGAACCCTTTACGGGACCACGAAGTATGGCGGGAACGCCAACCATGGGACCGTATTCCGCTTCGACAGGTCGACTGGGTTCCTTGAAACGCTGACATCGTTCAGCACAACGAACGGGTCATCACCTTATGGCGGACTAACCGAGTTCGGAGGATCGCTTTTCGGAACGACCACGAAAGGCGGCACAGGCGATCTAGGAACGGTGTTCCGGATCAACCCCGTCACTCGTGTCTTCTCGACGCTCGCTTCGTTCGCCGGGACTAATGGAGCCTATCCCTACTCAGGAGTAATCGAGAGCGGAGGGGTGCTCTACGGAACGACTGCGGAGGGTGGATCTCGGTTCGGCGAGTCGGCCGGCTCGCCAACGATCCAGTCGTTGCCTCCTCCTCCTCCTCCCAGAAGGGGGACCGTCTTTCGCGTCGATCCGATTACAGGAGCGCTAACCAGCGTGGCCTCGTTCGACGGCGCGAACGGGTCCGATCCGGCTGGAGGTCTGCTCGCCATTGGAGGCCTCCTGTATGGCGCAACGGTCTACGGAGGAGCGAGCGAGCAGGGGACGGTTTATCGGGTCGACCCATTGACGGGATCGATCACCACGCTTACTTCGTTCAATGGTGCAAACGGAGCGTTCCCCTATTCCGCGCTCGTCAAGAGCGGCGACTATCTTTATGGCACGACGGCAGAGGGCGGAGCGAGCGATCGCGGTACCGTCTATCTGATCCATCCGTCGACCGGAAGCCTGTCGACGCTGGCGTCGTTCGATGGGAAGAACGGTGAGGAGCCCATCTCCGAGGTACTCGAAAGCTCCGGGTCGTTCTTCGGAACGACTCCGGGATGGCCCCACGAGGGTCGCGGCAGCGTCTACCGCTTCGAGCCACTAACAGGAACGCTGATTGCGCTCAGTCGATTCAACGGTCTGGACGGGAGGTTCCCCACCGGATCGCTGATCGAAGTTGGAGGGCTTCTTTACGGCACGACGGCACTAGGTGGGTCCAGTGACCTAGGGACGCTGTTCCGGCTTGATCCCGCCACCGGTACGCTGACTACTCTGGTGTCCTTCAACGGCGCGAACGGCGCATATCCCGTAACCCGCCTGCTTGAAAGCGGAGGGTCACTTTATGGCGTCACGAACGGTGGTGGCTCGAAGGGTGGCGGCGTAATCTTCAGTCTTGCGCTGCCTCCATTTCATGGCAGGATTCGAGGAGCGCGGCGCGGTCGATGACCTCATGCGAGTTGTCGGAAGAAGTAAGAGAGCGTCCTATAATCCGGCCGTGTCGACATCAGGCGAACAGCACGGATCAGAGCTTCGCGCTTGGATCGAGGAGTTCGAGGCCGCGGCACGCCGACCTCTGAAGTCGCGCTTCCGCTACGCCTTCATCAAGACTTACAAGCCAGTCCTCGATGACGCGTCGTATCGCGCCTTCGACACGATGGCTGAATATCGTCACTGGTGCGAGACTTATCTTCCTTCGTGGCTGGGCTATGGCCGCTAGCTTTCAGTACGCGCAGGCGGAAGAGATCCGCGACGTGTTCGCGATTCACAAGGTTCGCTATCTCTTCATAGGGAAATCCGGAGCGATTCTTCTTGGATATCCGGACACTACGCAGGATGCCGATCTGTTCGTCGAGAAAAGCGAAGCGAACGGACAGGCGTTGACTGTGGCCTTGGCACGTCTCGGGTTCCGTCTCACGGGAGATCAGGAAGAGGAGATTCATCGAGGAAAAGATTTCGTTCAGTTAAAGGATGGTCCGTTCGACCTCGACCTGGTGTTCGCTCCGGACGGGATCGAGACATTCGCCGAGGCGTGGCAAAGGCGGGTCGAAGTCGATGGGTTTCCCGTGTGCCATCCTGACGATATCATCGCAAGCAAAGTCGCCGCGAATCGCACGAAAGATCGCGAGTCGCTCCCGCGGCTCAGGGCGTTCCGGGATTATTGGATCAGCCGGAGTACTCGATAAAGGAAAACAGGCCGATGTTCGGCAATCGCGCATTGAAAAGACCAGATTGAGAGTTCGGTGTTTGTTCTTTGATTGCACTTTGTAAGACTCTCATCCGAGGGTTCGTCTTGCGGTTTCTCCGGCCGGGAGAAGGGAGATCGCGTCACTCCTCGGACATGACGGCTTACACTGTTGTGGATGATTGTGAAGTCTCCTGCGGCGCTCTCGTTTCCTCTTGCGTCGTATCCTGGGATGAGTCCCTTCGCGCTCGATATGATTGCGGGTAGGGAGAGTGCGACACGGTTCGTCGGCCGGATCGCGATCGAAGACGTTCAAATTCGAAAGAATCCTCGTGACCGCGATCTTGTGCGCGACCTGGAGTCAACGAATCAAGGCTGGGGAAACGACGTCGCAAAGCGTCTCGCCGCGTGGCAGCGCGGCGAGACGCTTACTCTGGTTGCCGGTCAGCAGGTAGGCTTTGGCGGCGGGCCCCTCTACACGTTTGCGAAGATTGCATCCCTTTTGAAGATTCAGCAACGACTCGAGCTGCTGGGTAAGGCTTCGACCGTTTTCTTCTGGATGGCCACGGAGGACCACGATTTCGATGAGGTAACGACTCTGCTTCTCGTGGGTCCCGATGGGCCGAACAAGCTCCGCTCAAAGGACAGAGGCCAGGGTAAAAGCGTTGGCTCTCTTCCACTTCCTGATGATTTGAGAAAATCGTTACTGGCTATCCCGGGGTTTGCGAATGCTCCCTGGCTTGACGAAGGAATGTCGTTCCGTGATTCCTTCGCGACTCTCCTCGGTAGCGCATTCCGAGGCCGCATCGTTCTCGTCGACTCGCTCCTTCCGTCACTCCGGAGACTCGGCGCAGACCTCTTCAAGGATGTTGTCCGGTCGATCGATGAGGCCAACGAACTGGTGGCCACACGAACATCGGAAGTCGAAGCGGCCGGGTACCGCGCGCAGATCGTTAGACGCGGGGATGAACCCTATTCTTTCCTTTTCCATGTCGACTCGGATGGGAATCGGAAACCTGTCCATAAACAGGACGGCGATTGGTTGATTGGCGGAGAAAACGTTTCAGAGAAAGAGCTCATCTCCCTTATCGAATCTTCGCCTGAATCGATCTCGACCGGCGCGGTGCTCCGTCCCCTTCTCCAGGACCTCGTGTTCGAACCTGATCTGTTCGTCGGCGGGCCAGCCGAGGTTGCGTACTACGCGCAGCTGGGAGGTCTTTACGAGCGCTTTCATGTAAAGCAACCTCACGTTGCGCTCCGAGGACATGCACTCGTCGGTTCCTCGAAGTTGATGAGAACAGTGGAGAAGCATGAGGTCGAGCCTGGGGAGTTTTTCGAACAGGTCGATGAGCTTATTGCGCGTCGCGCTCCTGAGGCTATCGACGAGCTTCATCGCGCCGGGGACCACGCGAGGAACATTCTCGAGGCGGAGGTGGCAGAAATCGAACGACTGGTCCTGCCCGCAGATCGTTCGCTCGAGCGTTCGATTCAGCGGAGCCGCCGTCACCTCGAGTATCACCTCGCGAAGATGATCGAGAGAGGACAGCGTGCGATCGTGCGGCGGGACGGCGAACGCTACAAGGCTCTGTCGAGCGCGCACGACGAGCTTATGCCGGACGGAGTGCCGCAGGATCGTGTCGTGAGCTGGCTTCCGTTCTGGCTCGAATATGGAAGCAGGCTCGTGGACAGGATGGTCGAACAGATCGATCCTGACAGTGATACCGGGGTTGTGGTGAGTTTATGAAGAGCGATTCCGCAGCAGAAGTTTCTGTCCTGGTTTTCGGCGCGCACGCTGACGACATCGAGCTCTCGTGCGGCGGGACAGTGGCAAAGCTCGTGATGCAGGGACTCGAGGTTGGACTGGTCGATCTGACTCACGGCGAGATGGGAACGCGTGGCACTCCCGAGCTTCGGCTCGCAGAGTCCTCCGCGGCCCTGGCACAGCTCGGCGGCCACTTTCGCGAGCGGCTTGATTTCGGCGACGGTGCGCTGCGGAGCGGTCGTGACGAAGAGATGCAGCTGATTGGCCTGATTCGCAGACACCGGCCAAGGATCGTCATCGCTCCGTACCCCGACGACCGTCATCCCGATCACACGCGAGCGGGACGAGTGGTTACCGAAGCATCGTTCTACGCCGGCCTTCGTAAGATCGAAACGGAGCTGCCTGCGCACCGGCCACAGACTGTCATCTACTATCTGATGAACTACGCGGTTACTCCGAGCTTCGTGGTCGACGTGACGAATTTCTGGGACAGGAAGATGGCTGCTGTAGGCGCTTACCAGTCGCAGTTCTTCAAAGCGGACTCGACCGAGCCCGAGACGTTCATCGCGAAGAAATCGTTCCTGCAGAGCATCGAAGCGCGAGCGCGTTTTTACGGCGCGATGATCGGCGCGGAGTTTGGTGAGCCCTTCTTCTCGAAGCAGCCGCCAAAGATCGAAGACCTCGTTGGAGCGTACGGAGGGCGCGAAGTGGGATGAGAATCGGCATCACGTGCTACCCGACTTTCGGCGGTTCTGGTGTCGTGGCCACCGAGCTAGGAATCGCTCTGGCGAAGAGCGGGGACGAGGTCCATTTCATCAGCTACGCGCTCCCCTCTCGACTCAATTACCTCCACGAGCGCGTCAGGTTTCACGAAGTGACCGTGACTCCGTATCCTCTCTTCAACGACTATCCTCCCTACACCCTCGCGCTCGCAACGAAGATGGCTGAAGTTGCGAAGTACGAGAACCTTGAAGTGCTGCATGTTCACTACGCCATTCCGCACGCCATCAGCGCCCATCTTGCGCAGCAGATTCTTGGAGAGAGCGGGCTGAAGGTCATCACCACCCTGCATGGCACCGACATCACTCTGGTTGGTCGCGATGAGAGCTATCTGCCAATCACCAGATTCGGCATTGATGCCTCCGATGGTGTGACGGCGGTTTCGCAATGGCTCAAGAACGAGACCATCGAGCACTTCAGTACGGGGGAGACGATCGAAGTGATTCCGAACTTCGTCGATCCCGAGCGGTTCCGCAGGAATCGCGATGTCATGACGCGGATGTTCGGTGATTGCGAGGAAAAGATTCTCTGTCATGTGTCGAACTTCCGTCCGGTCAAGCGCGTGCTCGACGTGATGGAGATTTTTGCGCGAGTAACGAAGAAAGTGCCCAGCAGGCTGATCATGGTGGGAGACGGACCTGAGCGGTCGAAGGCCGAGAGTTTCGCACGGGAGCATGACCTCAGATCGAAGGTCATGTTCGTCGGCAATGTTCCGAACATAGAACAGGTCGTTGCCGGGTCCGATCTCTTCCTGCTTCCCTCGGAGAGTGAGTCGTTTGGAATGTCCGCGCTCGAAGCGATGGCATCTGAAGTGCCGGTGATTGCCACGCGGGCCGGAGGCTTACCGGAGGTCGTGGTGAGTGGAGTCAACGGCTACCTCTGCGAAGTCGGTGACGTCGCCGGGATGTCAGAGGCGGCGATAGAAATACTGAGTGATCCGGAAAAGGCCACGGCAATGGGGCGGGAAGGGCGGCGCATCGCAGTCGAGAGATTCGACGTTCATCAGGTGGTCCCGCGCTACCGCGAGTTCTACAAGCGCATCCTCAACGGGTAGTGGAAGTGTCATTCGCGGTGGCATCCCATCGGCCGGAAGAGTGTCCTCTTGTGGCCGGACATTTCAATGTCCGGCGACCCTTCGCGACAATTGGCCACTCCGGCGCTTCGGACATCACACTGTCAGCCACAAAGAGACGCCGGACATTGGAATGTCCGGCCACAGGACACCTCCTCTCACACGTGAGAAGCGATCATCGAATTGACAGCCTCTCCCGGCTTCGATAGCTTGCTGGCGTGACCCACCGCAGATCGCGCCGCTCGAATCTGCTGCCAGCCTTTCTCGCGTTCCTCTCAATGACTTGTGCAGCTGCCCCCGATCGCGGCAGCGTGAAGCTCGAGCTCTGGGGCCTCGGTCGTGAGGGAGAGGTGATCGCTGAGCTCATCCCCGAATTTCATCGCCGAAATCCGGGTATCAGGGTCGACGTCCAGCAGATGCCGTGGACGGCTGCACACGAGAAGCTTCTTACGGCTCACGTCGGCGACGCAACGCCCGACCTCGCGCAGATGGGCAATACATGGATCCCGGAGTTCGATGCGGTAGGGGCGCTCGAGGACCTGACTCCCTTCGTCAGGCGTTCGACCGTCATCGTGCCCGATGATTACTTCGCCGGGATCTGGGCAACCAATGTCATCGCCGGAACCATTTATGGGATCCCGTGGTACGTCGATACACGGCTGCTTTTCTACCGGACCGACCTGCTTGCTGCAGCGGGATTTCCGAATCCTCCGCGAACCTGGGACGAGTGGCTCGAGGCGATGAAACAGCTCAAGATCCGCGGCGGCGCAAACCACTATCCGATACTGCTTCCGACGAATGAGTGGGCGCAACCGGTGTTGCTCGCGCTCCAGAAAAAGGCGGAGCTCATCTCCGTGGAAAGTCGCGGAGCATTCCGTGATCCGCGCTTCGTCGAAGCGTTTACGTTCTACACCGGTCTGTTCGCCAAGGGCTTCGCACCAGTAGTCAGTGAAAGTCAGGTGGCTAACCTCCACCAGCAGTTCGGGAAAGGGGATTTCGCGATGTACATCACGGGACCCTGGAACGTCGGCGAGTTCAAGAAACGACTTCCAGCCGAGATGCAGGACAAGTGGGCAACTGCGCCACTGCCAAACCCTGATCGTTGCTGCGGGCCGGGAGTTTCTCTCGCTGGCGGCTCGAGTCTCGTGATCTTCCGCGATTCGCCGCACAAAGAGGCCGCCTGGAAGTTGATTGAGTTTCTCTCCGAGCCCGCTCAGCAGATTCGCTTCTACGAGGCGAGTGGAAATCTTCCGGCCCGCAAGTCGGTCTGGCGCGATCCGAGACTCGGGGGCGATCGTCATCTGGCTGCATTCGGCGCGCAGCTCGAGCAAGTGGTCCCGACCCCGAAGGTCCCGGAGTGGGAGCAGATTGCGACCACCATCTCTGAGCACGCGCAGGCAAAAATACGAGGTGAGCTGACGCTCGAGCAGGCTCTGACTGCACTCGACAAGAAAACTGACCAGATCCTGGCCAAGCGTCGCTGGGTCCTGTCGCGGAAGAAGGCAACCGCGAGCTCGAGCGAAATCACCCGGCCCCGCACTCCGCGACGAACGGTGGCGTTTCCATGTGGCCGGACATTCCAATGTCCGGCAGGAGTCGCGGCCATCCGCGCGGGGCGACGCGACTCTGGAATGTCCGGCCCTGGCGCGTTGAGGAGGAGCTCCTGAGTCCTGCGCCCGCTGCTGCTCAGGGCCGTCCAGCGGCGCGTCCCTTCACTTCGGAAGGTCGCGCTGCGTTTCTGTTTCTTGCTCCGGCGCTGGGAGTAATTCTTCTCTTTTTCATTCTTCCTGTCTTCGCGGCGCTGCTTCTCAGCCTCACCGATTTTGACCTCTACGCCCTTGGCGACCTGGGAAACGTCCGCTTCAACGGCGTGGACAACTACCGGCAGTTGCTCGGAAGCAATGTGTTCTGGAAAGCTCTTCGAAACACCATCCTGTTCGCGCTCATCGCCGGACCGCTGACTGTCGCGATCTCCCTCGGATCGGCTTTGCTCGTCAACGCAAAGAGTGCCAGATGGAAAGGTCTTTTCCGCACGATCTACTTCGCGCCAGTGGTAACGACGCTCGTCGCGGTCGCCATCGTCTGGCGCTATCTCTACCACCCGAAGTTCGGCTTGCTCAACCAGATTCTCGGTGCCGTCGGGATTCAACCGATTGACTGGCTGGGGGACCCTCGCTGGGCCCTGTTTGCAATTATCCTTCTGGCCGTCTGGAAGAACTTCGGCTACACGATGGTGATCTTCATTGCTTCGCTCCAGACCATTCCGGAAGAGTTGTATGAGGCTGCCCGTATCGATGGTGCCGGACCATGGCAGCAGTTCCGTCATGTGACACTTCCGATGCTGGCGCCGACGTTTCTCTTCGTCGGAGTCATTACGGCAATCGGATATCTGCAGCTCTTTGCGGAGCCGTATGTCATGACGCCGGAAGGTGGACCGCTCAACAGCACGCTCTCCGTTGTGATGCTCATGTACAAGGAAGGGTTCCGCTGGTGGAACATGGGGTACGCATCCGCGGTGGCCTTCATTCTGTTTGTCGTGATCGCGCTGCTGACTTTGATTCAGATCCGTCTCCAGCAACGGGAGCGAGTGAAGAAGACGACGAGGGAGGGTCAGGCGTGAATCGTTCTGTCTCGAGAGTTCTGCTTCATGCGGCCCTCATCGCCGGCGGCGCCATCACCTTGTTTCCGCTCGTGTGGATGATCTCGGCTTCGGTCATGCCGACGGGGGAGGCGACATCGTATCCTCCGAAGTTCTTCCCGAGCTCGATTACGTTCGAGCATTATCGGGACCTCTTCACGCGACTTGATCTAGGCAAGTCGTTTCTCAACAGTACCCTGGTCGCAGTCGCTGTCACGGCGATTTCGCTGCTGCTGAACTCGATGGCGGGCTACGCATTTGCCAAACTTCGATTTGCAGGACGCGAGCGCCTTTTTGGCGTGTTGATCGCGGCCCTGGTGATCCCGACTCAGGTCGGAATGTTGCCGCTTTTTCTGCTCCTCAAGTCGCTCGGTCTGGTCAACACCTACTGGGGAGTCATCATCCCGGGCCTTGCGAGCATTTTCGGGATCTTCCTCATCAGGCAATCGCTCCTGGCCATCCCGGATGAGATTCTCGACGCAGCGCGCATTGATGGAGCGGGAGAATTCCGGATCTACTGGTCGATCGTTCTTCCGCTCGCGCGTCCCGCGCTCGTGACCCTTGCGCTCTTCACGTTCATGGCGAGCTGGAACGACTTCATGTGGCCATTGATCGTGCTCAGCGACGACGACAAATACACCTTGCCTGTCTCGGTGGCGAACCTGGTCGGCGAACACGTGCAGGACGTCGAGTTGATGATGGCAAGCTCAGTCCTGACTGTCGTGCCGGTGCTGGTCCTTTTCCTTATGCTGCAGAAGCACTACATCGCCGGGCTGATGGTGGGCGGCGTAAAGGGTTAGGTTGTACTGACAATATTCGTGACGGCAGCTCTCGTGACCAGAGCGGGCGAAGCTTTGGAGTGCGGCAGCCGCAGCTGCCGCTTTCGTATCGAGCCGCGTGATGTGAAAACTGTCTTGCCGTGAAGTGACACAGAAAGCGGCAGCTGCGGCTGCCGCACTCCAAAGGCTTCGCCCGCTCTGGTAGGGAGCGGCATCGGGTACCGCTTATTTCGCGCTAAGGCTCTTTCCGCGACTCCTGATGACCTCGGCGTAAAACCGCGCGCTCGCTTTCGGGGTTCTCTGCTGCGTTTCGTAGTCGACGTGAATGATCCCGAACCGCTTCGAATAGCCGTGACTCCATTCGAAGTTGTCGAGCAATGACCACGCAAAATAGCCACGGAGATCGACTCCCTGATCCATCGCCTCGCGGATCGCAAGCAGGTGACTACGCAGGTAGTCGACGCGCAACGGATCATCGATGCGCCCGTCCGTTGCCACCGGCGGATCATAAAACGCTGAGCCGTTCTCAGTAACGTAAAGAGGCATCTTCCCGTATCGCTTCGTTACCCACTGGAGGACATCAGACAGCCCCTGCGGAAAAACTTCCCATGCAGTCTCGGTGTAAGCAGCTCTGGGATTCTTCACGCGGATCGCGCGCTCTACCTGAACCTGGGGGTCGTTCTTCGTCAGACCACGCGAGTAGTAGTTGATGCCGAGGAAATCGATGGGACGTTGCAGCGCGGCGAAATCGGCGGCGGGGAAGTCGGGCCACCCCTCCCCGAACATCTCGGGTAACTCGTCCGCATATCGGCCGAAGAAGATCGGGTCGAGGTAGTGCCGGTTCATGTACGCATCGGCGCGTGCGGTTGCAGCAAGGTCCGCGTCGTCTTGCGATGCCGGATACTTTGGCTCGAGATTGACGACCAGGCCAACCTGGTGTTTGCCGACCGCACGGTAGGCATCAACGCCCGCCGCGTGTGCTCGCAGCAGGTTGTGCGACGCGAGAGGTGCTTCGTAGAGGTTTCTGTGGCCCGGCGCGAGCGCCCCGTGCAGATACCCGCCGTCGCTCACCACCCACGGCTCGTTGAGTGTCGCCCAGAGCTTGACCCTGTCGTCCAGTTCGCGAAAGACGATGGTCGCGTAATCGGAGAACCAGTTGGCGATGTCGCGATTGAGCCATCCACCCTGATCGTCGAGTGCTACAGGGAGATCCCAATGGTAGAGAGTCGTCATCGGGGCAATCCCATTCTCGAGCAGCGCATCGACGAGGCGGCCATAGAAATCGAGGCCCTTTTGATTCACCCGTCCCTTCCCCTCTGGGAGGATCCGGCTCCACGAGATGCTGAAGCGATACGAGGTGAGTCCGAGATCTTTCATCAGACCGACGTCTGTCTTGTACCGGCGGTAGTGATCGCAGGCAACGTCTCCTGTCTCGTTGTTCGAGACGAGTCCTGGAGTGTGGCTGAAGCGCTGCCAGATGCTTGCTCCGGCGCCGTCAGCCAGGGGAGACCCCTCGATCTGATATGCGGAGGTTGCAGCGCCCCAGAGAAAGTCGGTGGGGAACTCGATCGTGCGTGTCATATTGAGAAAGAATACAGGTTCGAGGCGCTACGCTGTTGCGGCGGATTCGAATTCAGGACCGGCACTCTTGTCTGTCAGTTGTCGGTGTCATTTCCTCGAGGGGGGTTGCATGGCGCGTGTTGCGCTCGAAGGTGTCCGAAAGATTTACGACAACGGTCACGTCGCGGTGCACGATGCGACGTTCGAGGCGAAAGACGGAGAGTTGCTCGTCTTCGTCGGTCCGTCGGGCTGCGGGAAAAGTACCTTGCTGCGGATGATCGCCGGACTCGAGACGATCAGCGGCGGGACGATTTCCATCGGCGACCGCGTGGTCAACGAGATCGCCCCCAAGAGTCGCGACATCGCGATGGTTTTCCAGAGCTATGCGCTCTATCCGCACATGACGGTGTACGAGAATATGGCGTTCGGTCTCGAGCTGAGACGACTGCCGCGGGAGAGTGTCGACAAGCGAGTCCGCGAGGCAGCGGGCATGCTGGGACTCGAGACGATCCTCGAACGGAAACCGAAGGAGCTTTCAGGGGGACAACGACAGCGGGTTGCTCTTGGGCGCGCGCTGGTTCGTGAGCCGGCAGTCTTTCTTCTCGACGAGCCATTGTCGAACCTCGATGCGAAGCTGCGGCTCCAGACACGAACTGAGATCGCAAGACTGCATCGTCAACTCAAAGCAACGATGATCTACGTGACTCACGATCAGACCGAAGCAATGACTCTGGGAGACCGGATCGTTGTCCTGGACGCAGGGCGTGTTCAGCAGATCGATACGCCCATGGCGCTTTACCGCGAGCCCGTCAATCGATTCGTTGCAGGGTTCATAGGGAGTCCGGCCATGAACTTTGTGGAAGGTCGTGTGATCGCTGACGGCAGCCGTTTCGCATCCACGGATGGAGCACTCGAGATCTCACTGTCGCGCGACATGAGCGTCGGAGCGGGGAGCGTGGATGCCGAGATGGTGCTGGGCGTTAGACCCGAGGATATTGCAGTGTCGTCATCGGACGGTGAAGCGGGAATCGAGATGGCGCTGGAGCTGCTCGAGCCGGTAGGAAACGAAATCTTCATCTACGCGCGGGCCGGAGCGAATCAGGTCGTAGCACGCGTCCCTCCCCAGCAGCTTCCCTTGCCGGGCGAAACAATCAGGCTGGCCTTCCAATCTGACCGGCTGCACCTTTTCGATCGCGAGAGCGGCCAGCGCATCGAAAGGAATCACAGCTAGCCCGCATTTCTCTGTGAGAAATGCGGGTTAAAGGGCGGAGAAAACTGAGTCGGCGCGCTCCTGTGGCCGGACATTCCAATGTCCGGCGTCTTTTAAGGCTAGGCCCGCATTGCTCACAGAATGCGAGCGCAGGGACGCACGGCGTGCGTCCGGTACCCTGTCCCAGACCGAGAAGATTGTCGTCGGCCATCGCTTTGGACGAGGGTTCATGCCGGGATGCAGAATCCCTGATGCGAATGTCTGGATGCCGGACGCAGGCCCTGCGTCCCTACACCCGCCCCGGCTGCTCTCGACATAGTCTCGACTATGCCTTCGTCGCGAAACCGTCGTGGCCTCGCATCCAGGCCGCTCTCCGCCACCTCGCCTCGCCTGCACCAGCCATCAGCAGTCGGGGACGTTCCTGTACGACAACATCCTGAGTCAAGACGGTGAGCAAGTTGAAACAGCTGCTCAGGGAACCCGAAATCGAGGAACTCGCCGTCAGATGAGTCGTAGAGATGGCGGTACTGACACGCCAAAGGCGAAAGGAAAACAGCTTATGAAAAGAGTCCTGCTTGTCGCTCTCCTCCCACTTGCCGTAGCTTGCGCATCAAACCCTTCTTCATCCATGAACATGTCCACCAGCCGTGCTGTCGATTCGTCATCAGCGTCGCTGTCAAGGTCCCGCGCGAGTCACTACATCCTGTTGTCGCAACCCACGGCCATCCGTGAGATCGACTGGTCGAGACGGGTCTACGATCTTCACGTCAAAGGTCACGTAACGAACCGCGGCTTCATGCCGAGCGGGACTGTTGAAGGGAAGGGTCGGCTCTGTCCGGAAGGCACCGACTGGCTCAGGCTGAGCGACATGAAAATTCACTCAGCGCAGGACGGAACGCCGCAGGCACCGTATATTCTCGGATGTCGCACGGCCAGTGGCTTCGTACCCGCGTCTCGTGACGTAGTGATGTGACGAGCGTCCGTGAGGCGCGGGGCTCGCATTGAGTCCCGCGCCGTCGCCTTCCGTCTATTTTGCGCCGAGCAACCCTTCATAGAGCGCGATGAGGCGTCTGGCGCTGACGGGGTAGGAAAAATGCGAAGCCCTTTCGACGCACGCATTTCGGATCGCCTCGTCGTCGCGTCTCTCAAGGATGCTGACGGCGAGATCGGCAAGGGATTCGGGTGAGTCTTCGGAGGACCGCAGCTGTCCGGAGAGGTCTCCCAGAATGTCTTCCACACCATCGATCGGATAGCTGACCATTGGCGTGCCGCATCCGAGCGACTCGAGGAGTGCGCGATGCCCCTGATCGGAACCGGGTGCGGTAAACAGCATCACGTCAATGGCGCGGTAGTGCTCGGCGAGATCGTCCTCGTGATATCCAGCCCAGGTCACCTTTTGTTCGAGGTCGAGCGACCTGATCAACCCTTCGAGGAATGGTCGATGAGGTCCTCTTCCGATGACGAGCATCCTCGCTAGAGGAAGGCGCGCAGCGATAACGGCGAATGTCTTGATGCCTTCCTCGAATCCGCGGCCCGGTGAAACTTTGCCGATCATTCCGACCAGTGGTGTCCGGTCAGGGATCGAATGCAACGACCTTGCATTCGCGCCAGCGGGAAAGAATTGTCTGGTGTCGAGCGGCGGCGGCGTGATGGTCACCGGCCGGTCTTTGATGAGGGGATGGTCGATGAATGAACGGTTGACCACGCAGATCCCGTCTGTCTTGCGGATGAGATGTCGTGTGATGGGATCGGATCGGAGAGCGCGCTTCGAGTGGAAGCTGCGAACAACGACGATATTTTGTTTGAAAAGAAAGCGGAGAAGCCAGTGATCGTGCGTGAGGTGGCTGTGGGCGATCTCGATGGCCTCTTCCTCGATGAGTTTGCGAACGCTCCGAACGCTCTGGAGAAACGAGCCGGGATGCTGCCTTCGCTCAAGAACCGGATGGACGAACGGTAAGTGTCCCACCTTCGTCTCCAGCTTATGTCCGCCAACGTAAGCGTAGTGGGCATTGACCCCCTCGCCGCGGAGAGCCTCCACTTCCGCGAAGGCGGGGGCGACGGCGCCTGTCCACCGATTGAATGAGCCCAGATGTAGAACGTTCAGTGTTGCACTCCGTGACAGAAAGTGTTGAGACCGCGACACTAACACTTTAGTCGACGCACCCTCCTTCCGGCCTGTAAGGAGAAACCTTGGTAGTGGACGGTGATGAAGCTCCCCGTGTAGCGCGAGGCGCCTCGCCTGCCTTGCCATTGGAGAGTGGCTCGGACGAATGGCCCCAAAAGGCGGGCGGGACGCCTCGCGCTACACGAGAGCCGACAAGAATCTTCTTTGCCCGGAAACGTGCTCCCTGCACTAGACTAGCCTCAAATGGCCGTCGACGCTGAATTGTTGGAGATCCTCGCCTGTCCCCTCTGCAAAGAAGAGGTGAGATTGACTCCTCTGTCCGAGTCCCGTCGAAAGGAAATCCGGGACAAGTACAGAGAAAAGTTCCGTGGAGAAGAGCCGGTCGTCGAGGAAGGCCTCAAGTGCGTCAAGTGCAGCCGGATCTATCCCATCGTGAGTGATATTCCGGTCATGCTCATTGACGAGGCCTTCCTGGAGCCGTGACGCGCGTCGCGTGATAATGCCCGACCGGCTGACCTTACCGGACAGTAGTCCGCGGCTGGTCCTCGCATCCGGCATCCTCTATATTGCGCACATCCTGTGCGAGGGTTGGATCGCGAGCTCGGAGAGTTTCCTTGCGCTGTCGATCCTGACGGCCATCGTGGCGCTCGTGCGGAGGGAGATGAAGATCTCCGTTCATCTCCTTTTCTTTCCTCTATTCCTTTTTCTCGCAGCGTCGTCGATCTCAGCTCTGGTCTCCGCACGACCCTGGTCTGCGTTCTTCGAGATTGGCGAGTGGTTCACGCTACTGAGTTTTCCTCTTGGACTCTCCCTCTACCGCGCCGTTCCGGGACTCACGCGACGCGCGGCTACAGCGTTCGCCGTTCTCGGTACGTTCATGGCAGCGTACGGGTTTTTCCAATACTTCATTCTCGGCTACTGGCGGCTGGGACTCGAGCAGCGGATCACTGGGCCTGCCGCGCATGTGATGACGTATTCCGGAATCCTCATGCCGGTAACACTGATCATGATGGTGCTCTGGATCGAGCAGAGGCGTTTCCTCTTTCTGATTCCCGCGCTCCTCGGCTCTCTCGCGCTGGTTCTCACCTTCACAAGGGGTGTCTGGATCGGGTGGGTTGCTGGTTTTGCCGTGCTGCTTGTCCTGCGGAAGCCTGCATGGATGCTGTTTGCCGTGCCCTTGCTCGTCCTTGCGATCGCGCTCAGCCCCCTCACAGTTTTCGGCAGGCTGGTCTCCATGTTTGACGTGAGACAGTCATCGAACTTCGACAGGATCAGGATGGCTCAGGGAGGATTTGAGATCATCCGCGATGAGCCGCTATGGGGCGTCGGCCCCTCGAACATCAAGGAGAATTACGCGCTTTACCGTGCCCCGGACGCGCCGCGGTTTCGCATCCCGCATCTGCACAACAACGTGATTCAGCTCTGGGCCGAGCGAGGGATCCTGGCGCTGAGCGCATACCTGTTGCTCATGATTCTGTTTCTTCGCGAATGCGTCCGGGTGCCGCGTGCCGACACGCAGCGACGAGCGTTTGCCGATGCGGGGATTGCGATCGCGGTCTCGCTCGCCGTTGCCGGCCTTTTCGAATTCAATTTCGGCGACACCGAAGTGCTCCTGACGATGCTCGACTTGTTCGCTCTCATCATCGGAGCCATTACTCTTCCAGCTTTCGTGGCGAGCGCAGGCTCGTCCCCGGTCGCGCCCGCCACCACCGGGGGCCGTCCTGAACAGGTCGGGTCTGTCGGATTTCAGGCTGAGTGGATATCGGCGCGAAGCCGTTTGAGGCCGCCCCAGGTTGCCGGCACAACTGGCAGCCCGGAAAGCGCGTAACCTTTTCGTGATGGTCGAGTCCAACAGCAGAGAAGCCCGGCAGATGAAGCAGCTGACCGATCAGGAACTGATGCAGCTGATTCAGGGGGGAGACTTCTCGCCGGCGTCCGAGATTTTCGAGCGCTACAGCACGCGGATTTACAACTTCGCTTACCGCTTCCTCCGGAACAGTGAAGCGGCGGAGGACGCCACACAGGAAGTATTCGTAAAAATGCTCAAACACGCCCAGCAGTTTCATGGAGACGCAAAGCTATCCACCTGGCTCTTCTCGATTACGGCGAACCTCTGTCGCGATCATCTCCGGAAGGCCGACAACAAACCGAAAGAAGGTGACGACGTGCTGGTCACGCTTCCCTCGGGGACCAGGGCGCCGGACGCTGAGCTCGAAGCCAAGCAGAACGAGCAGCGCGTCCAGCTCGCACTCGATTCACTCACACCGGAGCAGCGGGAGGCGATTCTTCTGTCTCGCTATCAGGGATTGTCATACGCGGAAATCGCACAAATCGCAGGTTGCTCAGAAGGGGCGGTCAAAACGAGAGTGTTCCGCGCGATGGAAACGCTAAAGAAAGTGCTTTCGGCCGATACGGCCGGGGGGAAGCCATGGTTGACTGCGATCTGATTCAACAACGAATGCCTTCACTACTCACTGAGGCGCTTCCGCGCTCTGAGCGGGAAGGGTCTCACGAGCATATCGAGGGTTGCCTCGCTTGCACGACCGAATGGACGGCAATGAAAGAGACGTGGACGCTTCTGGGCAAGCTCCCGGAACTTCCACTACCACAATCGCTCCGGCGTTCGATTCTCCAGCAGCTTGACGCGAACGAAGTGGAAGCGAAGGTCGTCGCCTTCAGGGCCATACGCGCCCCATGGTGGCTCGCGCAGGCAGCTGCGGTCACACTGCTCGTAGGCGGATCGTTCTATGTCGGCAGGAGTCAGACTCCTTCGATCGGGCCGGTTGGTACGCCGGCCACTGTGGCGGCGCCGACGTCCTTCTCGCTGGCTGAGAATCGCGTTCTTTCCACATCGCAGATCAATCCTGAGATTGAAGGGAAACCCGACATTCAGAACGTCCGCTTTCTCGAGAGTGAGAATCCAGGGGAGGTAGCAGTCTCCTTCGACCTGACATCCCGCATGACGGTCACCGGCAAGCCGAACGATCGGAGCCTGGTAAGAATTTTGTCGTACATGATGCAGAACGGCGATCATCCGACCCCGGCACGATCCGACACGATGCAGTGGGTCAAGGATACGTACTCAGGTCAGGGGTCCGCCGATCCCGAGATCGTCAAGGCTCTCACGAATGTCCTCAAGAGCGACGCGCACGAAGGGGTCAGAATCAAGGCGGTGGAGACACTCAAGTCTCTCCCCGCATCGCTGCTTCCCGATGCCCGCACTGCTTTGATGGAAGCATTGAAGAATGACCCGAACCCATCAGTCCGCATCAAGGCGGTAGAGGCGCTGGCGAACCTTGCGAATAGTGGTGCTGCACTCGACGCTGCGACTCTCGATACGCTTCGACAGAAAGCGTCGCAAAGCGACGAGAACCTTTACGTTCGAGTGAAGGCAGCCGAGGCTTTGAGCCAGGTCAACTTCTAACGGAGATGAACATCCGCTGCCGCATGCTTTGCACGGTCTCCGTGCTCCTTTTGACCATGACGTTCCCGGTCGAGGCGCGGACCGCCAAACGGTACATAGAAAAGTTTGACCAGACGTTCCCGATCGGTGGGACTGCGACCCTGATTATCAGCAATACCGTCGGTCGCATCGAGGTCATAGGGTCGAGCGCGTCGTCTATGTCACTGCAGGCAGTGCGCGTCACCGATGCATTTGACGAAAAAGCCGTGGAAGAGGCGGTTCTGAGTAACCCGATCATCGTCGGGGGAAGTGGGTCCAACCGGATCATTCGCTCACTGGGCGTCCCTGAGCGGAACGGGCGTTGGAGCTCGCACATTGACTACCTGATCCGGGTGCCGCCAGGTGTGCAGCTCCGGATCTTCAACACGAGCTCGGAGAGGATTTCGGTGACGAACATTCTCGGCACCGTTTTCGTGAGGAACACTCATGGTCGGATCGAGCTGAATGCACCTCTTGGCGTGACAACTGTCGACACGATCAACGGGAACGTCGTCGCATCGTTCGGCCGAAATCCTGCCTCCAATACTTCGATCCGCACGGTGAACGGCAGCATCGACCTTCGAGTCCCGACCGGTTCAAGATTCGCGTGGCTCGCCGAAACGCTGAAAGGGGACATCCGCACGACGATTCCTGCGCAGGGTACTTTCGACCCCAACAACAGTGGCACATTCTTCCGTGGCATCGTGAACGGTCCCGGCGGACCAACGATCGAAACGGCGACAATGACAGGCCAGGTCTTATTACTCCTGAATGGCCAGTCCGCTGAGTCAGCCAGATCTCTGATTGCGGGAAGCACAGGTTACGCTGCGGTCGCCGAGAAGCGGGGACCCAAGCCCGTTCTACAGCGCACCGTGAGTATTGGCTCCGTAGCCGGCAATTACGACTTCTCCACGATGCTCGGCAGTGTTTCGGTCCTTGACGTGCGAGGCGATGCGAAAGTCTTCACCAGAGCCGGAGAGATCGCTCTTGGGAGAGTTCTCGGCCGGGCAAACGTTGTTTCGCTGGGAGGGCCGCTCAACCTTGGAGATGTGGGAGGGGAGTTGAAGGCCCGCACATCGGGAGGGGACATCTTCATTCGCGCCGCGAGAAAAGGAGGCGAAGTCTTCACTGAGGGTGGCAATGTCCAACTTCTCTTTTCTGCCGGCCCGATCACGCTCGGATCGGGCGGTGGCGACATCATCGTGCGACAGGCCTCCGGGCCGGTGCGCGCCGAAACGGACTCGGGGGACATTTCGATCAATCTCGACCCGAACCTCAAGACTCAAAGGGTCTGGGCAAAGACGGGAGGAGGGAATCTGATCCTCAATCTGCCCGCTGGTTTCGGGGCCGAGGTCGACGCCACGATCATCACCGATGATGGCAATATCAATGCAATCCGCACGGACCTCCCCGGCCTGATGATCACGCGGGACAAGGTCGGAAACAGGACACGGATTCGTGCGGTCGGAAGGATTCTGGGCGGTGGCGAAAAGATTGTGCTCCATGCGGAGGGAGGCGACATCAGGATTCTGAGCCAGCCGGTACCTCGCTTGATGATCATTCCCGACGCGCGATGAGGCTCACCCAGGTGCCTCACGGCCGCCTTTCTTCGAGAAATGCGGGCACCTGGCGTGTGACGTTTTAATGGCCGGGAAGTCTTTGGTGTCGCTTTCGCAAAGCTCTATTCTGGAAGAGTTCCAGAAACCTCAGGAGGGCTCATGTATCGAAGTCTCGTAGCAGGCCTGGTGATAGTTGCACTGATCGGCGGTACCTCTCTGGCCGCGGAGACCACGACCACCAAAGCCACCGTGAAGAAAAAGTCCACAACATCCAAAAAATCGGTAACGACGAAAAAAGCAAAGGTGACCAGTAAGTCGGCCGCCAGCGCCACGAAGACCGTGAAGAAACAGGAGAAAAAATCGATGAGCGAAACCGCGGAAAATCTGGCCGACATGAAAACAACGAAGGGCACGATCACCATTCGATTTCTCCCCGGCGTTGCCCCAAACCATGTAAAGAATTTCATTGAGCTCAGCCAGTCGGGCTACTACAACGGGACCCGATTCCACAGGGTGATTCCGGGCTTCATGATTCAGGGCGGCGATCCGAACACGAAGAAGGATGACGCACGGATGTGGGGAACCGGGGGATCCGGCAAAAACGTCAAGGCCGAGTTCAACGCCACGCATCACGCGCGGGGAATCGTGTCGATGGCGCGATCCGGAGATCCAGATAGTGCATCCTCACAGTTTTTCATCTGCGTTGCAGAGGCGGGCTTTCTCGATCGCAATTACACCGCATTCGGTGAAGTCGTTACGGGCATGGAGGTTGTCGATGCGATCGTCTCCGCGAAGACGAATGGCGAGAGGCCGGTGGAGCCTGTAGCGATCGAGAGCATCACGATTCGCCCGGCAGTCAAATAGCGGCTGCGAGCTCTCATGGCACGCATTTCTCTACACCAGCAGGGTGCCCACCATGACAGCCTCAGATCTCCCTCCGGAAGCAGTCACTTTCCTTAACGAATGGCTGGGCAGCGAGTGGCAGACCTCGGCCCTCGAGGGAGATGCTTCCGTGAGGCAGTATTTCCGCCTGGCCTCAGGTGGGGATCGCTACATGCTTGCCTATTATCCGGAGGTAGCGCGCGACGGCGTGTCGCGCTTCGTCGCCAGTTATCGGGCGATCGAGCGCTTCGTCTCAGTCCCCGCGGTCGTACGCCATTCCGTTGCATCCGTCGTCCAGCAGGACGTTGGAGACGAAACCCTGTTCGATCTTTTGTATCGGGAGCCCGAGCGGGCCGTCGCTCTCTATCGCGACGCAATCGACCTGCTGCTCCGGTTCCAGCATTCCGAGGAGTCGGCGGCCTCCCTCAATCCGGCGTTCACTTCACGCAGCTTCCGTCAGGAGCTCGAGATGACCCGGGATTTCTACCTGGATCAGCTTCTCGAATCGCCACAGGCTGATTCCGTGGTGCTCAGGTCACTCATGGACGAGCTGTGCGAGAAAG
This sequence comes from Thermoanaerobaculia bacterium, assembly GCA_035576005.1. Taxonomy (GTDB): domain Bacteria; phylum Acidobacteriota; class Thermoanaerobaculia; order Gp7-AA8; family Gp7-AA8; genus DATLXH01. The sequence goes on along the minus strand of DATLXH010000025.1, from coordinate 25,034 downwards.
TTGCGTCCCACCCCTATGTCTTATGTCACCGCGATTATCATGGTCAAAATATTCATCTATTTAATAAGCAACTTTATATGATCGATTATCAGGACATGAGAATGGGTCCTGACACCTACGACCTCGCGTCTCTTCTGAGGGATCGCGGTGTCGCCCGCGTGATAGGAAGCGCACGGGAAGACTCACTCGTCGACTATTACGCCGTGCAACTCGGTGCAGGCAAGGAGTTGACGCAGCGATACTTCGAGACGCTCCTTCAGCGCTCGATCAAGATCCTTGGAACGTTCGCCAAGCAGGCCATCGTCAGGAACAAACAGCACTATCTCGAATTCATCCCACCCACCCTCGAAAGCATCGCCCGGTGCCTCGACCAACTCGAACACTTCGAAGGGTTCCGCTCATTTTTTCCGCTGAGACCTGCTGCGTAACATACAAGGAGAAAGAATTTGATTCACAAAGTGACACTCCTGCCGGGAGACGGTATCGGGCCCGAAGTGACGGCCTCGGTGGTGGCGATCCTCGAGGCCGCCGGTGTGAAGTTCGAGTGGGAAAAGTTCGCGGTCGGGGCTGAGGCTCTCGCAGCGACCGGTGACCCGTTACCTCAGGAAGTGCTCGACTCGATTCTCCGGAACAAAATCGCTCTGAAGGGACCGGTCACAACGCCGATTGGAACCGGTTTCGCGTCGATCAACGTTCGACTGCGCAAGACGCTCGACCTTTACGCGAACCTCAGGCCCGTCAAGTCGATGCCGAACATCGTGACTCCGTTCAAAGACGTGGATCTCGTGGTCGTGCGGGAGAACACGGAAGACCTCTACAGCGGCATCGAGCACGAGGTCGTGCCGGGCGTCGTGGAGTCAATCAAGATCATCACAGCGAAGGCATCGACCCGGATAGCCAAGTTTGCCTTCGAGTATGCCCGCAAGCGCGGACGCAAGAAGATCACGGTGGTGCACAAAGCGAACATCATGAAGATGTCCGACGGGTTGTTCCTCAAGTGCTTCTACGAAGTGGCAGAGGGTTATCCGGAAATTGAGAAAGACGAGAAGATCGTGGACAACCTCTGCATGCAGCTGGTTGTTAAGCCAACCCAGTTCGACATGTTGCTCCTCGAGAACCTCTATGGCGACATCGTCTCTGACCTGACGGCTGGGCTGGTGGGCGGGCTCGGCGTGGTCGCTGGAGTGAACATTGGTCAGAACGGGGCAGTGTTCGAAGCCGTTCATGGCAGCGCTCCCGACATCGCAGGGCAGAACAAGGCCAACCCGATCGCTCTTCTTCAGTCAGCCATTCTGATGCTCTACCACATAGGCGAAGACAAGGCGGGCGCTGTCGTCGAGCAGGCTTTGACCCGGATTCTGACCGAGGGCAAAGTCCGTACGCGAGATCTGGGTGGTTCTTCCACTACCTCGGCATTCACCAGTGCCATGTGCGAGCTGGTGCAGAATGCAAGTGTGGCCTGAGCAGGGGTCGCCGGAGCGATTCTCTGCAGGCATCGAACGGTTCAACTCACACCGCTTCTGGGACGCTCACGAAGAATGGGAAACGATCTGGCTAGCTTCTCACGCTGAGCTTCGCGAATTCCTCCAGGGGCTGATCCAGCTCGCTGCCGCCTACCATCATGTTCAGCGAGGAACTCTCTCCGGTGCAGTTCGCCTCTTCGCCTCGGCGCGTCGAAGGTTGTTGCTCTCGGAGGAAGGGTTCTGCGGCATTCTTCACGGGCCATTGATTGCCGTTTCCGAGAGGCATCAGATGTGGGCAGAAGAGCAATTGAGCAGGGTGGGGGCGGGCGGGAGCGCCGGCATTGAACGATTCGACCCCAGCAACTTTCCGAAAATTGAAGAGAGCGGGAGTCACGCCGAGCGGCAGTAGGGCAGGATTAGCCCGCATTTCTCACAGAATGCGAGCGTAGGGACGCACGGCGTGCGTCCGGTACCCTGTCCCTGACCGAGAAGATTGTCGTCGGCTATCGTTTTGGACGAGGGTTCATGCCGGGATGCAGAATTCCTGATGCGAATGTCTGGGTGCCGGACGCAGGCCCTGCGTCCCTACACCCGCCCCGGTTGCTCTCAACACAGTGTCAACTATGAACTCGTCGCGAAACCGTCGTACGCCTCGCAGACAGGCCGCTATCCGTCGTCTCGCGGCGAAGGTCTGTGAGAAATACGGGTTAGTGCGCCCCCGCTCCGGCGTCCGCCCTGGTCGCCTCATGGAACGGCGTCTTCGTTCAATCACGTTCAATTCTCTTTAATCGGGGACTCCTCTCACGATAGAATCCAGCCTTCCGAAGGCAAATCTGCAGTCGAGGAGTAACATGCAGGAAATCGATCAGCGCGACCGCGAGCTCCTCAACGCACTTCAGTCCGATCTCCCGCTTGTATCGACCCCCTTTGCTGTCCTCGGTCAGAGCATCGACATGTCCGAGAAAGAGGTGTTGAAGCGTGCCGAGAAACTCAAACGTGAGGGACTTCTTCGCCAGATCTCGGCGACCTTCGACACCAGAGCCCTTGGATATCGCTCGTGTCTGGTGGCAGCAAGTGTTGCAGACGATCGAACCGATCACGCTGCGGCAATCGTCAATCTCCATCCCGGCGTGACCCAGAATTATCGGCGTAATCACGAGTTCAATCTCTGGTTCACGTTGGCGGTCCCTCCCAACTCCAGACTTGGGATCGATCGGACCGTTGCAGCGCTCGAGAAGGAGTCCGGGGCGCGACTGACGCATACGTTTCCCACGCTCAAGCATTTCAAAAACAGTGGTGCGAGCGACTGGATCGAAGGCCAGTCCGATGGCGCGCTCGACTCGGCCGCGGGCGACACCGCCAGGAGCCCTGTCGGCGAGGTCGACATCGAGTTTGTGAGATTACTTCAGAAAGATTTGCCCCTCGTCCCGCGGCCCTGGGACGCTCTCGGTCGCGGAATCGGCATGTCAGGGGACGATCTCCTCGACGCTGCCAGGAGGTTGTCAGCTCAGCAGCAGATCCGGCGATTTTCGGGCTCTGTGCCCGAGCGGAAAGTCGGATTTTCCGCGACCGTGATGGGCGTCTGGGCAGTGCCGGCGCCGAAGGTGGACGAAGTGGGAGCGAGGATGGCCACCTATCCTTCGGTGTCCCACTCCTACATCCGGCCAACGTATCCTGACTGGCCTTACAACCTCTTCACCACGGTCCATGGACGATCGGTTGACGAGTGCGAATCGGCGCTCAATGAGATGGCGATTGATCTTGGGTTGACGCAGATGAAGGCGTTGTTCCCGATCAAGGAATACAAGCGCTCGCGAATCGCCCTCTTCTCGGCGGAGTTGGAGGAGTGGGAGTCGGCGCGCCTCGGAACGCTCGAGTCTGCGGCTTCCTGAGTAGTCTGGAGACGTGCTTGCCGCGGACGGGCGTCTTATGTGCACTGAAACCAGGTGCAGACAAAGGAGACTTTCATGAGAGACAAACACGAGAGCGGAAAAGGAGATCACGGCGACAGCCATCTTCGTGGTGGACAGAAGGAAGGGAAGGCGAAGAAGGAAGAGGGAACGGGCGGAAACATGGGCGCGGGGCGGTCGGGAAGTGAAGACCTTGGATCCGAAAAGCCGAGTGACGACCCGACGTTTGGAAGTCACAAATCCCAGAAGAAAAGTTAGCTTCAGTACGGCAACGTGCCGCCACCGGGGGAAAAAACTAAGGTGTTATCCCGAACGCGGGAGAACATCGTGGAACGCTACAGCATAAGGCCCCCCACCCCAGACCCTCGCTCGACGCTCGGGATGACCCGTGGGTTTTCTCCAACCGATCCCTTCGCGCCCTCGCGAGTACAGCGACTCAGGATGACGGCGTCATTAGTAAGCGGTATACGCACTGGGCTTCCTGGAAAATCCGGCGAAGGAGCGCGGGGCCCAGGGCGCGAGCACTTCTACTTAACCAGCTTCGAGATCGCGCGGAACTCGTCGGTTCCGGACCGGACCGTCAGCTCGAACAGCGCCATCTCGACTGAGCTGCGTTGTGCTCCGTCCGCCGCCATCCGATCGAGTGCGATGGTTTTGTTCGATAGCGCCCGGGACGCAATGGCATCAGCTACGACCGTGACCTCGAACTTCCTCTCGAGCAAATCCACTACGGTCTGGTACACGCAGACATGCGCTTCGATCCCCGCGACCAGCAGCTGACGTCGTCCATGTGCCTCGATCGCCCAGCCGAACTCGGTGCTGCCCAACGATGAAAAGCTCATCTTCTCCATCGGCTTGTAACTGCCAGTTTCCTCGAGAGCCTCGCGGACACTGCTGGTCGTGGCGCCCAGCCCCTTCACATATTGCTCTGTGACCAGGATCGGCACTGACAGAGCGGCGCATCCTCTGATGAGTCGTACAACACTGGCCGTCAATGCCTCATGCTCGTGGATCACGGGCAGCAGACGCTCCTGCATGTCGACGATGATCAAAAGCGAATTTGCTCTATCGAGTTTCGGCATAGCGTTGATCGTGCACCTCTCAGACCACCCGGTTGAGCGGTTGGCCAGTTCTGAAGAACGAGAGGACGTTCATGACAGCAACCGTCGCCATCTCACCTCTAGCTTCCTCGGTGAGCTCCGTCATAGAGCCGGGCTGGTTCGTGACTTGAATTCCGAGCTCGACAGCGGCCTCGAGATCGACGTTGTCTGTTCCGCCCTCCATGATGGCGACGATTCGGAGATTCGGATTGGAAGCGAGAACCTGTCTGGTGATGGGATCGCTGACAAGTGCGATCACGCCATCCGCCTCAGCGAAGATCTGGATCATCTCCTCTTCCGTTCTCGGCCCGTCGCACAGGTGAGAAATCACGTCACATTCCTGGCTGAGAATCTGGAGCGCAGAGAGGGGAATGGGAGCCGTCAGGACGATCGTGTGTTTCATGGTGAGGGTCAGCTCCGTGCGACCGATGCTGACACGCCGCTCACGGCGATGTCATTCCACTTCTCTCGACATGATCCATCCGAGCAGGAAGAGGAACCCCCCAATCGCAAGGAGTCGGACTTCGAGCCGGACGTTGTCCTGAACGAGGCCGATGTAGAGGCCGATGGGAAGGATGATCATCCCGGCGAGCTGGAAGAGCCGGCCGATGGACGCCATCATTTCTTTTTCACGAAGAGCTGAAGCAGATGGTCCTCGAGAAGGCCGTCTGGCGTTTCCACAATGCGGCCGATCTCTTCGTTACCGCGAAAGAGGATGAATGTAGCAACCTTCTCGATGCTCTTGTTTTGAAGCAGTGCCTCCGGCTTTTTCTTCGAGCGGTCAACGGCAACGTACGAGACGGGCAACGTCGTCTTGTGAACAGTCTCGAGGGATTCGAGAATCTTGAGAAGCCGTGGGACCTCGCGCTGGCTGTCATCGCACCAGGTGCCGAGGTAGACTTCGAGCCTGTCACCCGGCTGTGAAGACGAAGCGATCATCTCAACGACTGAGTCGTCCGGTTTGTAGTCCCGCTTGCGATCGGCATACTCCGGAACCATTGAGAGAAGCCGGGCGGGGGTAATGGTCCCGATCTCGGTCGGGAGCGGTGTTTTCTCAGACGAAGAAAAGTCGGCGACCTTCCCAGGCGCAGCTTCATCAATTTTAATCGTGGTTACCTTATCGCCTCGTTCCGTCTGGTCGACTACGCCGCCCATCCCGTCAATTACGCGACCGAAGATCGTATAACCGCCGTCGAGATGAGGTTGCGGGGAGTGGGTGATGAAGAACTGCGACCCACCGGTATCAGCTCCTGAGAGCGCCATACCAACGGCCCCGCGTGTGTAGCGCTGCATGTTGATCTCGTCACGGATGGCGTAACCAGGCCCGCCGTTCATGTCGTTTCGCGGGTCGCCACCCTGAATCACGAAGTTTGGAACCACGCGCATGAACGACGTGTTGTCGAAAAATCCCTTCGTCGCAAGGTCGGCAAAATTCTTCGCCGTCATCGGCGCGTCCTGCGAAAGCAGGGCGAGCTCGATTTTCCCGCGAACCATGTGGATCGTGGCTGTGTGTGGCACGCGACTCCAGCGGACGATCTCGCGATAGTCATCGATTGATCGATCGATCGGAAGCGGCGTGAACTGCGGACGGTTTGCCTTCAATTTCTCGACGATGAGATCCGACGCAGCTCTTCGTACAACGGGGTCCGTATCCTGGAGCCAACTCCTCAGCGAGCTCTCGCGAGAGGGATGATCTAAAGACGCGAGAGCACGGACGGCGGCAATACGTGCGTCGTTCATTGCATCGTCAGCTCCCCGTCGCTCGGCGGCCAGCAGTGTCTCCCAGCGTTTAGCGGTGGTCTCTGAAGTCGTGAGTCCGTATCGCTCGATCGCGTTGGCGCGGACGACGACGTCAGCATCGTTCAGAGCTTCTCGAATCAAATCGATCTCACGGTCGACCTGGTCATCAGGGATCGCGCCCACTGCTGCGCTCCTGATCAACACATCCCTGTTTGTGAGCGATGTCTTTCGAAGACCGGCTGAGGATGGGTTGCTCGTTGCCTCGAGGATCCGGACCTGCGCCCAGGGCGCCTGCATCGCCTCCGAAGTCGTGCCGGTGAAACCACCCGCGCCGAACCGGCCTGCGATTGCTCCTGCTGCAAGCTCTCGCTCCCAACGTGTGCCGTTCATCGCCACGTCGTCAAGCCGGGCGCGCGCTGTGTGATTTTTCACCGCATAGTGACTCAGCGCGTCGATCGCTGATGCCCGTGTACCGGGATCCGGGTCCTCGACCAGAGCAAAGATCCTCAGAATGTCCTGGAGAATTGCGGGACGGTCGATTGATGCGGGATTCTTGACGGCAATCTGCGAGATCGCGACAGCCACGTTGGAGCGAACCCACGGGTGCACGTCTCCCGTCGCGCGGAGCAGAGCTTCGAGCGAAGCTTCGTCAGCAATGCGCCCCAGAGCGCGGGCCGCGTACGAGCGTGTGAGAGTTTCGGGATCGTTGAGGAGAAGCTCGAGCCTGGGGCGAGCCGTCGCGAGGGGGCGTCGCCCCAGAGCGTACGCCGCCTCGCGTCTCGTTGAAGACGAGGCATCACCGAGCAGCTGCATCGCAGCCTCGGAGGCGGGATCGGTGGCGAAGCGAAAGAGAAAGCGGATCGCCCGGGCTCGAACGCCTTCGGGATTTGCCGCGGTGGTCAATTGCAGATAACGGGGGAGCGAAATCGAAGAAGCAATCTTCGAGAGAGCTTCGACCGCTTCTGAGGAGACGTCCGCGTGTTCTCGATCTCGTGTCATGGAGAAGAGCGTGTCGCCTGCTGCCGGGTCGCCGATCTCCCCGAGTGCGACGGCCACCGCGCGGCGGACGTTGAGATCGGGATCTGTCGCGAGAGGGATGAGGGCGTCTACGCCGGCCATTCGCTCCGAGGCGTCTTTCTCGCCATTGCCATTGCTATCGATGAACGTTGCCTGGCCGATTCGGCCAAGCGCGAGGGCCATGCGCGCCCGATGGAGGAAGTTCGGATGCTGGAGCCATTGCGCGACTGTGACGGGGTCGTACTCGCGGCGGTCCTCCAGCCTCAGAATCGTCGCCTCTTCATCAATCGTGAACCCATGCGGCTCAGCTGCTGCGGTTGCCGATGGCGGAGGTGCAGTCGCGACTGACGCGCATGCAGCGAGAAAAAGGGAGAGCAGAACGGCAAAGAGGTAGCGGGATCTCATTTGACGCATGATAGTGAAAGAGAATGCAGAATGCAGAATGCGGAAAACGATGTGATGACGGCCCGAAGGGCTGAGTCCCTCTCCCCGCCGGAGATCGTCTCAAAAGTAAGATTGAAACCCTTCTTCATCCTGAGAGGATGGGAAAAAAGCCGGAATGGGCAAACTCGTCATCCTGAGGAGCGCTTTTGCGACGAGGATCTCTAAATGCGACGCTGTGCAATCACCATCTGCGTATTTTGAGATCCTTCGTCGCAAAAAGCGCTCCTCAGGATGACGAACGTCTTCTGAATCTCTCTTTTGAGACGATCCCCGCCGGGGAGAGGGAACGCCGCGTTGCGGCTAGGGAAAAGCCTTCGGTGACATCTCCAAATGATTGAAGCGCACGGAATCTCTCGCCGGTATGGCCGGCGCTGGGCCTTGATCGACGTGTCGCTTTCGATCCCGCGCGGCAGTACGACACTCATCGCCGGGAGCAATGGATCGGGGAAATCCACTCTCCTGCGCGTGCTCGCGACCGCGATCAGACCGACGCTCGGATCTGCGACGATAAAAGGACACGACCTGGTTTCAGCCCGGCAGGACGTCCGTGAGTCGGTCAATCTTCTTGGCCACGCCGCCTACAGTTACGATCCTTTGAGCGCATTGCAGAATCTTCAGATTGCAGCTCGTTTTCTCGAGATTGAAAGCAACGAAACAGCGCTTCGCCCGCTCCTTGCCCGGGTCGGATTGGAGGAGAGGCGCCACGATCCGGTCGCATCCTTTTCTGCCGGGATGCGGAAGCGTCTGTCGATCGCCCGTGTGCTCCTGCGCACTCTTCCTGTGACCCTGCTCGACGAACCGTACGCCAATCTCGACGCGGCCGGCTTCACGCTGATCGACGATCTCATTTCCGAACTTCACGGCAGAGGTTCCACTGTGCTCGTCGCATCGCACATGATCGATCGGATCGCACCGATCTGCGATGGCGGAGTGTTGCTCGAGAGCGGACGCATTGGATGGACAGGCAGTGTGTCAGCAATGGCAGAGCGAATCAGGTCAATTCCTGACGCGACGCCGCCCCGGACGGAACAGTGAAGCAGCTGCTCGCGGCCCTATGGAAGGAGGGACTTCTTCAATGGAACCTGCGATCGCGATTCTTCGCCGTGGCGGTGTTCGGGACGACCTCACTCCTCCTGTTCAGTTTCGCGATCGGCCCGAGTGCGCAAGCGCTCAGACAATATTCAGCGGGCTTCCTTTGGCTTGCACTTCTTCTGTCATCGACGCTGACTCTGAGTGAGAGTTTTCAGGCCGAGACCGAGCATCGTGCACTTGAAGGGCTGTTGCTTCTGCAGGCGAGTCCGCGCGCGCTGTTCTACGGAAAGGCGATTGCGAACTGGCTTCAACTGGCTCTGCTCGGAATGATGCTCGTGCCGATCATGGTCGTGCTTTACGACGCCGGGACGGCCGATCTCTTTCGCCTCGCCGGCATCATCCTTCTCGGATCGGCTGGCCTGTCGGCTCCGGGGACACTCTATGCGGCGATGGTCGCGCAAGCGAGGGCGCAACAGACCCTGCTTCCGCTGCTCCTTTTCCCCCTCGTGGTGCCGGTGCTGCTCGCTTCGGTCAAAGCCACGTCTCTTCTGATCCTGGGCGATCCAATGGGGCAGACTGGATCGTGGATCGGACTGCTCCTCTGTTTCAACGCGATATACTGGTCGCTCTGCGGCCTTCTTTTCGGGAGAGTCGTCGAAGATTCATGACCTCGCCCAGGCTCAGTCGAAGACTCCCTTTCTTTTTCATTCTCGCGGGCGCAGCCCTTCTTCTCTGCGGCTCGTATATCGGGCTGTTCGTTGCGCCGCCGGAAAGAATGATGGGCGAGGTGCAGCGTCTGATGTACGTCCACGTTCCCACCGCCTGGAACTCGATGCTCGCCCTGACGTTCGCCTTCATCGCTGCACTCGCTTACCTGGCGGGCGGAGCGTGGAAATGGGATGCGAGGATGGAGGCGGGAATCGAAGTCGGGGTAGTGCTAGCGTTCCTTCTTTGCGTGCAGGGATCGATCTGGGCAAAGCCGACCTGGGGTGTCTGGTGGGACTGGGATCCACGACTCACGACAACCGCGGTGCTGCTCCTGGCGTTTGCCGGGATCATCGCGTTACGCCGTTTCGTGGATGACCCGGGCCGCAGGGCTACATGGTCGGCGGTCGCAACGATCATCGCGTTCGCGGATGTTCCTATCGTGTATTTCTCCGTCAAGTGGTGGAACTCACTGCACCAGCTTCAGTCGACGCCTCAAACGGTGTCGAGCGCATTCCATCTACCGCTGCGAATGAACGCCTTCGGGATTCTTTTTCTGATGATCGGATGGATCATGCTTCGTTCTCGCATCGCCGAGGCGCGGCTGGAGAGTGAGCTGGCCCCTCCTCCGACAGCATCACGTTTCCGTGACGGCGCTCATGCGCAACTGGGTGGGAGTCGCTGATGGGAACAATTACCGGAGGCTGGGGATTTGTCATAGCGGGCTATGCTCTAACTGCCATGGTGCTCGTGTCCTATACGATCTCGCTACTCATCAGATCCCGCGTTCGATTCCCCTCTCCCGAGGGAGAGGGTGGTGCGCCAGCGCCGGGTGAGGGCTCACGCGCCGACGGGGGAGAGTGGTGACTTCGCAAGGGGATTTCAGCGGGGGTCCTGCACCGTCGAACCGTTCGGTGGCGTCGAAACGGCGCGGCCGCATCTTCGCAGTTGTAGCACTACTCGTCGCCGGAGGAGCTCTCGTCGCCATCACTGCCGGCGGAATCGGTGAGAATCTCGTTTATTACTGGACTCCATCCGATCTTCGGAACGCTGGCAACAAGGCGTACGGCGCAACGATCCGCCTCGGCGGCCAGGTGGCGCAGAACTCGGTGGTGATGGGGACTGGTGCTTCTCAGTTGACCTTCGACGTCGTGGACGGCAAGGCACGGGTGCCCGTGCGTTCCACTGGTGTACCGCCGCAAATGTTTCGCGAGGGAATCGGGGTCGTCGTCGAAGGGACAATGACTTGGGCGGGTCACTTCGAGTGCAGTCGTCTGATGGTGTCGCACAGCAACGAGTACCAGGCTCCGAGCGGGAAGGACCCGGTTGATACCAAGAAACTGATGAAGACGACAGAAGGAATCAGCGAAGCGAAATGAGTGGAGTAGAAAAAGTCAGAGAGACGGGCCCGGAGGGCCCAACCCCTCTCCCCGGCGGGGAGAGGGTGGTCGCGTCAGCGACCGGGAGAGGGGCCGCGAGAGATACGAACACTGACATTCGCGCGAGCATGGCCAGCGATTACCGGAGCATCTTTCCGTACTACAGTCTCAACCTGATCGCCAGACTTTCACACCCCTCTCCCTGCTTCGCTTCGCTCGCTTCCCTCTCCCCGCCGGGGAGAGGGAACGCCGCGTTGCGGCTCAGCGACGCCGCGCGGGGATTGACGTTACTGAAACGAGCTCAACAATGACAGCCACCCTAGGGCGTTTCCTCGTCGACCTCTCGCTCCTCGTCGCCACGAGCGGCGCGATGGTCGGCTTTGCGGCCGGCTTCCGTCCCTCAGCCTCGGGCGCAAGGCTTGCCCGTCGCTTCGCATACGCATTTTCCGCCCTGATGACGGCAGCAAATCTGGTCATGTTCTACGCTCTGCTGACTCACGACTTCTCCGTCAGCTACGTCGCGCAGGTTGGGTCCCGCTCGCTCCCCACCTGGGTCACGATCGCAAGTCTCTGGTCATCGCTCGAAGGATCGATCCTCTTCTGGGGATTGGTCATGTCGATTTACATCTTCGTCGCAACGTTCGCGACACGACGCGATCACCCCGAGTACATGCCGTTCGCGATCGGTGTCTGGCTCGCCTGCGCCGCCTTCTTTGCGTTTCTCATCGCCGGTCCGGCGCAACCATTTCTCACGATAGCGTCTCCACTCGCCGATGGGCCGGGCCCGAACCCGCTCCTTCAAAATCACATTCTGATGGCGGTGCATCCGCCCTTCCTCTATCTCGGCTTTGTCGGGATGACGATCCCATTCGGTCTTGCATGTGCGGCGCTCCTCACCGGACGTCTTGGCCACGCCTTTTTGCGACCGCTACGCACCTGGCTGCTTCTTCCCTGGACCTTTCTGACCGTCGCGATCATGCTTGGCGGCTGGTGGTCTTACGAAGTTCTCGGGTGGGGTGGGTACTGGGCGTGGGACCCGGTCGAGAACGCATCGTTTCTTCCCTGGCTGACTGCGACCGCTGCGCTGCACTCGGCGATTGTGATGGAACGCAAAGGAACGTTGAAGGGGTGGACTGTCACGTTGGTCCTCTCGACGTTTCTGCTGACGATCTTCGGAACGTTCCTCACTCGCTCCGGTGTTTTCAACTCCGTTCACTCCTTCACGCAGAGCTCCATCGGTCCCACGATCCTTGTATTCCTCGCGATCGCCCTGGTCTTCTCGGTCGTCCTTCTTGCCACGCGCATCGATCGGCTGACGGCAGAAGGTGAGATCACCGCTGGTGCCAGCCGTGAGACCGTTTTCCTTGCGAACAATCTTCTCTTCGTCGTCTTCACCTTCACGGTGCTCATCGGTACGGTCTTCCCTCTCGTCGTTGAGGCGACGAAGGGCACGCAGATGAGCGTCGGTCGTCCATATTTCGACAAGATGGCGGTTCCGATCGGGCTTGCGCTCCTGTTCCTGATGGGGGTCGGTCCGGCGCTACCGTGGGGTCGCGCCACGGGCGAACAGATGCGCCGCTCGCTGCTCCCTCCTGCAATCGGCGGCGCACTTGCTGCAGCGATCGGTTGGGCGACCGGAGTGCGTCATGGCTGGACGCTGCTCACGCTGGCGTTTGGCGGCTACACTCTCTGGATCACCGTCCGCGAAATCTGGCTTCCCGTCCGGCAGCGAATGCGCGCGCGTGGTGAAGGGGTAGGCGAGGCGATCGTCGCCTCCCAGATTCACCGGGGTCGCAGGAGGCTGGCGGCCTACATCGTTCACGCCGCTGCAGTCATCGTAATCGTCTCGATCGCAGTGAGCAGCACGATGGGAAAAGTGTCAGAAGTCAGGCTCAACCAGGGACAGACGACGAAGATCGGTGGTTACGAGCTCAAGTTCATCGGTGCCGAAGAGCGGAACGAGCCACATCGGATCTCGACCGCTGCCCGATTTGAAGTCCGCCGCGAGGGAAAACTCGTGCGGGTGATGGAACCAGCGATGAATCTCTACCAGGGTCAGCGCGAGCCGATCGGAACCCCCGACGTGATGACGACTCTGACGCACGATCTTTATCTGTCGGTGATGAGTATCGACGCAGCGGCTCAGGTCGTCGGACTGCACTCGATGGTCAATCCCATGGTCGGATGGATCTGGATCGCGGTCGGGTTCATGGGACTCGGTGGTCTGATGGCCCTCATCCCTTCGCGACGCAGGCCGGTTACAGATCGCGACGACCTGATGACTGAGTTGCGTCCGATTGAGTCCGCTCCAGTGACATCGCTCGTTGAAGAGGGTGGATGAACCGGCGGGTACTTCTTGTCGGACTCGCAATCACAATTCCGGCGATCATCCTTTTCGTCGTCAGTCTGGGGCGTGATCCGCACAAGGTCCGATCACCGCTCGTTGGCAGAGTCGCTCCCGATTTCACCCTGCTCGAGGCAGGTAGTGGAGCGGTGGTCAGGCTTTCTTCTCTGCGCGGAAAACCGGTCGTCCTCAACTTCTGGGCTACGTGGTGTGTGCCCTGTTTCGCAGAGCATGGCGTCCTGACCGAGGCCTCTCGTCAGCTGGGACCGAACGTTCAATTCCTCGGTGTCGTATACGATGACAAGGAGGAGAAAATCCTTCAGTTCCTGAAAGAGAACGGCTCGGCATACCCGACACTCAACGACGGTGGCGGCAAGACCGCGATCGCCTATGGAGTGTACGGAGTGCCGGAGACTTTTTTCATCGATCCTTCCGGGAAGATCGTGGCCAAGTACGAAGGGCCCCTGACTCCGCAGCTTCTCGACTCGAACCTGCAGAAAGCGGCGGGACGCTCGTGAAACGGGTTCTCGCCGCGATCGCACTCGCGATTCTGACGACATCGGCAGATCGATTGGATGCTCAGGCCATTCCCGCTCCTCCGGTACAGGGGGCCAGCGCACCCGATCCGTCAGAAATTGTCGGAGAGCCGTCGGGCAAACGGCTGACCGGTGACGCGCTGGAGCTCGAGACGAAACGCGTATCTGCACTGCTTCGTTGTCCCGTCTGTCAGGGATTGTCAGTCTTCGATTCGCCTGCTGAAATGGCGAGGAACATGAAAATCGAAGTGCGTGACCTGCTCGCTCGCGGATACACGGGGGAGCAGATCCTCAAGTACTTTGAAACGTCGTACGGTGAGTTCGTGAGGCTCCAGCCTCCGTTGCGCGGAGTCAACTGGCTCGTCTGGATCAGTCCTTTCGTCGCGCTGCTCCTAGGCGGGTGGATCATGCTGGTCCGGCTGCGTTCCCGGCCGAACACGTCCACGGCGAGCGATGAGTCCCTGGCTTCGAGCCAGCTGCTCGATGAAAGTCTTGCCCCGTACCTCGCCTCAGTTCGAAGGATGGCGTACGACAATCCCGACGATTCGAAGATGTCCGCTGCTCCGAATCCAGGTCCGGTCACGATGGGAGATCAGAAATGACGCCAGCATCGGTCGACTGGCTCCCTGGCGCAGCGATGCTGCTGAGCGGCATCATTCTCGGCGTGATGATGGTCTGGCACGTGCGCAAGTCTGCGCCGCCAGGCTCGCCGATCTCGCCGACGGTGTCACTCGAAATGCGCGATTTGCTTGGCAAGCGGGACTCGCTGCTCGAGCAGCTGCGCGAGATGGACGACATCTCTTCGAAGCGTTCTTCCGAGCAGCTCGCGTCGGAGCGTGCGGCCCTCGAGCTCGAGACCGCAAAGGTGTTGCAGGCGCTTGACGAAAGAAGGAGAGTCGAGGCGGTCGACTCGGCGCCGCCAGCGCTCGCTATACCGTCACCTGGTCTCCCCTTGGCTGAACCGAAGCAGCTCGAAGTGGCGGCGGCGCCTCCGGGGAAGTTCCGAGGATTCATCTGGGGTGCAGGAACGTCAGCAGCGCTGGCACTCCTCATCATATTCGTCGGAAGGTCGGTCAGCGACCGCAAGCAGGGAGATTCCATGACGGGCGATTTGCCGAAAACCGGATCGCCTTCCGAAGCTGGTGGCCCACCATTCTCTGCTGGTGGCCGATCCGAGCCGGTGGCCTCTGACTCGAAAGTCAAAGAGCTCGAATCGGCGATCGCAGCAAGACCTGACAACACCGAAGCGAGACTCGAGCTCGCACGACTGCAACTCGAACGGCAGCAGCTGATGGAAGTATTCAAGCAGACTCAGAGTGTTCTTGAACGGGAACCGCACAACGCACGGGCTCTGGCGATGCAGTCGATTGTCAGACTCGAGATGGGACGGCCCGATGAAGCGCTGGCCATGCTGAAACGGGCCACCGCTTCGGACCCGGACCTCATCGAGGCATCGGTCTATCTTGCGATCGTTTACACGGAGCTCGGCCGCTCGAGAGAGGCAGCAGACACGATCCGGGATGCTGCAAAGCGACATCCCGAGCACGCGGAGAAGTTGAATGGTCTACTCGCGGATATCAGAGCGCGGGCCTCGATGGCATCGGCCGCCCTTGGCCCCGCCCGCGCGGAAGCGGCCGCGCCGGGACCTGGCGGTTCGGGAGTATCTGGAAGTGTGACTCTCGGTTCTTCGACAAGCCTGCCGAGGGGCGCAACACTGTTCATCATCGTCCGCCCGGCCGGAGTGACGACCGGTCCGCCTATCGCAGCAAAACGGATCTCGCCTGAAAGCTTTCCGGCGACCTTCACGATTGGCGCCGCCGATTCGATGATGGGCCAGGCCATCCCCGCGTCGATTCGTCTCGAGGTACGGGCGGATTCCGACGGGGATCCTGTCACGCGAGATCCGGGAGATCCAACCGCGGTCTTGGACCCTGTGAGCTCGACAGCTGGCGGCGTCAGTCTGGTTCTTCGTTGAGTTTCGAGTACCGACGCTTTGTGCGGCGAGCTGACTGAGCCGCAAAGCGGCGTTCCCTCTCCCCAGCGGGGAGAGGGAAGCGAGCGAAGCGAAGCAGGGAGAGGGGTGTGAAAGTCTCGTGATTCGATTGTCGCTTACGTCGTGATGAATCGCGCCGCACTCGTCGGCACCGATACTCCTCCCGACACCACGAACGCCATCAGCTGTGCAGCGTCCCCCTCCAAAAGTTGAACGTACTGCGACGGAATGAGAAGCAGATTTCCCGCGACGTTGTACGACTGCGGAAAATAGACGCCGACATGACCCGGGAGTGGTAAAAAATCGATCGTTTCGCGCGTCACGAAGCCGATCGACTTGCTCTGACCCATGTGAGGAAATGAGACGAGCACAGGCTTGTCAAATCGTTTCTTCTCACCGACGAACGCTTCGAGCAGATCCTTGATCGAGCCGTAGACGA
Organism: Thermoanaerobaculia bacterium; assembly: GCA_035576005.1. Classification (GTDB taxonomy): domain Bacteria; phylum Acidobacteriota; class Thermoanaerobaculia; order Gp7-AA8; family Gp7-AA8; genus DATLXH01. The sequence continues at coordinate 8,932 of DATLXH010000025.1, read as the reverse complement.
TTCGGACGAAGGGCGCGCGGATGAAAAGCTTTTCTGTCCAGGAGAAGAGTGTCCGTCCGATGATATTGGATCCCAGAAATCCTATCGCCGTGATTGCCGCGATCGTGATCGCAAACCCGGCCCCACGATACGGCAGTCCAAGCAACCGATCGATCCGGCTGAACAGGCCGTAAAGAAAATAAATGGTGAGCGCGATCGGTACGACGATCAGGAGGCCACGCAGAAAGTTTCGGATCATGAAGTTCATGTTGTCCCTCGGTGAAGCGATCTTCGCATGCTCCGTGCTTTCACCCGGCTGAAGCCGGGTGCTACGGTTCTTTCGCCGCCTTCGGCGGCTGGTCCATCTTCACGCGGGTTCATCCAGCTGAAGGCTTGTTGTTCAACTCCCCAAAAACAACGCTCGTCATCCTGAGGAGCGCTTTTGCGACGAAGGATCTCAAAATGCGACCCCGTGAAATCAACAGGCTCCGTATTTTGAGATCCTTCGCATTCGCGCAGGATGACGAGTCGCTGGTGACAGCGAGTTGGGCAACAAGCGCTGAAGCCGGGTGCTACGGATCTCTCGCCGCTTACAGCGGCTGGAAGTCCCTCATGAGGACCTTTTCCCTGAGTGAGAGAGTGACTCACCTCGGCCTCACGGCACCCCCTTGTGAAAAAATTCACTTGCATCTGACAGGGGGGTGAGCGACTATGCTGGAGCGTCTCCCGCCCTCTTGATGCGAGACGCGAACAATCCCTTCAAAGCTGCTGATTCGATCCATCCCTACAGCCGCGTTTACTCCGCAGATTGAGCAATCGGTAGAGCACGATGCAGATTTTTCACCGGAGCACGAATACTCTCGCTCGCTTCAGCATCTTCGGCGGGCTTTTCTTCGTTGCGTTCGTCCTCTGGGTCGTCGGTATGATCAATCGGTCCCCAATCGTCACGCAGCAGGGGATCAGGCAGGCACAGCCGGTTCCCTTCAGCCACCAGCATCATGTAGCGGGCCTCGGCATCGATTGCCGTTACTGCCACACAACAGTTGAAACCTCATCCTTCGCCGGCATTCCCCCCACGTCGACCTGCATGAACTGCCACTCACAGATCTGGACGGGTGCCGAGATGCTCGAGCCGATCCGAGCCAGCTACAAAAGCGGTAAACCTGTGGTCTGGACGCGCGTGCACAACCTCGGCGACTACGTTCATTTCAATCACAGTATTCACGTGAAGAAAGGGATCGGTTGCGTTTCCTGTCACGGGCGCGTCGACAAGATGCAGCTCACCTATCAGGACAAACCGATGACGATGGAGTGGTGTCTCGAGTGCCATCGCGCCCCTGAAAAGCACGTCAGGCCGCGCGAGCAGGTATTTAATCTGGCCTGGCAGTCTCCCGATCAGGCAACGCTTGGTCCGCAGCTTGTCAGGCAGTACGGAATCCAGAGCAAGACGAACTGCTCGGTCTGCCACTACTGAGGCGCGATGGAAATGGGTGAACGAATCGGAGTTTCGAAGTTGCGGGTGGGTGTCGGCCCCACGCCCTGCCAGGCTCGGCTTTGTGTGGCCGGACATTCCAATGTCAGGCTTCTGTCTTCGAAGGTGATATCGCGCAACCCGCCGGACATTGGAATGTCCGGCCACAATCGCCAGCCGGTGGTGAACTCACGGTGAGTGACTTGAATCCGTATCTCGACATCGCCACGTTCCGCGCTCGACTCGACGCTGGTGAAGGACGCGATTTCTGGCGAAGCATCGAAGAACTATCGCTCGATCCGGAAGCGTTCGACGAATTTCTTCACCGCGAGTTTCCGCAAGAGTCATCGGCCCTGAGTCGAGGCGTCGACCGACGCGACTTCCTGCGCCTGATGGGTGCCTCCCTCGCTCTCGGCGGTCTCGCGGCCTGCTCACCTCGCGAAGCAAAACATCTAGTTCCCTACGTCAATGCTCCCGAAGATGTCATTCCGGGACGTCCACTGTTCTTTGCGACTGCGATGACACTAGGCGGTTCATCGACCGGACTGCTCGTTGAGACTCACATGGGCCGACCAACGAAGATCGAAGGAAACCCGCAGCATCCCTCAAGCCTCGGCGGCACGGATCCGTTCTCCCAGGCCGCAATCCTCGGGCTCTATGATCCCGACCGCTCACAGACTCTCCGGTACCTTGGAGACACCTCCACGTGGGAGTCATTCCAGAGCGCTCTGCAGGGGATGCTCGCAGGTCAGAAAGTAAATGGTGGTGGGGGCGTCAGGGTCCTGAGCGAATCGATCGTATCGCCGACTCTGGCCTCGCAGGTAAAAACGTTCCTGACTCTTTACCCGAAGGCCCAGTGGCACCAGTACGAGCCGGCAGGAAATGACAATGTGATGGAAGGCTCGCGCGCGGCCTTCGGGTCGTACGCCAACACCGTTTATCGTTTCGACAAGGCGAAGGTCGTCGTGGCGCTCGACGCGGACATGCTGTCATGCGGCTCCGGGCATCTGCGTTACGCACGCGACTTCATGAGTGCGCGCCGTGTCAGACGTGAGAAGCAGGAGATGAATCGGCTCTATTCGATTGAATCGATGCTGACGGCCACCGGCTCGGTTGCCGATCACCGGCTACCCCTGCGCTCGTCCGACATCGACGCGTTTGCAAGAGGGCTGGCTGGGGCAGTAGGACTCGGCGGAGCGGCAACAGCTTCGGCGCACGGAGAATTCATCGCCGCTGTCGCGCGCGATCTGCAGGCAGCGCGTGGTGCGAGCATCGTCATCGCCGGCGACCATCAACCCCCGGCCGTCCATGCGCTCGCGCATGCGATCAACGCCGCCCTCGGAAATGTAGGTCAGACCGTCTACTACACCGCGCCTCTCGTCGAATCTACTGTCAATCAGAACGACTCTCTGCGCAGGCTCGTCGCCGACATGAATGCCGGACGCGTCGAGACTCTCCTCATCCTCGGCGGTAACCCCGCCTTCAACGCTCCAGGCGATCTGCGTTTTGCAAAGGCGATGGACAAAGTGGGCTTTCGGGCGCACCTGAGTCTTTACTACGACGAGACCTCAGAGCGTTCGCACTGGCACATTCCGCAGGCGCATTTCCTCGAGGAGTGGAGTGACGCGCGCTCCTTCGATGGGACCGTGTCGATCGTACAGCCGATGATTGCTCCCCTTTACGGCGGGAGATCGCAGCATGAGATTCTCGCAATCCTCGCCGAGGACAGTAACGAGCCGTATGAGATCGTTCGGAACTTCTGGCGGACGCAGATGGCCGGCGATTTCGATGCTACGTGGCAGAAGTCGCTCAACGCCGGCTTCATCTCGGGATCGGTATTCCCTCAGATGAATCCAGGTGGCGCGCCGTCGTCCGCGACGGCCCCCGCGGCGGTCGCGCTTCCGAAAGGGGAGCTCGAGCTCGTATTCAAGCCCGATCCGATGATTCACGACGGGCGGTTCGCGAACAACGGCTGGCTGCAGGAGTTGCCGAAGCCCATGACGAAGCTGACATGGGACAACGCCGCGCTCATGAGTCCTGCAACTGCGGCTCGGCTCGCAGTCTCGAACGAACAGGTTCTGGAGCTCCGTCGTGCAGGACTCGCAGTCGAAGCGCCGGTCTGGATCGTTCCCGGTCACGCTGATGACAGCATCACGGTCTACTTCGGGCACGGTCGCTCCCGAGCCGGCAAGGTGGGAACAGGAACTGGATTCAATGCCTACGCGATCCGAACATCTGACTCTCCATGGATCGGCCGCGGGGTCGAGGTCCGAAAGACCGGAGCGGTAAGGCGGCTCGCCTGCACGCAGCTCCACCAGTACATGGAAGGACGCGACATCGTTCGAAGCGGAACGATCGAGCAATTTCGCGAGAGTCCGCGCCTGGCACCGGAAGGTCTCCACGATCATCAACTCAAGGGTCCCTCCTTCTATCCCGACATGCTTCCGAAAGATGGCTATGCATGGGGAATGTCGATCGACACCAGTGTCTGCACCGGGTGTAATGGATGCGTCATCGCCTGTCAGGCCGAGAACAACATTGCTGTCGTTGGAAAAAAAGAAATGCTGATCGGACGCGAGATGCACTGGCTCCGAATCGACCATTACTTCAAAGGTAGTCCTGAAAACCCCGAGGGTTCGTACAACATCCCGGTTCCCTGCATGCACTGTGAGAACGCCCCGTGTGAGCCGGTGTGTCCCGTCGAGGCGACGACTCACAGCCCCGAAGGGATCAACGAGATGACGTACAACCGCTGCGTGGGGACGAAGTACTGCTCGAACAACTGTCCCTACAAGGTGCGCCGATTCAACTTCTTCGACTATTCGGATTACAAGACAGAAAGTCTCAAGCCGATGCGGAACCCTGATGTCACGGTTCGCTCTCGCGGCGTCATGGAAAAGTGCACGTTCTGCGTGCAGCGGGTGAACGAAGCCCGCATCAACGCAGAGGTCGAAGGGCGGACGATCCGGGATGGCGAAGTCACGACCGCCTGCCAGTCTGCGTGTCCGACCCAGGCGATTGTCTTCGGGAACATTCATGACAAGAAAAGTCAGGTTTCACTCGCGAAAGCGGAGCCGGGCAACTACGGTCTGCTGGCCGAGCTGAATACACAACCGCGAGTCACGTATCTACCGACTGTCAGGAATCCGAACCGTGAACTTGCTGTGGCCGGACATTCCAATGTCCGGCATCCTTCCGACTCCAAGCCTGACATTGGAATGTCCGGCCACAATGCCGCAGGGGAGAAGCACCCGTGAGTGTGGAAGCAGAACCGCACGCTGAGGTCGCGAAGGACCGCTTCGCCGAGGTGCCGACGCTTGCGCCGGGTCACACGTTCGGGTCGGTGACGGATCACATCAGCTCGCTCGTCCTCAAAAAGAAGACGCCGATCGGCTGGTGGATCGGGTTCACGATCTCCTTCCTTCTCGTCAACGTGCTCCTGGTTTCCATCGGGGCGCTCTTCATCTTCGGGATCGGGATCTGGGGCATCAACAACCCGGTCATGTGGGCCTTCGACATCACCAACTTCGTATGGTGGGTGGGGATCGGACACGCGGGGACATTGATCTCGGCTGTACTCCTCCTGCTCAAACAGCAGTGGCGGACATCGATCAATCGTTTCGCGGAAGCGATGACGCTGTTTGCTGTCGCATGCGCCGGGCTCTTCCCGCTCCTCCACGTCGGGCGACCGTACTTTGCGTACTGGATGCTGCCGTATCCGAACACGATGGGGTTGTGGCCACAGTTTCGAAGCCCGCTCGCGTGGGATGTGTTCGCAATCTCGACCTACGCGACGGTCTCACTGCTCTTCTGGTACGTCGGATTGATCCCAGATCTTGCGACCCTGCGTGACCGCGCAAAGAATCCGGTATTCAGGATGGTGTACGGCGCGCTCTCAATGGGTTGGCGCGGCTCGGCGAAGCACTGGCACCGCTATGAGACCGCCTATCTCCTGCTGGCGGGTCTCGCGACTCCGCTCGTTCTTTCCGTTCACACGGTCGTGAGCTTCGACTTCGCGACCTCCGTCGTTCCCGGCTGGCATTCGACGATGTTTCCGCCGTACTTTGTGGCAGGCGCAATCTTTTCCGGCTTCGCGATGGTGCTGACGCTCACGATTCCTGTGCGGAAGGCGTTTGGACTCCAGGACTTCATCACCATGCGTCACATCGAGAATATGGCGAAGGTGCTGCTGGCCACAGGTCTGATCGTGGCCTATGCCTATTCGATGGAGATCTTTTACTCCTGGTACAGCGGAAACGATTTTGAAAAGTACATGATCAAAAATCGGATGACCGGCCCCTACTGGTGGTCGTACGCACTCCTGCTCCTTTGTAACATCGTGACTCCGCAATTGCTCTGGTTCAAACAAGTCCGGACGAACACGGTCTTTCTCTGGTTCGTCGCCATCGTCATCAACATTGGAATGTGGCTCGAGCGCTTCGTCATCATTGTGACGAGTCTTCATCGCGACTACCTTCCGTCAGCGTGGGGCATGTACTCACCGACGCATTGGGAATGGAGTCTCTTCATCGGGACCATCGGTCTTTTCCTCTTCCTGCTTTTCCTTTTCATCCGGTTCCTCCCGATCATCTCGATCTTCGAGATGCGGACTCTTCTGCCTGAAGCGGAAGTGCATCACAAGGAGGAGGAAGGATGAAGCACAAGTTTCCGACCTACGGCCTGATGGCGGAGTTTGACGATCCGCAGAGCCTCATCGATGCGGCAAACAAGGCGCGCGAGGCCGGCTATACAGAGATGGACGCCTTCTCACCGTTTCCGATTGAAGGTCTGTCGGAGGCTGTCGGCTTTCACCATTCGAAGCTGCCACTCTTGGTGCTCATCGGCGCCCTGGTTGGTGGGCTGGGCGGCTTCTTCATGCAGTGGTACGCCAACGTCATCTCCTACCCGATGCTCATAGGCGGGAAGCCGCATAACAGCTGGCCGGCGTGGATTCCGATTACGTTCGAGACGACCGTTCTTGGAGGAGCCTTGTCCGCTGTATTCGGCATGCTGGCTCTCAACGGCCTGCCGATGCCGTATCACCCTGTGTTCAACATCAAACGATTTGTGCTGGCGAGTCGCGATCAGTTTTTTCTGGCGATCCAGTCGCGCGACCCGAAGTTTGATCGAGCGAAGACGCGCGCATTTCTGGAAACTCTGAAGCCGCTCGAGGTGAACGATGTTCCATGGTAGGAGCGAAGCTTTGGAGTGCGGCAGTCGCAACTGCCGCTTTCGGGTGATCCCGCGAACAGCGACGGTCCGGGAGTCGTGTGACTCTTCCTTCGGACTCAAAAGCGGCAGCTGCAGCAGCCGCACTCCAAAGCTTTCGCTTCCGAGTTCATACGGCTCAGCGTTTTGCCTTCTTCTCATCCTTGTGCTTCTCGCCTGTCGCCCCCAACAGAAGATGGCGAATCAGCCAAAGTACGACCCACTCGAAGCCAGCAAGTTCTTCTCGGACGGCATTGCTTCGCGGCCGCGCGTTCCCGGAACCATTCCTTACCAGGGCTGGAAGAGCGACTCCGCGCTTCATGCAGGGAAGTCGGGTGGCGTCCTGGTCGATCAAATCCCGCTCGAGGTCTCCGACGATCTCATGAAGCGCGGTGAGGAGCGGTTCAATATTTATTGCTCGATGTGCCACGGTCGCGGCGGCTATGGCGACGGCATGATCGTTCAGCGCGGCTATCGCCGTCCTACGTCGTTTCACTCGAACGAGTTACGCGGGAAGAAGGACGGGCACATCTTCGACGTGATCACGAATGGCTATGGCGCGATGCCGAAATACGGTCCGATGATCCCCGTCAACGACAGGTGGGCAATCGTCGCTCACGTCCGCGCTCTCCAGTTCAGCCAGAACGCGGCGCTCGGGGATCTTACGCCGTCGGAACAGAGCCGCTTCAAACGCGGGAGCCAGTCAAAATGAGGCGCGTCGAGCACGGAGTGCCGGCCAGCGTTACCCGACTGGAAACGCCCGCCTTGATCGCGGGAGTCATTGGTCTCGTCCTTTGCGCAATCGGGGCCTTCGTCGACTCAACACAATTCTTCCGCTCGTACCTGGTCGCATACATCTTCGTGATCGGCATTGCTCTGGGGTCACTCGGCGTCCTCATGATCCAGTTCCTGACCGGAGGTACATGGGGCGTTCTGATTCGCCGATCCCTCGAGTCCGCGACCAGGACTCTTCCGCTCCTTGCGATCGCGTTCATACCTCTTGCCTTGGGGATGCAGCGTCTTTACATCTGGACCGACCACAACCTGGTAGCGCATGACCACGTCCTGCATGCGAAGGCGCCTTACCTCAACGTGACGTTTTTCCTTGTCCGGACAGCGTTCTACTTTGCGGTCTGGATCCTTTTTTCCACACTTCTGAACCGCTGGTCGAAGCGCTACGAAGAGACGTCGATGCCAGAGCTGGGGCTGCGCCTCAGGCATGTGAGCGCAGCGGGACTGCTCGTCATGGCGATCACGCTCACCTTCGCATCGATCGACTGGATGATGTCGCTCGAGCCGCACTGGTACTCCACCATGTACGGAATCTCGTTCATCATCGGCAACTGCCTTTCGGCGCTTGCGTTCTCCAGTGCGATGGTCGTCCTGATGTCGCGCGAGGAGCCAATCTCTGCAGTCGCCAGACCGGTTCATTTCCGCGACCTAGGGAATCTCATCTTCGCGTTCGTGATGCTCTGGGCCTACACCGCGTTCTCGCAGTTCATGCTCATCTGGTATGCGAACATCCGCGAGGAAGTGCCCTGGTACACCCGAAGGATGAGTGGAGGATGGGGGACGATTGCTGCCCTCCTCATCGTCTTCCACTTTTTCCTTCCCTTCTTCGTTCTGCTGATTCGCGCCATCAAGGATAATCCCCGCTATCTCGGCCTGGTTGCGCTGTTCGTCCTCCTCATGCGCGCTGTCGATGTGTTCTGGCTCATCGCTCCCGGCTTTCATCCCGAGCAGGCAGTTGCTCCGTTCTCAGTTCACTGGATGGATCCAGCGGCGATTGTGGGACTCGGCGGGCTCTGGCTCTTTTTCTTCCTTCGGTTCCTGCGGCAGCACCCGGTGCTCCCGTTCAACGAGGAGTATGTGCAGGAGGCGTTGAGTCATGGATGAGGGCGTGAAGGAGCGACAAGTGCCGACCTCATCCTCTGCGGTCGCGGGCGGAGTGACACCGGGAGTGACTCACGAAGAAAGTGACATCAACATCCGGCTCGTGCTCTGGATTCTCGCCGGGTCCGTGGTCTTTGCAGTTATCGTGCACCTGGCGTTAGGCGGAATCTTTCAGCTGTTCAAGCGACAGGAAGAAAGCAAGAAACAGGAAGTGCAGACCCGTGTCACGGGAGAAGTCAGACACGCGCCGCTCGTGCCGTTGCTCCAGCCGTTTCCGTACAGAAATGCACGCGGCCAGCAGGAAAGCCCGCTGAATCACACCCCTGTAAGTGACATGGAAAAACTGACGCGCCAGCACGAGGAGCAGATCAACTCGTACGG
>DATLXH010000024.1:0-3596 GCA_035576005.1 Thermoanaerobaculia bacterium | reverse complement strand
ACCCGCGCTTGATGGATCTGGACTTGGAGCATGTGAGCCTCGATGGCCTCGATCAGGCTGCGCTCGCACGGCAGGCCGAGAAGGTCCGACTGCTCCGTGATCAACTCGAGGACGAGTGCGGCACGCTGCGCCGACTGCTGGAGGGTCACGCGGCCCGCCCGTTAATGAAGCGCTCGACCTTGGCGCGGGAATAGCGGAAGGGGATCGGGGATTCCAGGTGATCAAAGATCCCCTGGCCCTTGAGCGCGTAGAACTGCCCGCGTGAGATACCAAGCAGTTGCCACATCTCCCGATGGGTCAACGTCAGGGCGGCCATTACGCGGCGACTCCGTTCGTTTTCAGGTACTGCTCAATGGCGTAGGCGGTAGTTTCGTGCGGTGTTGAGCTGCCGTCGATGAAGGCTCGCACCGTCCAGATCGAGAGCTTCCGATCAGATCCAAGCGCGGACGCGATGTCCTCCGTCAGATCGTCGTAGCTCATGCCTCGGGACAGCCGATGCTGCTTGAGAGCCGTTCGCAGTGCGTCCGTTTGCATGACCGTGAGTATTTATTAGCTTCACGGTGAAGTCAATAGGTATTTGCGTTGCGGTGAGGATTATTTTTAGGGCACGGTTAGGCGCAAAGTGGCGAATGACTTTAGAGCGTGGGTCCAGTCGGTGATCGACCGGGACTATGGCGGCGTGGCGGGGCGGCTCGCTCAGGCCATCGATATCAGCCTGACCACGCTGTCTCGCGGGATGGAGCTGGGCACCCTCGGTGCGGACACCCTGTTGCGTTTATCCCTCGTCACGGGCCGCAATCCTTCAGACCTGTTCCGACTCGCCAGTAAGCCCGAGTGGGCTGAACTTATCGAGCAGTGTTACGGGCCGCCGCGCGACGTGCCGCCCCTCGTGCGGGACGTGGTGGCGCTACTGGCCGCACTTCCAGAGGCCGTCGGGGAGATGACGCGAGAGAACTTGCAGACACTCCGAACAGTCGGCCTAACGCGATCAGGTTCCGCGCATGCTGCCGCTGCACCAGGGGCGGCAAAGATACGTACGCGAACCATGCGCGACGTTCCAAAGCAGTGAGGCGACGGGCAGACACCATCATAAAAAGCCCCGCGAACAGAAAGCGAAAGACTGGAGGAAGTGCAACTGTAACGGAGTGAACGACGGCCACACAAGGCCCAATTTTGCAGGGTGACAACGAAAATGGTCAAACACACGGAAAGCGTTCTGCGCCTGTCGGTTATGGCGTTTGCTCTATTTGCGTTCGCCGACCGAGCCAGCGCACAAACAACAAAAATCGAGGTGACCTACCATTCAGACCCACCCGGCGCGTCCGTCTATGAAGAGGGTCGGTTATGGGGTGTCGCTCCAATCAAGATCAAGTACAACCTAGCGGGCAAATTCAAGGAGTGCGCAGCCCTTAAAGCTGTGACCGTGCGCTGGGTGAGCGGCGCCGAAGTGTCGATGGGCGAGCTAACCATCTGCCCGCAGAACGGCAAAAAACAGCAATTCTCATTTATGCGACCAACGGGCATTCCAGGGATCGAACTGGATGTGACGTTTGCGATAGACATGATGCGCAGTCAGGCGGCGCAACACGCGGCATCGGCGGCGTCAGATGCGGCTGGCGCGGCGGCGGTGGCGGCGGTTTTCCAGCGGCCCAAGCAGTGCATCACCACGGTGATCGGCACGCAAATCTTTACAAACTGCTCGTGATTCCTCGACGGCGCTTCGCGGCCGCCCGGCGTTGTTGTTGTCGCAACCGCCGACGCACCCGCCGCAACAGGATCGCGACAAAGGGGCCGAGTGGATCATTGGTGAGAGTGGGACGAGAGGACATAGGAATGATCATACCTGCCTCCGATGCGCTCTCGTAAACCCAAAGGCGAACGCCGCCACGGGGCTGGCTGGGAAGCCTACATCCGCGTCAATGGCGACCTGCGCCGCAAAACATTCGCGCTCGACTCCACGCCCGCCCAGCGCCATGCGTGGCGTGTCCAGCAACGGGATCAGGGGAAGGACCGGATCACCCACGGTTCCTTTGCCGCCGATGTGACCGCCTACCTCGCCACCGTCCGGCACATGCCCACCCATGCTGAACGCGCCTTCCATCTCCAGCAGTGGCTCAAGGTGCTCGGTGGGGAGCGCAGCCGCGCCACGATCACCACCACCGAGATTAACCAGGCGCTGTCCACGTGGCGGCTGACGAAATCGCCCATGACCGTGCGCCACTACCGGACGGCGCTCTTGCACCTGTTCAGTCGCTTGGACGGGAAGGACGCGGCCAATCCGGTGCGTGGCAGCTGGAGGCCGAAAGATCCGCCGATGCAGCCGCGCTCCATTCCGCCGGATGTTCTTCGGGCCATCATCAAGGCCATCAAGGGGCCGAAAACGAAAACCCGCTTATGGGTCATGGCGTCAACCGGACTGCCGCAACGCCAATTGATGCAGCTCACGCCTGAGTCCGTCGATTGGGAGCGCTTACGGGTCATGATTCCGGCCCGCGAGAAGGGTTCAGGAGCGCCGGCGCGATGGCTCCCGCTAAATCGCCATGCGCGCTACGCCTTTCGCGCGATGACCAAACATGACGCCTGGGGGACGTTCAGCACGGGCGGGATGCGCATGACGTGGCAGCGTGCCCTTACGCGGCTCAATCTCCCGAAGCACTTACGGCCCTACGACGTGCGGCATTCGGTGGCCACACAAATCTATGCCGCGACTGGAGATCTGGCGACCGTGGCCCGCTTACTTGGGCACAGCGACGTGCGCACAGCCAGCCGCTACAGTATTGAAGCGCACGCCGCGACAGACCGTCTGGCTATGTCGCAAGTTCGATGGATGCATGTGTCACCGCATCGGGCCAAAAAAACGTCAACGGATTAGCGCCACTCCGCAAATGCTTGATGAACCCAGCAATCTCTGGCGTGAGGCGAAACCACTCGCCTTGTTCCCGAGCCTCAGCAAACGCGCGGTGCGCCACATCCTCAAGCGTCCAATGCGTCGGAGCCACCGCCAACAAGCGCAACGGCTCTGGTGATCCGATCTGCAAATTCTGTAACCGTGACGCGATGTCTCTCGCCCGTCCAATTTTCACAAACGCGCCGGACTGAATGACGTAGAGATAGCACCAGCCGGTCGGACTGGCCGGGAGCAAGGATGGGATCAGCGGCTCTGAGATGAGTTTCGCAGCCCACTTGGGCGGGTTGACCTTCTGGAGCCTGCGCCACTCCCGAATCGTATGAATCGACGTGTTCAACGGAAACGATTTTCGAATCAGATTGCGGTTGACGCGCACATACGCTTCGAGACCCTTGCCGTGATGTCGGACGCCTTTTTCAATCATGAATGATGATTATGACACTGGCGAAAGTGCGAAATGCCGTTCGAAATCTAGAAAATTGGTAACCTTACATGAATAGTCGTCGGTCTCCGAAGCCGAAGGCCAGTGGTTCGAATCCACTCGGGCGCACCACTTTTATTGACTGTTTCGAGAAGAGAGGTAGTCAGAATCAGTAAACCGTAGGCCGTAAAGGTAGGCGAAAGTTCGAAATTTAGTTCGAAGCGGGTGATACCGCTGACGCCCCGCAGTCTGAGCCACATCCTGATC
>DATLXH010000023.1:0-9982 GCA_035576005.1 Thermoanaerobaculia bacterium | reverse complement strand
GGAGAGGGAAGCAAGCGGAGCGAAGCAGGGAGAGGGGCGTGAAAGTCTCGCCAGTCCGTCGAAAAGGGCGAGGTCTTCGTATCTCTCGCGGCCCCTCTCCCGGTCGCTTACGCGACCACCCTCTCCCCGCCGGGGAGAGGGGTTCGCCCCTCCCATGGCGCGAGTCCCGCCGGGTGTCATCACCTCTTCATCAGCGTCCCCGCTGTTCTCCCGCTTCAGGATGAGACGCCTTTCTGTTTCTCGTCGCGGCGATTTGCCGAACATCTGCTTGTAGGAAAACACCGATGCTCGCAGGGAACACGGCGCGACTCTTGCCGAGGCGTTTAATGATGAATTTCTGGTTTGAATGGATGGCAGGAAGATGAGCATTGAATTGCAGCAACCCGTGCCATTCTCACTGCGGGAGGTACGTGAGGCTCGTGAGCGGATCGCGAGCACGATCGTCAGAACACCGCTCGTTCGCCTCAATGTGGATCAGCCCCGCGACATCTACCTGAAGCTCGAGAACCTGCAGCCGATCAACGCCTTCAAGATCCGCGGAGCAGCGAACGCTGTGGCTCTGTTGCCTGAAGAGAGCAGGCACCTTGGCGTCTGGACGATCAGTGCGGGGAATGCAGGCCAGGGCGTCGCATACGCTGCCAGAAAGGCAGGCATCCCATGTACCGTCGTGGTGATTGATACGGCTCCCGACACCAAGGTCGAGCGGATGGCTCAGCTTGGCGCGCGTTTGATCAAGGCGCCCTTCGACGTCTGCTGGTCTGCGATGGGCAGCCGGGATTTTCCTGGTGTTGAGGGAACCTTCATCCATCCATTTGACGATCACGATTTCATCGTCGGGAACGCCACCATGGCATTGGAGATTTTTGAAGACCTCCCTGAGGTACGGAGCATCGTGGCATCCATTGGGGGTGGAGGTCTAATCGCGGGAGTAGGGGGAGCAGCCAGGCTACTGAATCCTGCAGTGAAGATCTGGGGAGCCGAGCCGGAAACCGCCGCGCCGGCGTCGCTTTCGTTCACGAGCAAGGCGCCGGAGGTGTTTTCACAATGGACCGCGTCATTCGTGGACGGTGCCGGTGGGAAGAGTATGTTTCCGCGAATGTGGGAGCGCATCAGCCAGGTTGTGGATGGGTCGATCGTGGTGACTCTGGACGAAATCAGGAACGCCATGCGGCTCGTGGCGGAGAAAAACCGCGTGATTGCCGAAGGCGCCGGGGCGCTTGCGGTGGCGGCTGCCCTCTCCGGCAAGGCGGGTGAAGGACCAGTGGTAGCGGTGATCTCCGGAGGGAACATCGACCTGCGGCGCTTCGCCGAGTTGATCGGCGTCGCTATACTGCCTGCATGAATCTGGAGGGCTTGCCGGGCTTCGAGCTGATACGTCAGGGACTGGAAGATCTCGGCGCGCAGCGTGAGAGCGCTTCGTCTCTTCTCATACTGATCGGCGCCCCGCGCCTCAGGCGCATTGGTCTAACGGTGGACAGCTCAAGGGAGACGTTTCCGGAACATCGCCTGTACGAGATCCTCAGTCTCGAGGATTCTGACTCTGCGCACTCGCGTTACAACGCCTTCGTCCGGCAACTGGTCAGTTTCGAGCGCGCGGCCGAATGTGCGTTCTGACGGATCGTCGAGCGCACCGTGCCCGTGTTGAGCGCAGGCCGCGAGCAACTGGCGGAATCACCGAAAGCCGCCGTCAATCGTAGGCTTTACTTCGATGACGAATGCGAATCACATTGACGGCTTGGGCCCGATCATCGATCGCGTAGATTATCCGATAGTCGCCAACGCGAATGCGGCACAAGTCTCTTTTTGCCGCTGAGCTTCCTGACTCCGGGTGGACGCGGTTGCGAGGCCAGTGCTGTGAGCTTCGCATATATCCGCGTTACTACAACCGCGCCGAGGTGCTCGATTTCATCTGCGGCGCGGTTAGAAACAAAGACAGCGTAATCAGCCACGCAGCTTTCCGGCTTTGACCAGACGCTTTTTGACCTCGCTCAGCGAAATACGCTTGTCGTTCTTGCGTTCTTCGGCGACCAATTGATCGTAGAGGTCTTCCCACATCTCGCCGTAGCGTTCGAGATCGATCTGCACGGCGACCTTCTTGCCCTTCGCGTTGGTAACAAAGTGAATGCCTTCCATCGCTTCTCCTCGCATGCAACCACGATCATCGTACGAGATCTATTCCCACAGCCCCTATGTTCGCGTTCTATAGACACCAGCGCATGTCACCATACGACTCTGGGTGTGCATTCGCTGGAAGCGAGGTTGTGGCAGGTGAGATAGGGCGCTCATTCACCATCTCTGATGAATTCGCTGACAACAAATTTTTGAATTGACGTAACTTTGTCCGAATCGTTTCATCGTCTGGTTGGCGCGGCATGCCCCTGACTATATCCAGACAGCCTGTGGTTTGGACTTTCTCTGCTGGGTTGATTCAACCCAGGAAGCACGTCAAAAGAATCGGCTCGAAGAACGGATCACGGTCGCTATTGAGAACCCCAAGCAGGTAACACGATACGGAGTGCTGTCCCTCGGACTGAGCGACGATCTCGCAGACGTTCGACTTTGCGACGGCGATCCGGGCGAGTGGCTGCGACTTTTACCGCGGAATGACGGCTCCCTCGATCTGCCGGTGTGGGTCAGTCACGTCGGGGCGATTGGCACGCATTGGAACCGTTATGAGCTTAGCGAATCAGGTCCACTCATGAACTTTCCTTCGGGCGATGATTGGACGAGAATAAGGCGGTCCGATGCAGGCGCTCTTCACGAAGATTGACATAAGGCTCCTGCCATAGTCTCCGATTGCAAGCTTTCGACGAGTCATTCTATGCCTGACGATCAACAACTCTCGCTGAAATTTTCCCGCCGCCGGAAAACCCCTCTGCCGCGAGGTAAGAAACCACCGCTCACCCCCAAGCGCAACGAAATCGCACGCCTCAAGGTGACCCTCCAGCACGTCCGCCCCGGAATCTGGCGGCGCCTCGAGGTGTCGACAGCGCTTTCTTTCGGGTCGCTTCACGAGATTTTGCAGATCGCCTTTGGCTGGACGGACTCGCACCTCCATCAGTTTTACGCGGGCGAGATGCGGATCGGCACCATCGACGAGCGAATCGAGCCTTACATCGGGGACGAGATATCCGCCGAAAACCAGACGCGCCTCGATCAGATCCTTCCGCTGTTCGATCATTTACTATACGAATACGACTTCGGGGATTCATGGATGCATCGGATCGTGGTGGAGCACATGGGGTCTCGGGAGGAAGGAATCAGCTACCCGCGCTGCACCGGTGGCAAACGAGCCGGCCCGCCCGAGGACTGCGGAGGCCCGGGAGGCTATCGCGAGCTCATCAGAGCGATTTCCGATCCTATCCATGACGAGCACCCGTCGATGACCGAGTGGCTCGACGGCAGTTTCGATCCGGATGCGTTCTCCGCCGATGAAACGAATCGCCAGCTCGCCGGACTGGCTCTCCGAGAGGGCTGGAAACGATCATGATGACGATCGACTTCGACGCTGATGCGATTGCCCGTCTCTGCCGGAAACATCACATTCGGGGACTCTCTCTATTCGGCTCGCACCTCCGGGGTGAGCATCGACCGGACAGCGACCTCGATCTTCTTGTTGAATTTGAACCGGGACACGTCCCGGGCTTCGGCTTCGTTGCCATCGAGCGCGAGTTATCGGAGATTTTTGAGATGAAAGTCGACCTCCGGACTCATGGCGACCTCAACCATCGCTTTCGCGACGACGTCTGCCGCACCGCCGAGCCGATCTATGCCGCCCACTGAGAACGAGCGTCTTGCGCATATGCGCGAGCTCGGGCGTGAAGCCATCGCCTTTGCCAGGAACAAAACGATCGATGATGTGAAGAACGATCGCGGCGTTGAGCGCACGAAGTAACGAGCGGAGGATGAAATGGCAGGTGATTACCTCTGTGATGCCGAACGGTTTCGCTCCTCGACATAGTGTTAACTATGCACTCGTCGCGAAACCGTCGTGCGCCTCCCATCCAAGCCACTCTCTGCCGCCTCTCGACGAAGGGCTATGAGAAAGGCGGGCCGGAAAAGTTGCCGTCGGCTTCTTCGTCCAATTGAAGATTCCGCGGCAGTTCGAGGTTCGTGATTGCCTGCTTCGGTTATGCTGAACATGCCATTCGACAGAAGCCAGGCGAGCCGAGGCACTTGGTCCTGCGCCCGGGGAAAGGACGTGAGAGTTGCAGCTCGAAGGTTTGACGGATGAGCAGGTTTCGGAGCTGATTCCGGCGAGCTCAATCCTGGTTGGATATCGTGGAAGTATCGCTCATGGAATGCACGACCCCCAGCCTGGCTCAATCGACGACCGCGACATCATGAGCGTCTACATCGGGCCGGTCGAAGCCTATCTCGGCTTTGGCCGGGAGAGCACGCTGGAGAAAAAGTTCGGCGAGTTCGGGATCTGGGACGCGGTCGGATACGAACTGCTCAAGTTCGTTCAGCTTCTCCTCAAGGGCAATCCAACGTTCTTTCGATGCTCTGGATCGACCGGCAGTACATTTCGCGGAAACATCGCGGCACACGTTCCGGAGGAAACGATCGTACGTCTGAATCCTGGCGATTATCCGTTTGTGACCGAGCCAACGGTCATTGACCTGACCAGACCAGAGGTCGAGCAATTCTCCGCCATCGTGCGCGCGACATCGTTCAAGTTCGTCGCTCAGCTCAGCATGGAACATGTGAAGTCAATCGATCAGGCGGTCCGAGCGTCCACGGTGATCACTCGCAAGATGAAGAAGATGATCCTGGCGAGCTACGGCTAGCCTGCGGCAGCGAGCGGCCGGTCCGGCCGCGTCCTGCGCGTGGCGAGCTCCTGAGCGGCATCGCGGTCTTCCTGCTGCGCCTCCATAAAGTGAATCATGTGCTCCGCCGCAGGATGTCCTTCGAAAAAGAGCCGATAGTCCATGATCACGCTGCTGTAGGGTGCACGCCGCTCATTCGCTACCTTCCATGATGGCTCGTCGTGCGATTCCTCGCTTAGCTTCCACGCCGATTTCGCCCCGTACGTTTTGCGCGCGTAGTCGAGCGCTTCGACGTCGGAGTCAGAAAAGACGTCCATATCAGGCGCTTTCCGTGCGCGAAAGACCGGATACTTCTTGAAAATCGATTTCTCGACCGTCAGGTACTCGTCGAAGAGATCCTTCGCCACAGGAGGAAAATGAGCGTCGTTCGCGATGACATCGTTCATCACGTTGAGCGATGCCGAGGGAACAGGTCCATACTCCATGCAGGCGTACTGGTCACCGATGACGGGGCGGCCGTGCTCCAGGAGATGATATTTGTCGGCGTGGAAAAGAAGCTTGGCAGCCTTCATCGTGTTCAGGTCGCGGATGCCTTGATGCGCGAAGAACGCGAGAGCTTGAACCAGCTTCTCAGGGGCAAAGCGAAATCGGATCTGCGGCATCGTGACCAGATTTAGACGACTGAACGCGGTGAGAAGTCTACCTCGGAAGAGGCAGGCTTGTTCAAGTCCTTCCGCATCCCGGTTATTTCAAGGGCCTTACGTGTATCCAGCCGGTGGCTGATGGCTGATCCAGGTCATCGACCATAGCCGCGTTTCCAGTCTGTTGAATCAGATGCGCCAGTTCATGAGCCAGGGTGAACCAGAAACTATCGAGACGATCGTTTCGGAGAGCGAGCTTGTCGATCGTCAGCCGTTTCTGTGCTCCGAGAGCAACTTGCGGAACCGGACAGCGTCGCCGATACGAGGCATGTTGTTGAACAGGACGTAGGGATCCCCGGTAGACGGAATCATCTCGAGGAGTTTTCTCAGTTCCTGGTCTGAGTAGACGTGACGGCTTCCGGTGATTCCATGCAACCGGTAATAGATCGAATCGGGAGTCACTGTGCGATTGACGAACGGATCGACGACATGCACGAGATCGAGCTCGCTGCAGATCGACGAAATCAACTCGTGAGGCCACACGCCTCGGGGCTCCCATAAATACCGAAGCCCCTGGACACGACCGATCATCCGAAAGAAGTGGTGCATTCGATTGACGTTCTCGTTCGTTGGTCGAAAGCTGGCGGGACATTGAAAGAGCACTGCTGTTGCGCGAAGCACGGTCGCGCAGCGAAGTGTCGTCTTCCATCCCTCTTCAACGATGGGCGTCCACCGGAATGCCCCGCAGTCCTGCTTCTCATCATCGGTGAGGGGACGTTTCAGGCGACGGTAGGTCCGGCTCCGCGATTCATGCGTGATGAGTTGCCACGCTTTGATCGTGAACTCGAACCCGGCTGGAGCGATTGCCCGCCAGCGCTCGAGAGTCTCGATCCCTGGCGGCTGGTAAAACGTCTGCTGCACTTCCACGAGAGGGAATGAGCGGAAATAGTCTTCCGCCGCCATCGTGAAACCGCAGAGCCCAAGCTTCACGAGCGCGGGCGTATCGGATTCCTTGTGCCGTTCTTCCATGCGATTTGAGTCCCGAATATAGGGGGGACGATTGCTCTCGGTAGGTTGCAATCGCATGGCCTGAAACATCCGGCGGCGCTCGGGGCTCCGGGCTCACAGTCCGTTCCATGAGCGCGATGAACTGGTAACGGAGTTGCAGATGTGTCGCAACCCATTCCTTGCAGGAACTGACGGACGTTGGTCACTCCCTTCCGAAGACAACCGAGGTAACGATGAAACGAGTCACCATCCTCATACTGGTTCTGTTGTTCCCGGTAAGCGCCTTGGCGCAGCGCCTGCCGCGCACGGTACTCCCACAACATTATCAACTCCGACTCGCCCCTGATTTCCAACGCGACAAATTTCTCGGCGAGGAGTCGATTCGCGTCAGCGTTCAGCAGCCGACGCTCGAGGTCATCCTTCATGCTCTGGAGATTGAGTTTCATGACGTGACGATCACGGCCGGCGGAAAGCGACAGAAAGCGAAAGTCACCCTCGTTCCGGAAAGTCAATGGGCCGTCCTCGCGGTGACTGAGCCATTACCAATCGGGGACGCCGTGATCGAGATCCGCTATACCGGAATCCTCAACAACGAGCTTCGCGGCTTCTACCTGGGCAAGAGCAACTCGCGAAAGTACGCGGCAAGCCAGATGGAGGCGACCGATGCTCGCCGCGCGTTCCCATCGTTCGACGAGCCCGGGATGAAAGCGACCTTCGACATTTCACTGACCGTCGACAAAGGCGATACCGCGATCTCCAACGGCGCTGTCGTCTCCGATACCCCGGGTCCCGGTCCTGACAAACACACCCTCCGTTTCGCGACTACACCCAGGATGTCCTCCTATCTGGTCGCGCTCGTCGCCGGTGACTTCAAGTGCCTGGAAGATGCGGTCGACGGGATCCCTCTGCGGATCTGCGCAGCACCCGACAAGGTTCAGCTCGGATCCTTCGCCATGGAAGCCACGAAACATGTGGTTCGCTACTTTAACAAGTACTTCGGAATCAAATATCCATTCGGGAAACTGGACCAGATCGCGATTCCCGATTTCCGTGCCGGTGCAATGGAGAACGCCGGCGCAGTGATCTTCCGTGAGACTGCATTACTCATGGACGATAAGCACGCGACCGTCGAACAGCAGAAACGGATCGCAGGGATCATTGCTCACGAGACTGCCCACATGTGGTTCGGCGACCTGGTGACCATGGAATGGTGGGACGACATCTGGCTCAACGAGGGCTTCGCATCATGGGCCACATCAAAACCGATCGAAGAATGGAAGCCCGAGTGGAAGTCCGGCATCACACGCGTCCGGTCCGCCGGCTCAACGATGAACACCGACGTGCTCCGGAACACGCGCCCGATCCGCGCACGAGCCGAGACGACGGATCAGATCGACCAGCTTTTCGACTCGATCGCTTACGGGAAGACGGCAGCGCTGCTACGGATGCTCGAGTCCTACATGGGAGAGGAGCCTTTCAGAAAGGGCATCAACACCTATTTGTCCAGGCACGCCTGGGCAAACAGCTCTGCGCACGATTTCACGGATGCGCTGGCTACCGCAACCGACAAGCCAGTGGACGAGATCATGAACAGTTTCATCAGGCAGCCGGGATTCCCTCTGGTGGAGATGTCCAGTCGCTGCGACGATGAAAAGAGGATCGTGACGATCCGGCAGAAGAGATTCTTCGTTGATCGCGAGATCCTGAAAAACGCTTCGCCCCAGCTGTGGAAGATTCCAGTTTGCTTTCGGATCGGCCGCCGCACCGAATGCCGGATCATGAGTGAGCGGGCGGAAACCTTCCCGCTGTCCGGCTGTAATGAACCGATCGTGATGAACCCCACAGGTCTCGGGTTTTATCTCACCTCCTATTCCAGTGACGATCGGAAACGGGTAGTCGCCGTCGCCGGGCAGCTGAGCTCTTCTGAGAAGATGGTTCTGAATCGGGACGAGTGGTATCTCGTCCGTGCGGGCGGGCGCTCGATCGCGGACTATCTAGAGCTCTCAGGCGCGCTGCTCGACGACGAGGAAATCTCACTCGTCGGAGATGCGATCGAACAGCTCACGAGCATAGAGCGCTACTACGTGCCGGCCGCGAAGCGTGATGCATACCGACGCTGGCTCGGCACTGTCGTCCGGCCGAAATTCCTCAAGCTCGGCTGGAAGCCCCGGCCGGGCGAATCGGACGAGACCAGGACCCATCGTGCCGACGTTCTCCAGGCCCTGGGAGGAACCGTGATGGATCCGGCGATCCTCAAAGAAGCGGGAAGGCTTGCCCTCGCTTATCTTGGCGATCGCTCAGCGATTGATCCCAGTCTTCGCAGCGTCGTGCTGAGGCTGGCCGCTCTTGGTGGAAACAGCGCACTCTACGAGAAATACCTTGCGACGTATCGTTCGAGCAAAGATCCCTCGGAGCGGTCGGAACTGCTTTCATCCCTGGCGTCATTTCGCGACCCGGAGCTCCTGGGGCGCACGCTGAACCTGGCCATTTCCGAAGAGGTCAGGAACCAGGACTCCGGCCGCCTTCTGGCGGCGGTCGTTCTGAACCGCTACGGGACCGAGCTCGGTTGGGACTTCGTTACTTCGCGCTGGGCCGATATCGAAAAGAAAATCCCGGACCGGATGCGGAGCACAGTTCTTGGTTCTGCCGTAGCGTTCTGCGACTCAGAGAATTTGAAAGAGATCAAGGCGTTTTATGCGGCTCATCCCCAGCCAGCGGTTGAGCGCGCGATGGACCTGTCGCTCGAGAGGATCGCCAACTGCATCAGCTTCAAGTCGATGCAGGGGGCCCGGCTGGAGGAGTGGATCAAAGACATGGAGCGGTAGACAAACCTGATTTCATGAGCTGCCGGTCTTGCCTCTTAACCCGCACGCTCAGGACTGAACGGAGTTCTGGCGTGTGTAGTCGGGTTTGATAATTCGTAGCACATCGTTCACAGAATCCCGATGACTTGTCCGTTACCTGCGGCCTATATTCGCCGTCGAAGGTACGAAAAGGAGAAGCATATGAAGAAACTCGCGGTGGCAATGGTTTTTGTGATGTCGACAGGAGTGGCGTTCGCTGGTGGGGAACACTGTAAGGTCAAGAAAGCATCGATGAAAAACGTCGAGCTCACCGGTAAGCTCGTTTGCAGCGACGGCAGCACGGCCAGGGATTGTACGCGCGTGTTTCGTGTTGCTAACAGCGAGAATACGCAGTTCAAGGTCTGCGACAAGAGCAAGGCCAGGCTCACTGCTCTCGGTAAGGACGGCAATTCCACGGTTCGCGTTAGTGGCAAGCTCGTCAATTGCGGAGAGGGCGAAGAGTTGATGATCGACAAGGTGTCAAAGACCTGACGATTCGCAGGTTCCTCTTCGAATTGATCAAGGCGCAGGCGAGAGCCTGCGCTTTTCGCTTTTCAGCGCGACCCATTCACCTGACTGACTAGCCCGCATTTCTCACAGACCTTCGCCGCGAGACGACGGATAGCGGCCTGTCTGCTTCGTTGCACGGCAATTTCGCTCCTTGACATAGTGTCGACTATGCCTTCGTCGCAAAATCGCCGTGCGCCTCGCATCCAAGCCA
>DATLXH010000022.1:0-10153 GCA_035576005.1 Thermoanaerobaculia bacterium | reverse complement strand
CCGGTCGTTTTGCCTCCCGTTGCTCCCCACCCCGTGTTACCACGACGCAGTTACGGTCAGCTTCAGTCAATGAACGTTTGACCAGAAAGGACTTTCACCCTTCTGCTCGCGTGCGCTTTCGGGCGCACCTCCCGGTCGCTGACGCGACCACCCTCTCCCCGCCGGGGAGAGGGGACACGGCCCCTTCGGGGCCGAGTGTCATCATCTCCTTACCAGCGGGCGCTAGAGCAGTCGATGAACGCGGGCGTCCTGGATACTCCCTGGATGACGCCCCCGCCCCTACGCCCGGAAGTACTCCTCCAATCCCCGCCTCCACGACCGCGGCGTCTTACCCGTCCTCTCGACGTAACTCGATGTCGACAATACCGAGTATTGCGGTCGGACAGCCGGACGTTGGAACTCGGCAGTCGACACGGGTTGGATGATCACATCTTGTTGAAGTCTTCCTCGGCTCTTCAACTCATCAACGATCGCTTTAGCGAAATCAAACCAGCTGGCTTCAGAATCGTCGGCGTAATGACAGACTCCGCCCTTCGAGTGTGCCTCGAGCGCGTTTCTTGACAACGCTATGAGGGCCTCCGCCAGATGAGGCGTGTAGGTCGGTTTTCCCTGCTGATCGTCAACGACTTTCAGTGAGCTCTTCCCACTGTCGATCTGTCGCCGGATCGCCTCCACGAAATTGTTTCCGTGCGTCCCGAACAACCATGACGTTCGAACGATCAGATGGCGATGGCAGGCCAGCGCCTCCTGCTCCCCCACCAGCTTTGTTCGACCGTAGGCGGACAACGGGTTGGTTTGGGCTGACACGTCGTACGGTTCGCGGGCGGTGCCATCGAACACAAAGTCTGTTGAAATCTGGACGAGTAGTGCGTCAACCGCGTCGGCGGCCGCGGCCAGGTTTCGAACGGCCTGGCCGTTGATCGCCATCGCCGCGGCTTCGTGGGTCTCGGCGTCGTCAACTCGGGTGAAGGCCGCGCAATTGATGATCACCGAGGGCCGAATGTTCTCAACGTACCTCGCGACCGCGGCGGCATCGGTGATGTCGAGCTCGCCTCGCTTGACCGGAAACAGCTCCTCGCCGCCGTCGCTGATAGCTTCGGTCAGATCCGCTGCGACCATTCCGGCCGCCCCGGTAATCATCCAGCGAACCGCCATCACATGTTCGTCGAATGCCGAGAGCCCAGGACGCTCAATTCCGCATTCATTACTTCGGTCCGCCTACCGCGACCTGCACCTTGAGGCGATCCTTGACGCGAATCATCTTGAGCGCAAACAAACCGTAGAGAAGTCTCGCGTTGGTCGACGGATCGTGGGGAGGAATGGCGGTGAGCTCGCCGAGTGCCGTCCTGCCATCGACGTGCTCCAGAAGGGCTTGCTCATCCGGAAGCAGGGTCAGGTCGGCATGATGATCGACCGATCTTTCCAGAATGGTCGTCCTGGTCCCGATCCGGGCAATCAGGCGGCGCGCGTCGCGTATTGAGCGCGCCCCCTGTAGGACGGCCCGCGGAATGGGGATTGTCAGCTTGATGAACTCGAGGTTGCGATCGCGGCCGGGTCGAAACGAGACTGAGCCGTCCTCCCATTCAAAGATGGACCAGGCGATCGCCTGCACCTGATCGCGCACTTCGATGAAAAGGTTTTTGGGGTCGATTGCGTGCATCTCGACGAGAATCGTGCCTTGCCGCTTTCCCTCGCCGAGGCGACGCGCGCTCTCGTCGTATTGTTCCTGCGTGATGGCGCCCCTCGCGAGCAACCGGTCTCCAAGCGAGTCCGTGCGGAGAGATGAGTTCGCGAAGATGATGTTCCCATCATCAATGTGAATCTGTTTGCTTACAGAGTCACGCTTGCACTCGATCACTCCCGGCGCCTTGTAGCGGTGAATCGTCGCGAGGATCTCCGGCAGAGGCGTTCTGGCGAGGTTGCCAGCAAACTCGAACTTCGGTGGGTGAGACTCTTCCGGCATCGGCTGACGCTGTACGCCTTAGAGCGGCTTCTTCTCTTCGAGCGCCGGAGTCGGCTTCTCTTTACTTCTCAAACCTTCGCGGAAGTTCGAGATTCCCTCACCAACACCCTTGCCAAGCTGAGGAAGTCTCGACGCGCCGAACAGGACCACGATGATCAACAGAATGATCACCAGCTCCCCGATTCCCAACCCGAACATATCTCCTCCTGACGGTGTGTATACGTCTCTGCCTGACGAGCTTAAACCGAAAGCCGTCGCTTTTCGCATCGAATTCCAACCCGCGCTCGACTGATTATCTTCCGAATCCCCCTGCGAAGAACGGCCTGGCATTTTTCGGCGATCAACGTCCAACATCGCCCCGACACGGGAATGTTGAATGTTGAAAGCGGGATGTTGAATACTGACGTCGCTCGAACCCCCGCATGCCTGACCTCTCCACTCTCAATCCCCAACAGCGCGAAGCAGTGATTCACGAGACAGGGCCCCTTCTGGTTCTCGCCGGAGCAGGCTCGGGAAAGACTCGTGTCATTACGCATCGGATCGCGTATCTCATCGCGGAACGAAAGATCGATCCCGCCAACATTCTTGCCGTCACTTTCACCAACAAGGCCGCCGCCGAGATGCAGAATCGGGTCGGCCGGATGGTCTCAGGCGGCGGCGCGCGTCCCTGGGTCGGAACGTTCCACTCGACTGCTCTCAGGATCCTGCGGCGTTACGCCGATCGGCTTGGGTACACGAAGTCTTTCGCCGTCTATGACACGGCCGATCAGACTACGCTGGCACGTCGCGCCATCCGTGAGCTCTCGATGAGCGATGACGCCTTCCCCGTCAGGACGGTCCTCGGGAAGATATCGAAGGCCAAAAACGAGCTGATCGGGCCTGCGCGCTACGAGAAGGAGAATACCGACTTTTTCGGCGCGCGGATCAGCGAGGTCTACCGCCTGTACCAGAAGCGTCTCAAAGAGTATGACGCGATGGACTTCGACGACCTGATTGGGAACTTTGTTGCCCTTCTGACTACACATCCGGAAGTCCGGGACGAGCTGCGCAACCGTTTTCAGCAGCTTCTCGTTGATGAGTATCAGGACACGAACCACGCGCAATACGCTTTGATCAAAGCGCTGTCGGGACCGCAGGGCAATCTCGTTGCTGTCGGCGATGAGGATCAGTCGATCTACAAGTTTCGCGGTGCCGACATCAGCAACATCCTCAACTTCGAACGCGACTTTCCTGGCGCACGCATCATCAAACTCGAGCAGAACTATCGCTCGACAGGGAACATCCTCGACGCTGCTACCGGAGTCGTGTCAAAGAACGTCGCACGCAAGGGAAAGACCCTCTTCACCGATCAGGGGAGCGGCGAGCCGGTCCGTATCATCAGCTGCGAGACCGAGCGGGACGAAGCAGACTTCGTCGTCAAGAAGATCGAACAGCTACGCTCGCAGGATCGCCCATTGTCAGAGTTCGCCGTGCTCTTTCGCACAAACGCTCAGTCCCGTCCGTTCGAAGAAGAGTTGCTGCGGGCCAACATCCCCTACAGCGTCGTAGGTGGCGTGAAGTTTTATGAGCGGGCCGAGATCAAGGACCTCCTGTCTTACCTGCGACTCACGCTCCGGCCTCACGATACGCCGTCCATCGAACGAGTCATCAATGTCCCGGCACGAGGCATTGGAGACACCACGCTCAAAGCGCTCGAGGTCGCCGCGAAGGATCAGGAGATCTCCCTGTGGGCTGTTCTCGAGGGAGATCTGCCGTTTCTCGGCGAGCGCGCTCGCCGCTCGGTCCGTGAGTTTCGCGACATCGTTCACGACCTCCAGCGTGCATCCACCAGCCCTCTGCCTGAGTTCTTCGACTACCTGCTGCTCAGGACCGGTTACCGGCGCATGTATCTCGACTCGAAAGATCCGCAGGATGAGTCGCGCCTCGAGAACATCGACGAGCTGCTCAACTCAGCCCGCGAATTCTTCGACGCCAACAACGCGGCAACACTTGGTGAATACCTCGACTCGCTCACGCTCATCTCCGATCTCGATCGTTACGACTCGCAGAAAGGAGTCACCCTCATGACCCTGCATGCGGCAAAGGGTCTCGAGTTCAAGGTCGTCTTTCTGGCCGGGATGGAAGAGGGGATCCTTCCACACGCGCGATTCGGTAGTGATGACGACGACGTCGAAGAGGAGAGAAGGCTCTGCTACGTCGGCATGACCCGAGCGCGGGAACAGCTCTATTGCATCCATTGCCTGGAACGACGCGTTCACGGTCAACAGCGCGAACAGAGTCCCTCACCGTTTCTGGACGAGATTCCTGAGGCGGTCCGCGAAGAAGTGAAACTGCGGACCTCGAGTCCCTTCTCGCGCGGAAACGTACAGGCCTCCTGGAGGGAGCGACCGATGCAACCCTCCTTCAACCGCGGCACGTCACAACGTCCGGCAACGCCGAGGGCAGCGCTCCCCGCCGACTCCGCGACGAAAAACGTCTTCTCGTTCTTCAAGGACTCCCCTGTCCAGTTCGATCCCTCGGCGCTTCGCACGGCCGCTCCTCAGACCGGCACCGCCACCAAAGAACTGACCAGAGGCTCACGTGTTCGACACGAGCAGTTCGGCGATGGTGTGATCCTCCGAATGGAAGGGAGTGGCGGCGACGCAAAGCTGACGGTCTACTTTGATCGCGCCGGAACGAAGAAGTTCATCGCGAAGTTCGCCAAGCTCACGCGGCTCTGATCTTCCCCGCTACTGAGTAACTTCTTTCGTGCCGCGGACTTCGACCTTCCAGATCGTCGCAAAATCATTGGCTCGGACACCCGGCGGAAATTGAGACGTGCGCCATCCAGTTTCATCGTTTGGATCAGGGAGAAATCACGGATGAATGGTCGCCTCGCCGTCGCTGTAGCCCTCTGGATCGTTGCAACAGTCTCGTCCGCTCGAGCACAGGATCTCGCGCCGGCCCAAAGCCCGCCAGCGGATAGTGTGCGCAGCGAGACAGGTCTCGCGTGGACGGTCGTGAAGCAGCCCACCGGCGAGACTTCACCGGGCCCCAATGATTTCGTCACGCTCGACTACACAGGCTGGACAGCAGCGAGCGAAGTCATGGACAGCACGGCAAAGCATCCCGATCTTCGCACTTTCATGCTCAGCAAACTCTTCCCTGGTCTGCAGGAATCAATCGCCACAATGAAAACTGGCGAGAAGCGACGGATCTGGATCCCGGCAGCTCTCGCGCCGAAAAAGGCTCCCGTCGTCTTTGATGTCGAGTTACTCGAGATCAGTAAGCCTCTCGTCGCGCCGCCCGATGTTGCGGCGGCGCCGGCGAACGCAGCAAGGTCGAAATCGGGGCTGGCCTGGTTGGTTCTCAAGCCACCAACGGGAACACAAAAGCCGAAAGGGAGCAGCTTCGTAGTCGTGCATTACACCGGGTGGACAACCGATGGAAAGATGTTTGACAGTTCCCTTCAAACCGGGAAACCAGCCTCGTTCAGCCTCGACGCCGTCATTCCAGGATGGACAGAAGGTCTGCGCATGATGTCCCCGGGCGAACGGCGGCGATTCTGGATCCCGGCGAGACTGGCGTATCAGGGCGCACGCGGGAAACCGCGGGGCCTGCTGGTCTTCGACGTGGAACTGCTCCGGATCAACTGACAGGATACGTCTGCGTTACGGGTGGTCGAGATTCTGCGAACGTTAACTACTGCTCGCAACGCGCCGTAGGGCGAGTCCCTCTCCCCGGCGGGGAGAGGGTGGTCGCGTCAGCGACCGGGAGAGGGGCCGTGAGAGATACGAAGACCTCGCCCTTTCCACCGGAGTCTCGAGACTTCAGTTAGTTGACGGCCTTGCCGGTAGCGAACCGTTCCTGAAGTTTTTTCAACGTGTAGGCATTGCCTCGCTCGAAAAACGACCGCATCTTTTTCGATTCCTCATCATCCCCAAACCCCAGGCCGACGATTCGTACGAGCGTAGACTTCGGGCCGAGGGCCTCGAAGTAAATGACGGTCCACATATTCTTGATTGCGTTCGGAAACGGGAAGCCCTCGGGGGGCTTCGTCACTCGGATCGAGAACATTCGCAGCGGATCGTAGGCAACGACACTGTTCTCGATCGTTTTCGAGTCGCCAATCACACCTTTCTGTTCGTAGTGCGTCCGCATCCGGCCGCCAATTTTCAGTTCGATGTCTGAATGAGCCACCATCCAGGATTCCTGCCCTTTACTGGTGGTGAACGCGTCCCACACCTCGCTGACCGCGGCGTCCACGACGCCGTTGTGGACGACAGGGATGTTCTGCCCCTGACCTGACGCCGGCGCCACAACCAGAACCGAGATCACGACGAGTTGCACGAGACAGGATTTCGCGTTCATTCACAGCCTCTCATTTTCGCAGCCATGTGGACCTCCGTGAGGTCGGCGAGTTAGCAGATTGTACCTCTCACTGCGAAGTGATTTCGCAGGTGATCCCGGCAAAGGACAGCGTCTGCTACAGACTAGCCCGCATTTCTCACAGACCTTTGTCGTGAGATGGCGGAGAGTGGCTTGGATGCGAGGCGCACGGCGATTTTGCGACGAAAGCATAGTCGACACTATGTCCAGGAGCGAAATTGCCGTGCAACGAACGAGACAGGCCGCTATCCGTAGTACTCGCGGCAAAGGTCTGTGAGAAATGCGCGCTAGATGTAGCGTCACGTTAGCCTGCTCTCGCGAACAGGTAACAGCGGCGACTGGGATACTCGACCCCCTCATACGGCTCACGCTCCACAATCTCCGTTACCAGGAAACCTGCTGACTGCAGCTCGGTAATGACTTTGGCGGGCGAGAGAAAGTGGAAATCGAGTGAGACCATTCGCTCCCACATCTCGTCGAGATGCACTACGTGATCGCCGACATGAAACGACACGAGGAGAACCCCGCCGGGAGTCAGCACCCGAAGGAACTCGCGAAACGCGAGCCCGAGCTCAGATGGAGCGAGGTGAATCACGGAGTAAAAGGCAACGATCCCGACCTGCGAAGCATCAGCGAGTTCGAGCGACCGAATGTCGCCCACGTGAAAGTCCATGCCTGGATTCAGCCGCGTTGCCCAGCGAACCATCTCGGGGGAGAGGTCAACCCCGGAGACCTGGACACCCTTGTCGTGGAGGTAACGAGCTACATGGCCCGGCCCACAACCGAGGTCACTGACCATGCCGCGTTCTCTCACTTCCTCGGCGAATCGGTTGAGAAGATGTCGGTCGAGAGGCTTCCGCTCGAGCTCCGAGTAGAGATGTTCCACGTACGCTGCGGCTACCGAGTCGTAACTCGTTCGGAGCGAGTCATCCCTGTCACTCATATGCGAAAATTTTCCTCCGAGACGATCTCTGACGGGGAGAGCGTCACGTCAGCGCCTCTCGAAGCCGCATCCAGCCTCGCGAGACGCCGCTCCAGAAAAAACGGTCCGCCAGGAATGATCGCCGCTACGACGCCCGCTGCTGCCAGCCCCGGGGAGATCGGCACTTTCCAGATGGCCAGCAGCAGCATCAGTACGAGCGCCACGAAGAAGAAACCGTGGACGGAGCCGACGACCGTGACTGCCAGCGGCATTCCGGCGAAATACTTCAGTGGCATGGCCACGCCGAAAAGGACGAGGGTCGAAATTCCTTCGACGATCGCCAGCTGCCGCAACCCCTGCATGAAACTCATGCGGGTATCTTACAGACACGACGTCTAACGACGGATCCGCGGCGCAGGCGTACTCACGACTCGACGGATCGCAACTCCTGCAGCGCTCGCCGGTCGGGCTCAGGAAACGATCCTCGACCGAAGAAGACGTGTTGCGCGAACCCACTGAAAGGCTGGGTGCGGAGGAGTGCACATCCGAGCTCAATGAGCATCGGCGACCTCACTGTGGCGATCGTCTTCCGCATCCACTGCCGCGAGATGAAACGTGTCCCGATTCCGCGCGACGTGTAAAGCGAGACCAGGGACGGTGAGCGCCGCTTAACGGCGACGGCAAGGACCTCGGCGGCGAACCGGGACAGCCGCATGGCTCCGTCAAGTCCTCCCGCTGTGAGCGGCGAGACCGCTCCGGCGGAATCCCCAATGAGAAGTCCTCTCTCACACGCGATCCGCGGCAGCATGCCTCCGACCGGGATGAGGCCTCCACGTCGCTCGACGATCTGCCCACTCTCCAGATCACAGATATCGGCAGCCCTTCGTCGAAGTTCCTTCAGCGCCGCGCGGGGATCGAAGGAATCGGCATACCCTCCTACGCCGAGATGGATTTCCTGGCCGTCGTCGGCGAGCCATCCGATGTAACCCGGAGCGAGCCCGGGATCCAGGAAGCAATGAAGCGCCGCTGTTCGCGTGCCGGCGACTCCCTGCAGCACCTCCTCGACGCCGACAATGAGCTCTTTATTGCGACTGAGCCCGAGAGCCGCGGCGACCTTCGACCGCGCACCATCAGCGCCGACTATGAAACGTGTCGTCACCTTCTCGAGACCGCGAGCTCCACGAAGCCAGACGATCGTCTCGCCGTTCGCGTCACGGTCGATGCCGAAGAACGATGTCGACGGTTTCCATGTAGTTCCGTCCGCGATCGCTTCCTTCAACAGATCGCCGTAGATCTTCTGCATTCTCCCGATCCGGAATTCCGGAGCGTTGCTTTCCAATGTCTGCATTCGCCCTTTCGGCGAGTGAAGCACCACGCGTCGAACGACCGGTCCCAGTGATTCCGCCGGGAAATTGAACTCCTCGAACGATTTCCGCACGAAGATTCCTGTGGTGCGCACGGCGTTTCGCACGTCATCCTTCCGGTCGACAAGCAGGACCGAAACTCCCTCGGCGGCCAGAAGCCGTGCGCACTGCAGACCGGCGAGCCCGGCGCCAACGATCGTGACGTCGAACCGTTTCACCATGACCACACCGTTTCCGCACCGCCGATCCGTCTCCTGAACCTGCTCATCACTACCTCCCTGTGCTCCTGCTTTCGCCCGGCCGCGGTACACAGCGGCTCGACGTTATTTACTCGCGTGAATTTTCTTCATCCCGTCGCGGATGAGCTTTCCCGGGACGGAGCCGCGGAAGGTAACGCCGAGGCCGTCACGATCGACTTTGAACCTGCGAATGACAGGGACGAGAGCCGGGACCCTCTCGGAAACGGCGAGACGCCAGGTTCCCAGTGCACCGCGAATGAGGTCTTCGATCGCCTGAGCCGTGTCGTCATCTTTTGACGTCGCATGTCCGCCGAGAACGAGCTCGTCCGAGCTCTCGCGGGTCCAGAGGACGACACTCTCGACTGACTTGAGCATGCCTGCTACGAGGTTGCGCGGGTCCTTCTCCGACGTTCCCCACGTCGGACCCTCCATCACGAGCCGTGCGCGGGTCACATCAATCACGGCCCACGCATTCGCAGTCGGATCAACGTGCAGGAGCTGACGGCCGAGGGGCGCTCTACGGGCGAAGTCGCTTCCCCCTGCGGGGCGAGAAGCGAGGGCGAGCTTGACTGCGTCCTCGTGTCCGGCGATCGCGATGTGATTCGAGAGGAACGCGATCGCCCCTCCCTGGTTGCCTTTCTCATGCGTCATACGAAGATACGTCGCCCTGGAGTAAGCGACTTTCCCGGCGCCGCGCCTGATGATCGCATTGGTAATCTTTTCGGCGTTGAAGCTCCCTTCGAAGATCACCAGCGCCCTTCCGTCGCCACGGATCGTGCCGGCTGGAAGGAGAGCGAATGTCATGGAGTCGATGTCCTCGCTAGGCTTCAGCCCGGTTTCGCGAAGAAACTTGGCCGCCTCGCCGTCTACCGTGATCTTGTCGGTTTCGTTGATGAGATGGCCGAGGATCGGACTCGTGCGGATGTCGGAGAGACGGACCATACCAACCGAGACGGCGTTGGACGGAACCAGGGAAAGCACTTCATTCGATCCGGCAAAGAGTGCAGGAACGGCGAGAAAGACGGCGACGAACAGCGAGAGTTTCTTGAAACTACCCATGATGAGATCTCCCTTTTGTAGAACAAACTGATGTGATCGGAAGCGGGCTGCGATACGTCGTGAATGCGTGATGTAGAAACTGCCTGGTTGCTGTGTGCTAGCCCGCATTTCTCACAGACCTTTGTCGTGAGACGGCGGAGAGTGGCTTGGATGCGAGGCGCACGGCGATTTTGCGACGAAGGCATAGTCGACACTATGTCGAGGAGCGAAATTGCTGTGCAACGAAGCAGACAGGCCG
>DATLXH010000021.1:0-55245 GCA_035576005.1 Thermoanaerobaculia bacterium | reverse complement strand
GAGGAGTCTTGCTGATGTCTTCGCTCCGATCCCCGCGATGCCCGGGTAGCCGTCCGCAGCATCGCCGACAAGCGCGAGATAGTCAGGAATGAGCGCGGGCTCAACACCAAATTTCGCGCGAACTCCCGCGGCATCACGAATCTGACCACTCTTTCGATCGACCTGAACTACGCGATTCCCAACCACACATTGCGAGAGGTCCTTGTCGGGGGTCCAGATGCAGACTTTCTCGACGCGATCGTCCAGTGCAGCGATGTGCGCGGCCGCCGCAAGCGCATCATCCGCCTCGAGCTCGATCATCGGCCACGTTGCGATCCCCATTGCGACGAGCGCATGCTCGAGTGGGTGAAACTGACGATACAGAGCTTGTTCGATTCCCTCTCCCGTTTTATACCCGGGCCACATCTGATTCCGGAACGACTCGATCACGTGGTCGGTAGCGACACCGATGTGCGTCGCACCCCCTTCGAGCATCTGGACGACAGTCCCAAGCACACCGGCTACGGCACCGAGCGGCGGATCCGTTTTGCTGCCGCGCCGGATACCGTAGAAATGCCGGAACAGCTCATACGTGCCGTCAATCAGATGAACGATCATCAAAATGTGGCCGGACATTCCAATTCCAATGTCCGGCGTCCGTCCTTGTCTCGTCTGCTCGAAAAAACCCGCACGACTCTCGATCGCAGCGCCGAACAGCCAGTCGAACATCCAGCCAGCATTGGTCCGCTAACGGGGACCGAATATCTTGCGGTCAAGAGAAAATCTACCCGGACCGAAGGCCATGAGCAGAATTGCGATAGCAAACAGCAACGCCGGGAGCACAGACGCAGCGCCCCCTGTCTTGGAGATGAATGGCATCTTGTAGACGAGTGAAACCACCGCGAATGCAACCGCCATCGTGAACGCGATTCCGAGCGAAGCAAGCGGTGTGAGCAGCCCCACGATCCACGCCATGCCGCCACCAAACTCTGCAACCGCGGCCAGTGCCTGAAAGATGCCGGGAACCGGCGAGTCGGGACCCATCCAGCCGAACGGATCCTGAATCTTTGACCAACCGAAAAACATGAACGAGACCCCGGCGAGCAGGCGCGTAAACAACAGAGCCAGATCCGGGAACGTCGAATAGCCCGGTGCTGCAAACACTCTTCTGAGATTCACGGAGTCACTCCTCTGCGATTTTTGAGAATTGAGGTCATTCAATGGGAGCGTGAGCGCCGAGGGTGGCTTCAGGCCTGATCAGCTTTTCGTCGTCTTCGCGATCGTGATTTTGAATCCGTTGGGATCGATAACGGAGAATGAGCGCATTCCCCAGTCGTCATTGGGCTCCTGAGAGAGCGTGCCGCCAGCCGCCTTCACCTGGCCGGCCACACTGTCGACGTCCTGATCAGTTGAGCAGAACATCCTGATACCCTCACCCTTGACGCGGTCCCGGCCTTTCTTCCAGTCATCCTGTCCGAGCATGAAGGAAACTTCGCCAGCCTTCATCTCGACGCCCTCGAGCTTCCCTTCGGTCTCCCAACGCTCCTTCACTTTGAAGCCAAGAACGTCTCGATACCACGCCAGGCTTTTCTCCACGTCGTTCACTGTGAAGCTCGGGATCGCCGCGTTCAGGCGCAGCGTCCCGCGCTCACGACCTGCTGGGTTCGGTGCTGCCCCAGAGGGCGTTGTATCAGTCGATTCCTTGACGGTCATAAGTCAGCTCCTTAGAAAATTCGATCCTACATCCTGAGAGGCTTTACAGGAATCCAGAGCATCGCGGGTTGCGCGCGGAGCAACGGGGAACTAATTCGAGCGTCAGGGCGTTGTATGTCGCTGAATGAAACGGAAAATCCTCGCGCTGGCGATCGTTCTGATCATCTCCGGCCTCGCTCCGGCGACGGCTGTCGTTGGATTCTGCGCGAAAATGCCCTGCTGCTTTGGTGAGCAGGGGGAAGCCCCGGTCCTCGGCCCCAACACCGCAGACTGCTGCACCACGATCAGCTGCTACGAAGCACCGCCGCATGAGCTGACGGTTTCGGCTAAGGCGAACATGACGGCTGCGACCCTCCCCGCCCTGCTGCCGGTCGTCGCTTCCATGCCGAATCCTCAGCTGACACGCCGCACGTCTGACGACACCTTGCCTCCCCCGGCGAGGCAACAGCGGCTCGCCTCGCTCTCAATTCTCCTGATCTGATTCTCCAGCGCGCGTGAATTTGCGCCCAGGCGTTCGCCTGTGCCAATCGACGTCTCTGCTGCTGGAGGTCCGCCATGCTGTCCCGCTTCGTTGCACTCGCTGCATTCAATCTTTTGACACTCGCCGGTGGCGCAGCATTCGCCGCGACCATCGACTGGCATGACGCCAACGTGGTGGCGCGTACTGCCGCGGACCGGCATCCTGCAACGCGCCGCATCGAAGCGGAAGCACGCTCCGCGCGCGAGCGGATCACCACTGCAGGGGCATACCCGAATCCCATGGTGATGGCGGGCATCCAGGACCTGCAGGTGGATCTCACGCACGACAGGATGATGAGCATGTACATGATCGGCGCATCGCAGACGATCCCGCGCCGAGCACGCCGGCAGGCGCTTCGCTCCGCTGCTGAGCTCGACGTCCGGCGCATCGAGCTCGAAGGGGCGAGCGTGCGCGCCGAAGCAGAGCGCGACGCACTCTTCGCGTGGTACGACATCGCGGCCGCTGATAGTCAGATCCGCTCGCTCAGCGAGGTCGGCAAGGCACTCGACGCCATCGTCGAGGCGGTGCGCGCACGCTACGAAGCCGGAAGTGCCATTCAGGCCGACATCGTCCGCGCGCAGCTGCAACGAAGCCAGATCGACCACCAGATTCTCACCACCACAGGGACTCGGCGCAGCGCTGTAGCACGGCTCCTCCCGCTTCTCGAGTTGCCTCTGACGACAGATGTCCCCACCCTCATCCTGGCTCACTCGACTGAGGAAAGGACCGTCAGCGGCCTTCGTGAGATTGCCGACACGCATCCCGCGCTTGCCGCCCTTCTCGCCGACGTCGAGCGCCGGGGTCAGGAGATCCGGCTGGCAGAACTTCTCAAGCGCCCGGATATCAATCTCGAAGCATCGTACGGGATGCGTCGCTACGAGAAAGACATGTTCAGCCTCACAGCGCGTATTGAGCTCCCGGTTAGGCGAAGAACGACGATCGATCCGCGGCTACGTGAGGCGATTGCCGAACGCGACGTTGCCACAGCGCGAATCGAAGAGCTTCGCCGCACTCTCCTCGCGGATCTGGGCGCGGCGTGGGAAGCACACGCGGAAGCGACCAGGCAGCTCGAGTTTCATGCGGAGAGGCTCGTGCCGCAATCGAAGCTCGCTCTCGACTCCACACGGGCCGCCTACGAAGGAGGCCAGACCACGCTCGACTCCGTCCTGTCCTCGGCGGCCGCATACCGTCTGCTGGAGATCGACAATTACGATTACCTCGCGCGGCACATCAAAGCGATTGCGGACTTCCAGGCGATCCAGCGCGGCGCGCGGCGAGGGGCAATAGGTGGTGTAACGATGTCCTCTCGGTCGGGGAACGATCCGATGTCGTCATCAGCAACGAGCTCAACGGAGATGAAATGAGCACGATGACGAAACGACAGGTCATCATTGTCGCTGCCGTCGCTCTCGTTCTTGCCGCGGTCACCGCAATCATCTGGGGCGTGATCTGGCAACGTGGTCGCAGCGACGGAGCAGCTCACGCGCACGGCAACTCAGCTGAGGCCTCGACGCACTACTGCCCAATGCATCCCAGCGTGACTTCGGGTAAGCCGGGCAGCTGTCCGATCTGCGGAATGAGGCTGGTGAAGCGGACAGTATCGAAGCAGGCCGACGTGGCCTCACAAATCGCGAACAGCGCGCGACTCGATACAGCCGTGCCCACCGTATCAATTACTCCCGCTCAACGCGTCATGGCGAATGTGAGGACGGCTCGCATCGTCCCAACCACCAGCAGCAGCGAGATCCTGACGACCGGTCGGGTGACATTCGACGAGCGACGGCTGGCCCAGGTGACGGCGTACACAGGCGGTCGCATCGAGCAGCTGTTTGTGAACTTTACAGGCGACAACGTCACCCGCGGACGCACCGTGGCAACGATCTACTCGCCCGATCTGTATGCGACACAGCGCGAATACCTCGTGGCACTGGGGAGTCCAGGTCTCGGGCGGGAGCTGGCGGAGTCCGGCCGCCGCCGGCTCCTTCTTCTCGGAATGAGCGCTTCGCAGATCGCTCAGGTGGCGCGAAGCGGCAAGCCGATCACCTCCACTGCCATCACCGCGCCCGTGTCAGGTATCGTCACACGCAAGCTGGTTGTGCCCCAGCAGTACGTCACAGCAGGACAGACACTGTTCGAAGTCGCCGACCTGTCGACAGTGTGGGTTGAAGCTGACGTGTATGAGCAGGACCTCTCGAAAATCGCCATCGGTCAGCGCGTCTCCGTCACCGTGCCTTCACTCCCGGGTGTGACGCTCGCCGGAACCATCGCATTCGTGCAGCCTACGGTCACCGGCGAGAGTCGCTCCACACGCGTGCGCATCGAGCTGCCGAATCGCAACTTCGTGCTCAAACCCGACATGTACGTGAGCGTTCGCCTCTTCGGCGACCCCGGCCGCCCCACACTATTCGTGCCGGCTACCGCAATCGTGGATCGCGGCCAGGAGCAGTTCATCTGGGTGGAAGTGTCACCAGGCAGTTTCGCACCACGCCAGGTGACCATGGGATCGAGAACGCCGGAGAGAGTCGAAATCACATCGGGTCTAACGGCCGGTGACACGGTCGCAATCGAGGGAGGCTTTCTCCTCGATTCCGAAGCCCAGCTCCGCGGATCGCAAGGGATGACGCCATGAGCGTCCTGGCGCGACTGAGCCGCGAGGCGGCGTTCCCTCTACCCGGCGGGGAGAGGGAAGCGAGCGAAGCGAAGCAGGGTGAGGGGCGTAAGAGTCTCGGCATTCTGTCGGAAGCGAGATGTCTCCCGCGGGGAGCGGAGGACACGGGGAGCTGTCGTCCCGAGCCTGAGCGTGAGGGTGGGAGGGGCGAGGGACCTCGCAAGCTTACACTCCGGGCCCATCAATGCGACGGCCGCCGCGTAGAGCCGTGAAGCCCGCAGCTCGGATCGCGGATGTCCACTGTTGCGCCATGTCCCTCTACGTTTGCGGTACCGAGTAGAAGCTTGCGAGGTGGAGCCCCTCCCGCCCTCACGCCCAAGCTCAGGACGACATCGCGGCAAATCCGGATCCACCCTGGAAGTTTCCTGGAAGTCTGGGCGTGAGGGCGAGGGACCTCGCGAGCTTGTGTTCAATATACTTCGCGAGCGTCGAAGTCCCGCAGCCGAGGAGCTGACGAGATCAGATTGACTCTTTTCGGTTACCTCTTCGTGATATGGTGTTACGACATACCTGCTTCTCACCACTGGAGGCCAAAATGTTTCTGCGGCGCGCCATACTCTCTTTCGCTCTGCTCTTTTCGGTGGCGCCTGTCCTCGAGGCCCGGATTATCTCCTACGCTCCGGTCACCGATCAGTTCGGCCGGCCAGCGATTCAGAAACGTGACAATCGCCATTACCTTCTGTTCGAGACGCGGGTCGCCTTCCAGCCCATACCTCAAATCTCGGTTCCGTTTCCACCCCTGCCGCTGACGGGAAGTCTCGTTCTCCACGATCGCCTGGGCGAGAACGAGCCGCAGACACTGCTGCCGCCGCGCACCCCGGGCTATCGCATCGATGTAGCGGCGATGCAGACCGCAAAAAGCGGGGCGAGGCGAATTCTGGCCGGAACCGATTTCGATCCGGCCACGGGTGGCGTAACGACGGATATCCGTTATCTGTACAGTCCCGATGGAGGATCGAGCTGGCAGGTTCTCTCGTTGCCGCCGACTACCCGCATTGCGGACTTTTACCGTGCTGACACTGGCGGCGGAGTCGTACGCGGACGTGGGGCGCAGATCAGAATCGGCAACGACACGACACCATTCGTCTTTGCAGCACAGGAGACGACGGCGGCAAACAGTCGCATTACGAAAATGTACGCTCTCGACGCAAGCGGATCTCTCCGCCTGCTAGCGACGTTCGCTCCACAGTCGACGGCCATGCTGATCGGATCCGACAACAGCGATTCACAGTTTCTCGTGACAGGCCGTCCTGAAGCAGGCGGCGCAACGCTCCCGAACGGGATTCGACTTCTGCACAGTGACGGCCGCCTGCAGGATGTGCTGCTCACGGATGCTGTGCATCCATACCTGGAAGGGTGGATCACGAGCGGCGGCGGCGTCTATCTGGAGAGCCAGCGGCCAGGCCAGCTACAGAAGATTTCGTACATCGCGAATGCAAAAGAGGAAGTCCTCCTTTCAGTACCGCCGCAGGCTGGATCCAATCCGGTGATCTTCGCTGTGCCGACCGTAGATTTCCGCGGTGCATGGATGATCCGGCGCGGAGCGGCACAGCCGACCGCTCTTCTGCACCATCGCCCTGAGTCAGGTTTGTCCGAGGCCTGGCAGGATGTGAGGGCGCCGGAGGTCGAGGCCCTTCATGTCGCCAGGTCGGGCGCGCGGATTCTCATTCAGGTCCATCGCCCGAGAACGATGGCTAACCGAATTCTCATCGACCCGGCTCTGGCGATGTGGGAGATCGGCACCCCCGCCCCCGCCCGATACGACGAGCTGTTTCTGAATGAAGGTGCAGCGAAAACATTCGTCAGTCTCGACGTCGACGCATCAGTTGCAGGTGCCCCGTTCGTTTTTGACTCCGCACCGGTGGTGGCGCTCCCGCCGCCGCCGTCGCAGGTCTCCGCCGCCCCTGGCGGAGGAGATATCGTTCAGGAGTGGGGCATCGTCCGCGCGTCGCTCCATCAGCAACTCGTCATTCCCGCGCTCGCCAGGCTGCCCGGCGCGTACGGCAGTTTCTGGAAGAGCGATCTCGTTCTGCAGAACGCCGACGCGGAGCGGCTCGAGCTGCGGCTGCGTTTTGCCGATTCATCGACGCATGAGCAGCACTCTCGCACGCTCACTCTCGATCCGAAGGAAGTGCGGCTGATTCCCGACGCGCTGCACGTCATCTTCGGAATCACGCAAGGGAATGGTGCGCTCTTCCTCACTCCACCGGCCGGCCGCTCTGTGGCGGCCACGAGCCGCACCTACAACGACACCGGCAACGGAACATACGGCATGGCAGCAGGGGCGAATGATGTGTACGCCGCGTCGAGCGCGCGATTCTTTCTCACGTATGCGGGCGCATTCCAGGGCCAGCATAGTCGTACGAATCTGCTGATCACCGATGCCGGCGGTCGTGGGACGCGGTTCGGCCTCAAGGCGTCCGGCCCCATTGGCACGATCGGGCGCTCGGATGTCGAGCTCGACGTCCCCGCCGGCGGACAGCTCCAGATCAATGATGTAGCGAGCTGGCTCTCGCTCGGTGATCAGCGCGGCGCTCTTCGGTATGAGACCCGCCGCGGTTACTCGATCGCCTCTCTCATTTCAATCGACAACAAGACCAACGACCCTACGCTGTTCCCTCCCGACGTTGCAGCCGGGGTCGCGCGAATGATTCCGATCGTCGCTCATCTCGACGGCGCGCAGGGATCACGTTTCCGTACCGATCTGTTTTTGTTCAACCCGTCTGATACGGCAAAGTCCGTTTTCATGCAGACACGGCCGCTCGACCTCAGCGAGCCTGACGCCAGCGTGTCGGTGCTTCTGCTGCCGCATGAGTC
The DNA here is from genome assembly GCA_035576005.1 of Thermoanaerobaculia bacterium. Taxonomy (GTDB): domain Bacteria; phylum Acidobacteriota; class Thermoanaerobaculia; order Gp7-AA8; family Gp7-AA8; genus DATLXH01. The sequence continues at coordinate 47,548 of DATLXH010000021.1, read as the reverse complement.
AAAGGTAATCCCCGACATGTACCGCACGCTGTTCAACCGCACAGGTGTTGGCCGGCTTGTGTTTCAGTCAGGCAACGTGGCGGACAGCAACGGCATTCGTGTCACTGCTCGTGTCTACTCGCAGCGCGAGGATGGCGGCACGGTTGGTTCTCTGATGCCGGCGCTCAACGCCTTCCAGAACGCAGGGCCGGGTGAGTCGCTCGAGATCCTCGGTGCAGTAATCGACTCACGCTTCCGTACGAACCTCGCTCTGGTAGACCCGGGGTTTCGTGGCAACGCGCAGCAGCGCGTCCGCGTGGAGATCTTCACGAGCGGTGATCGAAAAATCGATACGTTCGACGTACAGGTTCCGACCGGCGGCGGCACGCAGATCACGGACATCTTCACGGCGCGCAACCTTGCCGGAATGAGCAACACGCCGGTCATCCTCAAAGTGACGCCGTCGACAGGTCAGATCTCCGCATTCGCAACGATGATCGACAACAAGACCAACGACCCGGCATACCTCGGAGCAGGTCTTTCCGCGCAGCCGTAGGCGGTCCCGAAGGGGCCGCACCCTCTCCCCGGCGGGGCATACGCGCTAACTTATGTAATGCTTTTCCCGCTCCCGCTCCCGGTCGTGGCGCACGTAACATGCCGCATGCCCTTCGCTCATGAGAAGCTCGACGTGTAAACCTTGCCCTCGACTTCCTCGCGCTCGCTGATGAACTGATCGAGCACCTTCCTCGCGGACGGGGTCATCTTTCTGATCAGCTTGCCCGTGCCTCGACATCGATTGTGCTCAACCTTGCCGAAGGCGCGGGCAAATTCTCTCTCGCTCACTTGGGGTCACTCAACTCGTCATACCCCGAGCGGCATCGGTGCATTGTGATGTGCTGCGTGTATGACGACATCATGTCCAACGATGCGGCGAATGATGCAAGCATAATGAGTTGCACAAATCATCAGCTTTGCTGATAATCTATGGAAATGATCAGTAAGCCCAGCCGAAAGAGATCGCGCTCAGCTCTGCCAGTCAAGATCGCCAACTCAGTTGGCTTTCTCCTGAACAAGGCAGCCGAAGTCGTCCGCCGAAGGTTCGACGATCGCCTGGCCGGCTATGGACTGACCGCGCGACACATCGGAGTGCTGTCGGTGGTGGCTGCCGATCCTTCGCTGAAACAGCGTGAGATCTGCGACCTTCTTCGAATCGATAGGACGACGATGGTTTACCTGATTGATTCTCTGGAAGAGCTGGGACTCGTAGTGAGAAAGGACCTCGCGGGCGACCGAAGAAGTTACGGCATCGAGCCCACACCAAAAGGGAAGCTCGTCATGGAGCGCGCACTCGCTGACGCGGCCCGCATCGAAGCTGAGACTCTTCTACACCTTACATCGCGAGAGCGCGACGCGTTTCGGCGTGTATTGGAAACGATCGTGGAGGATTCCAATCATGCATCACCCAAATGAGCGCGCCCATGCGCAATTCTGGGTCGGTAGTGCCACCCGCGACCACGTGCTGATCGGTGTCGAAGGAGGATTCTGCCAGCTGAGTCACGGCAAAGCGGAGCCGTTGCGAAAGATGAATCGGGGAGACTGGATCATCTACTACTCGGGCCGTGAATCCTGGGACACGAACACTCCGTGTCAGCGCTTTACCGCAATCGGAGAAGTGACGGGGGACGACGTATACCAGGTGCATTTGCCCGACGGCTTTCACCCGTTCCGGCGCCAGGTGCGCTTCTGTGAGGCAGGGGAGGCCGACATCCGCTCACTGCTGCCAGCACTCACATTCATCCGCAGCAAACAATTCTGGGGTCTGCCTTTTCGACGTGGATACTTCGAGATATCCGAGGCCGACTTTCAACGAATCGCCGAACCGATGCTTCATCAACCGTTCAAAGCACCCATTCAATGCAGCAAATCAAAGGGGAAAAGCCATGACCGTACAGATTGATGAGTCGAACCAATACATCACACTCATAAATACGTTCACCGTGGACCCGAAAAAGCAGCGGGCGCTGACGGACCTCCTGAACGAGGCAACCGAGACGACCATGCGGCATCTGCCCGGCTTCGTCTCCGCCACAATTCACGAGTCGCTCGATGGCAAGCGCGTCGTGAACTACGCACACTGGGCCAGCGAGGCTGACTTTAAAAAGATGCTCGGAAACGAGGAGGCGCAGGAACACATGAAGAAGGTATTGGCGATGGCGGAGGCGGACCCGAACCTCTATCGAGTCGTCAAGGTGCATCGACGACCCTAAATGACCCTTCCGTGGATGGTGCTGATGTTCTTCTTCCTGATCGTCCCCCTCGGCGTCAGCAGCATTGTTCTTGTGATCATGCTGCCGGTGATGGTCGGCATGTGGTGCACGATCTGCCTCGTGACGGCCGTGACGAAAATCGGCCAACGCTCATTTGTCCGTCCGGAGCACCTCGCTCTTATGAAAGCGCGCCCAGACGCCCCAGTAGGCGATCTTCGAGGAGACCCGCTCCAGCCGGTGCCCTTTGAGAGGACCGTCGATCGCCTCGCCGCTTTCGAGCGACCAGATCGATCCGGTCTCACGATCGCGCAGCGCGTGGCCCGCTGAGTCGAACATGAGCCGCCGCTGGCCTGCGCGCGCGACGAACGATGCAATCTTCGTCACCACGAGCGGCACGCCCCAGGCTTCGGTGTTGAAAGCTCCGCGCTTTTCGACGATCCCGAGCGGCACCGCCGCGAATTGATTTTCGCGCTCGATCCCGATGACGAGCTCCTTCGCACCAAGCCGAGGATCGGGGTTGCCAGATCCACGGACGCCGATCGTCTCCGGATCAGCAAAGTACTCCGCGTACGGGGAGCCGGGCAGCGTGGGCTTGACCAGGACCAGCGTGCCGGGATAACGCCGCTTCCACTTGTCCCAGGTGGTCTGTTCCGAAGGCACTTCCGCCAGCCTCTCGCCCTTCATCGGGCCGGCAACCGCCTTTCCGTCAATCTGGCTCCACAGCGACCGTGTAGTACGGTCGTACATCACCAGTGCGTCGCGCCACAGCATTCCTGACACGCCGAGCGTCGCCGGCGTGCCGCTGACTTCCGGTCGGGCGTACACGACGCCCGTATGTGCGAGTGGTCACCAGGTGACGGCGACCGGCTTGCCACCGATGGTGTCATTCACGATTTCGTGATGATCGAGATGCCAGGTCGAGAAAGCCTTGGCGACGCCGCCCGAGACGATGCCGATCACCGGCTCCTCGTCGCGCATGAACGTCGCTTCTGCGGCTCCGACAAACTGTGGCGCGTCGATCGATGGAATGGCGTCAGGCGGAAGCAGCGTGTGCACAGGGTCGCGCCCGATCTCGCTTACGCGCGGCAGATCGTCTTGACTCTGCGAAGCTGCAGCGTCCTGCAGGGTGGCGCCGGTCTGTTGGCACGCGAGAGCGAAAAGTGCGGTGACGGTGACGGTGACGATGATCAGATGGGTCATGAGTGTCGACCTCGCTTTCTTCAATAGGATGGCCCGCACCGGAAAGCCAGGCGCGGGGGTAAAAATTTGATCAGGGATGCGCGAAGCACGAGAATCGCGCGCGTGATGCCGATCGCATCGAGCCAGGCGAGGAGTCGTTCTGCTTGCACGGCGACTGAGATGTCACGCCCTTTCCGCGTGTCCATCGACTCGCCGCAGCCGCGCATTTCCAACGCCATACTGCGCGCGCCCTTCACGAGTGGAACGACGCGCCGCCACAATTCAGGTGAAGTCGGAATGCCGTGCACGAGTACGACCGCAAATCCGCTTCCCGACTCGCTCCAGCGCACGGTCTCGCCCGCGAGGTCGAAGCTCCGCTTCTGCATCAGCGGCGCTCCGAATTGCGATTTCCTTCGCCGCCGCGCCCAATCGTAGGGTCGCTCGATCGATAAAGCCGATCGACCGAAGCTGCCGGCGCTCCAGCTTTGGCGCGTTGCCCCTCCGGGCGCGGCGCCTCGCTCCACTCCATCTTCCCGACGACGAGTTTCGGGACGTTGATGAAAACCGATTCGCCGACGCGATTCACCACCGCATCGAGGGGGATGTAGAGGTCGCGATCGACGATGATGCCGCGCGGGACCACGAAGTGCGCCACAGCGCCGTCGCGGGCCGCAATGACGCTGTCGACCTTCCCGATCTCTCCATGATCCGATCCGTACACGGTGTCGCCCTCCTGCACCTCGGTGCTGCCGAACGTGCCGCCGTCGAGCGCCATCAGGAAATCGTCCACCTTCATGACCGCGTTCGCGATGAGCGGATAGTTGATGCGAATCGACGCTTCGTACGCAGGGACATTCTCGGCGCCGATCGCATCCGAGAGGAACGTCACGTGATAGCCATGTTCGGTGGCATGACGTCCCGTCGACTCACAGCAGAGGTTTGCCGTCATTCCTGCGATCACCAGATGAGTTATGCCGAGGCGCTCGAGATGATCGCGCAGGTCGGTTTTTTCGAACACATCCATCCCTTTATGCGGCTGCAGGATGATGTCATCAGCTTGCGGAGTGAGCTCCGGATGAAAGTCTGCTCCCCATGAACCGGCGAGAAACATCTTCCGTTCAAACATGATGCGGTTGATGCCGCTGCGCCGCTGCCACTGTGCGCCTGCGTAATCTTCTTCCGTGTACGCCATCGGCCCGATCAGCAAAGGGACGCCGCGTTCTCTCGCGCCGCTCATGAGTCGCTTCAGATTCGGCACGACTTTGTTCATTTCTACTGTCGACTTGGTGAGCTCCCACGCCGCGCCTTCGGGCGAGAGAAAGTCGTTGACCGGATCGATGATCAGAAGCGCTGTCTTTGCCGGTTCGGCTCCTGCAGCTGCCACGGCGGTGCGACTCTCGTCACTGCTGTTTTCCCTCATTGCATTCTCCTTTGTCGACGCGCCGGCTTTTCGAGGGCTTCAACGCGCAAGTGATTTGATCAGTACGTAACTCGTGGACATGAGGAACAGCGCATCCTGCGCGAGGATCCACGCTGAAAGCCGCTGCGGCAGGTAAATGCCGAAGCAGCCACAGTTGCGAATCGGCAGCTTGCGGACGTACGCCTGAACGGCAAGAACGCTCCAGACAGCAGCAGCGGCAACTGCAGATTCGGCGCCTGCGATCGCCAACCCTCTCGCGTCGCGCAACCAGCCGATGGTCAGCAGGAGCGCGGCGACACCCTCGACGAGGTTCCCGAGGCCATAGCCGTCGAGCGCACGGAGGAATCCGCGGAAGCTCACCAGCTGCGCCACAGCCATCGCGCCGAGAACCGCGGCGATGATCAGCGCCGCGATCATGCACTCATCCCCGGCATCATGGACGCCCGAGAGGAGCGGAACCGGCCAGTGCGGCCCGACTGCCGGAAGGCATAGAGCGAATCGTTGAGTGCCTGGATCGCGTGCTTCGCTGCGCAGTACGCCGCCTGAGCGGGATGCCGCGGTAGGCGAGCGCGGACCCGACCTGCACGATGGTGCCGCGGTCGCGCGGCACCATCCGCTTGAGTGCTGCCATCGTTCCGTAAACGACGCCGAGGTACGTCACCTCGGCTACACGCTTCACCTCGTCCAGCTGTAGTTCTTTGACAGGGGAGAGGACCGAAACCATCGCGTCGTTCACCCAGACGTCGATAGGACCGAAGGTCTTTTCCACGTTCGCCGCGGCGGCCTCGACCGGTCGATCCCTTTTCCGGTGTCGCGAATTTCCGTCTCGGCCGCACCCTGCACGACGCGACATGCGATGGTGATCGCTCTCGCCGCCGCGAAGCGATGAGCATTCGCGCGCGCAGTGGCTGATTCCGAAGCGGACGATGAAGCGGGTCATCGAGGCCGTTGCCGAGACATTCGAGATCGAAGTGGCGACGCTGCGCGAGACGCATGGAGGAGTTGTCCGGATGCTCGCCGCGTGGATCGGATGGAACGAGGCGGTGCTGCGGCTCCGCGAGATCGCCGCCGCGTTGAGACTGCCCAGCAGCGGCTACATCTCGACGCTCGTTCGTGAGTGCGACGAGCAGCTCGCGCGCGACAAACTGCTGCAGTCGATCGCCGGACGAGCCATCGACGCACTTCATCTCGCATAGAACAGAAACCGGCCACTCGCAAACGGCAGCGCGACTGGCGGAGCTATGTCGTCGCGACGTAGTCAACACTTCTTCGGCGACGTCCTGAGTATCCGTATGCCTCCAACGACCGACTCCGCACCGCGTTTCCTCGCCCTGAGTCCGCCGTTGTCCTCGATGAAAAGGAAGGCGGGGTCGATTCGTTGCGACTCGAGGCGAAGTACATCAACACCCAGAGGCCTGGCCCCATTTTTCCCGCACCATGGCTTTTCACCCGCCCTAACTACGCGCAATGACGTTACAAAAGGCCGCGGCCGCCGGGAACATATGGCGCGAGTTTGCCGGTTGACGTGCTCAGATCATGAATCAATCCGAGAGAATCCTGGAGATCGTGTCGCGCGCGTCCGCAGCCGAAACTTCCGAAGAATTCTTCTCAGCGATTACCTCCGAGGTCTGCGCGGCGCTCGATGCCGACTGTGGGTGGACTGGCGTATTCGATCCAGTGCTCCGGACCATCACCACCGTTGCCGTGTACGAGGACGGCAGACTGGCTTCCAATTTCACGTACAGACTCGAGGGCACTCCGTGCGAGCGCGTCGTTTCGCATCAGCCCTGCTACATTCCCGAGAAGGCGTGGGAAAGATACCCTGAAGACGCGTGGCTGAAGCAAGAGGGTATCGAGTCGTACGTCGGCTCACCTCTGTGGGACCGTGACGGAAATGCCATCGGCATTCAGGTCGTGCTGTCGCGACGTCCCTTCGCAGATCCTGAGCTGGCGCAGAAGCTTCTCAACGCAATCGCGTCGCGTACCGCCGCCGAGTTCGAACGGAGTCGCAGAGAAGTGGCGTTGCGTCAGAGCGAAGAGCGCTTCCGCTCACTCTTCGAAAGTGCGGCGATAGGCATGGCCGTGGTCGATGTGAACGCGCGTCCCCTCGCCACGAACGCTGCCCTGCAATCGATGCTCGGTTATAGCCAGGATGAGCTGCACGCCCTGACTTTTAGTAGATTCACACATCCCGAGGATGTAGAGAAAGCCGCAGTTCTGTTTCGAGATCTCGTTGCAGGCGGCCGCGATCACTACCAGCTCGAGAAGCGCTACATCCGAAAGGACGGCAGCCTGATGTGGGGTCGCCAGACAGGGAGCGTCGTGCGCAACGCAGGTGAACCTGTTTTCATCGTGAACATGATCGAAGACATAACGGATCATCAGATCGCGGCCGAACGTCTTGCGCAGGTTCGGCGTCTCGAAGATCAGGTGCGCCGTGGAGAGGAGCAGGCTGCGCTCGGCCGCGCCGCAGCTACGATGGCGCATGAATTCAACAATGTATTGATGGGGATTCAGCCGTTCGCCACGCTTCTCGGGCGTATCCCTCATACCGAGAAAGCCAGCATGGCGCTCGAGCAGATTCAGCGAGCACTGACTCGGGGAAAGCACGTCGCCGGGGAGGTTCTTCGCTACGCCGGGGATGACAATGGAACCCGATTCGAACGCATCGATGTGTGTAAATGCGTCGCGCAGATTGCTCCGGAAATCGCCGCGTTGTGCGTAAAAGGAGTGCGGTTCGATCTGGAGGTTCCCTCGAGGGAAATTCCCGTCATCGGGAACGCCAGTCAGTTGCAACAGGTCTTGGTCAACTTGGCTCGAAACGCGATCGACGCCATGCCGGAATCGGGCGGCTCGCTCAGCATTCGGGTCGAGTCGCGAACCGGGCGAATGGTTTCCTCTGCGTCCGCTGAGTCAGCCGTGATCCTGGTTGCCGACAACGGGTCCGGCATTTCGCCCGATCTGCTACAGAAAATCTTCGAACCTCTGTTCACCACAAAGCATGGTCAGGGAGGCACAGGTCTCGGTCTCTCCGTGACCAGAAAGATCGTTGAGAAGCATGGCGGCGGAATCACAGTGGAAAGCAGCCCCGGCCACGGTACGACCTTCCAGTTGTGGCTGCCTGTTGCCTTCGACGATGAGACCGGAGGCGCTGATGATGAGCGCCCGGTTCTCGCGGAAGAGATCGGGTGAGATGATGGCCTGCGACATTCCGGTCTCATCTTCGAGCGTGGAAGGGAACTGAGGGTCAGGCCTGCGCTCGTTGATGAAACGTACCGCTCGCGCGACGGAAGTCCACAACCCGTAGAACGGACCGCGGCCGCGCCCACCTTTTCGATCCGGTAGCCCGGCGGGAGCTGGATCGCCGGAAACTGCTTGCTGGGTATCCGGATGGGGCCGGACGGGCGGATGAATGTCGCCGTGGGACAGCCCGCCACCCGCGGCGGCCACGCCGGCAGGCGACGCCGCGCGATGCCCGATGGCCGGGCCTCGCGGTGTTACCATTCGGCGATGGCTGACCCCGCTGCACTCGATCACTGGTTGCGTTCCTTCGTCGGCGCGAACGGCGCGGTGGCCGGGACAGCTCACCAGCTCACCGGCGACGCGCTCGAGCTCAAGGCGCACGTCAACATCCCGCCGAAGGTGGTCGAGATCACGCGCTCGATCCCTCGCGGCAAGGGGATGGCGGGCCTGGCGTGGGATCGGGACCAGCCGGTCTCGACCTGCAACCTCAAGGAGGACAAGACCGGCGACGTGCGGCCCGGCGCCCGTGCGGTCGACGCCAGCGCGGCGGTCGCGCTCCCGATCCATGGAGCCGATGGCGGCCTGCGCGGCGTGATCGGCATCGCCTTCGCGGGCGAGCGCACCATGGCGGAGGACGAGCTGAGTCGGCTGAGCGCCGAGGCCGAGCGGGCACCGCTCTGAGAGGACGACGCGTCCGAGCGAGCCTGGTGATCCGGTGAACCCCTCGAAGAATCCCGCCAAGGCGCGTCGTGCCGCCGCTCACCCCGACCGACCCGGCGAGCGGTTTGGGTTCTCTGGCTTCGACGATCGCGTCAGCCGTTCCTTACTGGTTCGGATGCACCAGATCACGCTGGATCGAGCAGTTCATTCCGAAGAGCAGGACGGCTGCACCGTCATCACCACCGCATTGCTTGTCAGCTCGCCAGTACACGAGACTGAAGCATCAGCGCCACGCCGCCAAACGTGACGGCAAGGAGGGCCAGGCCTGGCGAAGCGACCGATGCAATGATGCTCGCGTCGACGAGCGAAATCGCGGCGATCAGAAGGCCCACGGTTCGAATCCTTGCAGCAGACGTGCGCGCGCGGCTCACCGCCAGCCACGGAATCAGTGCAGCGATGAGTAAGGCCCCGGCGCCGATCGCTCCATGGGCCACCGGGACAGCCGCGACTGAAACTTCAGACGACGCGACCTCTGGCGCCGAAAAGTGCTCTTTGCGCGCAGCCACGGTGAGGGAAGTGACGTACGTGAGAAGGACGCTGCTGGCGAACAGGATGAGGAGCCAGTCATCACCGCCGACCGCCAGTGCCGCGATGACATAGAGAAGCGCGCGACATGAGCCCATGACGACGGCGTAGAGCGCACCCTTCTTGTGGCGAGCATCATAGAGAAGAATTGCTGCCGGCAACACGACAAGCGGAATCGCCGCCGCGACTGTTCCGCGGACTGCGATCATAGAGCCTGCTACCAACAATCCGGCGGCCATCATCGAAAGCGCCGTGAGGAGGACAGTCCGAGGAGAAACCTCGCCAGCGGTGATCGGCCGATCCGGTCGCCATTCACGATCGAATTCGCGGTCATAGTAGTCGTTGAGAAACATGCCGGCCGTGTAGAGGAGCGAGAACGAGATCGCCAGAATGGCGCCGTCGATCAGCGGATGGACCGCGCCACCGAGAGCGACACCGGCGATGGCGTTCGACCAGACGGTAGGGAGATTGGATGCGCGGCTCAGTCGGAGAAAAACATTCACCGTCACGATTGAATCTCGTTGAGCGTCCAGGCCAGCTCTCTGCTGACGTTGGTGACGACATCGCCGCGTAATGCTTCCGGCAGCACATTCCACGCATACGTCTCGACCTCGAGGTGAGATGTCGCATTCCGAACGAGTAGAGCACGGAGAAATCGCCTGGTCACGGCTTGTGTCGTACGCAGGCCACCGAGCTCCTCGAGGAACAGGGGGACATGAAAATGAATGCGCCAGATCTCGGCTGGACTGAATTCATCCGTCGCGCGATCAAGGGCCTCCGGCAGGTCGAGATATCTCCGCCGCACTCCCTCGGGCCCGACTACGGTGACCTGGTGAAGATAGACATCATTCGCAAACGGAGAGAGGGCCTCCCTCTCCCTGGATCCATCACTGCCGAACTCGAGGCCGGCGCTGATCTGCGCCTTGGCCACGCGAATACCGCGAGCGGCGAGCGCATCGAGCAGAGCGTCAGGATCTTCCCAGCCAACAGCCGCATGACAGGTGTCGAGACAAATGCCGATGGCGCGTCGAAGGAACTCTTCACTGCACGCCGCGGTCGTCCCTGTGAGACCGGCGAGGTGCTGCACCCACCGTCGCGAAAAAAGGAGATCAAAGAACGCTGTGACGTCGTCGGTGCTTTCGAGCCAGCAGCCTGGCTCCGGCTCGAGTGCCAGCGTCAGACGTGAGCCGTGGCGCCGCTCCAGTTCGACGAGATATGCAGCATGGCTGACGATACGCAGCAGGACGCGTTCGAGCCACTCAGCCGATCCTGAGCGCCGCAAGCCGCACGGCACCGTGCTGATACTGATCTCTTCGATCATCGAAGCGTCAAACATCGCGGCGGCAATTCTCGCCAGCCGATCGGCATAGGCGAGACGCCGGTCGTCACTCCAGTCCGGCAGATAGACGTTCTCTTTCACCCGCTGCCCATGGAAGGCGCCATACGGGAAGCCGTTGATCGTGACGAGGTACAGACGATGGTCGGAGAAGAACTCGCGGAGCCATGCCAGCTCGCCATTCTCCTCGAGCTCGGCCGCGGCAGCAGCCGACAGTCTCAGACCAACACCGAATGGCGCGGTGGTGGCCGACTGGCGAATCGGAACCAGAGACTGGCGAAGCGACTCTTTCACTTCGCTCCAGCTCTCGCCGGCATGGATGTTCGTACAGTAGGTCAGGTGAAGCTCGTGCGGAGCGTCACGCAGTTTCATTGCGCCGTTCTGGCGATATTGCGGAGCTGTTGAATTGCAGCCGACATCGACGCGGTGGAGACCTCATGCACGTCGAACCCCCGCCCGATCGCCTCGAGCATAGTGATCGTCAGGCGACCACCGAGATGTTCGCGAAATTCGTGCAGTCCGCGCAAAAGCCCTTCGGCTCCTGTGTGGTCGATTTCGTCCGTCCAGAGTCTGAAGCCGATCTGCTGGAGGACGTTGAGGATCCTCCGTGTCGAGACTTCGTCGAGCGCACCGATCTGCCGCGAATAGAGCGAGTCCAGTGCAATTCCAATCGCCACCGCCTCACCGTGCCGCAGCCGGTGGTGTGTCAACGCTTCGAGGCGGTGCGCTGCCCAGTGGCCGAAGTCGAGCGGCCGTGATGTGCCGAGCTCGAATGGATCGCCACCACTGGCGATGTGTGCCATGTGAATGCCGGCGCTCTTCCGGATCAGGCATCGGAGGATCTCGGGATCGGAGGCCACGACGTCTCGCCTGGTCTCGATCCACTCGAAAAATGACGCGTCCCGGATCAGAGCGACCTTGATCGCTTCGGCAATCCCGGAGATCACGTCTCTTCTGGAGAGTGTCTCGAGAAAATCGTAGTCGTTGATGACCGCGAACGGTGGAGCGAAGGTTCCGATGAAGTTCTTTTTGCCGAATGCGTTGATGCCGTTCTTTACGCCGATCCCGGAGTCGCCCTGAGACAGGACGGTCGTCGGAATGCGGATCAGGCGAAGTCCACGATGCGCAATTGACGCGGCGTACCCTGCGAAGTCGAGCAACGCGCCACCTCCAACGGCCACGATGAACGAATGCCGGTCGATCCCGCGCGATTCGACGATCTCCTGAACGTGCCATGGAAGACTAGCGTCGTTTTTGACCACCTCGCCGCCTGTCACGATCAGTGGCTCTCCGGCAAGCGAGAGCGAGTCTGAATGATGCGTGACATAGGAAGTGATCTCTTCGGTCAGCGCCGGCCGGCCTGACAGGAGGCCTCCGTCGATGATGAACAGCAGGCGGTGAAGCTTATCGGGCTCACGACGCGTCACGACATTGAGCAGGGCACGATTTGCCGGCCTGAAGAGGTACTCGGTAAATACAACCGGATACTCGAAGGACACCTCGAATTTCTGCAGGTGCACCTCGTCGTGGATAGAGCCGTCAATTCGACTGTCGAGAGCTTCAGTCTTCATCGAACACCCGTCATTGAAGTCGCAGTGCTGGCTCTCAGCCTGGGACTGGACTGGCGCAGTTCGTCGGCGAAAATGAGATCGAGAATACGGTCTTTCACTTCTGCGGCAGCGACGGTGTCACCGAGCGGAAGGACGGGATCACTGGAAATGAATAGCGGGCCGACCTCGGGATCGACGGCCCGCCCGTGTGAGCCGCCGACGAGCTCGGGCCGAAGCGGGATCACGTCGAGGAGCGAGCGGAACCCGAGCTTCCGGCGAGCAAGCTTCCAGGCGATTTGTGCTTTGGGCAGACGAAGATCCGGATCGACAAACAGCTCCACCGGATCGTAGCCGGGCTTCCGGTGAATATCGACCGTCCGTGCGAAATCGGGAGCTCGATCGTCGTCGAGCCAGTAGTAATACGTGAACCACGCACCCTGAGCAGCGACCGCGACGAGCTCGCCCGATCGAGGATGATCGAGGCCGGCGTCACGCTTTCCCTCCTCGCTGAGCACCGTGTCGATTCCGGGCGTGCGCTCGAGCAGTGCGGCAATCTCGCCAATCCGGCGGTGATCGCGGACATAGACATGCGCCACCTGGTGATCGGCCACTGCGAATGCCTCCGATGCGCCTGGATCGAGGAGCTCGCGGCCGAGCTCGAGCCGGGTCCGCAGCAGGCCTGCTTCCCGGAGAACCCGATTGATGTGAACCGGCCGGTCAACAGTCTCGACGCTGTATTCCGACAGGACGACGACTGCGGCATCTCTCCGTGAGGCCTGTTCGAGCAGGTCGCCACATATCGCATCGATCGCCCGCAGATCGTTGCGGATCGCTGGATCCGCGGGACCCAGACGCTGCAGGTTGTAGTCGAGGTGCGGAAGATAGACGAGCGTCAGAGTCGGATCATACCGATCGATGACGTCCATGGTGGCGTCGGCAATCCAGCGGCTCGACGTGATGTCAGCAGTCGGGCCCCAGAAGTGGAAGAGAGGAAACGTCCCGAAGCGGCTCGAGAGCTCCTCCCGCAGCTCCGGAGGATGCGTATAAATGTCCGGGATTTTCCGTCCGTCGGCCAGATACATCGGGCGCGGTGTAACAGCGATATCTGCGCTACTGTACATGTTGTACCACCAGAACATTTTTGCGCAGGTAAAGCCGGGATCGATCCGGCGTGCAGCGTCCCAGATCTTTTCACCGCGTACGAGGCGGTTCGACTGTTTCCAGAACAGCACCTCGCTCAGGTCGCGGTCATACCATCCATTGCCGACGCAGCCGTGCTTGCGTGGCAATGTCCCGGTGGTGAACGTCGCCTGAACCGAGCACGTGACCGCCGGTATGATCGTATCGAGCGGGCGCATGACTCCCGCGCGAGCGAGCCTGCTCAGATTCGGTGTCGACTCTCCGACCTGATCAGCGCCGAGACCGGCGACGTTGATTACCACGGTTTTTCTCAAGAAGCCGCCTCGACCGGATTTCGAGGTGTCTGGCCGCGCAGAACGGAGCTTCCTTCGAACAGCTTGCTCTGATCAATCTGCACAGGCGGTTCCGCGATGTTGACTCTGCCGCTTTGAGCGAAGAAGGTGAGCGGGTTGTGCCATACGATCTGCTCGATCACCTCTTCCGCAATCCCGGACCGACGCATCACGTCGATCGTCTTCGGCACTTTCAGGGGGTCGCTGATTCCCCAGTCAGCGGCACTGTTGATGAGAATGCGCTCGGCACCATAGTGCGCGACGAGCCGAGTCATGCGCTCCTCGTCCATCTTGGTATGCGGATAGATCGAGTGGCCCGCCCAGCACCCGCTCTCGAGAACGACCGGCAGCGTCTCCTCTGTATTGTGGTCGATCAATACCATGTGAGGCGGAAAGCGCATCTCTCGAAGAATCGCCAGCGTCCGCTCCGCACCTCTTTTCTTGTCGCGATGCGGCGTGTGCACTAGAACGGGAAGCTGATGCTCGAGCGCAAGCTCGAGCTGCCGAACGAAGTAGATCTCCTCGACCGGAGTCGTGTCGTCGAACCCGATTTCACCTACAGCGACGACCTCCTCCTTGACGAGAAAATCCGGAAGCAGGTCCATCACGCCATCGGCGAGCTCCCGATTGTTCGCCTCCTTCGGGTTCAATGAGACGGTGCAGAAGTGCCGGATTCCGAACTGTGACGCCCGAAACGGCTCCCACCCGACGAGTGAGGCGAAATAATCCGCGAAAGTGCCGACGTGCGTCCGCGGCTGCCCGAGCCAGAAAGATGGTTCGATGACGACTCGGATTCCCGCCGCAGCCATCCGCTCATAGTCGTCGGTCGTGCGCGAAGTCATGTGAACGTGCGGATCACAGATATTCACGCTGGTTCTCCTTTGGTGAAATCCCGGAGCCGCCTGTGAAGCGGCTCCGGGAAACAGCAGTCAGCGTCGGATCAGCCGGTTGAGGAAGGTCCCCTGGGTCACTTTCCAGATCGCTCCCGTGTTCTGAGGAAACTCGTAGGGTGCGCCATCTTTCGCGGGGTTGATGCGCATGATGCCGTAGTCGACGATGTACATCGCGCCGTCTGGTCCGAACCGGACAGAGAATGGATGCTCAAGACCCCGTCCCGGCGCCTGCTGCTCCGCCGCCGGGCCCGGTTTCATGTTGCGCAGGAAGGGAACGGCCAGCCCGCTCTTCGTATCGACCCGCGAAATGATGCTTCCACTCTTCCCCTCCTTGAGCGGGTTGGTCGCCGGTGCAAGGTCGCCCCACTCGGCAACGAACAGCTGGCCTGCCATTTCGCCCCAGGAGGACGGTGCAAAGTCCAGCAGTGCCGGCGACGAGTTCCATTCATGGCGAGCGGCGATCAGCGATTTCGGCGGAGCGGAGAGACCGCTCGCCGCATGATCGACCAAGAAGCCGAGTTTCTTCCCGAGGAACTCGTCCCCTCGGACACGCGGCGCGCCATGCGAGCTCGGCGGCATGAATTTCGGATCGGTGAGCGGCTCGAGCCCGCGCGAAAAGTCAGGGTGCCCGTACCACGTGTTCTGAACAATCCGGAACGTCACGTCAACATCGTCTTTCACCGGACGCGAGCCTCGAATGTCCAAGCCGTTTTCGGCGCCGAACATCTGTCCCGCGCTGTCCCATGCGATACCGATGAGTTGGCGGAAGCCGTGGGCGTATACACTCAGGGAGCTCTCAGGGCTCGCCGGATTGAACGAAAGAATTGATCCGCCGCACTTGGTCTGTCCTGGAATTCTCTGACCGGGTGAAGTCGGCGTGCCGAACGGAACGAACGCTCCGGTCATCACGGTATCGCTCGGATCGTCGGTTCTGAAGTCGGGTGTAATGAAGTTCCGGCCGGTCAGCACGTAGTCGCGGCAGGGAATGCCCTTCACACCCGGGCTCTTTTTGATGAATGGTGCGTTGTCAAGTCCCATGACGGACGAATTGCCCGCCGGCCCGGAGGCGAAATAAATGCGCCCGTCCGGCCCCTTGCGTATGTCATTCAGAAAGTGTTCCGACTGACTGTCGGCGATTCCGGTGATCACATGCGTCACGGTCCCCTGCATCGACACGCGAGACACGGTACCGGTCCGATCCCGCGGGTGGCGATGCGTGATGTAGAACGAGCCATCGTGCCACGCCAGGCCGACAACCGGCTCGCCCACCTGCTCGGGACTGAAGCGCACTACTTCGACCGTCCGTCCCTCCTCCACACGCAGAATGCGTGCAGGGTCGATTTCGGGAGTTTCAAGACCAGCAGCGCCAGCCTCGAGAACGTACATTCTGCCGCTGTCGTCCCATGCCACGGTCGTTGGATAGTTGAGCCCCGCGGCGATCTTCTGGACCGAATAGCCGCGCGGTACATCCAGAACGTTACCTGGTTGCTGCGCGAACGCGCTGAACGGCCCGGTAAGGAGTGCCACAGCCGCGACGCGCGAGCCGCGAACGAGCGCGGCCGACAAAACCCTGATATTCATGAGAGATCTCCTATGTTTGACGTTAGAAAATGACGTTATAAAAACAAAAGACTCGTAGCTCAGAAGCGGAGCGACAACCCCGCTCCAATCATGAGTGGACTGATCTGAAGATCGAGCGATTCAGGATCTCCGATCGGAAAATTCGCTGTAATTGCCGTATCGACACGTGAGTACTTGGCGTCGACATTAAGACCGAAGCGATCCGTGAACCGCCAGGTGAACCCGGCGTTGACCATCGGGCCCACGACGTCGTCGAGCTCGATGTTCTCGAATCCGGCGTCAGTGAGCGTCTGGCCTGTAATCTCTTCGAAACGGAAGAAGCTTGCACCCACTCCAATGTAAGGGTCGAACCGCGCGCCGGCGATCGGATGAAACTGCAGGCTCACTGTTCCGGCGGTCATATCCGTCGTTCCGATAGGGAACGACGCGACGCCGGTATTCTCCGGCGCGATTGACAGATCGGAGCTGACAAACGCAATCCCGACCTCCGACGAGAATCGTGGCGACCAGAACACATTGAGGGCCGCTCCGCCTCCCGTGCTCTCCTCGAAATCGACGGCAAGATCCCCGGTATCGGAGGCGCCCTCGAAACTCGCATCGCTCGTCACATCGGTCCACACGGCACGCCCGATCAGCTCGATCCGCTGTGCCTGCATCGGGACAGCCACAATCGAGAACGCCAACAACACTCCCATCTTCAGCAATCGCATTAAAAACTCCTTTTCATCCATTCTCGTGGGCTGCAGATCGAGGCGGCGGGCCGGAACTATCGGACAGGGAGAGCCAGCGTTCATCCCTGTCCGCCCGCATTGATTCGTCAGAGAGGAATGAGAGATCAGCAGGAATTGGTCGACCCGCCGCCTGTCGCTCGCTCGTCAGCGCCCTGGCCATGCGCTGAAGTTCGGAGCCGCGCCTGCTTCTGAGACCAACGACCCGAGAAAGTTGTAATCCGACAAAGACGGCTTTGAGAACCATCTGATTGAAGTTCAGCTCAGGAAAGTGCTCTGCCGGATATGGATTCTCACAAGCGATCGCTGCGAAAACCGGCTCTACGTGCGTGCGGCAGGCTTCCACCGCGACCGTGAGGTAGGAGCCGGCGGACGGAAAACACGGCAGGATCCGCGCGATGCTGCAGCGTTCGCCGGTGGAGCCGGTTTTATAGAGCGCTGCTACGGTCTGGCAGCGTGAGGCGGTGTCGAGTGGATCCAGAGCGGCACGCAGAAGAACGTAGCGAGCCATGTCGAGCGTATTGAGGTGTATTGCCGCGGAATCAGCGCCGACAGTCGATTGCTCCCGCGGCAGGCGTCGCGCGATTGCTGCAAAACTGCGCGTAAGCCTTCGGGTATCAGGCGCGGCCCGCAGCGCTGAGACTTCGGACTGTATCCAATCGACTGCATCAGGATGTAGTCCGGAACAGACCGTCGTGAGGAGGCCATCAGACGATTCTGCATCCACGCGTAACGCCGGAAGGCACGAATTCGCGCCGTCAGCATCGCTCATCGTCCTGCTCCTTGTGGTTTGCAAAGAGCGGAGGCGAGCCGGGTCTGCGTCCGTTTGTCAGTGGGGGTCAGCACGTCAGGAACGTCCTGCAAACCGATCGCCAGAAGTCCCTAAGATGTCTCACAAATTTCTCACATAAGGAGGGGGTAAGTAATACCCTACTCCTGGTCTCCCGCTTCTTATTGACCGGCTGTTGTCCGCTGGTATATCTGCAAATGACGAACCAGTCTGATGCTTCGGAGATGCATCAGAATAGAAGACGATGACCAGATGCACGCTGATGCGGGTCGTAGAAAATCGTTCGTTAGACGCCGTCGAGAGTCTGTCTGCGGAGATCCTGCTATATCCGTCCAATGGCGAGCCGTGCGCGCTGTTAATCAGCGTGGACCCATCGAGAAGCTCGCACGCATCCGAGGGACCGAGCATGGAATCGGGCTTGTACGCGTGAGCGCCTGGCACGAAGGCTGTGATGGTGCTGCCGATCAGTGGCTTAGCCCGCATTTCTGTGAGAAATGCGGGTTAGCGTTGAGAAGGACGCAAGCAGCTCTGATTATGGAAAGCGGACGCTGACCAGTTGGTCAAAGCTGCTGCGCTCGATCAACCAGGGACCGCTGGAAGAGAGAACGTAAAGGTGGTGCCTGTGCCAGCTCGTGAAGAGACGGAGATGTCACTGCCGTGAAGTTGCAGAATGCGTTTTACGATCGCGAGGCCGAGACCGGAGCCACCGAACTTTTCGGAATCGCGCGCGCGGTAGAAGCGGTCAAAGACTTGCGGCAGGTCGCGCGGATCGATGCCTTTTCCGCTGTCCCGGATCTGTGTTTCTACGGCTCCGCCGTCGACTCGGCAGCCGATGGTGATCGTGCCGCCACGGGGCGTGAAACGAAGCGCATTCTCGATCAGGTTCTCGAACACGCGCTCGACCAGGCGCGCATCCACAAAAACGAGCGGTAGCGATTTACAGTTGTCCCGGGAGAGATGCACTCCGACCGCTTGCGCGTGGAGCGCGAACTGGCCGATGAGGTCCTCGATCAGGTCGTCGAGTGCCAGGGGCGCGCATTCGAGATGCACATCGGGTGCATCGAGCTCGGTGAGCTCGAAGAGCTCGGAGACGAGGCGCTCGAGCTTCGCCGCATGGCGAAGCGTAATGCGGAGATACTCCTGCTGCTCTCCTGACGGCAGCGCCGCCCCCTTCTCGAGCAGCGTCTCGACGTAGCCGCGAAGCAGCGCGAGCGGCGTGCGAAGGTCGTGCGAGAGCTCAGCAACAGAGCTGCGAAGGCTGTCTTCGGCAAGCGTGAGCTGTCGAACCTTCTCGGCCACTCGCTCTGTCATCACGGCGAAGTTCGTCTGCAACTCGTTGATGTCACCTGCACCTCGCGTCTCGACTTTCGACGGGGTCACCTGCGCGGTGAGGTCGCCACTGCCGAAATAGCGGATTGCGTCCGCGAGCTCACGAAGGTGAAGGCGGCGCGCCAGGAAAACGAAAAACGCTGCTTTGATGACCAGCACCAGGCTCAAAGCCGCGCCGACACCGGCGGCGCGAAGCAGGTTGCCGTGAAGCGACAATTTCGCCGGCGTTATCTCGCCGCCTAACTGTGCAATACAGTGGAAGACGATCGCCACCGTTGCGACCGTCAGGATCGTTGCGCCCGCAAGGCAGATGGCGGCGAAGAGTGTGTATCGCTTCGCCGACCGTGCGTGTTCGGCGCTCATACAGCAACGTCGGTGAATCTGTAGCCGACGCCCCACACCGTCAGAATGAGTTCCGGATTCGCGGGATCACGCTCGACACGCATGCGGAGTCGATTGATGTGCGTATCGACGGTGTGGCGGTAGCCTCCGTGCGTGTATCCCCAGATGACCTTCAGGAGCTCTTCGCGCCTGAACACGTGGCCGGGCGACTGCGCGAGCACGAGCAGCAGGTCGAACTCCTTGGACGTCAATTGCAATGGCTCGCCATCTCGCGTCACGCGACGCTTGCTGATCTCGATCTGCAGACCGTCGCGAATGACTACTTCGCCGAGCGTTCGTACGCTTTCGCTCCACTGCTCCGACCGGCGTAGGACGGCTCGCACACGCGAGAGGAACTCCAGCATGCTGAAAGGCTTCGTGACGTAGTCGTCGGCGCCACTCTCCAAACCCCCGATCTTGTCGGCCTCGGTGCTCCTGGCCGTCAGCATGATGATGGGAATGTGGTCATGCCGCGCGCGAACTGCCTCGCAGAGTTCGACGCCCGACATGCCCGGAAGCATGACGTCGAGCACGATGAGGTCGTAGGCCCCGTTCCGCAACCTCTGTAAGGCGGCGAGACCATTGCCTTCCACGTCGACGGTCGTGGCGAGATCGCGAAGCTGAATCTGCAGCAGACCGGCCAGGTCAGGTTCGTCTTCGACGACCAGAATTGCACGAGGTGTCATTTCGGAGGACATAGCGTTGCAGCGCTCTGCCACGCCTGCCCGGCGGCACGGGAGCCGCCGGGCGTGGGGTGCCCAGGACGCGCGCTGCCTACGACGCGCGCTGCATCTCTTTTCCGCAGCAGCAGCGCGGGTTCTGGTCTCCGCCCTTTCCTTCAGCGGCACCTCGGGTCACCTGAATCTCGCATCCGCACTCAGGATCAGGACAGGTGTAGCGTTCGCCTTTTTTCAAGCTCATTTTTTCTCCTTCTCTACTCTAAACATCGTTGAGCTGCTTTCGCTCGAGGTCACGCATTCGAGCGGACTTCGGTCGTGATCGTGATCGCTTCATGAATCGATCGGTAAACAGGGCATCCTTCCTTGTGGATCGAGTGCACACGTTCGATGAGATCGGGAGAAGCGCCCGGGGCGGTGAGGTCATAGACCACATGGATCCGTCTGATGATGAGCACGTTGCTCTCGAGCTCCCCTCACCCTTCGCCTCGGATGAGATCTTCTCGACGTCGATCTTGCGCGCTGCCAGCGCTCGTGCAAATGTACCGGTGAGTCATCCCGCGGCGGCCCCCGACGATGGAATCAATGGTCGTCGCGTGCGGCGTGAAAGCATCAGGCGCAACGCCGTAATGCTGCGCGATCGCTCCGTGGACGCCGAACGTCACCGGTTCCTTCTCACCCGGCAGCCATGCGAGCCGGACCGGACCACCTTGCCTCTCAATCCGCACGATCGACGTGTAGACGACATCATCCATACTTTCCTCCCGCTTCAGGAACGACTAGGCAACAGCTTATTTCGGCATCATCGGCTTGTCAGCGTCGGCCGTTCCCATGGATTGCACTTCGAACTGCAGGCGTTGCGTGTAGGGACGCATGTCGCCATTCATCGCTGCCATCGCTGTCTCGGCGTAAAAGCGTCGCGCATCGTCGACGGTGCGCCGGCCGGTAGCAACGTCGTTCGCGAGATTCAACGCGAGAAAGTTCATCTCTTCTTTGTCGCAACGTGCCGAAATCTCACCTTTCGTCCGCTCTGCGACCACGCTGCCGTCGTAGCGGGCGAGGTCGTCGTACTTCCCGAGCGGCACCTGATAGTCGATGAACTGCTCGAGCAGATCGGTGTGCGGCTTCGGAAAATCATGCTGAACTTCATCGCGATAAATGATTGTCCGTTTCCACGGACCGTTGTTATGCCATACCAGCATCGTAGGCGTCGCTTCGTTCGGCCGCCCATACTTCGCCATTGTCTTTCGCGCGACTTCCTGCGGCGTGGCAGGCCAGCCGGCAATCATCGACTCCGCGCTGCCTGAGGTCATTGTTCCCGTGGTGCTGCACGCCGCCGCTGCAAGCGATATCAAGAGGATTCCCACTACACGTTTCATGTTTTTCTCCTTCGACCACCTTCGTGGTCGTGCGGAATAGTCACGTGCAAGAAGCTCGTACAGCCCGGGCTCGGAATTCTCACGAAAGCATCACATCGTGGCTCGCGGTCGCTGCAATGCCACGGTGCAGTGAGAGTTGAACCTTTCGTGAAGTCGCCTCGTACACGGTAGGGCCGCAGTTTCCCCCACACTCGAGGAGCAGAAGAGGATCGCCGCTGAAGTCGATGACTTTCTTGCGCAATTATTCATGGCGCGGCGTTCCGCCATCCCGCCGGAAACAGACTCGGGGCTCTGCCATCGTCGATTTTCTCCGGTCATATCCCCCCTCGGAGATACCAAGGAAGCCACTTTTGCACCTGATTGAACCAAAACGGCTCCAGAGACCAGCCTTGTAGCAGGCGTGGCCGTGAGGGGGCAGCGTCCACGCCCCACGCCCAGGGCGATTTCGGTGCTCACTCGTGCGCGGGCGCCCGATCCGACCCGAACGCGGTCGACAACCCGTGTTCTTTCATCCGGTTCTTCTACGCGTTGTACGCCGCAGGTGCCGATCAGGCTACATCTCGAGCAAGAGCCGGCTGGCGCGAACCGGCCCGACGATCCCACGCCGCCGCCTCAGAAGATGGCTGACGACGTGATCGAGATTCCATGGACAATCGATCAGCTGCAGCCGATTCTCTCGGTCATCCCCACACATCTGCTCGCGTACTACATCGCCCTGCGCCGCGGATGCGACGTCGATCAGCCAAGAAACCTGGCGAAAAGCGTGACCGTGGAGTAGGCTTTCCGTGAGGATCTTTCATGAAAATACTTTCCCCGCGCGTTCATGGCTACCTCGACTACCTGGTGGTAGTCGCGTTTGCGCTCGCCCCATCCATTCTCGGCTTCTCCAAAACGCCAGCTACGATCTGTTATGTGCTCGCCGTGGTGCACCTGATCGAGACTCTGATCACGGCATTTCCGCTCGGGCTGTTCAAGTGGATGCCGTTCACGGTTCATGGCTCGATCGAGTTCGTCATCTCTTTCGTGCTCGTAGCGCTGCCATGGATCGCCGGGTTTTCTGGTGAGACCGCTGCCCGCAACTACTTCGTCGGGTCTGGTATCGCGCTTTTCCTGGTCTGGCTGACTACGGACTACAAAGCTGCCGGGAGTCCCACGACTTATCGGCCGATGGGAACCACGCCAGCTCAGAGCTAAAAAAGGGTCTTTGCGATCCAACCGCCGCCGAGGCAGAGATCGTCCTGATAGAGGACGACTGCTTGGAGACTGGAGCGACTCCGCGCAGCGCATGTGTGAATTCCACGCGCGCGTCCGCCCTCGAGCGGAGTGATCGTCGCTGCGACGTCGGCCATGGCGGCAGACTGCTTGCACCCACTGTCGCCTCATGAAACCAAATGATGACGCATCCACGCTTCCTCTCGAACAACGGCCCCTCCGCGTTCTGCTCATTGCGGGCAGCGACCGGCGCCAATACAACTGTCCCGGGGTCGACAGCAAGGCGCGTACGTTCATGAAACGGATGGCATCCCGGCTCCCCGGCGAGTGGGAAATCGATCAGGTCGACCTCGGCAATGTCTTCGCGGCCCCTCGCATTCAAAGCTGCAACGCGTGCGTTTCGACCTCCATGGCTCTCTGCTGCTGGCCATGCAACTGCTATGAAAAAGACAACAAAGACGAGCCCGACCTGATGTGGAATCTCGATCTCTATGCGCGGCTCGACCTCGCCGATGCGTGGGCGATCATCGGCCCCGTCAACTGGTACGCACCGTCGAGCAACCTGAAACTGATGTTCGATCGACTGGTCTGCATGAACGGTGGCAACCCGCGTGAGGAGCTGATCGAGCACAAGGACCCGGAGCTGGCAATGAAACTCGAACACTCTGCTGAATGGGAATCGCTGAGCGTCAACCATCTGGAAGGGCGAACTGCGGCGTTCTTTGTCTATGGAGACGGCGGTGGCGACGAGCTCGATGCGAGCGGTCGTCCCAACATTCTTCGTCACAAGTCCTGGTTCAATCCCGACGACGAACCATTCGAAACCATGCGCGACTCTTACGCCCCGCTCGTCTGGCAATGCCGCTACGGAGGCATCGAAGTCCCGGATGTTCTTTGGAAATACGTCGAGTTTGGGCGAGGGAAAAAGTACAGCGATAACCAGGCCGAGGATCTCGCGCCTGACGCAGAGGTTTACGAGGAGCTCGACCGCTTTACCGGAAGCTTCACTGAGTATGTCCAGGCGAAGGGGAAAGTCCCGCCCGGCACGTTCCGCGCGGCTGGTTACAACGCGCCATCCCACCGCTGGGCCGACGCAAAACTCAAATGGCGCTCGATCCGAATGTCCATGGGCGCCGCCCCGGCCGGTTCATCCCCAAGAGAACAGGACGACCTCGGTCTGAATCAGGACACGGGAATCCCAAAGGCCGGAGAGTAGGAGCATAGGTCGCGGCGAAGAAAGAGTACGTGCTGAGTCCCCGTCAGGCGATCTCGTTTAGAGAGATCGGAAGAGAGGTGTTTGGCGCAGGCCGTGACTCGGTGGGAGATCTTCACAACCTGCAGATCGATGTTGAGGTGATAAACGATAAGGGGGCGGTGATTCCGTACATCGTGTCGACCGATAACGGCTCGCTTGATACATTGATGAGACTGGAGTAAGGCAGGACGACACAACGTGACTGTAACCCGCGTAACGGTTTCGTTAAAGACGCTATCGTCCGCATGCCCTGAGTCTCGCTTCATAAGACCAGGGATACGGACGAGGCGCATCGCGCCGTGCTGGGGAGAACTCGAACGGTTACAGAGTGCGAGGTGAGTTGATTCACAGACGCGAGCGCCGCGAGACTGTATCCCCCTCTCCCGGCTGGAGAGGAGCTAGGGGCGAGGGTCTAACGCATCGCGACGTCCCGCTGTTGAACCGAGAGCCTGCACCTTATCAGTACGGAGCCCATCGACGCGACCGCCGCCGCGTAATGGAGTGAATCCGGCAGGCCGGCGCGATCAGAGACCCTCACCCGGCGCTAAGCGCGCCACCCTCTCCCGCGGGGAGAGGGAAAACGAGCGAGCCCCGCGAGACTGTTTACCCATCCCGCGGGGAGAGGGGAGAAGGATCCAGCGCCGCGGAGGGTGAGTGTGCGTCGCTAACGCCCGACCTTCAGGGAAGCCTGTCAGGCACCTGGAGCGTCGTGAATCCGGTGGCCTTCGAGATTTCGTCCACGACGGCCACTGACAAACGATTGCCACGGCTGGTATGCACGTCGAGCGTATAGATAAAGTGGGAACCTTTCGTCTTTGGCAGGTCGGACGTCGGAAATCGGATTCGATGCGTCTTCTCCACCAGGGGAGTCACGGAATCATTCTTGTCCACCCCAGCGAGCAGCACCGAGAAGCCAGCGATCTGCTGATTGCCTGAGGGAAGGATTGTCAACGAATCCATCGGCACGGCGATCTTCACCGGAACGGATACCTCTCCCCGTTTCCGGAGGCCCCGCGACCTGCCCAGTTCTGCCAGGATCCGCATCCCGTTCTCGGAGACTGGGAAGAAGAGATTCGCCACAACTCGCTCGCGCATCTGCGACTCCGTCGAACGTTCGACGAAACTCTTTCGCGTCCGCACTGAATATGTCCCATCCTTCGTACGCACCCGGAGATTTCGCTGGCGATCCTGATGCCTGGTGGTCGACCGGTAGCCGAGGGAGTAGTACGAGGAAAGATCGGCGGAGAGCCGGGCAAAGGCTGAAGCGAAGTTGTTCGTGCGGGACGTCACGAGCCCCCCGGTCATCTGTGAGACGTGGGTCAGCGACTCGATGCTGTTGGCGGTTGAGACATCGCGGCTCCTCATGGAACCAGGTTCAGAGTCTTCGGCGGAGGGCAGGGATCCCGGGCCACCGGGATGAATTGCATAGATCGTGACGCCAGCGGCATTCGCGGCGGTGGCGATGGAATCGATCAGTTTCGCACTGTTGAACTCCTGAGCCTCCAGCAGCGAGCTGGTACCGGGACCACCAGCCGCGTCATTCTCGATTGCGTCGAAAAACTCCCTGCCGGGTTGCATCGGGAGGCCCTCGCTGACGAGCACGAGAATCTTCCTGCCGTCGACTCCGGCCAGCCGCGAGAGCAGCGTGTTGATCGCCCTTACGCTTTGTTGGAGGTCGTTAGACGCCATCCGCGCCTGCATTCGCGCATTTGTCGCTGCTCGCTCGCGATCCTGACTCAATTCTCTGAGGAACTGGTCACGCTCGAAACCGGACCCGGGTGCTACCGAGACATCCTTCAGGACTTCATTGAAACCTGATTCCAGGTGTGTGAGATCGTGGGTTGGTGGCACTGCAATCTTCAGTCGCCGGTTCCAGCTCACGATCATCGCTTCGTCCGAGGGACCGAGGTTGGTGCGAAGGAACTCTTTGGCGCCTTCGAACACACGGTGACGGTGGAACGGGTGGATGCTGAAGTTGTCGACGAAGAAGACGAATCGCCGCCGGGGTTGAACAGCGGCCCTGGCCGTGGATCCGGTTGAAGGCGATTGAGATGATTGCGGAGGCGCGAGCTTGATCTCAGAAAAGTTCGAAATCGGCTGCGGCTGATCGTCTTCGAGAATTTCGAAATCGTTCGCCGTCAGACCCTGAACGGGCTTGCCCTGTCGGTCATTCACAACTACGTCGACATTGATGACGGTGACCTCGACTCTCTCGCTGATTACAGGCATCTCGATCTGTTGATCAGCAAGGGCCGCAGTCGCCAGGACGAGTGCCTGGCTCCAGGCGGCGAGGGTGAAGGTGAGTCCTCTCATTGGGGGGACCACGCGACTGGCCGGCAGGGCGCCGCGTTCACTGAGTTGTCGAGCATCAGCGGAGTGGGACGTGCGTGAGTCATTCCGGGTGGAAGGATAGCGCGAAGCGGGTCTGCACACCATTTTCGCGCTGTGTCGCGATGAAGTTGATCGCTCTCAGGATTCGTTCCCGCGCTCCGACCCGCCTGACGTCAGCGTGACGTTGGTAGGGAGCGCCCTTGCAGTCGGACCCGTCCATGCCGCACAAACCTGCTCGTGGATAACGCCCCCCAGCAGCGTGAGTTTCGGGACTTACTCGTGGCGACTGTGAACTACTGAAAATGCTCCATCGGTCGTGAGCTGAGGGCCGCCTGTAGGACAGACACTCTTGTCTGTCGCGCCTGAATGAGACGATTCGATGTCGACGTAGCGGCGCTCAGCGAGTCTAGCCCGCATTTCTCACAGACCTTCGCCGAGAGACGACGGATAGCGGCCTGTCTGCTTCGTTGCACAGCAATTTCGCTCCTCGACATAGTGTCGACTATGCCTTCGTCGCAAAATCGCCGTGCGCCTCGCATCCAAGCCACTCTCCGCCGTCTCACGACAAAGGTCTGTGAGAAATGCCGGCCAGCCCGGACATCGCGGCGGCCTCGCCGCTCCCTTTGCTACAATTCAACGTCGATGAGATCATTCGGAGCAGTCGCGACTTTTCTGCTATTGCTGTTCCCCGCCACCCCCCTGCTTGGCTGGGGGGAGAAGGGCCACGCAATCTCCAGCGAAGCTGCTGCGCACGGCCTCCCTGCCGAGATGCCAGGGTTCTTTCACCGCGCGTATCCGTCGCTCGTGTATCTTTCGTACGATCCCGACCGCTGGCGTGGGGCGGGAGAGTCGTTCGACGCGAGCAACTCGTCAGATCACTTCCTCGACTACGAGTATGTGGCGGGTCTCGAGCTCTCCCGAGACCGCTACAAGTTCGTGCAACAACTCTCGGACTCCGGCCGGCTGAAGCGTTTCGGGATCTCGAACACTACCGCGGGCTTTGTCCCATGGCGAATCGCGGAGATGAGCGAATTGCTGACGAATCAGTGGCGCCTGTGGCGCGCCAGCCGTCCCGGGTCAACGGACCGCGAACAGATTGAACAGAACATCATTTTCCTTTCCGGGACGCTCGGGCATTTCGTCGCGGACTCTGCCAATCCTCACCATGCCTCGATTCATTACAACGGCTGGGCTGATGCCGACAATCCGAACAATTACGCGAATGACTGCGACGTCCACTCCCGCTTCGAGTCCATTTTCGTGAACCAGGCGCTCGAGCTGGCCGACGTCATTCCGCGGCTGCGCCCCGCAGTGCTGCGAGCCGACGCGTTTACGGTCGCGATTGACCTGATCAGGGATTCGCTCTCACACATCAACACCATTTACACGCTGGATCGTGATCAGGCATTCGTGCGCGGCACAAAGGCCGCTGAAGGCAAGGCCTTCGCCGCTGACCGCATGGCGGCTGGAGCCTCGCTGCTCCGGGACCTCTGGTGGTCGACGTACAAGAATTCGGAACGGCGACCGGAGCGACGGCGCAGCTAGGAACGCGCAGCGCTCTGGTGATCGGCATGCGAGCGGGCGGCGCTAATGGAAGGGTCGCTTCGCGCCGAAGGTCTGGGAGAGAAATCCGGCGCTAGTGCCGCTTCCACTCGACGTCGTCAACACCCTCGCGTTGATTCGAGAAACGCGCCGCTACAAAAAGGTAATCTGATAGACGGTTCAGGTACGCGATCGTCGTACCGCCTATGTCGGAGGGATCTCCCAGGGAAACGACCCGCCGCTCGGCGCGACGACAGACGGTCCGCGCAACATGGAGAGATGCACTGGCGCTGGCGCCGCCCGGCAGAATGAAGTTCTTCAGTGGCGCGAGAGACGTTTCCATCTGATCGATTGCGTTCTCGAGATCTGCAATCCTTGAGGCCTCTACACCAGCGAACCTGATCGAGCCCTCAGGCGACGCGAGGTGCGCGCCGATGTCGAACAGATCGCTTTGAATCCGCTTGAGCTCGCCGTCAACATCTGGATCGGACGTCATCGTGCGCACCAGCCCGATCCATGAATTCAATTCATCGACAGTGCCGTAGCACTCGATCCTCAGGTCCCCTTTTCCGACCTTGACACCGCCGAAGAGCGAGGTCTCCCCCCGATCACCAACCCGGGTGTAGATCTTCATGGAAGATGCGAGGTCGTCAGATTGCGGCGCACAGGATTCCAGTCAGCCGCTGGCGCGAAAATTCACTTCTTGAGGGGGACGGATCAAACGACCCACACCCACACAAGTGCGAACGCGCGCGCCTGGACTCTACGACTCCGCCTCCAGCTCGCGGATCCTCTCACGTACAACCATCTGGGCCATATCAGGAATCACTTCCCAGGCTATGTTCCGGACAGTCTCCTGAGACATCAGCTCCACCATCCGTCTCGCGATCTTGTCTATCTGCTCGTCCGTCAACGGGAAGGGAGGATCGTCACCGAATCCAGGAGAAGCCGTGGCCGACCCTCCGGCCGCTGCAAGCGGCTGGGCGAACTCAAGCGGAGGTGGTGTCGGAGCATCTTGCTCCGGCGTCGCCCAGACAGACTCCTGAGGTACGGCAGCGACCTCTGCTTTTTCTTCCGATTCAGAGCTCGAAGTTTCCGGTTGTGCGAAGGGAAGGACGTCGGCGGAAGACGATGCCGATTCGCCCTCAAAGGCTGGTGTTGCCGCAGCGGTCGGCCAGTCGGTCGAGACCGGTTTGGCCTCCGCCGGCCAGCTGTCTGCGCTGCTCGCGCTCTCACTCTGCATATTCTGCAGATCCTCGAGACTCATTTTGGGAAACGCCCGCGTTTCGCCGGAAAATGCTGCCGGCTCCGCCTGCTCGCGCCGAGTTTCTGCAACCTCATCGAGGTCTCTGGCGGCAGGCTGCGCCTGCGAAGGCTCCTGGAGTCCGACCTTCTGCAAGTCCTCGAAACTCATGCGAGGGAATGCCCGCGTCTCACCACCAAAAGCGCTTTCCGTCGCGGCCGGATCCGCCCACGGCGAATCGGGCGGCGGCGAAACGGGCTCCGGTTCCGGAGCGGCCTCGGCGGCACTCTTCATTTTATCCAGGTCGTCGAAGGACATCCGCGGAAAGGCGCGGGTCTCACCGCCGCCGAGCGGAGTCGTTGAGTCAAAGGGGGAGTCCTGCATCGGAGGCATAGCGGGAGACTCGAAAGGAAGGGAAGCCGCAGGAGAATCGTCCCTGGAAGCATCGCCAAACAGATCGTCCCCTTTATTGTCCTCGGCTGACGGTTGAGTCGCGGCGGCATGCGCTGTTGAAAATGGATCATCAAACTGGAATCCGGAATCGACCGGCGACGATGCGGCGGCCGCGGTCTGCTCCGCCGCTCCAAAGGGTGAGTCGTCGTCGGATTCGTCTTCCGTGGCGAAAGACGGTGCAGCACTTACAGGCGCGACCGTCTCTTCCGGGACCGACGTATCCCACTGCGATTCGAAAGTCGGCGGGGTCGCCGCCTTCGGGGAGGGTTCGGCTTGCGCGGAGGACTGTGAGCTCGCAGCGGATCCCGCGGATGACGCCGCGCTCTGAGCAAGCAGTTCTTCGACCTTGTGAATCAGGCTCTGCGATTCGAACGGCTTGGTCACCACCGCATCGCAACCAGCCTTCTCGGCGCGATCAGGGTCGAAAGGCTCGAAGGTTCCCGTCAGCAGGATGACTGGAATCGTTCTGAATTCCGGATGCGACTTGACGTACTCGCATACCTCGTAGCCGTTTTTCTCCGGCATTATGATGTCCGACAGAATGATGTCGGGCCGCATCTCAGAGAGTTTCTGGATGGCTTTCGCACCGTTACTGGTAGCGATCACTTCGTAATCACCATCGGAAAACGTCAGCTCAACGACCTTTTGAATCGTAATGCTGTCGTCGGCAAGAAGGATCTTTTTCGGCATAGGTTTTTCGCTCCGCTCTCCGCTGCAACCTACCATCGCCCATGAGGCAAGTCAACGATACAGCCTGAGGCAAGTCTCACTTGATACGCGATTTATCGATTGATCGAAATGACGCCGGATCGTTTCTCATCTTTGGCCATCGCGGGTCGCCGCGAGTCAAAAGAGAGAACAGCATGGAGTCATTTCGCGCTGCTTTGATTTCAGGGGCCGACGGATTCGAGACCGACCTCCGCTCGCTCTCGGACAATGAGCCCGTTCTTTTCCACGACGACACCGTCGGCGGCCGCACGACCGAGGATCTCTCCTTTGCCGAACTCACAAAGCTGGAGCCGTCGCTTGTTCATCTCGCAGACCTTGCGCCGATGAGCTCCGAGGGTCGGATGATTCTCGAGGTGAAACGGCATGGTTGGGAGACCCGCCTGTGCGAGCTGGTAGCTGGATGGCCACGGATCGTGATCTCCTCGTTTGACCACCGCGTGCTGCGTGCGGTACGCGAAATGAGCAGCAGCATTGAGACCGGCGCTGTAATCGACGGTTATCCCCTCAATTTCGCTTCATACCTCGAAGCGCTCGACGCACGCTGGGCTTTCCCGCATCTCCGCTTCGTCGACGAGGTGATGGTCGATTCACTTCAATCGAGGGGGATCCTCGTGGTGCCGTGGACGGCAAACAGCGAAGCAGAGTGGGAGAGATTGAGAACGATCGGGTGCGACGGAATCATTACGGACTTCCCCGCAGAAGCGGTTCGGTGGCGCCGTTAACCGGTCGTGCTGGAACGTGTGCTAGACTTTTCTATTCGGAACGACGAATACGCAGGGAACGGGAGAGGCGGACATGAAGACGTGGGAGTACAAGATCATCAACGTCCGCTCCGAGAATTACTCCATGGACCCACGACGGGCCGAAGAGCTGAACCGACTCGGAGACGAGGGTTGGGAGCTGGTCAGCATCACGTCGATCAACTTCAAGACGGGTGCGACCGATCACATCGGGATGGTTTTCAAACGCGAAAAAGCGCCGGCCTGATCTAGCCCGCATTTCTCCCAGACCTTCGCCGTGAGACGACGGATAGCGGCCTGTCTGCTTGGTTGCACGGCAATTTCGCTCCTTGACATAGTGTCGACTATACCTTCGTCGCAAAATCGCCGTGCGCCTCGCATCCAAGCCACTCTCCGCCGTCTCACGGCAAAGGTCTGGGAGAAATGCGGGCTCGTCCGACTGCCGCGTCTCCAATCGCGTGACCCGGAACCTTCGGGATCAAAAAGCCGCTTAAATGACGGATTGATCCCCGGCAAATCCGTTACCGGCCTCGTCAGCATCACAATCGGTCCTCTTGCTCTGACTCCTCATAGTCAAGGATAGTGATCACCAATGAACGGCCGTCCACCTCTGGTCATCCTCATCGTGCTCGACGGCTTCGGCTGCCGCAGAGAGATCGAGTGGAACGCCGCCCGCACAGCCAACACCCCCACTCTGTCGAAACTATTCGACGGCGGGAACTGGACGACTCTCGAGGCCTCGGGGCTCCACGTGGGGCTTCCTGATGGTCAGATGGGAAACTCCGAGGTTGGTCATCTGAACATGGGTGCCGGACGCGTAGTTGACCAGGACATCGTCCGGATCTCGAAGTCGATCGGTCAAGCCGGGCTCGACTCGAACACGTCCCTTCTCGAAGCCGTCAAGCGCTGCGCGGCCAGTGGACGTTCCATTCATCTGGTCGGACTCCTTTCCGACGGCGGAGTCCATTCGCTTCAAACCCATCTGCACGGACTGGTGGACTCGATCGAGCGTATCGCTTCGCGGACGCAGGACGCGAAATCTCCCGACATCTTTGTTCACGCCATCCTGGACGGCCGAGACACCCCGCCCGTCTCGGCCAAAGGGTACGTCACGAGTCTGCTCGAACATCTGGCGACTCGGCGGACGAAGCTCGCCTCGATCATCGGCAGGTACTACGCCATGGACCGCGACCGCCGTGCCGAGCGGATCAAGCGCAGTTACGACCTCATGACCCTCGGGATCGGAACGGTCACGAGCGATCCGCTCGCCACGCTCGATCAATTCTATCTATCCGGCATCACGGATGAATTCATGGAACCGATCGCGGTCACTGATCTTTCCGGGCAGCAACGGGGGGTGATCAGCGAGGGCGACAGCGTCATCTTCTTCAATTTCAGAGCAGACCGGATGCGACAGATCGTCACCGCGTTCACCGCAGTGCCCGAGCCGGACTTCGAACGATCGGTCACTCCGGCGGTCGCGCTCATGTCGATGGTTCAGTACCGGGAGGGTTACGCGTTCCCCCTTCTCTTTCCTCCCCTCGCGGTCGAGGAGCACCTCGGCGAGGTCCTGTCTAACGCGGGGCTGCGGCAGCTGCGAATCGCCGAGACCGAAAAATATGCGCACGTGACCTTCTTCTTCAACGGCGGCTCGGATACGGCGTTCCCGGGTGAATCACGAATCCTCATTCCTTCTCCCAAGGTTGCAACCTACGATTTGAAACCGGAAATGTCGCTTCCTGAGCTCGCGGCACGCGTTGCGTCCGAGATCGATGGGAACGGGCACGACGTCATCATTCTCAATATTGCCAACCCCGACATGGTTGGACACACGGGAGTCATGACCGCAGCGGTGACAGCCGTTGAAGCGACGGATCGAGCGATTGGAGTGATCATCGACGCCGTCAGTCGGGCTGGTGGTGTTGCACTCATCACCGCCGACCATGGAAACTGTGAGCTCATGTACGACCCTGCCACCGGACAACCGCACACGGCGCACACCACGAATCCCGTACCTCTGATCCTCCACTGTCCAACACACAGTTTTCAATTGAGCGGAACCGGTTCGCTGGAGAACATCGCCCCGACGATTCTGGAAATCCTGGGAATCGCAAAACCTTCGACCATGACGGCGTCATCTCTGCTCGCCTTTCGCGACAGCGAGCGTTCATCGAGATGATCGAGCAGTTGATCCTCGTGCGTCACGGCGAGACCGTGGACAATGTTCGCGGCGTGGCCCAGGGCTGGAGCGACAGCGAGCTCTCGGCCAGAGGTCAGGAGCAGATCCGGAAAGTTGCAGCGCGGCTGCCGTCGTTCGGTGTGACTGGCCTCTATTGCTCGACGCTTCCACGAGCGATGACTACGGCGAGCATGATCTCGAGCACGCTGGGTCTGCAACCCGTCCCTCTGGACGATCTGAGAGAGATGAACTGCGGTCGCTGGGAGGGACAGCATTTCAGTGCACTCCAGCAGGCCGATCGCGATCTGCATCAGCTATGGTCGACTGACCCGAGCGTTGCATGCCCGGACGGCGAATCGTTTGCAGACGTTCTTCTGCGGATGAACCGAGCGATCGCGACGATCGGCACTCTCGAAGATGGGAAGCAGTCCGTTCCCCTCCTCGTCTCTCACGGAACGGCAATACGAATCGCACTCTCAGGACTTTTAGGTCTACCGCTCCAGTCAGCCCGCAGTTTTGCGCAGGACAATGCCGCCATCAACATCTTCGTTCGTCGCGGCGATCGCTTTGTACTGAAACTCTGGAACGACACGACGCACTGTTCGTAGGGAAGTGTCTGCTATGAACACACTCCAATAGCTCGCACGACTTCCCAGGCCGACTCGTGGCCGGACATTCCAATGTCCGGCGAAAATAGCGGCCTCGCGCCCGCGCCGGACATTGGAATGTCCGGCCACAAGTGGCAGAATGCGCAGCCCCGTCGCGACAGTCTTGTCGAAAGGCTCTCGCCCGAACCAGAGGAACCAATGATTCTCGATGAATTGACCAGTCGCCTCACCGAGCTGCTGCGATCGCGGGTGCTCTCACTTTTCGGCCACGCCGTTGAACGCGTCATCCTGCAGACACCTCCTCGCCTCGTGATGGGCGACCTGGCAACGCCACTCGCCCTGGAACTAGCAAAGGCCTTGAAAAAGCCGCCGCGGGTGATTGCGCAAACTCTGATCGAGGGGATCGAGCTTCCACCTCTGGTCAGCTCTGCTTCGGTCGAGGGCGCCGGATACATCAATTTCAAGTTCGATCGCCTCGCTTTCACCGTGACACTCCTGCGACGCATCGACGAGCGGCCTCCCTCATCAGGTGATCGCATTCTGGTCGAGCACACCAATATCAATCCAAACAAAGCCGCACACATCGGACATCTTCGTAACGCTGTTCTCGGCGACACACTGGTTCGTTTACTCCAATGGCTGGGACATACGGTCGAGACGCAGAACTACATCGATGACACCGGCGTCCAGGTCGCCGATGTGGTCGTTGGCTTCGAGCGACTGCTCGGTGTCGATGCTGCCGGAGTCGAAAAGCAGATCGAGGATCAGTCCGTCCCCTTCGACTACTTCTGCTGGGATCTCTACTCCCGGATGACCGAGTACTACGAGGCAAACCCTGAGGCGCGGCAATGGCAGCGCGATTCGCTTCACCAGATCGAGAGGCAGGAGGGACAGACTGCTGCAATCGCACGTCAGATCAGTAGGGCTATCGTCGAGCGTCACACCGCTACGATGCTCAGGCTCGGTATCCGTTACGACGTGCTGACCAAAGAAAGCGACATCCTCACATTACGCTTCTGGGACCACGCTTTCGAGCTTCTCAAGACATCGGGCTCGGTGATTTACGAGACTTCCGGCAAGCATAAAGACTGCTGGGTGATGAAGCTCGCAGACGCTGAAGAGTTCGAAGGACTCGAAGAGCCCGACAAGATTCTGGTCCGCTCCAACGGAACCGTCACCTACGTCGGCAAGGACATCGCCTACCAGCTATGGAAGTTCGGTCTGCTCGAGCGGACGTTCGAGTACCAGCGTTTCCTCACGTACCAGGAGGGAAAGCCCCTGTGGGAATCGGTAAGTGACGGCGGGGACCCCGCGGCTCCATCATTCGGAGGAGCTCAGCGCGTTTACAACGTCATCGACGTTCGCCAGGCGTATCTGCAGAAGGTGGTCAAGGAGGGCTTGCGGCTGCTCGGACACCCCGAGGCCGCAGAACGATCGATCCATTTTTCCTACGAGATGGTCGCCCTCACTCCTTCAACCGCCGTAGCTCTCGGCATGAACGTGAATGCCGACGATATGGCGCGGCCCTACCTCGAGATGTCGGGAAGAAAGGGACTGGGAGTCAAGGCGGACGATCTCATGAACGCGCTCGAGGAGAAGGCTGCTGCCGCTCTTTCAGCGAACGCTCGCGACTCTGACGGCGAGGGGGACCAGAGAGATTCTGCATTCCTCGCGCGACAGATCTCGATCGGTGCCCTCCGTTACTTCATGCTCAAGTACGGCAGGAACAAAGTGATCGCGTTCGATTTCAACGAAGCACTCACGTTCGAAGGCGATTCGGGACCCTACCTGCAATACTCCGCGGTCCGCGCTCAGAATATTTTCCGTAAAATGGCCTTGCAGGGGATCGACTCCAGGCTGGGAACGGATGAATTAGACAGCCTCACGCTGGGCGGCGAGATGGCCGACGAGATGTGGGAGATCGTGCTGGCGAGTGCAGGGACGGTCGGTGCGGTGCGGCGTGCGGTAGAGGCCCTGGAGCTGTCGTTTGTCAGCCACCATGCGCTCGAGCTCGCCCAGAAGTTCAACTCGTTCTACCACAAGTTTCCGATCCTCAAAGAGAAGGACCCCGCGGAACGCCAACGTCGTGCGGCTTGTGCGGAAATCTTCCGACGCACGTCGATGAACCTGCTGGGATTGATGGGCGTGCCGCTGCCCGATCGGATGTGAGGGGAAGGGAGGGAGCGAGTGGCTCCGGGAGGAGCCACTCTCCTTACGAGCTACTCTGCTTTCGAGACGTTTTCAGCCTGGAGACCCTTAGGTCCCTGCTTCAAGTCGAACTGAACACGATCACCTTCATTCAGTGAACGATATCCGCTCTGATTCGTGATCGCCGTGTGATGGACGAACACATCATCTCCCGAGTCGCGCTTGATGAAACCATACCCCTTGTCATTGTTGAACCACTTCACTACACCGATCTCAGCCATTTGTTCGACCTCCTGTTCCAATCCCGCTCTGCGCCGAGGTGAAAGACCCCGTCCCACAAGGCGGACGAGAGCTATGTTTTGCAAGGTCTGCGCCGTCCAGCCGCCTTTTCTGTCGCCCGCACTCGGGGCTCTGTGCCGGGCGCTTCTTTCCACCCGGCCGAAGGGCATGTTGCCCAACTCCGGCACCGACGGCGATTCGTCATCCTGAGCGAATGCGAAGGATCTCGAAATACGTAATCCGTGATTCCACAGCCTCGCATTTTGAGATCCTTCGTCGCAAAAGACGCTCCTCAGGGATGACGAACCTTGTTGTGAAATTGGCAACAGCCCCAAAGCTGGGTGCTACGGATCTCAAAGCCGGCTACGGTGGCATTGGACTTCCGGCCGCACCATGCGCCCGCTCGTTTCACCAGATCAGGGCGCGGTTCGTCCCGATTTTCTCGAAGCCGAGCGATTCATATAAATGGATGGCCGGATCGTTGAAGTCGTTCACGAACAGAGTCACCGCATGCCCCTCGCCCAGCAGGTATCCGCAAACCTCTTCCAAACCGCGCCGCGCGTGCCCGCGACGACGGTGCCGGGGATGAGTCCAGACTCCCATGAGCTGGACCGCTCGCGGGGTGATCGCTGACAGCTCGCACTTGAAAATGATCGTTTCCCCTTCCGTGGCGATCAGCGAGCGGCGAGTCGAGACCAGCTCGCGGATCCTCTCTCTGTAACCGATCGCGTCACGCTCCATGGGATCGATCCCCACTTCCTCCTTATGCATGGCAGCGCAGCTCGGCACCAGCACATCGAGGTCATTGGCTGTAGAAAATCGCATCACTGACAGCCGTCGGACCGTCCCCGCCGGACGCGTCAGCGCATACACAGGCTGACGCAGACGAACAACCGTTGGAGGGTCGAGGAATCGGGCAAGGCGGCTCCAGAGAATCTCGACCAGACTGGCCTCTGAAATCGTAGCTCGGATGGGAATCCCCTGGGTGATAATCCGCTCGGCCACAAGAGACACTGCCTCGCTGCGAATGCCTGAATCAAGCCTCAGGTCAGCTGCCAGAACAACGTTCGAGGCAAGAATGGCAACGCAAACAGTTCTCTCCCCAAGCCGGACCTCAACGACCTCGATCCCGGCACGAACCCCTTCATCACGCAGCCTGGCAATCAGATACACGTTGAGTAGCGGCTCGAGCTCGAGGAACGCGAGAATCCGCAGCAAATCATTCTCGATCACCAGACGCAACCTGCAGGGTGTTACGGAAGGAAGCGCAACCATCGAGGGGCATAGTAACGGCAATGGATTGGAAACCCGTGGCAGCCTCTACAACTGGCTATTGCCTACAAACGCCAGCCCATCCTTGAGTTTATGAAACAGTCCCCGGTCTTTCCATTGGTCAAAGGTCGGGCTCTTCGCCGAGCGAAGGTCCTGCTCGAAGGCCTTCTTGAGCTCGGCCGCGACCGACTCGTCGATGATTCCCATACTGACTTCGTCGTTGAGGCGGAATGAGCGGTCGTCGAAGTTCGTCGAGCCTACGGAAGACCAGAGTCCGTCGATGATGATGACCTTCTGGTGACAGAGAGTCTTCTCATACTCATAGATCTTGATCCCACGTTTGATCAGCGTCCCGTAGTGGCGATGACTTGCGTGCTGCACCATCGGAAAATCGTTGACCTCTGCAGACGGGACCATCACTCGAACATCAACACCTCGCTGTACCGCTTTGGCGAGCAACTCGATGACGTCCTTGTTAGGCAGGAAGTAGGGATTGGAGATCAGGATCTCCTTTCGTGCCGCCGCAATGGCCATTGCGTGCAGAAGCTCGACCGAAGAGACGGTGCCCGAGGGTGACGTGTAGGCAAGGTGTGCTGAGGACGGCCCCGCGGGTGGCAGCCGGGGGAAGTACTTCTCACCCGAGACGACCTCTCCTGTCTCTTCGATCCAGTTCTCGAAGAATGCGGATTGCAGTTGATTGACGATCGGTCCTTCCACTCGGAGAAATGTATCTCTCCAGTGCTTCCGGTCCTGCCCGTCTCCGGTCCACTCTTCCGCGATACCGTGACCACCGGTCATTCCGATTCTTCCGTCGAACACCATGATCTTGCGATGATCCCGGTTGTTCATCCGCCCAAGGTTGCTGATTCGAAGAGGATGAAACTTCCGCACCTGGCAACCAGCATCGATCATCATCTTTTCGAGATCGTCATCCATCCTCGAT
This sequence comes from Thermoanaerobaculia bacterium, assembly GCA_035576005.1. Lineage (GTDB taxonomy): Bacteria > Acidobacteriota > Thermoanaerobaculia > Gp7-AA8 > Gp7-AA8 > DATLXH01. The sequence goes on along the minus strand of DATLXH010000021.1, from coordinate 9,165 downwards.
GAGCCCGAGGCGTCGAGAAGGACGCGAACTTCGACCCCCTCTCGCGCCTTCTTCGCCAGCGCTTGTGCGATCTGCTTGCAGATTTCACCTTTCCACCAGACGTACGATTCGAAGTTGATCGTTTCTTTGGCGTTCTCGATCTCCTTGAGTAATACGGGGAAGAACCCGTCGCCATTCTGCAGAATGGCGATCTTGTTTCCCTGCTCGAGTGCCCCCTGAGTCAACCCGACGATTGAGGGAATCAGGGTGCGCAGCTCGCCCGGTTGCGTCACGCGGAGATGCGTCGTGCGCCCTCTCGTAGCCGACCAGAGCAGAAGTCCGAGCAGGACCAGCCCAATGATCATGGCGCCGAGAGCGATGACCGTGACCCTGACCTTTCTTCCGAGGCGTGACTTGACTGCTTGCCAGCGTGTGCCCATTGATGCTCGTCTCCGTGAAAATGAATTACTGGTTGAGTGGCTTGTCGGCCTCGGTCCAGAACAACGTTGCCTTTACCGGCCAGTGATCTGAAGGGCCGCTGTGAACTATGGTCACCTCGTTCGGCTCGAATCCGTGATCAGAAAAAATCAGGTCTATATGATTTCGCATCACCTTATGGGTCTCGCCAGTTCCGCTTCCAAGAAGCCTGACGAGTGGCCCGGCCGTGAACCCGGTGATCTCCGGCGTGTCGGGCCCGGCGTTGAAGTCTCCCATGAGCACGAACGGAAGGTCACTGCGCTGTAGATGCTCCTGTATACACGACATCTGCTCAGCCCTGGACCTTCGCTGAAGCCTTCCCCATGCGGCAAGGTGTGTTACGAACACATTCATCCGATTTCCGTCAATTTCAATGGTTGTCCGTAGAAGCGTGCGAGGTTCACCGGTACTGGGGAGCGGTAATACGCCGGCATTCACGATTGTTCCGCGAGTCAGGACTGCGTTCCCAAATTCGCCACCAAGCGCCTCGAAGCTCTTCCCGTATTGAATATTCAGACCTGTCATCTGAGCCAGTTGAGCCGCCTGATCCGCGAAGCGAGACTGCCACGTTCCGATGTGAACTTCCTGCAGACCGACAACGTCCGGCTGGATCTCGCGGATGACATCAGCGACTCTCCGCAGATGCGATGAGCTCCAGAGCGCCGCGTGACCTTCGATGTTGAACGTGAGAATGACCAGCGGGCGCTGAGCTCCAACGGCCCGCCTGGGGAAATGGAAAGTCCGCCCTGCCTTCTGTCTGACGCCTTCCCACTGGGGTGGGACCTGCGAGGCATCGAACTGCGTGCACTCCCCCGTGCGAATGGTGTAAACCGCAAACACACGGTAAGAGATGAAGATCAGGAAGAGAATAGCGGCGGCGATAAACAAGCGCAGGATCTTGAATGAACGTTTCGGTGGCGCTTCCACTTCGACATTCATGCGGTTTCTCCCGAAAGAAGCGAAAAGAATGCCGGACGATGTAAGGAGGCCGCCGTAGTCAGGGTGAGCGGGACAGCACGGCTCAACAAGAGATCGCCAGGTTGCCTGCGCACTGACCGTCGGAGCGCCGGCTCATTCGAGATCGATCACGATCTCTTCGGGAATCGGGCGCGCAGCAAGATCGACGATCACCGTCACGTCGTCATGACGATGAAGTGCGGATGCGGGAAACTGAATGTCATCCACATCCACAGCGAGCCTCGACACGGCTTCCTGTTTTGCCGCACCACTGGCCAGGACGACAATTTTCTTCGCTGCCAGGATGGTCGCGATGCCCATCGTGATCGCGCGTTGCGGAACATCACCGTCGGGGAACAAAGCTGCGTTGGCTTTCCGAGTCGACTCCGATAGCCGGATCACCCGCGTTCGAGACGTCAGTGCGGCGCCCGGCTCGTTAAAGCCGATGTGACCGTTCATCCCCAATCCCAGAAACATCAGATCAATGCCGCCCGCGTTCTCGATCGCAGCCTCGTAGGATTCGCACTCCCTCCCGAGCGCTTCGTCGAACAGCTGTCCCGGCTCAGTCACGCGGAACCGCTCCGCAAGACCATCCGGTATGTGTACATTCGCCGGGTCTATGTCGACATGGTCGAACAGGTGTTTCCGCATGTACGACGCGTAGCTGCCGGGGTGATCGCGTCGGAGTCCGACATACTCGTCGAGATTGAACGTGACGACATCACGAAAGCAGCGATAGGAAAGGCTGCACTCCTGGACGATCCTCGAATACATCCCTTCGGGCGTACGGCCCGTTGGGAGTCCGATCACAAGGCGGGGATTCGCCTCGAGCGAGGCCAGCAGAACTGAGGCAGCTGCACGCGAGAGCCCATGATAGTCAGCGGTCTCCAGCCACTTCAAGCGACAGCGACCTCCGCTCCGCGCAGGAAGATCCTCTCGATCTCGAATGTCGACGATATAATCAGAAGGTCGGCGTCGTATCCTCTGCGCAACGACCCCTTTCTGTCGAGCCCAAGGACTCTGGCCGGGATCTCCGAGGCCATCGGGAGGACGGATTCGAGTGCGACTCCGGCCAGCTCCACCATGTTGCGAACGGCCTCGATCATGGTCAATACACTTCCCGCCAGAGTTCCGTCAGCGAGCCGGGCGGCCTTCTGTCCCACCACCACGTCATGCTCATGCAGCTTATAACTCCCCTCACCGAGTCCTGCAGCTCTCATCGCATCCGTGATCAAGACAATCCTGTCGGGCATCAGACGAGCGAACATTTCAAGGACTGCAGGATGGACGTGAATCCCGTCGGCAATCAGTTCGGCAGAGACACCGCTCCGCATTGAGATTGCGCCAATCGGTCCCGGCTCCCGGTGGTGGAGGGGCCGCATGGCATTCAACATATGGGTCATGTGACGCGCCCCATGTTCGATGGCATCGAGAGCCTCCGAGTAGGAGCAATCCGTGTGACCGATAGAAAACAGGATCCGCTCTTTGAAATGCTCCATGAGCGTCGTGACCCCCGCCGCTTCCGGAGCTACGGTCATCATCCACCGGAGTCGGGTCGACGCTGCCAGCAATTCGTCAACCTCCTCGATGCTCGCAGTACGGATCGCGCTCCTGTTCTGAGCGCCTGCTCGCTCGGGATTGATATAGGGACCTTCGAGGTGCACACCGACGATCTCCGATCCGTCAATCGGCTCTCCAGCGCTCCGGGCTATAGCGTGCACGGCTCGAAGCAGCTGGGATGGCGAGCTCGAGAGCGTGGTCGCAGCAAGAGCGGTCGTACCGTGCCTCAAATGAAACCGTCGCACGACATCATTGGCCTCGCTGTCGCCATCCATGAAGTCGCTGCCTGCACCACCGTGGACGTGAAGATCGATGAATCCCGGCACGATCAGTCCGCTGACCGACTCAGCCTTCACGCCGTTACCGGCAACCTTCCTTGCGTCCACGAGTGACCCGCCGTCCATACTGATCAGCGCGTCGTCATGGATCGCGCCGTCGATGAATGCACGTCCTCGCAGCGAGATCACAGGCAGATCTTCCCGAGAACCGCAGGCGTCGCCCCGGTGGCTCCAGTCACGTTGGTGTCCAGCCCGACGATCGCGTCGTTGGCGATGACGGCGATGGCGATCGCTTCCTTCGCTCTGCTGTCGATTCCGAGATCCTCGTGCGCTAGGAGTTTCATCCCAGGGATCAGAGTGCGGAGCATCCTGATGAGAGTCGGGTTCTGCGATCCTCCGCCTCCGACGACCACTTCGTCAATCGGCCCTCGGGTGAGGAGAAACTCCCGGTAGGAGTCTGCAATGCTCGTTGCAGTAAGAGAGGTCGCCGTGGCAATCAAATCTTCGATTGCGATTCCCTGAGATTCTGTGAGCGCACGGCGGGCGAACTGAACGCCGAAGTGCTCACGTCCCGTCGTCTTGGGAGGTGCTTTCCTGAAGTAAGGATCCTCCAGCCACCCTGCCAGGACTCCCTGGTGGACCTTTCCCTTCGCGGCCAAACGTCCATCCTTGTCGTACTTCAGCCGGCCGCCGGTAGCAACATCCGTAAGCGCGTCGATCACCATGTTGCCCGGACCCGTGTCGAATGCGATCACATCATCGAGCGTGCCGTCGGGAGGTAGATAGGTCACGTTTCCAATTCCGCCGATGTTCTGGATGGCGCGTCCGCGGGTGCGGCTTCGAAGAAGCACCCAGTCCGCATACGCGATGAGTGGAGCACCCTGTCCGCCCGCTGCGACGTCCCGCACGCGGAGGTCACCGATCGTGAGGACTCCGGTTCTTTCGGCAATGACGGCCGCCTGACCGATCGCCAGAGTGGAGCGGGTTTCGATGGGATTGTCCATCCAGTCGACCGTGACTTCTTCACGCACCGCCCGAGGGGCGTGCCAGATGGTCTGCCCGGCAGTTCCGATCAGGTCGACTTCAGCTCCCGCCGATCCGCTCTCCTCAATCAGTCGTAGCGTTGCCGCGGCAAAGAGCTCGCCCAGAACAAAGTCCAGATGACAGATCTGGGAAACGCGCGCAGACTTCACGTCAAACAGTCGGAAGACTTTTGCTCGAAGCTCAGGTGGAAACGGATAGCTGCGAAAGCATAGCAACCGGACTTCAGTCTCGGCGCCATGGCCGGTAATCTCGGTGAGTGCTGCGTCGATGCCGTCGACGGATGTACCCGACATGATCCCGACGACACGTCTCGTTTTTTTCCGGGTAATCGAAACGAGCCGTTCGATCCGGTTCAATCGGAGAGCACCTTGCGAAGGTTTCCGCCGCTCGAGGCCAGCATCTTTCTGGCCGCCTCTGCATCGACGCCAAGCCGCGCCATGATGACGGCCTCCTTCATACTGCCCCCGCTGGCCTCGAGCGCCTGGGAGGCCACCGGTCGCGTTGCTCCTGAGGCGATCTCGACCATGGACACCGACCGACTCCTGAGTTTTGCGTTTGTTGCAGGCATCTCGATCATCAGATTCGAATAGACCCTGCCCAGCTGAATCATGACGCCGGTGGAGATCGTATTCAGCACCAGCTTCTGCGCAGTCCCTGCTTTCATTCTCGTCGATCCGAAGATGACCTCGGGCCCAGTTTCCACCACGATCGGAATGTCAGGGTCACGCGCCAGTGGGGTCCCAGGTGTCGAGGTGACTCCGATGGTCAGCGCGCCGATCATGTTCGCGCGACGAACCGCGGCGACTGTAAATGGTGTGCTGCCGGAGGCGGCAATCCCGACCAGCGAATCTTCGGGAGAGACATTGGCATTCACCGCTTCGATTCCAGCTTCTTCGTTATCCTCCGCCCCTTCTGCGGCGGAGAAGAACGCGTTCGTCCCTCCTGCCATGAGAACCTGTGCGATCGAGGCGTCCACGCCGTAAGTGGGAGGAAGCTCTGAGGCATCGAGCATGGCGATCCGGCCGCTTGTACCTGCGCCGGCGTAGACGAGCTTGCCTCCATTGCGCATCCGATCAGCAACCGCTTCGATGGCCCTGGCGATGTTCGCGGCCTGACTGCGCATCGCCTTCGCAATCGTTTCATCCTGATCCTGAATGATGCTTACGATTTCCTCAGCAGACGCAAGATCGATCTCGAGACTCGCCGCGAGGCGCTGCTGGCTCATGCATCCATTCTAACGACATGAGAGGTTGCGTCACGAGAGAAGGATGGCGCCCGGGCCGCATACCCACGGCGTGGACGACGGCCCCGAAGGGGCCAAGTCCCTCTCCCCGGCGGGGAGAGGGTGGTCGCGTCAGCGACCGGGAGAGGGGCGGTGAGAGATACGACACCCGCGCCGTTTGCGAAAAATCGCGAGACTTTCACGCCCCTCTCCCTGCTTCGCTTCGCTCGCTTCCCTCTCCCCGCCGGGGAGAGGGAACGCCGCTTCGCGGCTCAGCAAGCCTCAACTGATTGGAGCGCTGTCATTAACCCGCATCCTGGTGATGAATTACGTCTTGTCGAGGGTTACCAACCACTCCTGGATCACCGTGTATGCTCTCTCGTTCTTGAAGTTGTACCAGGCCCGCTCCGCCGCCCGGTTCGTACCGAGGACGCTCCGAAAGTTTCCCGCCGCGTCGGCGGAAGCGGTTGCACCTACGAGTCGCTTCTTCAACTCCGCGTCCTCGATTGTGTCGAGAAACTGTCTTCGATCGTCATTCTCCGTGGCTTCTGTGCGTCCTGGTACACGCGCATAACGCCGGTCAGAAGAAAGGGGCCTGGGGCTTGGATCATTTGGAAGAAACTCGATCACCTCTCCTGATTCTCTGTCGAGATAGTGTTCGATCTGCCCGGAATCATCGAGGAAGGCGACTTGAAGACCATCGAGGTCTGCCTCGACTGCCGCGTTTTCCTTCACCCTGGAAGTCGGAACCTGAACAACGGCGGGCGTGACGGGCGGAGATCCCCACGACGAGTTTTTCTGGAGGAACTCGCGATCACGCGAGAGTCGCTGTTCGTCCTGTCGGCGGCTCCATCCCCGAATCCCGAGACGAAGTTTCTGCATCCAGGAGATTGCCATGGGAGGAGTTTACGCCGTCGTACCTATGTAGGACAGACACTCTTGCTTCTGTCGGGCATGAGAGAGGAGAAAGGTTTGGGAGGAGAGCGTCCATCCCGGAACGAAGACCCTCACCCCAGCCCCTCTCCTGCGGGGAGAGGGGAGCACATTACCCTGTCGCCTGCTCTTTGTTGCGACTGACGACGAGAAGGGTTACGTCGTCGCCCGGAGAGGCTGATCCTACGTGTTTGAGCACGGCGTTTTCCAGACACTCAGCGATGTTCGCTGCGGCGCTGCAGTGCAGGCTCTTTACGATTTTCCCGACTTCCTCCGAGGTCAGCTCTTCATCCAGATCGTTCTCCGCCTCCGTCAGTCCATCGGTGAAAAGGATCAGAGAGTCGCCCGGCGCCATCGTCAGCTTCTGGTCTCTGTATTCGGCTTTGGGAAACATGCCGAGAATGAGATCCGTTGCGGGCAGATCCTTCACGCCGTCCGATGTCACCCAGAGCGGGGGGTTATGGCCCGCGTTGGTGTACTCCACGACGCCGTCAGCAACCGTGAGGCGCCCCGCGAACAGCGTCACGAACTTCGATTGTGGCAGGTTCTCCTTGAGTGCGATGTTGAGTTGCGCAACGAGGACGGCCGGAGTGGGATCAGACTTGGTAAAAATCCGGAACGCCGCCTGAAGCCCGGCCATGAGGAGCGAGGCCGTCACACCTTTGCCGCTCACGTCTGCAATCACGAAATAAATCCGACCGTCGGGTCTCTCCACAAAGTCGTAGTAATCGCCGCTGACAGTCCTGCATGGTCGATTGATCCCGGCGAACGAAAATCCCTCTACCGCCGGTGGCTTGTCGGGAAGGAGGCGTCGCTGGATCACGTATGCCGTCTTGAGCTCCTCGTCCATGAGTCGCTTCTGGATCGCGTCTTCACGCAGTCTCGTGTTCTCCAGTTTGACTGCGGCAAAGCGGGCGATCTGGCCTACGAGCCGGACATCCTCTTCGGAGATGTTCCTATGCGTGAAGAGAAAGTCGACATAGAGAACCCCAACGACGCTCTCTGCGATCAGCAGAGGAGCACACAGGACTGAATGAATCCCCTGCATGATGATCGATTTTGCGCGGCTCAACTTCTCGTCCGCCGCCACGTCGATGTAGGCCAGCGACCTCCGCTCCTCAACGACCTCTGCCAGCAAGGTATGACTGATGGAGAGCTCGGAGGTGTCAGTGGAGTCCGACCGGCGCATTTCGACGCTCGAAAAAGATCGTCCGTCATCGGCAAGCAGACCTATCGCGGCGCGAGAAGGACGAAGATGCTCCATGACTCTGTCGACAACGAATCCGAACAGTTCATCGAGTGGTCGGTCTTCGATCATCTCCATGGCCAGCGCGTTCAGGATTCGAAGACGCTCGAGCCCCTTGTCCGGGGTCTCATGCGTAACACGATCGATCTCATGGAACGGAATGGAGATCGTCGCGCTGACCTTCGAGTCCGCAATCGCGAGCAACCGATCGGTGTGCGAATCGGTCTCGAAGAGAATCTCCGTGTCACCGAGCTTGATCTTGTCGCCCGACTTGAGAGTCAGATCACTCTGGACCCTCGAGCCATTGAGATACGTGCCGTTGGCTGAGCCGCAGTCCTTGAGCAGCCAGGTCCCGCCCATTGGGATGATCTCTGCATGCTTGCGTGAGAGATAACGATCCTTGATCGGAATCGTACAATCCGAGGCTCGACCGATGGTGATCGCCTGCTGCGCTGGCAAAGGACGTCGCACAGGGGAAAGCAACGGCGTGAAGACCGTCACCTCCGCACTGGGATTTGCCGAGCTCATATTTTCTGCCTCGCGCTGCCGGACAATACAGCGATCTCCACGAATACTATAGCCGAGTTGCCCTCACGGTTAGTCACTGCACACTCATCAGAACCCCCATGACGAAAAGATCCGACGAGCCCGAGCCGAAGCAGCAGGATCCTTTCTTCCTGGAGATCGAATCGCACTTCGCATTCCGAAGAGGAACACCATTCCTTCTTTCAGGAAAGGATTGGAGTCTCATGAAGCGGTGGAGCCATGAGAAGGTACCGCTGCCGGTGGTACTGGAAGCGATCGACCATTGCTTCGACAAGCAGGCCGAGCGAGGACGGAAAAAGACGATCTCAGGACTGACTTACTGCAGGCATGCAGTCGATGCACTATGGGAAGAGAGGAAAAATCTCGCCGTAGGAAGCAGTTCGGCGCTTCCGGAAGAGAACCCCGCCCTGCGTCTCGCAGCGATTGCGGCGGCGATCGAGTCATGCTCGGATGCCTCTGATTCAGTGGCTGTTCAGACCGTCCTGCGCGACATCGCGTCGAGGGTGAGAGCGCTCACGGGAGAAAAAGCAGTACCGCGGATCGAGGCCAGCCTTCTCGAGATCGAGCACGAGTCATTCACCCGCCTGCTGGAGGCACTCTCCGTCGAGCAGAAGACCTCGTTCCATGCCGAGCTGGAGATGCTGCTGAGCTCAGTTAGGAATCTGGACGGCGCCTCACTGCAAAGAACACGAGATGCAAACATCAAACGACTGCTGAGGCAACTCACCGGAATCCCACGCCTTTCGCTGTTCGGTTGAGAGCTATCTACCGGGTCGGGAACGTTAGCCCGCATTTCTCACGCTGATAAAGAAAAGCCGCCGCACCATGCTATTAAGTTGAGTGTGACCAACAACTTGAGAACATGGGAGGCGGCGGCGTGCAACAGACACAGTGTAACGGGGAGCAACTCAACTTCCAAGCGA
>DATLXH010000020.1:0-2500 GCA_035576005.1 Thermoanaerobaculia bacterium | reverse complement strand
ACATAATTGATTATCTAGCTGAGTAGGTTCGATCTCTCTTCAACGAGGTCGATCCGAAACAAACCATCCACCGTATATCGGCGTCCTGCAAGCAAGACAGGCCTGTCGATGGTGGTGTGGATTCTCAAGCGTGAGGTAAGGGCAATTGGTGGATGCCTTGGCATACACAGGCGATGAAGGACGTGGCACGCTGCGATAAGCTGTGGTGAGTTGTGAGCAAACTTTGACCCACAGATTTCCGAATGGGGAAACCCACCTTCACCATTTAATTCTAGCTGAGCTGCAAGGCTCATCTGGAGTTAAATGGGAAAGGTATCACTAAGCTGAATAAAATAGGCTTTGGTGAAGCGAACCCGGGGAACTGAAACATCTCAGTACCTGGAGGAAAAGACATCAACCGAGATTCCGTTAGTAGTGGCGAGCGAAACCGGACCAGGCCAGTGCCAGTAAGTGCGTTAGCAGAAGCATTTGGAAAGATGCGCCATAGCGGGTGATAGCCCCGTATGCGAAAACAACTTTACTGGACTTGAGTAGGGCGGGACACGTGTAATCCTGTCTGAATATAGGGGGACCACCCTCTAAGCCTAAATACTCGTGTATGACCGATAGTGAACTAGTACCGTGAGGGAAAGGTGAAAAGCACCCCGATTAGGGGAGTGAAACAGACCTGAAACCGGTTGCCTACAAGCAGTGGGAGCATCCTTGAGATGTGACCGCGTACCTCTTGCATAATGGGTCAGTGACTTAATGTATCAAGCAAGCTTAAGCCGTTAGGTGTAGGCGCAGCGAAAGCGAGTCTGAATAGGGCGAATGAGTTTGATGCATTAGACCCGAAACCCGGCGATCTAGGCATGACCAGAGTGAAGGTGCGGTAACACGCACTGGAGGCTCGAACCGATTAACGTTGAAAAGTTACCGGATGAGTTGTGTTTAGGGGTGAAAGGCCAATCAAGCCGGGAAATAGCTGGTTCTCCGCGAAAACTATTGAGGTAGTGCCTCGGATGTTTTCCTCAGGGGGTAGAGCACTGGATGGGCTAGGGGGTCGCGAGATCTACCAAACCTAACCAAACTCCGAATACCTGAGAGTATAGTCCGGGAGACAGACGGCGGGTGCTAAGGTCCGTCGTCAAAAGGGAAACAGCCCTAACCTACAGCTAAGGTCCCCAAGTCATCACTAAGTGGGAAAGCATGTGGGACTTCCAAAACAACCAGGAGGTTGGCTTAGAAGCAGCCATCCTTTAAAGAAAGCGTAACAGCTCACTGGTCTAATTAAGAGGTCCTGCGGCGAAGATGTAACGGGGCTAAAGTGATGCACCGAAGCTTAGGGTTCAGACCTTCGGGTCTGAGCGGTAGCGGAGCGTTCCGTAAGCCGTTGAAGCGACCTGGTAATGGGTCGTGGAGGTATCGGAAGTGCGAATGCTGACATGAGTAGCGATAAAGAGGGTGAGATGCCCTCTCGCCGAAAGCCCAAGGGTTCCTGCGCAAGGCTAATCCGCGCAGGGTGAGTCGGCCCCTAAGACGAGCCCGAAGGGGGTAGTCGATGGGAAACTGGTTAATATTCCAGTACCTGGTGGTGTGTGACGGATCTAAAAAGTTGTTCCCCCTAATCGGATTGGTGGGGGCAGCGAATAGGTTCCAGGAAATAGCCCCACCGTATAGACCGTACCCGAAACCAACACAGGTGGGCAGGTAGAGTATACCAAGGCGCTTGAGAGAAGGGTGTTGAAGGAACTCGGCAAATTGCCTCCGTACCTTCGGAAGAAGGAGGCCCCATATAGACGCAAGTCCTTATGGGGGGCACAGGCCAGGGGGTAGCGACTGTTTAACAAAAACACAGGGCTCTGCTAAGTCGGCTTCAAGACGACGTATAGGGTCTGACGCCTGCCCGGTGCCTGAAGGTTAAGAGGAGGTGTGCAAGCACTGAATTGAAGCCCAGGTAAACGGCGGCCGTAACTATAACGGTCCTAAGGTAGCGAAATTCCTTGTCGGGTAAGTTCCGACCTGCACGAATGGCGTAACGACTTCCCCACTGTCTCCAACACCTGCTCAGCGAAATTGAATTCTCCGTGAAGATGCGGAGTACCCGCGGTTAGACGGAAAGACCCCGTGCACCTTTACTGCAGCTTCAGAGTGGCATTAGGAAGAAACTGTGTAGCATAGGTGGGAGGCTTTGAAGCATCGGCGCCAGCTGATGTGGAGCCATAGGTGAAATACCACCCTGTTTGTTTCTGATGTCTAACCTCGTTCCGTAAGCCGGAACAGGGACCCTCTGTGGCGGGTAGTTTGACTGGGGCGGTCGCCTCCTAAAGAGTAACGGAGGCGCGCAATGGTGGGCTCAGGACGGTCGGAAACCGTCTGCTAGAGTGCAATGGCATAAGCCCGCCTGACTGCGAGACTGACAAGTCGAGCAGAGACGAAAGTCGGTCATAGTGATCCGGTGGTCCCTCGTGGAAGGGCCATCGCTCAACGGATAAAAGGTACGCCGGGGATAACAGGCTGA
>DATLXH010000019.1:0-33476 GCA_035576005.1 Thermoanaerobaculia bacterium | reverse complement strand
CAACAGCGCAACAATCGACAGAGAACCAGGTGAGCCCGCTTTTTCCCTAGATGAGCTTTTGCTTTTGATACCGTATGTGTTCGGGATGTCCTCGCACACCTGTTCGGGATGTCTATGGTCTATACACCGCCGGGGAGAGGGGGAGGAGGCGCGCACGATTGTCGCGGAAGGCTACCGCGAGAACGCGTTGGCGGGAACCTCGGAGGTGACTACCAGGTCGTCCATTCGAATCGAAGAGGTTTTTCCTTCGATCTCGCGACGCGTGGAAATCAGCAGCCCACCCGCCCGCTCGAACTTCTTGAACCTCACCACCGACGGCTTTTCGCCCGCGGGCGTTCCCTCCAGGAACATTTCCCAGCGGTCGACGATGCCCGTCTCGCGATTCACCCACGCCCAGTACTGATCACCCGGTGTGAGGCCGACTCCGCCGTCAAATGAGAGCTTCACCACGTCGTACGTCTGGCCGCACTCCTCGCGCTTAGTTCCCTCGAGAGTTCGCTTCACTCCGGGATCGAGCATCTTGAGAGGCATGAGCAGCCAGTACGTATCGTTGATGAACCTCCGGTAACCCCGCTCGAGGAGCTCCTTCGGCTCCGCGACCTCGACTCCTGCGAGCCAGGCTCGCCCTGCGCGCGTCTTCGTATTCAGGATGATGTCGAAGTCACGCCCCTCTTTGTCCTTGCCGGAAACGCGGTAATCGCCCGTGTAACGATCCCATCGTTGAGGAAACGAGGCAGCAATCTTGCCGTCCCGCTCCGCGTTGAACGTGAACGAGAAGTAGCGGGCTTTCTCCCACGCAGGGCCCGCCATCATGCCCACAGCTTTTCGCGCCGTGTCATCAGCAGAAGGGTCACCATCAGCCGCGACGGCATACACCACCTGGATGGAAAGAAGGATGGAAAGGATCAACCAGATTACGCGGCGCATAGGTCCTCTCAAAAAAACGTTGGCAGGGGCTGGCGCGCTTTCTGAGTCACGTTGTTTCAGAAACCAGGCGTCCTTCACCTCGATCTTAGCATCCGCGGCCGGATGCAAGCCGTATTGATTCAACGAGCCTTACCTATGAACCAACAGCGTGTCGTCATCACCGGAGTCGGAGTCGTCAGCCCGAATGGCATCGGGCGCGAGCAGTACTTTGACGCCATCGCGAACGGCAGGTCGGGTGTCCGGACGATCACGCATTTTGACCCTTCCGCCCTCCAGGCCCGCATGGCCGGAGAAGTGGCCGATTTCGACCCGGGTCAGTGGATCGATCCCAAGAGCTTGCGTCACGTAGCCCGCGTGGTCCCTCTCGTCATTGCTGCCACGCACGAAGCTTTACAGGATGCGAAGCTCGATCCGACCCAGCTCAATCTCGAGCAGAAGAGAATGATGGGAGTCATGCTGGGCTCGGGTGGAGGTGCGGTGGAGTTCAGCGAGCGGATGTACGAGCTCTGGTACGCGGGAAAAGAAAAGCAGGCGTCGGTCTACTCGGTACCGTCGGGAACGATCGGAACGATCGCATCCGAGATTTCCATGTCGTACGACCTTCACGGCTTCTCGCACCTCATGTCCACCGGCTGCACTTCCTCGATCGATGCTCTCGGTTACGCGTACCGCAACCTCAAACTCGGAGTCATCGATCAGGTAATTTGTGGCGGGGCTGATGCGACGATCACCGAAGGCGTCATGACCGGATTCGCACTCATGCGGATCCTGGGGGCGAGTCGCAACGATCGCCCTGAAACCGCTTCCCGGCCATTCTCGAAAAACCGCGACGGCTTCGTCCTGGCAGAGGGGGCGTGGATGTTCATCATGGAGCGAGAGGAGAGCGCGCGGGAGCGTGGCGCGCACATCTATGCTGAGGTTGCAGGGTACGGGTCGACGTGCGACGCGTATCACCGGGTCCGGCTCGATGAGAATGGCGAAGAGCCTGCACGCGCAATGACGCTGGCGATGAAGGACGCTCGTGTCGCTCCTGACGAGGTGGGCTACCTCAACTACCACGGGACCTCAACCGAGCTCAATGACCGGATCGAAACTCGCGCCGTCAAACTTGCTTTTGGAGGTCATGCGTACTCGCTGCCCGGGTCAGCCACGAAATCAATGATCGGACATCCTCAGGGCGCCTGCGGTGCCGCTGGTCTCGCCGCAACCCTGCTCGCATTTCGCGATGGCATTCTCCCACCGACCATCAACATCGAAGAGCCCGATCCCGACTGCGACCTCGACTACATTCCGGATGTGGGGAGGCGCGCCAGCATCGACGTCGCGCTCGTGAACACCATCGCGTTCGGATCGAAGAACTCGGCAATGGTGCTCAAGAGAGTGGAATCGTAATGAGCTTGCTCACCCCCAGGCGTGTCGAGGCTGACGAGTTGCTCGATGAGGACGACGTCCCCTTCGATGAGATGGCCCGCTCCCTCCGCGATCTTCGCCGCATCAATTTCCTTGGTGGGGGCATCCGCATCTACAAACGGCTCTTCTCGCAACTGGTCGATGACTCGAAGCGCTCAGTCCGGCTGCTCGACCTCGGTACCGGCACATCCGACCTTCCAGCCTCTCTCGGGACCGCCAGGAAACTCAAGACCATCGGGCTCGACTTCAAGATCGATCACCTTCTCTACGGAAGACAGAACTACCACGATCACGTGCTCCGCGTAGTCGGGGACGCCTTCAAGCTCCCCTTCCGCGACCAGAGCGTCGATGTCGTCACCTCCGGACACTTCTTTCATCACTTCTCGGAAGCGGAGAACCTGACGATCCTCGAGGAATCACTCCGGGTCAGCAGACTCGGGGTTCTGGTCAATGACACACGCCGCCATCACATACCTCTCATGGTGATTCGTCTGCTCGGATTTCTCCGGCTCGTGGGCCCCATCACGCGCCTCGACGGAGCGGCATCCGTGCGACGTGCCTACACGATCGCAGAAGCCCGCAGGTGCGCCACAAGGACGTCCGCCGCCGGTAAACAAGTCGTCGCGATGTTCCCCTTCCGATTCGGCATGCTTCTGCGGCGATGATCGTGGACTTCAAGGTGGACGTCGCTGTCATCGGCGCCGGGCCCGCAGGATCGACCGCCGCGGCTCTCCTCGCGAAACGCGGGCTGAGTGTCACACTCATCGATCGCGACAGCTTCCCGCGCGACAAACTCTGCGGAGAGTTCCTCTCGTACGACGCCCTCCCCATCCTCGACCTGCTGGGTGTCACTCCCTCGATCGACGAGGCTGGTGCGGCGAAGATCACCACCTGCCGAATCATCGGCTCGCGCCGGACCGCAGCCTTCGATCTTCCCCTCCCCGCGAGAGGCATCTCGCGCTTGCGACTGGACGAGATCCTTCTCGAAACGGCGCGCAACCAGGGCGCCCGCGTCCTAACCGGCCATGCGGCGGGAAAAGTTTCCGCAAACGGCGATTCGAAAGTCATCGAGATGAGCCACGGCGGTGCGAGCGTTACCGTCGAGGCATCGTTCGTAATCGGAGCCTGGGGTCGCTGGGGTCGCCTGGATCGCCAAATGGAACGATCCTTTGCGGCGGAGACGCGCGAACGGCACTTCGGATTCAAAAAGCATTACAAAAGGAAGTCACCCGGCCCCGACGACACAATCGACCTCTACTCTTTCGACTCAGGCTACCTCGGGGTTTCCAGAATTGAAGACGATCTGACCAATATCTGCGGACTGGTGCATGGCAGCCGGCTCAAGGGAAACCGAGGAGGATGGGAGGGTTTCGTCGAAAGGCTCGCTCAGCAGAATCGATCCCTGAGCGAGCTCTATGGAAACCACGAATCCGCGCAACCGCTCTTCCTTTCCTCAGAGCCGGTGATCTTCCGCTCGAAGTCGTCTTCAGAACAAGGCATGCTCCTCGTGGGGGATGCCGCCGGGATGATCGACCCGCTGACCGGTAACGGCATGGCCATGGCGATCCAGTCGGCTCTGCTCGCGGCAACTACCGTGTTACGAGCACTCGGCGGCAGGCGGGACGAGGCTTCGAGCGACTATCGCGTCAGCCATTCCAGGCTGTTCGGAAGTCGCCTCCGCTGGAGCCGTTCGATCGCCACGCTCCTGTCGCGCCCGCGGCTTCTCGATACGTTGCTCGCCACAACGCCGGTTCGCACGATCGGGCCGCTCTTTCTCCGGAAAACCAGGTCGGATCGAGACGAGCTCGCCCGCGCCATCCGTCTATGGAACGATCCGGTACACAATTAGCACCGAGGACTGAAACGTAGACGCGTGGGAGACGAATTTGAAACTGCTGATAGTCGATGACGACGTACACATTCGAAAATTGCTCAGGATCTATCTTCGATCCTCCGGGTTGGAGCTTTTCGATGCAGCGTCTGCCGAGGAGGCGTTGGCTATATTCGGCCAGCACGACTTCGAGGTCATCATTCTCGATCTGATTCTCCCCTTCTACGGTGGGTTGCGGCTCTGCCAGAAATTCAAGGCAAAAGAGCGCGAACCGAAGCCGTACGTCATCCTCATCACCGGCGACGATTCGACTGAAACGCGGGAGAGCACGGCTCAGGCGGGCGCCGATCAGTTTCTTGGAAAGCCATTCTCGAGAGAGCAGATCGTCGATCTCGTGACGAGGGTTGCGGAAGAGCGCGGATAGGTGCGCTGCCTCCGGGAGTGACCGCAGGGAATCGCTACGCCGACATGAGTAGAGTCAACATCTGAGTTGCCATCAACAAAGAACCTGTTCTCAGTTCGTGGTCGCCGTTTTCGCCACGAGCTTCACCTGTCTTTTGATTTCCTCACTCAGATGTGCGGATCGCTCCCAGCTGGTCCCGCTCGTGCGGAAGCGAATAATCCCTTCTTGATCGATCACAACGTAGGTCGGAAACGCACTCACGCCAAAGGCGCGCTGGATCTGTCTGTCGCGGTCCCGGTATTGAGGCCAGACCATCTTGTTCTTTGCGATGAACGTTCGCCACGGCTCTTCTTCGGGGTCGGAACTGATGCCCACGAGCATGAACGATGGTTCTTTCTCATACCTCTTCCTGAGGTTTCGCAGTGACGGAACCGACGCCACACAGGGAGGACACCAGGTTCCCCAGAAATCCAGCACCACCACCTTGCCGCGAAGATCTTCCAGCGTGAGATGTTCCCCCTCGGAAGTCGTGATCGAAAAGTCGGGTGCATAGGCTTCCCGAGCCCGTCGAGGGTTGGCAATCAGTTTGCGGGCCGCTTCGACGTAGCCGCCGCTCCGCTGGAGCTCGACATACTTCCGCAGTGATGCAATACCTTCCGGGTCGCGATTCTGTTGCATGAGGCTCAACGCCAGGTTGTAATGAACCACGGCGGGAGCTCCCGTCAGAGTCAACGCCTGCCGGAAGATCGCCTCGGCCTCCTGAAGTTTCTTCTGATGCTTACCCTCCGACTGCGAGTGCAGAGCGAGACCCTTGAGGTTGTAGGTCTGGGCCTGAAGTTCCGGATCCGACTGATTGAGGGCAAGGGCCTTGTCCGAGTTTTCGAGCACGTTTTTGTAAGCACCCAATGCCTGATAGGCCTGCGCCATCCAGAAAAAGGCCTCGCCGGACTTTTTCCCGCGCATCTCATTCGCTCGTTTGAAACTCTTCAGCGCTTCCTCGTGCTTATGCTGCCGGAGTAGCTGCTGCCCTTTCTCGAGCTCGACTTCGTAAGTCTGAGCGCTTCCCGGAGCTGGAGTCTCACCGCTAAGCTCGTTCGTCCAAGCACTAAGGAACGACACGAAAAAACAGCAGAGGACCAAGAGTCGGATTCTCATTTCATCTCCCTCCGTTCACCCGGCAGAATGATATACGTTAAGCCCTTGGGTAGAACAGTGTCGCGCGACAGACAAGAGTGTCTGTCCTACACGCGCATGTAGGACAGACACTCCTGTCTGTCACGCGACACTCTTGTTTGTCTCGACGCTCGGGATGAAGGTCTGTGAGAAATGCGGGCTAGGCTTCCTGCGCGGGCGGGTAGTCGTCCGAGCGGACGAGAATCTCGCGAGGTTTGCTCCCCTGGCTCGGGCCGAGAATTCCGTTGGCCTCCATGATCTCGACCAGGCGCGCTGCGCGAGAGTAGCCGAGCTTGAGGCGCCGTTGCAGGTAAGAAGCCGACGCCTGACCCGTGGAGAGTACGACACGAACCGCGTCGTCGTACTTCGGGTCGTCGAGGTACTCGATTCCGTCGACGCCGCTCTTCTCCTCCGCCGATTTCGTGATCTCTTCGCAATACTTCGGAACGCCCTGGTTCTTCTTCACAAAGTCCACGATCTCGACAATCTCTTTTTCCGAGACGTAAGCCCCGTGAATGCGTCGGATGCGTGCTGTGCCCGGGGGAAGAAAAAGCATGTCGCCGTTCCCGAGCAGACGTTCAGCTCCCTGAGCGTCGAGGATGGTCCGCGAATCGATCTTCGATGCTACCTGGAACGAGATGCGCGACGGGAAATTGGCTTTGATGACTCCGGTGATGACGTCAACCGACGGGCGTTGTGTCGCAATGATCAGGTGAATGCCCACGGCCCTCGCTTTCTGCGCGATTCGAGTGACCGAGTCCTCGACGTCCTTCGACGCAACCATCATGAGGTCAGCGAATTCATCAATGATGATGACGATGTACGGCAGTGGCTCGGGCTGCGGGGTCGTATCCTCACTGGAGACCTTCCGAGCCTTCCGGTGAGCGTCGGGGTCCTTGAGCAGTGCGTTGTACTGATCGATGTTCCGCACGCCGCACTCTGCGAGGGTCCGGTAACGGTTCTCCATCTCCTGTACGGCCCAGAGCAGCGCATTCGACGCCAGCTTCGGGTCTGTCACGATCGGGTGGAGCAGATGAGGGATGTCTTCGTAAATTTTGAGCTCGACCATCTTCGGGTCAATCATCAACATCCGGAGCTGGCTCGGAAGCGCCTTGTAGAGCATCGAGACGATCATCGAATTCAGCCCGACGGACTTACCGGCTCCGGTCGCTCCAGCGACCAGGAGATGCGGCATCCTCGCAAGGTCGGTGACGACAGCGTCGCCATGGATGTCCTTGCCGAGCGCCAGGGTCGTCACCGATGTCGACTGAGTGAAAGCGTCGGTCTCGATGATGTCGCGGAGCGTGATCAGCTCACGCTTCTTGTTCGGGACTTCGATTCCGACTGTGGACGACCCCGAGATACGCTCGATCCGGATCGATTCCGCTTTCAGGCCGAGCGCGAGATCATCGCCGAGGTTGACGACCTTCGCGTATTTCACGCCCGCTGACGGTTTGAATTCGAAGGTTGTTACGACCGGCCCTGGGTGGTAGGCAGTGACCTCCCCTTCTACTGAGAACTCGCGACAGCGGTCCTGAATCAATCGTCCTACCTCGAGAAAGCGCTTGTGAACTTCCTCGTCGATCGGCCCCTGTTGCGGTCCGGCAGTCAGAAGATTTACGAACGGCAGCCTTTCGGTTGACAGGTTCGGGGCGGAATCGCGGACAGTGGTGGCCGGTCTGGATTCCTTCGGCTTCGGCATCGCCAGCCGCGGCAACTCGATCCTGGGCAGCTCAGCCTTTGGCGTTGCGACTCTGGGTGCAGGCTTGCGTGGAGGGTCGATCGGAGGGAGAAGTTCCATCGTCGGCACGTCTTCGAACTCGTCGTAGGCCTCCGCGGAAAACCTGCCGGCCGACGTTACGTCGCTCTCGAAAAAATCGGGACCTTCTTCTGCGATCTCCTGCGCAACCTTACGCAGGTCCGCCTTCGTCACCTTGCGGATCTGGAACTTTCCCTGTCCGCGAACTTCACGGACGACGAGACGACGTTCGACCATCGGAGCTGGAGTCTCCCCACCAGGCACCAGGCGAAGCGGCGGCGGAGCCGGCTCCTCAGCGCGGTCCAGGTGTTTCCTGATCAGCGTGCTCTTCATCTTTTCTTTGCGGCGACGCTCCGTGAATCTCGCCCAGTAAAGAGTGCCCGCCCGCAGCAGCGATCTCCCCGCTTCGGTGATCGCCATAAAGATGGCTCCCAAGCTGATCCTGGTGGCGAGCAGAAGGCCGATCAGGACTGCGGTGAGAAGAACGATTGCAGCGCCGCTGGTATTGAGACGCAGGGAGATCGCACGGTTGACCTCATGACCCAGGTAACCTCCTGATTGAACTAGCGATCCGCGCAGCCAGACGCTGCCGACGATGAGGTCTAAAAGCGGAGGTGTGAAGGCAATCAGGCAGAGAAGACCCAGGACCTTGGTTCGAAAATACTCCGTATCTCGTCCCCAGAAACGGTTCCATCCCGTGATCAGTAACGAGACCGGAACCAGGAGACTGCTGAAGCCAAAAAATCCTACGAGCAGCCAGCTCAGAGTCGCCCCGTAATATCCGACAGCATTCGCTGTCTCGATTCTGGAAGAGGTGAAATAGGCGGAGGAATCGCCCGGGTGATATGTGCAGAGAGCAGCGCCGATGATGAGCCCGGCTGCGAGGGTGACAATCCCGAGCAGCTCACCACCACGTCCGCTTTTAAGGAACTGGACAAGCTCCATCACACCCAACCCTCCCCACACCCGACTGCCCCTGATCTTACCAGCTTACCCGCGACGAGACAATTCAAGATGCAACGCCCGTGCGCGGTGACACGGAGTGTCGGCCGCACGCCGTGCGGCCCTACACCCGCCCCCGCGGTTCGCTCCCTGCTTCTCGCCGGTTGTTTGTGACCGCGAACTACGGCGCGACCTGGATCGCGCCACCCATCCTTCCGTGCCCACTCCCGCACGCCGAGATCGTGCAGAAATACTGATAATTTCCTGCGGCGGTGGGCTTGAAAGTCTGCTGCACATTCTGCATGCCGAACGACCCGTCCACCACTGTCCGACCGGCCGGGTCGATCATGAGAAAACCGTGTGGCACGTCTCTGCTTCGCATGGTGACAACGACCGTGTCTCCAACTCGAATCTGATCACCCGTGATCTCGTAGCCGAACTGGAAAGCAACGACTGTCAGATTCTTGGAGGTCGATGGTGGCGGCTGGATCGTGATGGTGGCGCATGAACGGTTGTTCGAGATATTGGGATCGGCGGGTGATGAGCTCACGAAGTTGGCGCAGCCTTCGTTCGACCCCGACGATCCTGGTGCCGCCTTCGCGACGACCTGCAACGTAGCAGTAGCTCCCGCCTGCAGCGTGCTGATCGTCCATTGCTGACTCGAAATGTTGTAGCTGCCGACTGAAGCCGTCGCTGACACGAACGTGGTGAAGGAGGGAAGATTGAATGAAACCTGAACTCCGCTGGCTGTGCCAGGGCCGTCATTGCGGACCGTCACCGTATATGTAACGTTGTCGTCGATCACGGGCGCCGCATTACTCACGGTCGTTACTACGGAGAGGTCCGGAGCCGCCGCAATGACCGGATGCCTTACGGCTCGTCTCCTGGAGGGGCCTGCGAGCGGAGTGATCGCATTTCGCGCGTCGACCGCCGGCAGGTAAATCGTAGCTTCCGAGATCTTCGACGGAGCGGTCACGTACCCGAGGACCGGCTCAGTGGATTTGAAATCAAGCGAGCTGACCTCGAGCAGCGCTGAAGACACTCCGAAAAGAATCGCTGCGTCCCACTCGCGTGTGGAGAATGAAGGAACGGACAACTCGCTCTCCCGGATCGATCCGGCCGCATCCACCAGCCGAATCGAAATCTTCGCGACAGATGAGCTCGGATTGGTGAATCCGACGACTGTCACACCTTGCCCTTGCCTGGTTTCGCGAGCAGCGAAGGCGCCGCTCCTCCGCCCCGACTCTCTGTCGACCCCAGGGAGAACAGACTCATGAAGATCGGCATCTCTCCCCTGACGGAGCGCTCGAACTGTGACGGCGAAATCGCGATCCGACGACAGTCGTAACGACCGCGATCCACGATCTGCCGCTCGGCGGGAGACTTCCTGCTTGTCGATCATCTGGCGAGGTGGAATGGAGATCGTGAAGAGTGGCTCTTCCTCCGAGCCATCGACCGAAGTCGCGACCACCTGGATCGTCTCTGTCGTTGAAGGATTGAACAGTCTCAGACGGATGTGCGCTCCTCCGTCTCGCGGCTCCGCGACACTGAGCGGAAAGAAAAGCTCCCGGGCCTGGGCCCCGGCAGAGATGAACATCAGCAGCGAAAGAGAGATGGACAATGTTCGTTTCAAGTGAGGCTCCTCAACGGTCGTTTTTTCCGAGACTAGAAAAGTGCGGGTTCCTGGTACGTACCGAATACATCACGCAGAGCGTCCGATATCTCACCGACGGTGGCATAGGTGCGGACGCAGTCAATTATGGCGGGCATGGTGTTCGCGTCCGTCGATGCGGCAACCTTGAGGGCCTCCAGCGATCTGGCCACAGCCGCGGCATCGCGGCTTTCCTTGACCCGCTTGAGACTGCCAAGTTGTTCATCGCTCGCCGACTCATCGATATAGAGAATCGCGTACGGATCCTCGGTTTCCATCCTGAAGGCATTGAGACCAACGATCAGCTTTTCGTTCGATTCGATCGACTTCTGATAATGGTAGGACGCATCCCATATCTCGCGCTGCGGGAAGCCTGCTTCGATCGCTTCGACCATCCCACCGAACTGGTCGATCTTGTCGAAATAGTCGAAGCATCCCTTCTCCATCTTGTCTGTGAGCTCTTCGATGAAGAACGATCCGCCGAGCGGATCGGTCGAGTTGATGACGCCGGATTCGTTGGCGATGATCTGCTGAGTCCGGAGTGCGATCCGCGCAGAACTCTCCGTCGGAAGCGCGAGTGTCTCGTCGAGTGAGTTGGTATGCAGCGAGTTTGTCCCACCGAGGACTGCAGCAAGGGCCTGGATCGTGACGCGAACGATGTTGTTGTAGGGTTGCTGTGCGGTTAACGAGCACCCGGCGGTCTGCGTGTGGAAGCGCAGCATCCACGAGCGTGGATCCTTGGCGCCGTAACGATCGCGCATCACCTTTGCCCAGACGCGACGGGCCGCGCGGAACTTGGCGACTTCCTCGAAGAGGTCGTTGTGCGAGTTGAAAAAGAACGAGAGCCGCGGCGCGAACTCGTCGACATCGAGCCCCGCACGAACGCCGTACTCCACGTACTCCATCCCGTCGCGAAGCGTGAACGCGAGCTCCTGGAGCGCCGTCGAGCCCGCCTCGCGGATGTGATAGCCCGAGATCGAGATCGTGTTGTACTTCGGGACGTTCTCAGCGCAGTACTTGAAGATGTCTGTGATGAGCCGCATCGAAGGGCGAGGCGGGAAAATGTACTCCTTCTGGGCGATGTACTCTTTGAGGATGTCGTTCTGGAGCGTGCCTGAGATTTTCTTCCAGTCAGCGCCCTGCTTCTCGGCGACCACGAGATACATCGCGAGCAGAATCGGTGACGTCGAGTTGATCGTCATCGACACAGTGATGTCCTCGAGGTCAATCCCCTCGAACATCACTTCCATGTCAGCGAGCGTGTCGATCGCTACGCCGCACTTGCCCACCTCACCTGCCGCATAGTGATGATCCGAGTCGTACCCGTAAAGCGTGGGGAGATGAAACGCAATGGACAGACCGTGCTGGCCTTGTGAGAGAAGGTATTTGTACCGCTCGTTCGACTGCTTCGGCGTGCCGAAGCCAGCGAACTGCCGCATGGTCCAGAGCTTTCCCCTGTACCCGGTCGGATGAATGCCGCGGGTATACGGAAATTCGCCGGGATATCCAATGTCGCGCATGAAATCCGTCTCAGCGAGGTTCTGCGGAGTCCCGAGGGAATTGACCTCCATTCCACTAACGGTGGTGAAGTCCTTTTTCCAGTCGCCCTTTCGTTTCGCTATGGGGTCGTGGAGCTCTTTCCGCCAGCGAGTGTCTTCCCTGCGCGCAACGTTGAGCGCCGCGTCCGAGAAGAGTGAGAGCTGCTTTGCGTCGTCCGCCGGCGCTGGGAGCGGGGCCTGGGACTTTGCGACATCGGTTTCGTTGCGACTCATATCGTCTCCACTGTGATCTCGTCTGAGAAGCGGTCTCGCCGCTTCTGTAGAAAGTCCTTCAAACCGCGCTGCGGCTCTCCTGCAGCAAACAGACGCGAAAACTCTGCCCGTTCCAGGGCGTCACTGGAGCGAAGCCGGATCAGCTTCGCGCCCGATTCGAGCGCCAGGACGCTCCGGTCCTGGAGCCAGGCGCGCACCCACTCTACCGAAGTGAGCGTTGAGGCAACAACTGCGTCACAGAGTCTGGCGGCGTGAAGCGCTGATGCCTCCATCGGTCTCTGCTTCACTACGAGCAACGGTACGGCGCGCCTTCCTATTCTGTATGCCAGTGCGGCCTCGAGCGCGCCGGAGTGCGTCTCCGCCGTCGTCCAGTCGAGCCTGCAGGAGTCATGGACGGCGATAAAGTCGAGGAACAGTGCGGTGGCGAAGCCGGATATTCGGACTGGATCTGAAAGAAATGCGATCCAGACGCTCCGCCGCCGGACAGCAGCTTCGAGAAAGGTTGATGCCGATTCGAGAGCTCGATCCTGCAGGACGATGAGACTGGCATCCCGATCGAGGCCATCGAGATCCCGACGGGTGATCGAGCCGGTGATGACTAC
This sequence comes from Thermoanaerobaculia bacterium, assembly GCA_035576005.1. Lineage (GTDB taxonomy): Bacteria > Acidobacteriota > Thermoanaerobaculia > Gp7-AA8 > Gp7-AA8 > DATLXH01. Next base: position 21,006 of record DATLXH010000019.1, on the reverse strand, counting down.
AACGCGCGGGTTCATGACCGACAGGAACGCCGGCTTCCAGCCGGCCGTACCGCCGGCATCCTGCCGGCCTTTTTTCGACGGTACCGCGGCCGGCTGGAAGCCAGCGATACGGCCGCCTGGGAGGCGGCGCTCCTGTCGTTCCGCCTGAGCGTCACGACGCCGCGAGCATCTCGCGCATTACCTCGGCTGCGCCCTCGAGCGCCTCATCGAGCTTCACCGGGTCCTTTCCTCCCGCCTGCGCGAGCTCGGGCTTCCCTCCACCCTTGCCGCCGACCACCGGCGCGAGCTTCTGGATCAGCTGATGGGCGGAGAGGCGTCCTGTCAGATCGGCCGTGACCGCAGCGAGCAGGGTCGTCTTTCCATCCACCACACTCCCTAACAGGACCACGCCGCTCTTGAGCCTGCTCCGGAGACTGTCCGCCAGATTTCTGAGATCTCCACCGGCCACGTCATCGACGCGGCGAGTGAGTAGCCTGACTCCCGAGACTTCGACCGACTCATCTCCACGACTCTCAAGGCCCGAGCCGTTGCCCCCCGTGGCCGCCTTGAGCTTGAGCGCTTTGAGCTCCTTCTCCAGACCTTTCTGCTTTTCCTGCAGCGATCGAACGAACGTCGAGACTTCATTGAGAGGAACGTTCAATTGCTGCTGGAGAATACGCGCGTTGCCGTCGAGCTCCTGAACATATTCAACGGCACGACGTCCCGTTACTGCCTCGATGCGGCGAACTCCGGCCGCCAGCGAACGGTCCGAGAGAATCTTGAAGAAGCCGATGTCGCCGGTTCGATTCACGTGACAGCCACCGCAGAGCTCACTCGAAAAATCGCCCGCCGAGACCACACGCACCCGCTCGCCATATTTTTCGTCGAACATGGCGACAGCGCCGCTCTCTTTGGCCTCACTAAGTGACATCACCCGCTTGGAAACGTCGAGGTTCCTTCGGATCGCATCGTTCACAATCCGCTCGAGCGTCTCGATCTCATCATCGCGCAACGCTTTGTTGTAGCTGTAGTCGAACCTGAAGCGGTCAGGAGCCACGAGTGAGCCCGCCTGCTGCACCGTCTCGCCCAGGACATCCTTGAGCGCCTTATGCAGCAGATGTGTGCCCGTGTGGTTCGCTGTCGTGTCGAGCCGCTCGTCGACAGGAACCGACGCGATCACCTGCTGACCCGACTCCAGGATCCCTTCCAGAACTCTCACGCGCGACACGATGAGCTCTCCAACCGGCCGCTGAGTGTCCAGGACCTGGGCGTGTCCACCCGTCCATGTCAGCGTACCTTTGTCGGCCACCTGGCCGCCGGACTCCGCATAGAACGGAGTCGGGGTGATGACAACTATCCCTTCCTCGCCCTGTGCGAGTTTGTCCCTTTCTTTCCCCTCGAATACGAGACCTCTAACCGTCGACTGCACGTCGGACATTGCGTCGTAGCCGACGAACTCGACCGGACCGATGGTCTCAGCCAGCTGCGCCAGGAGAGCGTCGTCAGCCGAGGACTGGAACTTCGACGACGCTTTCGCCTTGGCGCGAGCCGACTTCATCAGCTCCTCGAATCCTTCGCGATCGATCGTGACTCCTTCTTCCTCACCGAGCTCCGTGACCAGATCGATCGGGATTCCGAAGGTGTCGTACAGGCGGAACACTTCCTCCCCTCCGAGAGACCTTTCTCCGCGGCTCCGGACTTCATCGAGCAGCTGGCCGACCCGCTCCATTCCCACATTGAGCGTTCGCGAGAACCGTTCTTCTTCGGCGCGCAGCGTCTGGATGATCGCCTCGCGCCGTTGCGTCAGCTCCGGATAGGCCTCACCCATCGACTCGTTGAGAGTATCCACCAGCTGCGAGAGGAGCACGGCGTTTGGAAGTTTCCTTCCGAAGCGGATCGCGCGACGGATGATGCGGCGCAGCACATAGCCTCGCCCTTCGTTCGCCGGAATGACGCCATCGGCAATGAGAAACGATGAGGCACGCGCGTGATCAGCCAGCACACGGATTGCCGTGTCGCTCGCCCCAGCCATGTCCTTCGTGTAGCTCGTCCCACCGATTCGCGAGATCTCGGAGATCAACCCCGCGAAAAGGTCGCTGTCGTAATTGGAGTCGGCTCCCTGCAGCACGCCGGCAAGCCGCTCGAGTCCCATCCCGGTATCGACTGAGGGTGCAGGGAGCGGCGTGAGCACGCCTTCCGCGTTGCGGTCATATTGCATGAAGACCAGATTCCAGATCTCCATCGTGTCGTCACCTTCGCCATTCACGAGCGACGCAACGTTCTTCGACATGTCCGAGCCTCGGAAGTAGTGGATCTCCGAGCATGGACCGCACGGGCCGGTGTCGCCCATCGACCAGAAGTTGTCCTTTCTGCCGAAGCGGAGGACCCGGTCTGGTGAGGCACCGGCGCGTATCCAGAGTGCAACGGCGTCTTCATCAGCCGGGACCTGGTCGTCGCCCTCGAAGACCGAGAACCAGAGTCGCTCGACCTCGAGGCCGTAGACTTTCGTCATGAGCTCCCAGGCAAAATCGATCGCATCCTGCTTGAAGTAATCCCCGAACGAGAAGTTTCCGAGCATCTCGAAAAACGTGTGATGCCTCGCGGTTCGTCCGACGTTCTCGAGGTCGTTGTGCTTGCCGCCCGCCCGGACGCACTTCTGGGACGTCGTCGCACGGCTGTAGGCGCGTTTCTCCCTGCCGAGAAACACGTCCTTGAACTGGTTCATCCCGGCATTCGTGAAGAGCAGAGTCGGATCGCCGGCGGGAACGAGCGATGAGCTGGGCAGACGTCGATGATTCTTGGATTCGAAGAAGCGAAGGAACTCTTCGCGGATCTGATTCGTGGTCAACATGTTTTTTTCACGCGGAGAGTAGTCTGGTCGACTGGTACAACTCGATTCCACGAGAGGATCCGAGGCGACATCACTACTCCGTTTTGTGCTCCTTGAGTAAACGCTTCACGACCTCCGACACCAAACCGTAGTCGTAACCCTGCTTCAACAAATATCCGATCAGTTTGTTTCTCGACTCCGCACTTTGAAGCTCGTCGGGAGACCGGCGCGCCAGGAGTCGTATTCGCTTGCGGCAAAGCTCCGAGAGCTGCTCGAGCTCACCAGCCAGATCCTGCTCCTGGGCCAGCGTGGCGGTGATGACATTCGCACTGACGCCCGCGCGCTCGAGCTCCTGCCTGATTCGCAGCGGCCCCAGCTTCTTTCGCGCCCGGGATCTCACGAGTGATTCGGCGTACCGTTGATCGTCAATCCAGCCGTCGTGCTGCAGGACCAGCATCGTCGAGGCAACTACCTCGGGCTCGAAGCCCTTGCGAGCGAGTTTCGTCTCGATCTCACGCGCACTGTTCCATCGATGAGCGAGGATCCTGAGCGCGACGGCTTTGCATCGCTCCAGACCGTCCTGCTCAGTCAAAAGATGAATATCTGGGCGTTTCACCGGTGCAGAATACCTTGCGTCGCCCGGACGCCCGTGGCCGGACATTCCAATGTCCGGCGTCTTCCTCTTTCCATCGGAGGCGGCAAAGCCTTTGGAGTGCGGCTGCCGCAGCTGCCGCTTTCTGAGTCATACGGCGATTCTGCCGTTTATTACACTTTTCAATCGCGCGAGTTCGAAGCAAAAGCGGCAGCTGCGGCTGCCGCACTCCAAAGCTTCGCACGTTCCTGCGAGAAGGTGCCGAGGCAACGTGTCTGACCGTAAGAGCCAGACATAACCCTGAGAGCCAGACATCCCTATCTCCCCGCGGCTCTGTCAATGAGGACCCAAGAACCGGGCGCCTGCGGCGCGCCGGACATTGGAGTGTCCGGCTAGGATCGCGAACGGCCTGCTACAACTGGTTCGAGAAATCGAACGGTGACTCGTCGGCGAATGGGTCGCTGTCCTTCGCGAGGGCGAGTTTCCCGTCCATCTGCTCTTTCGCGATGTCTGAGGTCGACTGGATTCCCTGAATCTTGAGCTTGAACTCGTCCGGGTTCGAGGCTCGCCGCAGCGCTTCCTCGAGAGAGATCAGTCCGTTCCTGTAGAGCGTATAGATCGACTGATCGAACGTCTGCATCCCGTACTGCGAGGTCCCGGCAGAGATTGCGTCTTTGATGAGCTTGGTCTTCTCTTTGTTCTCGATGCAGTCACGGATGTAGTTGGTTGAAATCAGCACTTCTGCCGCCGGTACACGACCGAGTCCGTCAGCCCGCGGCAGAAGACGCAGCGAGACGACTGCCTTGAGAACCGCAGCGAGCTGGAGTCGAATTTGTTTCTGCTGGTGAGGCGGGAAGACCGAGATGATCCGGTTGACAGTCTCCGTGGCATCCATCGTGTGAAGAGTCGAGAGCACGAGATGTCCCGTCTCCGCCGCGGTCAGTGCGGTCTCAATCGTTTCGTAGTCGCGCATCTCACCGACCAGAATGACGTCGGGGTCCTGGCGGAGCGCCGACCTGAGGGCCTGCGAGAATGATTTCGTGTCGACTTCGACCTCACGCTGGTTGACGATCGACTTTTTGTCGCGATGGAGGAACTCGATCGGATCCTCGACCGTCATGATGTGCTCCGTCCGATGAGCGTTGATGTAATCGATCATTGCCGCCAGAGTGGTCGACTTCCCGGAACCGGTGGTGCCGGTGCAGAGAATCAGACCTCGACGCTCCTCGCCGATCTTTTCGAGAATCAACGGAAGCATCAGCTCGCGGATGGAAAGGATCTTTACCGGGATGACGCGAAGGACAAGTCCGACCGTCCCGCGCTGCTGGAAGATGTTGCACCGGAACCGGCCGAGGCCTGGGACCGAGTACGCGATGTCGATCTCGTAATTGTTCTTGAATTTTTCCTTCTGCCGCGACGACATGATCGAGAAGGCCATCGCGATGGTGTCTTCCTGCATGAGCCGCTTGAGCTCGACGAGAGGCGTGAGCTCCCCGTCGACTCGAATTACGGGATGCGAACCGACCTTGATGTGAAGGTCTGACGCTCTTCTTTCGGCCGCAATCTTCAGCAAATCATTGATATGCACGGAAGCCCCTCACCCCTAAGCCGTTCATGGGAAACCGATTCAGGAACGATGATGTTACCGGAAACCGCCTGACAGCCCAAACCGCGCGCCTTCCCCTCTTCCGAGGGAGAGGTTGGTGCGCCACCACCTTGTGAGGGCGAGAGGAACCGACCGAGCACGATCTGGCCTGATCCTCGCCTCATGCGCTGTTACCAGACACTTATGACCGGAATCCATCGCAAAACCGACCTTTCGCTGAACTATCTCGAGACCACACCGGGCGGCGGTGACGCCTCGGCAGAGCTCCCTCTCGTCATCGGCCTTCACGGCCGCGGCAGTAACGCCCAGGACCTGGCCGCCATCGCCGGCGCGCTCGACATGCGGCACCACTACCGCTTCATCTTCCCCGATGCTCCTCGCCCCTTCGAACCGTATCCCGGTAAAATCTGGGGCTTCTCCTGGTTCGATTCATGGCCTCCTCGGAAGGAGTCGCTGACGAAATCGCGGGCGAGTCTGCTCGCGTTGATCGGCGAGTTGCAGCTGCGCTACCCGACTACGCCCGGCCGAGTCGCGCTCATCGGCTTCTCTCAAGGGGGACTGATGTCGCTCGACGTCGGCTTCCGGACAAAGGAACCACTCGCCGCGATCGTATGCATGAGCGGCGCGATTCACGAAGAAGAGTTGCCTGACCTCAAGGCGCGACGCGATCAGAAGGTCATGATCGTCCACGGCACGGCCGACAACATGATCCCTGTGAAAGCCGCCCGTCGCACGCGTCTCGTCCTGCAGGAGCATGGGATCGATCCCGTTTACGAAGAGTTCGACATGGGCCACTTCGTGATCGAGGAATCCATGGAAGCCGTGGCAAACTTCCTTGGCGATGCGCTGGGCTGAGTCCAGGTTCTGTAGGAGGTTCTTTCATGAGCTCGAGTTCGTACCCCGAAAAACCGGCAGCGCTGGAACATCCCATACACGAGCTTCTGGCGCGTCGCTGGAGTCCGCGAGTCTTTGAGAAAGGCCGCCAGGTCGAGCACGAGAAACTCGAAAGCCTTCTGGAAGCGGCGCGGTGGGCGCCATCGTGCTTCAACGATCAGCCGTGGCGTTACCTGATCTGGGATGGATCAGACCCTAACGCCAGAGAGGAAGCCAACAGCTGTCTCGCTGAAGGAAATGCGTGGGCGCTGGACGCCCCCCTTCTGATGCTTTCCGTAGCGCGATTGACGTTCACTCACAACGGAAAGCCGAATCGCACCGCGCCCCACGACGTAGGTCTGGCCTCGGAGAATCTCGCGCTGCAGGCGGTAGCTCTTGGCCTCGTCGCCCACCAGATGGCGGGCTACGACATCGCCCGGGCTCGAAGCGAGTTCAACATTCCTGAGGGGTTCGAGCCAATGGCGATGATTGCGGTTGGATATCCGAACCGCGACCTCCAGTCGCTCCCTCCCGGAATGAAAGCGAAAGAAGAGGCGGCAAGAACGCGCCTTACGATCAGCGAGATCGCGTTCGCGGGAACGTGGGGAAACGGAGTGGGACACGAATAGTAACGCCTCTAATGACACCGGTTTACTGACTGACGTGGTTGAGCCGCGAAGCGGCGTATCCCTCTCCCCGGCGGGGAGAGGGAAGCGAGCGAAGCGAAGCAGGGAGAGGGGCGTGAAAGTCTCGCCAGTCCGTCGGAAGGGCGAGGTCTTCGTATCTTTCGCGGCCCCTTGATCCTGCATGGCGTCGAGGCACCGACCGACGGCGCGCCAGGCCCTTACGGTTCCACCCACCCCGCAAATGTCGGCGTCTTCCCTACGATCTTCACCATCGAGACCGGCTTTACCGCATCACGATTCTCGTTCAATGTCAGCACGCCTGCCGCACCCTGAAAGTCTTTCGTCTCCGCGATCGCCTTCCGAATGGCTGGTGGATCGAGCGTCCCGGCACGGCGAACCCCTTCGGCAAACACGTTCAATGCGTCGTACCCCTGCGCATTCAACGCGGCCGGCTCTTTGCCATAACGCTTGCGAAATGATGAGATGAACGTCGCCATCGCGGGTGAGCCTTTGTCGGAAAAAAATACCGGACTCGCGTAGTACGAGCCATCGAGGCTCGAACCGGCAATCTCGAGTAGCTTCGGGGACTCCCATCCGTCGCCGCCGATGAGAGGAATCGTCAGCCCAAGATCCCGCGCTTGAATCGCGATCTGTGCGACGTCCGTGTAGTAGCCGGGAACCATGATGACGTCTGGCTTTGCATTCCTGATCGCAGTGAGTTGCGAGCGGAAGTCCCGATCCCCTTCGCTGTAACTCTGATCGGCGACGACCTTCCCTCCCCTCGCCGCGAAACCCTGAGCGAAGAACTGTCCGAGGCCGACTGAGTAATCACTCTTGACGTCCTTGATGATCGCGGCTTTCGTTGCCTTCAGACTCTTCACCGCATAACTCGCGATTGCGTCTCCCTGCAGAGAATCGATGAAACAGACACGGAAGATGTAGTCGCCTTTCTTCGTCACTTCCGGATTCGTTGATGACGGCGAAACCATTGGTACCCTGGCTGCCTGGCAGATCGGAGCGGCGGCCAGAGAACAGGCGGACTTGTTCTCACCGATCATCCCGAGAACGCGATCGGACGTGATCATCTTGGTCACGACAGAGGCGGCTTCCTCCGGCTTCCCCTGATCATCCTCGACCACGAGTCGCAGCTTCTTACCCAGAACGCCTCCGCGACTGTTGATCTCATCCGCAGCCATGCGGATACCCTCCAGCGTCTCATTTCCGAATGTCGCTTCGGAGCCCGTGAGTGAGAGGTAGACCCCTACCGGAATGTCTTCAACGGTTGCTGCTGGCTGCTCGCCGCGAGGTGCCTGGCAGGCCGTCACCAGGAGGGCGGCCGCTGCTGAAACCTTCAAAAAAGCTCGAATCACAAAACACCTTCCCTCAATCACGCTCCATCGCGCTAGAATCCGGCTCCGATCAGTCCGATCGGACGATTTTCCGGAGAAGTGTAGCTGACTGGACACTTCGAATCTCAAAGGATTTCTTACATCTGATGAACGCAAACGACTTGAGAAACGGCATGGTGATTCTTTTTGAAAAGGATCTCTGCAAGGTGATGGAGTTTCGTCATCACACTCCAGGGAACCTTCGCGCCATGGTTCAGGCGAAGCTGCGGAACCTTCGCACAGGAAACCAGTTCGAGCATCGATTCCGCTCCAATGATTCCATCGAGCAGGCCTTCATCAATCAGCACGAGATGGAGTACATGTACTCGGATGGTCAGTCGCACCACTTCATGAACACCGAGAATTACGAGCAGATCGAAATCTCCAGCGACGACCTCGGCGATTCCGCGGGATGGCTCTCCGCGGGCATCAAGCTGCAGGTGCAGTTCTACGAGCAGAAGCCGATCGGGATCGAGCTGCCGAAATCGGTGCGGGTGAAGATTGTCGAGACGCAGCCCATGATGAAGGGCTCGACCGCCTCAGCGTCTTACAAGCCGGCCATTCTCGAAAACGGACAGACCGTCCTGGTCCCGCCCTTCGTAACGGAAGGCGAAGAGATCATCGTCGACCCGAGCGAGAACCGCTACCTCGAGCGCGCAAAGTAGAAAGGCGGGCAACGCATTCGCCTCGCAGGATCGACGTCGGAGCCATTGCGAAAAGGTCGTCCCGACACCTCCCTTCCTTTTCTCAGTCGCGGCACTCCGTACATCGCTCGGGACGACAACTGCCGGAGCGCGCTACGAAGTCGAGCGCACGACATCGAGCAGCGCTTTCACCATCCTCGCGGTGAGCCCCCACACCACCGGGCCGTCGTGCTCGTAGAAATAGCTCGGGTACATGCGTCCGCGGAACTCGACATTTTTCACCAGCGGATTGTCGCGCCTCATGAGTGTTGCGACCGGCACCTCGAACACTTCATCCACCTCCTGCGATTGAATGAGATAGTCGAAGTTTCCCGGAATGATCCCCACGAAAGGCGCGACCAGGAATCCGCTGTGCGTCACAAGGTCGTCGAGCCTTCCGATGAGCTCGACAGCGGACGCGGGCACGCCGATCTCTTCGCCGACCTCCCGCAAGGCCGCCTCCTCGAGCCCCTCGCCCTCTTCGACCACACCGCCCGGGAATGACACCTGACCGCCATGTGACGACAGGTTGTCACCTCTCAGAGTGAAAAGGATCCGCCACTCCCCTTCCTGTGCGATGAGTGGAGCGACCACGCATGCACGACGAAGCTTCGTTGAGCTCATTGCGACGGCGACGTGACCGGCGAGATCTGTTCGAAGCCTCGCGAGGTGGGCGGCATCAAACCGTGTCAATGCGATGCTCCTCGATGGCGAGCATGGTCTCGGAAAGCGAAGGGTACCCTTCCAGAAAGCTCGTCAACTCGATTCGATCAAATGGGCCGGGAATGATCGACGCTTGCGAATCAAATTCCTCGCCCGGTCCGAGATCGCGATCGACATCAAACGTCGACTCGGCCACGACCGTTCGCTCGCGACGCGCCCTGAGGCGAAACCGTAGAGTGGGCGTACCGAAGAGGAGGGCGTGGATCGTGTCGAACCCTTCATTCACGATTTGTGCGCTCATCGTGCTCACGCGGGCGTCCGTGCGGATGGCCACACGACCTTTCAACGCCGTAAACAGGGGGGTAACTCTCACGGCGGGCACTCTCGCCGAATGCGTCACTGAAAGAGCCGTGACTGCGAGCCTGTAAGCCTCCGCGGCTGTGGCGGGGAGAAACAGAGCCGGTCCTGCGTCCCCGCTCGCGTCAGGCATGTCGTCATCGATCATGAAGCGGGTCAATGAAGCTACCTCGGTTGCCCCGAACGGAATCTGCGTCACTGCGGAGCTCAGCTCGGAGAACTGTGCGAAATTGTTGACTGCTACAGGCTTCCGCTGTGCCAGAGCCCTGACAAGCGTTCCTGAGGTCTCGCCCGCCGTCGGATACCGCAGATTGACGATCCGGTCCATCGACGCGATGTACGCGTCGAATTCACTGTCAGCCACGTAGCCCGTCACGATCCATTTCTCACGCGGAACGGCGAGGCTAACAGCCAGTGCCTCGAGATCGACGTTGGACGCCGGCTCCCCTACGATCAGAAGCTTCATTGACGGACGTCGCTCAACTGCACGCGAGAACGCCTCAAATACAATCTCCGCACGTTTTGCCGCCGTGACAAAACCGAGCATTCCGACGATGCGCTCGTCATCTGACACACCGTGCCGCCGCCGGATTCTCTTCGATGTCCCCTCACTCACGTTCGCCGGGAGGGAGGGATGGTCGACGACTGCGACGGGACAGGTGACGCCCTGATCCCGGAGGCTGGTTTTTGCGAACTCGTTATGGACGATGATCGATCGCGCCCTGCGTGCAAGCTCTGCTGATGCGGGGAAAAGGAAGTTTCCCGCTTCCTGCTCGAACCCCGCAGCGCGTCCGCGGGCCCATGCCTCGCCTGCCTTCCCGTGACTCGCCGTCAGCATACGGATGTAGCCCTCGGCATCGCCGCGAGCGAGAGTCATTTCGACGATGAGATGATGAAGGACGTAGTCGTGAAGCACCACCACACCGGGATACTCCATCGCCTCGCGATAGACGAACTCATGATGTGGGTTGTTTCCAATCTGATAGATCACCGCATCGAAACGATCACGCGATTTCTGGTACGTGGCGAGCGAGATGACGGGCACTCCATTCGGTTCCAATGTCTCCTGCTGCTGGACGACAGCCGTTACGTCAGCCCACGATGTGAGAGCCGGAAGCAGCATCGCCGAGTAATCGGCTATACCGGACCGAACGGGAGGAAGCGGCGAGAGAAACGCTACGCGCATTGAGACACACCGATTGATGGGTGAAAGATCCTCGTGGGATACCGAGCGGATGTACGGCAGCGTGCCGCCACTGACAAAGAGAAACGAGGTGTCATGCTGACAACCCGCCCAAACACTGGGAGCTCCCTGGGAGCGCGAGAACGTCGCTCCGCAACGGTTAGACCATGATGAATCCCGTCATCCTGAGGAGCGCTTTCTGCGACGAAGGACCTCGAGATGGGCAGATGCCTCGTTGCACAGCGTCGTATTTTGAGATCCTTCGTCGCAAAAGCGCTCCTCAGGATGACGGTGTTATCAGGAACCTGGGCGGGTGGGTGGAGAGGCGAGGGACGACAAGCTCGCCGCAACGACCCGCTGCACTTACCCACATTCATTCCGCGCTCTTTCTTGCGCCGTCCGCGAGGTACGCCTCGATGAAACCGTCCATGTCGCCGTCGAGAACCCTCTGCGGATCGCCGGTTTCGTAACCGGTGCGCAAATCCTTGATCAGCTGATACGGCTGAAGCACGTAAGAGCGGATCTGGCTGCCAAAGCCGATCTCCCTCTTTTCTCCCTCCAGCTTTTGCTGATCTTCCTTTCGCTTCTCGACCTCGACCTGATAGAGCTTGGAGCGCAGAAGCTTCATCGCAGTATCGCGATTGCGCCCCTGACTCCGCTCGTTCTGACACGTAGCGACGAGTCCGGTTGGAAGGTGCGTGATCCGGACCGCAGAATCGGTGACGTTGACATGCTGGCCGCCGGCACCCGAGGAGCGATACGTATCGATGCGAAGATCTTTGTCGTTGATCTCGATCTCGATCTCCTCATCAATGTCCGGGTAGACGTGGACTGACGCGAACGATGTATGTCTCCGTTTCGCCGCGTCGTACGGAGAGATCCTGACGAGCCGGTGAACCCCGTGCTCGGATTTCAGGTAGCCGTAGGCGTAATCCCCTCGCACCATGAAGGTGGCGCTCTTGATCCCCGCTTCTTCCCCCGACTGATACTCGATCATCTCGGTCGCGAAACTCTTTCTTTCGCAATAACGAAGAAGCATTCTGAGCAGCATATCGGCCCAGTCCTGCGACTCCGTCCCGCCCGCGCCAGGATGAATCGCGATGATCGCGTCACGGTCATCGTGCTCCCCGGACAGCTTCATCGTCATCTCGACCTCGGTCATCTGACGGTCAAGCTGAGCGACGAGAGCTTCGATCTCGCTGCCGACGTCCTCCCCTTCCTTCTCCATTTCCACCAGGAGGTCGACCTCTTCGGAGCTGGTCTCGATCGACTGCCCGGTGTTGAGTCGCTTCTCGACGCGACTCCGCTTCCTTCCTACGTCCTGCGCGGCCTCGGGGAGGTCCCAGAAACCTGGACGCGACATCTCACGCTCGATCTCTCCAAGGGTTGTACGGGCGGCATCGAGGTCAAAGATATCTCCGGATGGCACCGAGTCGGTCGCGGATCGCATTGACCTTTGAAAGGGTGTCGTCGTTCATGGAAGGGTCCTTTGGCGTAGATGGATTTGAATGTCATTCTGCCATGCATTGTGTAGAGATTGAACGTAGAACGCAGAATGAAGAACGCAGAATTAAGAAAAGGATCCCATCCTGTTCCCTTTCTTCATTCTTCATTCTTCATTCTGCGTTCTGCGTTCTGCTTTTCAAAAAATCTTCGTCTCGACCTGTACACTCCCCCTCCAACCGCCAGCACGCAGGACGCAATGGCGAACCAGTCGCCGAATCGCACGTACGCCGTGATGGTTCTGCGTGGCGAGAACTCTCCGAACAGAACGCCCTCGGCGTCGAGAGGAAGCTGTTCGAGAATCCGTCCGGTCGGATCGATGACTGCTGAGATACCCGTCGTACCGGCCCGCAGGATGTAGCGATCGGTCTCCACCGCTCTCAATCTCGCGCTGTTGAGGTGCTGTCGAGGAGCCGAGCTCCTTCCGAACCAGGCGTCATTTGTGATCGTGACGATCACGTCGGCGCCGTGACGCACCTGAGTGGCGACCACCGAGGGAAACACGACCTCGTAGCAAATCGCAGGACCGTAATTGAATCGACCCCTCAGAGGGCGATCATTCGTCCCGAACTGGAACGTCCCGACGGCGCGCACGAGCTTCTCGGCAAAAAAGAGAAACTTTCTCATCGGCACATACTCGCCAAATGGAACCAGTCGGATCTTGTCGTAGTGCCCCACCGTCACGCCGTTCGTCACGAGATACGCAGCGTTCCAGAGCCTCGACTCATCAGCATCGTCTCTGGCGATCGACCCGAGGATGACGTCGGCTCGATGAGTGCGTGACATCTCTTCGACGTAGGTGCGGAAGAACTCGGTCGACGCATAAGCCAGCGGCACGGTTGACTCAGGCCAGATGATGACTTCGGCGCGGCCGTCCACAGCACGTTTCGTCATCGAAGCCATCCGCTCGAAGATCGACATCAGGTTCGACTCGTCCCAACGCATCTCCTGCGAGATGTCCGGTTGCAGCATCGCGGCCTTGAACTTTGGCAGTTTCCTGTAGAAATCGTCCGACGCCGTGTAGCCGCGAGACGCGCCGTCGAGGTACCAGGCGGCGAGAACCGCCAGAGTCGCGGCCACAACGATTCCGCGCTTTCTCGTTCGCGCTCTGGTCATGATCAGCCAGCTGATGACCACCGATGGCAGGACCAGTAGCGCTCCGATCCCGAAGGGGCCGAGCCATCTGCTGATTTGAACGAGGGGCCAGACATCGATGATCGCGCTTGCGAGCAGATTCCACGGAAAGCCGGTCAGCAGATGCGTGCGGCCTAACTCGCTCGCTGCCCAGCAGAGCGGGATGAGTAACCATGGCAGAAATGCGCGTTGCTCCACTCTGAGAAGGGCCGTGAGGAAGCCGAAGAGACCGCCCCAGATCGCCAGGTAAAAAGCCATCGCGATGTAGATCGCGACTCCAGTGGCATACGGAAGTCCCCCATGTGCCGACATCACCGTGATGACCCATGGAACATTGATCAGCCACGTCACCGTCGAAGCAGCCATCCCGAGGAGTACTGACTCCGAGAGCCGGTGCGAGGCGACGATGCTGCAGATCAGTGGAGTCAGGCCGACGAACGCAAAGATCCAGATATCGAAATCGGCAAATGCGAACGCGATCAACACCCCTGAAGCGACCGCGAGAGCGAAACGGAGAAGAATGCTGCCCTCGAGAATTACGGCGAGCCGCGACACGGCTGAAGGTTCCTCTGAAGACAACGTCAAACGCGAGCCTGATCGAAACACGGGTTTGCCGACCGGACCAGCGAGCTACTTCTTGAAGAGCGCGTCGAACGCGGATCGGGCTGCGTCAGGAGTTGCCTGTCTTGGCTTATCCGCATTGAGATCTCGAACAATGCGCGGCGCAAACTGAGTGCAGATGTTCCGCACGTCTTTGGGTGCCACGCGCGCTGCGAGCGCTTCCACACGACACTCCCATCTCGCTGCCGTGTCGAAATTCTTGCAGTTGATACAGCTGTGCAGATCGCTCTCGCACTTATTGCAGACGGCGTCGACCTCGACGTTGCTCGCTCCCCGCTGAAGCTCGCCGCATCGGGAACACTTGAAGGAGTCGGGACCGAACCCGCCCGCCGACCTGCCCCTCGGTGCTCCCTCGAGCCGCTCGGGGCGAGGAGCCATCGGCTCGCGTGGCCCCCGCGAAGTTTTCGGCCCACTATCCTGATACCCCTGATGCGGATACTTACGATCGCTCAACCATCACCTCATGAATGAGAAGTAGACGAATGCGGCAACGATCGCCAGCACCATCACGAATAGTACTGTCCTGATCGCGAGCTTCATGAGCTTCAGAACAATCCAGACAACTGCCAGAAGTATGAGGATGGTTGCGATTTTCATTGTTTGATTCCAGTCCCGTTGTAGCAGTTTTCGGACGTTGCTTTGACTCGCAGCTTGTCATCCCCAACCGTCGAGCGAGGGATGACAGGTCCTTCGAAAACAGAAATCAGACGAAGAGCCTCAATGGCTGTTCAAGATACGTTCTCAACGTGCTGAGGTATTTCGCTCCCGCCGCACCATCGATGACACGATGATCGCATGACATGGTGATCTTCATGCGATCACGAATCACGACAGCCCGGTCCACGACCACAGGACTCGCGACGGCCGCTCCGACGGCAAGGATCGCCGAGTTAGGAGGATTGATGATTGCGGTGAATTCTTCGATGCCGAACATCCCGAGATTCGAGATGGTGAAGGTTGCTCCCTGGTACTCCTCAGGACGAATCTTGCGGTTCTTTGCTTTGTCGGCCAGTGATCTGACGTTCGAAGCAATCTCTGTAAGCGATTTCTCATTGGCGTTTCGGATTACGGGAGTGATCAATCCCTCAGGTGTCGCCACAGCCACGCCAACGTGAATCTCTCCGTGCCGTGTGATCGCTTCACTCCCGAAACTCGCGTTGACGTCAGGATGATGCCGCAGAGCCAGAGCGGCGGCGCGGATCACGAAGTCGTTGATACTGACCTTCGATCCCTCTATCTCATTGAGCTGCGTGCGAAGCGCGGAAAGATCGGTGACGTCCACGTCGATCGTCAGAAAGAAATGCGGAATCGGCCCCGTAGATTCCGCGAGCCTTTTGGCAATGGTCCGTCGCATGGCCGTAAGTGGTATCTCTGTCGTTGCCATCTCGGCCAGAGGGGGAAGAGTCGATCTGGCTGATGAAGGCGTCGCAGGATGGGAAGTTCCCTGCTGCTGTTTCTGCCTGGGCTGATCGCTTTGTACCGCCCCCTGAACATCGGCCGCTATGACGCGACCCGAGGGCCCACTGCCCCGAACAGCAGTCAGCTCAACTCCCATCTGCTGGGCAATCTTTCGTGCGAGTGGAGAGGACTTGACCCGGGAGCCCTCGTCCACTGTGCGGGACGAATCGGGCCCCGCTGGCCTGGTCGGAGTTTTCCCGGCCGCTGCCAGGTCTTTCGCAGGTGGATCGACGTTCGATTCTTCTTTTTTCGATTTCTTAACGGGTTCAGGTTTGGGTTCAGGCTCGGGCTCGGGTTCTGACGCTGAAACCGCCTTCTCCTTTTTTGCGCCGCTCGTCTCGTTTGCGGAACCAGACGGGTCTGCAGATTTCTCTGCAGGCTTTGCTGCAGCACCTTGAGCACCAATGGTCGCGAGCACCCCGCCCACCGGAACGACTTGCCCCTCCTGAGCGGAAAGCTCGCTCAGAATGCCGTCGTCCTCTGCCTCCAGGTCGAGATTCACTTTGTCGGTCTCGATCTCCAGAACGGGTTCGCCCTTCTTGATTGCGTCGCCTGGCTTCTTGTACCAGCGCACAACCTTCCCCTCGGTCATGGCGTCGCCCATCTTCGGCATGATGATCTCTGACATCGGTATCGGTTTCCTTTAGCGTGCGTGCGCGAACGGTTAGGGGGACTGCTCCGGTGCCGCGGGCGGCTGCTGCTGCCACCCTGCCTGACTCACCAGCCTGCGCTCCCGCTGCCGTTCCCCTCGCCCTTTCGGTAGAGCACCTGTTCGATCGCCCGGATGATCTCCTTCTCGTGAGGGACCGCCAGGAGTTCGAGGTTGCGCGCGTACGGCATCGGGACGTCTTCGCCAGTTACCCGGACCACAGGTGCGTCGAGCTCGTCGAACATCTCTTCGGTGATCGCAGCCGAGATTTCGGCCGCCGGGCCGAATGGCTTCCACTGCTCTTGGACTACAACAGCGCGGTGGGTCTTCCTCACCGACTCGAAAACCGGTTTGAGGTCGAGAGGTCGCAGCGTTCGCAGGTCAATGACTTCCGCCTCGATCCCCTCGTCAGCCGACAACGCTTCGGCCACGGTCAGTGAGAGTTGAAGCATGCGGCCGTACGAGACGATTGTCACGTCGCCTCCTGCACGCGCCACGCGCGATTGCCCGAAAGGAACCAGGGCGGCGTCGCCCTCAGGTACCTCTCCCTTCATTCCATAAAGCGCGGCGCTCTCGAGGAACATCACCGGATCGCGACCGCGGATCGCAGTCTTGAGAAGACCTTTGGCGTCAGCCGGCGTCCCGGGAACGACCACATGAATCCCGGGGAAATGGCCGTAGAACGATTCGAAGGTCTGCGAATGCTGCGCGGACAGCTGCACTCCCGCTCCCTGCGGTCCACGAATGACCATCGGGATGTCGACCTGTCCACCGGAAAAGTAGCGGATTTTTGCGGCGTGATTGAGAATCTGGTCCGCAGCCACAATCGCGAAATTGATGGTCATCATCTCGACGATCGGACGGAGGCCCAGCATCGCCATTCCAATCGCTGTCCCGACCATTCCAGCTTCCGCAATCGGCGTATCCATGATGCGCCGTGGGCCATACTTCTTGAGCATGCCCGCCGTGATGCGGAAGGTCCCCTCGTAGATTCCGATGTCCTCGCCCATCATGAGGACCTTCTCGTCGCGATCCATCTCTTCGACGAGGGCTTCCCGGATCGCGTCGCGATACGTTCGCTCAGTCAAGGTTCACTCTCACCGGGCCATGCTCGGCCACAACGTCAGTGAATAACTCCGATGGGTCGGGCTCGGGACTATCTTCAGCAAACTTGAGGGCATTGGCGACCTCGGCCATCGCCTGCTCATCCATCGCCTTGAGGTCGTTGTCGGTCAGGCCGCGGATCTCGCGCAGGCGATTGGAAAGAATCAGAATCGGATCGCGATGTTTCTGCTTTTCGACTTCTTCCTTCGTGCGATACGGCTGCTGAACGTCAGCGGCTCCGTGGCCTGAGAAGCGATAGGTCACAGCCTCGATGCAATAGGGCTTTCCTGTTTCACGAACCTGGCGGATGATCCGATCGGCCACACCGCGGACCGCAAACACATCCTGACCATCCACTTTCTCGGAAGGAATCGCGTACGCCCGCATACGCGCGGCCAGGTCGGTGACGGCCGAATGGCGGTCCACCGAGGTGCCCATGGCGTAGCCATTATTTTCGATGACGAAAACGACGGGACACATTCCGTCTTTGGCCCACAGCCCGGCCATGTTCAGTGCTTCGTGGAACGACCCGATGTTCATGGCACCATCACCAAAAAAGCAAAAGACGATGCGATCCGTACCGGTGTAGCGCAACGCATACGCGGAACCGGTGGCCAGAGTCAGATGCCCGCCGACGATTCCGTATCCGCCATAAAGGCCGTGCTCGACATCGAAGAGGTGCATCGAGCCCCCCTTCCCTTTCGACACGCCTGTCGCTTTTCCAAGAAGCTCGGCCATGACGGCGCCCGGGTCGCTCCCGAGGAGCAGTGCGTGAGCGTGATCGCGGTATCCGGCGTAAACGATGTCGCCCTTGTTTCGTCCCGTCAGAATGCCGGCAACGACAGCTTCCTGCCCGCTGTAGACGTGAAGGTATCCGCCAATCTTCCCCTTCCGGAACTCTCTTTCCGAGGCTTCCTCGAAGCGGCGGATGAAAATCATCTCGCGGAGGATCTCGGTCCATTCGGGGCCGTAGGAGAGCTGATCCAACACGGCTGTCTGTGATTTCTGTTTTGCCATACGGTGTCTGTCTTCTGTCTGCCAGCCTCGCAAGCAGACCTCGCTGGCGGAGCCGCGATTCTAGTGAAAAGTCCGCGATATTTATAGCGAACCACAAAGTTCGTTCACGAATCAGAGGAATGCTGGCCTGCTGCCTGGTTCAGATCCGGCTGACTTTCGAGCGTGCCACGAGGAACAACGACGCCACCACCGCGAGGACGGCGGCGTTCACCGCAAGGGCTACTCGGATCGAATATGCCTGTGCGATGAACCCCGCGAGAAGACTTCCCAGTGGCATCCCGCCGCGGAAGGCGAGCATGAAGATGGACATTACCCTTCCGCGCATAGCATCAGTCGTTGCGAGTTGCACGAGCGAGCTGAACATGGAGATGACTCCGACAAGGCAGCCGCCCGCGATGAACGCGGTGATGACTGTCAGGGTCAGCGACTCAGAGAAGGCAAACAACGCGAGACAGAGGGAGAAGGCGAGCTGGAGAAACAGGGCCAGTCTTCCCTTTCGCGCGATGTGGCCCGTTGCGGCGACGAGCAATGCTCCTCCCACGGATCCGAGCCCGTACGCAGTCAGAAGCCAGCTGTAACCGCGGGGACCAAGATCAAAGATCGTCTTGGCCACGACGGGAAGGAACGTGATCAGCGGCATTCCCAGGAACGTTCCGATGAATCCCAGTAGGCTTAGCTGGGCGAGCGCCGGCTCCCGCCACACGAAGCGCACCCCCTCTTTCATCTCGTGCAGCACGGAAGTCTCTGCCCGTTCCGGGGCGGGAGGGAGAGGACGCATCAGCAGAAGCGCCAGCATTACGGCGACAAAGGAAAGACCATTGAGGCCGAAGCAGAGCGCTGCTCCCAACGTCGTGAGCGCGAGGCCAGCGAGGATCGGCCCGATCACTCTCGCGAGATTGAATTGCATCGAATTCATCGCAATTGCGTTGGGCACATCCTCTCGCCTCACCAGAAGTGGCAGAAGTGATACGTAGGCAGGCCCGCTGAGGGACTGTGCGGTTCCAGTCAGGAACGACAGGATGAAGATGTGCCACACCTGCACACTTTTCGTTGCAATCAGAATCGCGAGGGTGAACGCGATGGACATCTGGAAGAGTTGCGAGACAAACATGAGCTTCCGACGATCGAAGCGATCTGCGAGAACTCCTCCGAACAACGAGAACAGGAGCATGGGCGCGGTCGCAAGGAACCCGTCGAGACCGAGTAGAAACGCCGAGCCAGTGAGCGACAGGACGATCCAGCTCTGCGCGACCGTCTGCATCCAGGTGCCGGTCGTTGAAGTGAACGCGCCAAACCAGAGGAGGCGGAAGTCGCGGTACCCGAGGGCGCTGAATGTGCGCCGGAGACCGGCAGGTCGGGGCGGAGCAGGATCGACCGATGTTGCATCGGGCGGAGAGTTCGAGGGTCCGGACATTCAGATGTGAACGAACGGTACCTGTCCGGGATTAATTCGAGCCGTTCTTACGGGCATCATCGGCGAATCGACCAGGCATGGTCTTCCCGGGTAGCGAAGCCTCTGGAGTGCGGCTGCCGCAGCTGCCGCTTTCGGTGTCACATCGCGACCCACACGCAATGTGGACGATATCCCCTGGCCCAGGTTCGAAACAAAAGCGGCAGCTGCGGCTGCCGCACTCCAAAGGCTTTGCCCGCGCTACTTTTTGAGCAGATTCTTCGCGCTCATCCGGTACGAGTGAGCGTGGCAAATCGCGATCGCGAGTGCATCTGTCGCATCCGGCGACATCTCGAGCAGGGCGCTCGCCGGCAGGAGGATCCGGACCATCTTGTCGACCTGCTGCTTCTCGGCTGCGCCATACCCGACGATTGCGCTCTTCACGGAGCGAGGTGAGTACTCAAAAAGTTCCATGCCGCCATCCCGGACAGCAAGGAGTGCCACGCCTCGGGCATGAGCGAGCTGAATGAGGCTCTTGGGATTCAATCCCGCGAAAGGTGTCTCGACCGCGGCCACCGTCGGCGCGGTTCTCCGAATCACCTCGGTGAGCCCCTCGTGTATGAGCTTGAGCCGCAACGATAAATCCGCACCCCTCGGAGTTCTCACCTGCCCCTGATCGACAAGTGAAAGCGCCCCTTTGATGTGATCCACGATCCCGAAGCCGGTGACGACTGAGCCCGGGTCGATCCCTAGAATCCTCACCCCAGCCAGTCTACGCGGTTCCGAATCTCATGAACGATAGTTATTGGAATGTCTGCCTGCGAAATCGGGTTGAGCTGGTGTCGGACTGAGAATGCCAAACGGGCGTCGCAGTCTGACATGCAGTGCAATCTGATAGAGAGGACTAGTCGCTACGATGAAAGAAACAGGCACAGTAAAGTGGTTCAATGACGCAAAAGGCTTTGGATTCATTACCGGCGCAAACGGTGAGGACATCTTTGTCCACTTCAGCGCAATCCAGGGTGAGGGTTTCCGCTCGCTCCGCGAAGGCGCCGCCGTCGAGTACGAGGTCACGAACACGCCTAAGGGTCTCCAGGCAGCTAACGTAACGGCTACCTGAAAATCAACAACTTGTGTTCGAACGGAGCTGGAGCAATCCAGCTCCTTTTTTTGGTCGCAACCACAGCGGGCGCAGTTTCGGCGCGAGCGTTAGCCCGCATTTCTCACAGACCTTTGTCGTGAGACGGCGGAGAGTGGCTTGGATGCGAGGCGCACGGCGATTTTGCGACGAAGGCATAGTCGACACTATGTCAAGGAGCGAAATTGGCGTGCAACGAAGCAGACAGGCCG
>DATLXH010000018.1:0-10782 GCA_035576005.1 Thermoanaerobaculia bacterium | reverse complement strand
CTCGCCAGTCCGTCGAAAAGGGCGAGGTCTTCGTATCTCTCGCGGCCCCTCTCCCGGTCGCTTACGCGACCACCCTCTCCCCGCCGGGGAGAGGGATTCGCCCCTTTCGGGGCGCGAGTCCACGCCGGGTGTCATCACATCTCCACCAGCGTTCCCCGCGGTAACAGATGCTGATGAATGGTCCACTCAGGCGACGCGGCGGGAGCGCTGATGCGCTCGATCCCTGCAGACCCTTGCGCTTCGGTTGTGAATGCGTTTCAACACAAAGTGGATCGCCGGCACCCGCAGGAGGCGCAGGAGATCGAGCGGCTGCACCGTCCCCACGTTCATGGCCATGGCCAGGACGGCGGCGCGGGCTCGGAGGATCATGGGTAATAGCCTCGAATCGTCTTCGCCTTGCCTTCTTTCGCCTCGACCGTGACGGTGCGCCACTTCGAGCCTGACTTCACTCCTTCAGGGGGATAAAAGCCGATGAGGTACTGCGATCGCAGCTCTTCCTGAATCGCAGCGTAGATCTTCTGGAGGTCACTTGCCTTCTCGATATAGAAGACGTTCCCACCAGTCTCGTTGCTGAAGCGACCCATCTTGAAGCGGGCGTCGACATCGGTCGTCTTGATCCCCAGCCCGATCGTGTAAATCGGGACGGCAGCCCTCCGGGCGTACTCGAGAGATTGTTCAAACGTGAAGCGGGAGGCTGTGTCCTTTCCGTCTGTGAGGACGACCAGAGCCTTCTGCCCTTTGATCCCCTGGAAGTTGTAAAGTGAGAAAACGATGGCATCGAAGATCGCGGTTGCCTGCTCGGCCCGCATCGATGAGACTCCGGCATTGAGATCTGAGAGCCTGGCAGTCCACTTCTGAATCAGTGTAGGTTGCGAGCTGAACGCAACCACGAACGCTTTGTCGCCGGGACGGAGAATGTTTGTGAAGAACTCAGAGCCAGCTTTCTGAGCCTCCAACATTCTCGGTCGCATCGACTCTGAGGTGTCTACTGTGAGTCCGAGTGACAGAGGGAGTTTGGTGACGTACTCGAATTTCGAGATTTTTGCGGGCTTTCCTTCATCAGTAACCGAGAAGGACGCCTGGGCAAGACCGCTCAGCGGCCGGCCTCCCTTGAGAACGGTCGTCGGGAGCTCAACCAGATGGACGTCGACCTGCTCGATGAATCCCGGCGTGTTGATGAAGACGACATCTTCAACCGGCGTCACGTCAGAATCTTTCAAGGTTGCCACGGCGCGGAGATAGCCGACTGCCTGATTCGCCGGTACGGTGACAGTCTGAACGAACGGTGGATCGTAAATGGTGGCGAGCTTCTGCTCGTTCAGATAGAGCTCAACTCGCGCCAGAGTCTTCCCTTCCGGTATCGATGGCTCGATCTCGACCCGGATCCTTCCTGAAACATTAGTCGCCACGCGAGGATGGGCAATCCGTACTTTGAATTCGTCGGTTCCTGTGTTGAGAGTCAGATCGTCCCCGGTGACGATCTTGCCGGTGGCATCGAGGCCTACTGCTTTGATGCGACGGACCTGCGGGACCTCTCCGAAATCGAGGTCAAGCGTGAAGGGCGGGGAGCGCTTGACCATGACTCTTTTGCCATCGAGATAGAACTCGACAGCTTTGATCGCGCTTCCGGTGATGAGTGTTTCGATATGCTGAAGCCCGCTGAGTAACGAGTCCGCCAGAGGGACGATGCGGAGCCTGTCCTCGCCGCTACGGATCTCGCTCTGCAGCTTCGTGAGGGCAGCCTGTGATTCCTGTCTCTGCGCAACCAGTTCGGCCGAGTCTTGGAGTTGCGGGACCGAGATGGCACTCTCGATCAGAGCTTCCGCTCCGGAGTTCGCGTCGACGACTTTGATGCGCGGCTTGTAGTCTGCCGGCCTGAGAAAACGTTCGATTGTGATGGGGAGCTTTGCCTGGGGAGGATCGGCGGGGAAGTCGAAACGGTACCGGAAGGTCTCGAACATCTTCTCCTCTTTCAGTACCTCGCCGGTGAGGTCGATGCTGTAGCTTTTGACGCCGCCGATTTCCTTTGCCGTAAGCTGAGAGGCATCGAGCTCGATGGTCATCTCTGTGTCGGTGCGCGCGCCGCGCTTGCCGGGATAACGCACAGAAAACGCTGCTTTGAGTCTGGGAGCATTCGGATTCGACAAAACCGCGGCGCGAAGGATGTCACGAACTTCCTCCTGGTCGACCGCTGGAGGATCCCAGAGTCGTGCCGCTTCGGTCCTGTTGGATTGCATCCAGTACATCGCGCTCAGAACGGCGTCACCGTTCGGGCAGTCATACGCGACTCGGCTGACACGCCCTCCCCCTGAGCTTCCCTGGAACACCTCGGCGGCGCCCAATCGCTGGCCATCGACCGACAGAAGAACATCCATGTCTTCCCCGCTGCGGCCGATCTGCTGCCAGAGCACGTAGTCGCTGCCATTGCGGGGCTCGTAAAAAAGGAGGTAGACCTTGTGTCCTTTACCCTGCAGGAAGTCGTAGTACCAGACCTCGATCGGTTGCAGGTAGCGAGGGCAGTCACTCTTGACGATCGTGTCAGGCCGTCCCTGGACCAGATAGGTTCTCGAACGTTCAGAGGTGAGGTACTTGAACTTTTCCTTCGCTTCCCCCAGCCGCTCGTAGTATGTCTCGCGGTATTCGTTATAGATCGTCTTGCGGTCACTGTCGCGAAGTTTCCAGAATGCCTCGATGTACACCTCTCTCTGCGCGTCGGATTCCAGCTGCAGGAAGGCGTTGAGCTCGGTCGGCATGATGATCGGCTCGACGTCTTTGAGAAAGTTCTGGTAGGTCTCGGTCAGGTTTTTGATCCTGTCCTTCCGATCGCGCCTGGAGAGTTTTCGGACTCCCGGGTCATTGATCGGGTCGAGGGCAGGTTTCTGAGCTTCCGGCGCAGTTGCCTGCGGAGTGGTCACTCGTGGCGGCTCGATCGCGGGTGGATTGTTTGTCTGTGACGAGACGTTTGCTACGACGAAATTCAGCGAGCAGATCAGAGCGATCGTCTTTTTCATGGGTTCGACTCCTGGCGAGTCATAGAGCGAAGGAATGCGGATCTATTTCGACAACAACGCCACTACAGAAATCCATCCTGAGGTTCTTGCTCTTCTCGAGCGTGAGCTGAAAACGTCTTTCGGCAATGCGTCGAGCATCCACCACGAAGGGCAGCGAGCGCGTCGCGTCCTGGAAGGGGCCAGAGATTCGGTATCAGCGCTCATTGGGGCCAGAGGTCGCGACCTCGTTTTCACGAGTGGTGGTACCGAGTCGAACAATTCAGCCATCTTCGGAAAAGCATTATCCGCGGAGTCGGGCTGTCACATTGTGACAACGACGATCGAGCATCCGTCGGTCTCGGAGCCGATCCTCGAGCTCGAGCGGCGAGGGCATGGTGTGACACGTGTGCCACCTGACGCAGACGGGGTCATCAGCGCTGCGGCAATCGAGGATTCACTCCGATCGGACACAAAGCTCGTCGTCGTGATGCTCGCGAACAACGAGACCGGAGCGTTGCAACCGGTTGCCGACGTGGCAAAACTCTGCCGGCCAAGGCAGATCCACCTTCACACGGATGCGGTGCAGGCGTGCGGGAAAATTGCCGTTGATGTCGAGGAGCTCGGAGTCGACTCACTCTCGCTGGCAGCGCACAAAATGCACGGTCCAAAGGGGATCGGTGCGCTTTATGTTCGGGAGGGAACGAAGGTCGCCTCGTTCCTCGTGGGAGGGGCTCAGGAGCGGCGGCGTCGAGCCGGGACGGAGAATGCTCCGCTGGCCGCAGCCTTCGGGGCTGCTGCCGGAATTGCATCGCTCGTTGAGAGCGGAACTATGGCCGTGTTGCGCGACAGGATCGAGGTAGATCTGATGCAAGCCTTCCCGGTTTCAACCATCAATTCAGGGAAGACGGGCCGGCTTCCGAACACGTCGAATATCTGCTTCCGCGATCATGACGGAGAGTCGATCGTAATCGCGCTCGACCTCGCCGGTATTGCAGTCTCGACCGGTTCCGCATGCTCTTCCGGACGGATCGAGCCCAGTCACGTGTTGATTGCAATGGGGCTTTCGGAGGAAGATGCCAGAAGCTCTGTGAGGATCTCACTCAGTCGGCTTACCACGGCAAGTCAGGTCGAAACAGCTTTGAGAACGATGCGGGAGTTGATCCCGCGGAGTGCGCGCGACTGGAGCGGGCGAGAGCAATCGCAACCAGCTCTCGGAGCCGTCCAGAGTCTGAAACATCGGAAGGAATGAATTGGCGCTCGCAAAACCGGTTCTGGAAGGCGATCTATCTGCGATTCAGCTCCCGGATCTGCTGAGTTTCGTAGCAATGATCCGGCGGACCGGGAAACTGATCGTCCGCAATCTCAGCCTCGAGCGCACCATCCACTGGAAAGACGGCGAGATTCTGTTCGCAACGTCCAACTCTCACGAGCATTCCCTCGGCCAGTTTCTGCTGCGAAACGGGAAGATTTCGCAGCAGGAGTATGAAGAGTCGCTCCGGCGCCTGACGCCGCAATCGAGGCATGGGAAGCTTCTCGTGCAGATGGGCGCACTCTCACCGACCGATCTCTGGTGGGGAGTGAAGAACCAGGGGCTCGAGATCATCTACTCGCTCTTCTCATGGAACCAGGGAGGGTTCGCTTTTTACGATGCGATCGAGGAGATCCGCGAGGAGCGGATCACGATGTCGACGAACACCTCGAGCATCATCATGGAAGGGATTCGCCGGATGGATGAGTCGGCGCGCATCCGCGAGAAGATCACAAGCCTCGACATGATCTTCGAGAAGGTCCAGGAAGCAGCGCCGGACTTTGACGATCTCGATCTGAACGAATCCGAAATCCTGCTCTATGGACGAATCGACGGGCGCCGCTCCATTCGAGATCTGATTCCTACCACCGAGCTCACCGAGTTCGAAGTCCTGCGGATCTTTTTCCAGCTGGCGTCGGCGCGTGTGATTGATGTCGTCCCCGAAGACAGCAGCTTCCGCCCGGTATTTCTCGATGTGGAAGATTCGCCGGAACTACTCAAGATCATCTCTACTTACAACGCGATGTTTGGAAAACTTTTCGAGACACTGCAGGAGTCGGTCGGAGCGGCGCCGGCCCATGAGTTCTTCACTTCGGCGCTCCAGAGCACCGAGTCGAATGAGCTCTGGCACGGAGTGTTCTTCGATCAGTCCGGGCGATTCGATGAGAACATGCTGATGGCCAACATCTCCGAGCTTCCCTTCGAAGAGCGTACGTCCGCTCTCGATGAGGGGCTGAATACTTTGCTATCAATCCAACTGTTCGAAGTCTCCCAGCATCTGGATTCCGCGCGGAAGATCGACCTTTTTCGTTACATCTCGGACCAGAAGGCGCAGATCGAGAAGGTTGCTGGCTGAGCTGAGTGTCTCTGTGTGCGTCGCGCGGCTTGCACCCCCCCCCCGAGTCATTAACGCGTTGATTCGCATTTCTCTCGACCAATCGCCGCGAGGCGACGGATAGCGCCTGACATAGTGCGGACGATGCCTTCGTCGCAAAACCGCGGTGCGCCACGCATCCAGGCCACTCTTCGACGCCGCGCGACGAAGGTTTGTGAGAAATGCGGGTTAAAATCCATTCAGTGTCGGCCGCACGCCGTGCGGCCCTACGCCCGCCCGGGTACCCGCACGACTTTCACTTGTCTTTGAACAGTAGTAATCCTATCGAGGCCCCAGCAGAAAATGTATCCAACACTCCTCAAATTCGGCGCTTTCGAGATCACGACCTTCGGCCTGTTCATGTTCCTGGCGTTTGTGGCCGGAGGCTGGGTGCTCGCCCGGGAGTTCAGGCGCTACCGGCTCGATCCGGAGGTTGCATCATCCATGGTGGTGGCCGCTGCAGTCGGCGGAATCCTTGGTGCGAAAATCTACTATTCGATTCTGTTTCGCGACATCAATCTTCTATTCAGTCGAGCCGGGCTCGTCTGGTACGGAGGTCTGATCGGCGGATTCATCGCATGCTCGCTTCTCATCCGGTCGAAGAAGATCAATTACCTGACAGCGGCGGACGCCACGGTACCCGCTCTCGCACTCGGGTACGCGATCGGCAGGATCGGTTGCTTCCTCGTTGGTGACGATTACGGTCGGCCGACAGACGCAGCGTACGGAGTCGCATTTCCCAAGGGTGCGCCTCCCACAACGGCGGCCAGTCTCCGCGAATTTGGCGTGCGGCTCGATCCGTCATTACCCGATGACACACTGCTGCGGGTGCATCCGACTCAGCTGTATGAAACGGCCGGGTCGCTGCTGATCTTTGCCATCCTCATGTGGCTGGTCCGTCGCCCTCATCGGCGCGGCAGGGTCTTCGCCCTGTTCCTCATGCTGGCTTCCATCGAGCGCTTTCTCGTCGAGATCCTGCGAGCGAAGGATGATCGGTTCCTGGGCCCCTTCACGATTGCACAGCTGATCAGCGTCATAATCTTCACGGCGGGCGTCGCGCTGTGGGCGTGGACGTCGCGCAATGAAGAGGTACATCCTGCGCCCCTGCCCGCGTGAGGTGAGTGCTTCGCCGCGAAGCGTCAGCATCACGTTAGACTAGGCGGGATATCTATCACGAACTTAACCATGTCCTTTACTTTTTCGACCGCCGGTGAATCTCACGGACCGTCTCTCACGGTGATCGTCGAGGGTATGCCTGCGGGAGTTCCACTGCGACGCGACCGCATTGATGCCGATCTCCTCCGGCGTCAGCATGGCTACGGACGCGGCGGGCGCATGAGCATCGAGCGCGATCAGGCACTCGTCACTGCAGGCGTTCGAGGAGGTGTGACTCTCGGCGCGCCGGTCGCGATCTCGATCACCAATCGCGACTTCGCCAATTGGGATGGGGCGATGGGAGTGTGGGAGCTCGATGCGAGCGAGGCAGCCAGGAGGCGTCTCCGTTCACCACGTCCCGGGCATGTCGACCTGGCCGGAGGGATGAAGTATGACCGGGCCGACCTGCGCGACGTTCTCGAGCGCGCATCAGCACGCGAGACAGCCGCGCGTGTCGCGGCAGGTGCCATTGCGAAAGAGCTCCTCCATGCATTCGATATCGACATTCGATCTGGGGTGACATCCGTCGGCGCCGGCGGCGACTCTTCTTATTCTCCCTCGTGGACGGAGTTAATCGAGGTCGACGAGACCTCACCGCTCCGGGCGGTGCGGCCCGATCTCGAAGCCTCGATGGTCGAGCAGGTCGATCGCGCAAAGGAGACTGGGGACACGTTGGGCGGTACGATCTTCGTCGCGGCCAATGGCGTTCCGGTTGGTCTCGGGAGCTATGTTCAGTGGCATCGCAAACTCGACGGAAGAATCGCCCAGGCGATCATGTCGATCCACGCGGTGAAAGGCGTGGCCATCGGTGATGGTCTGGCTGTCAGCGCCGGGCCGGGATCGGAGGCGCATGACGCGATCCTCTTCGACCGGAAACGTGGCTATCACCGGGACACCAATCGCGCCGGTGGTCTTGAAGGTGGTGTGACGAATGGAGAGCTCCTGGCCGTTCGCGTTTTCATGAAGCCGATCTCCACGTTGCGACGTGGCCTCCCCTCGGTCGACATCGAGACCCGGGAGCCTCATCGATCCCAGTGGGAGCGAAGCGACGTGACGGCGGTTCCTGCGTGCGGTGTCGTTTGTGAGGCGATGCTAGCAATTGTGCTCGCGGACGCGATGAGGGAAAAGTTCGGAGGGGATTCTCTTGGTGAGATGAAGCGGAACTACGACGGCTACCTCGAGCAGTTGAAGCAGTTCTAAACGTGGTTAACTCAGCGCGAGGCTAGGGTGGAATCGAATTGAGGTGTTCATGCAGGGTTACTCGGGACGACACACCGTTTCTTTTTCTAGAGGCGCGGCACGGTGCCGTACATCCGCTGGGATGACCCCATTTCGTGGGAACGCCGATGAATAAATCCGAACTGCGCAATCAGCAGTTTCCTGTCACGCGCAATTTCGTCTACCTGAACCACGCTGCGGTTGGTCCGCTCTCTACGAGTGCGTACAACGCCATGGAAGCGCATGCGCGCGACCAGCGCGAGTCAGGAGCAGCAAACTGGAAAGCGTGGTACGCCGAGCATGACGCACTGCGCGTCTCCCTCGCGAGCCTGCTGGGCGCAAACCCCGGTGAAATTTCGATTCTGAAAAATACCTCAGAAGGCCTGTCGTTCGTTGCCTCGGGATTGCGATGGAAGGAAGGGGACAACGTCGTAACGACGGACCTCGAGTTTCCCTCCAACTTCACGCCCTGGAAACGGCTCGAATCGCGAGGCGTTGAATGCCGGATCGTGCGAAGTCACGACGGCTCTTACGACGCAGACGATGTTGCGGCTCTCATCGACGGCAGAACGCGGTTGCTTACCGTCTCGTCGGTCGCATTCCACAATGGCTTCACACCCGATCTGGTAGCGCTTGGTGAGCTTTGTCGGGCGCGCAACGTACTGTTTTGCGTCGACGCTATTCAGAGTCTGGGTGTTCTTCCGCTCGACGTACGGGCGTGCAACATCTCATTTCTCGCTGCCGACGGTCACAAGTGGCTGCTGGGACCGGAAGGAACGGCGGTCTTCTTCTGCGCCGAGGAAGTCCGCGACCAGCTGGAGGTGATGGAGATCGGGTGGACGAATGTTGACCGCCGAGGAAAGTTCCTCGACTCGACCACGGACCTGCTGCCCGACGGCAGACGCTTTGAGGCCGGCTCACTCAATACGAACGGGATTTACGGCCTGCGCGCATCGATCGATCTGATCCGCGAGCTTGGGGTGGAGGAGATTCGTGATGAGGTGGTCCGGCTCGCGGTCCGACTTGGCGAAGGACTCGAGTCGATCGGCTTCGAGGTGAAGACGCCGAAGCCATTCCGCTCCGGAATCGTCGCAGCAACTCCACGATCCGTAGATTTCGATCGGATCTCGTGCAGGATGAACGAGCCACTCGACGCACGCGCAGACGGGCCGTTGGTCGTTGCGAGACTCCACCGCTTTCTCGAGCAGGGGCGAGTGATCTGCGCGCCGCGCGAAGGAATGCTGCGGTTTTCCCCTCATTGCTACAACAGCGGCGAGGAGATGGATCTGGTGGTGAACATCCTGCAGCCGATGTTGAAATAGAGGGATCGGGCGTGATCCTCTCGTCGCTCGAAGCATTCATTCGGGTGAATGTGATCGACGCGCTGCGCGTCTTGTGTTGACCTCCGACTTCGATTTCCGGATCATTCAAATAATAGGATTCAGGAGATCGGATGGTTCTGTCGTCGTCAGCACTTGTCGTAGCAGCACTTGCGCTCGGGCTGATTCTCGGGTTTCTCGTCGCATCTTTGAGACGGGTGAAAGAGGTTAGCGCAATCTCCGCCCAGCTGCAGCGAGCGCTCGCAGAACACTCTATGGTTCTGAAAGAGCGGACCCAGGCGCTCGCCGATCTTTCACTCTCCAGACAGAGACTCGAAGCCGAGCAGAAGCTGCGGGTGGCCGCGGAGACCGACCGGAGCAATCTCGCGGTTCAGCTGCGCGATCGTGATGGGCTCAAAAAGGAGATGGAGGGGACCTACGCAAAGCTCGCGGAGGAGAACCTGAGGTCTTCGATCGATCACCTCATCAAGATGGTCGAGCCGCGACTCGACCGGAACAAAGAGTCGATCGAGTCAACCCTCGACAGCAAGAAGGTCGAGATCGAGGGGATGATGAAACCGCTCCGGGAAATGCTCGATTCGTATCAAGGCCAGCTTCGAACGAGTGACGAGAAGCGAAACACTCGTGACGGCATGATCGAGCAGGGGATCCGGGAGCTTCGCGAGGCAACGTCGAAAGTCAGCAGCGCGCTGTCCGGAACCAAAACCCGAGGAAATTGGGGCGAGCTTGCTCTCAAGCGTTGCGTCGAGATCGCTGGTCTCACCGAGCACTGTGACTTCGAGGTGCAGAAGAGCGTAGGCGACGAGGGTGGCAGGCCCGACATGATCATCCGGCTGCCGAACGAGAGGCTGATCATCGTCGATTCGAAGGTGCTACTGGAGGCCCATCAGCAGGCGATGGAGGAAGGAGACGAGCGCCGCCAGGGCGAGTTGCTCAAGATCCATGCGCGAAACCTTCGACGCTGCGTCGACGAGCTCAGCAAGCGGAGGTACCCGGCGAGTGTGGCGCGATCGCTCGACTTCACCGTCTGTTTTGTACCGGGCGATCACTTTCTTTCCACGGCTCTCGCCGCCGAGCCGGATCTCTACGAGAGCTCGATCGGAAAGAACATCTTCCTGGCATCACCGACACTGCTGATCGCTCTGCTTCGGGTCGTTGCTGCGGGTTGGAAAGCGGACAAGGCGGAGGAAAACGCGAGCGCTGCGCTCAAGATCGGGCAGGAACTGTACGAACGATTCCGAACCGTGTTTGAGCATATCGAGCGGGTGGGGAAGTCTCTCAGGAATGCGGTTGGGGACTACAACAGGGCCGTCAATTCGATCGATCGAAGGCTCGCTCCGAAAGCGGCGGAGCTGCAGAAGCACGTGAGTAGCGCCGAGGACATTCCGCAGCTGCCGCAGATCGAGGAGAGTGTGATCCGGTCCGCGAAGCTTTCTCTGCTGACGCAGCCACTCTTCGATCCTCCCTCGGTCCAGACGTCATTCGATGACGAGGATGAGGTCGAGGAAGATACGATGGTCAGGTAGGGCGCCGCCCGCATTTCTCACAGAATGCGAGCGCAGGGACGCACGGCGTGCGTCCGGTACCCTGTCCCTGACCGAGAAGATTGTCGTCGGGCATCGCTTTGGACGAGGGTTCATGCCGGGATGCAGAATTCCTGATGCGAATGTCTGGGTG
>DATLXH010000017.1:0-13654 GCA_035576005.1 Thermoanaerobaculia bacterium | reverse complement strand
TAGCGGCCTGTCTCGTTCGTTACACGGCAATTTCGCTCCTTGACATAGTGTCGACTATGCCTTTCTCGCAAAATCGTCGTGCGCCTCGCATCCAGGCCACTCTCCGCCGTCTCCCGACAAAGGTCTGTGAGAAATGCGGGTTAGGGCAGGCTGTTCAACGGACGCGCTTCATCCAGTCGACGCAACGCTCGAGCTCGCTATGCATCCGGGCCCGGGAGAGATGCATCGGTCGGCCGTGCCCGGGAAGGACCCACTCGAACGAGTGATCGAGGAGCGCTTCCATGGAGGCAATCTGCTCCGTCCACGAATACCAGCAGGCGGAGCGGAACGCGTAAAGCCGATCGCCGCTTTCGTCCCAGGCGAGATGATCGCCGGTAAAGAGAAAACGCTCTCGATAGAGGAATACCGCATGTCCTCGCGTGTGACCCGGTGTTGGAATCATCACCATGTCCTCGGCGATGCTCCTCGGACTGGTCCCGTCGGGCTGGAGCTCGAACGAGGTCGTCTCTGCGCCGACATCACCAGCGTGCATGAGCCTCTCACAGCCGAAGCGCCGATGGAACTTCTCGTGATCAGCCACGTCGTCGCGATGTGTCAGTAGCATGCGTGCGACACCTCCCATCGCGGCGATCCGTTTCACCAGAGGGCCGGCGAAGCGAGGTGAGTCGATCAGGATGTTGCCGTCGTCGCGCCGGATCAGGTAGCTGAATGCGCCGAACGAATGCTCTGAGTTGAACCCACAGCGATAAACATTCTCCGCAATCGGTTCGGGATAGGCAGCGAGCGCCTCGGTCATCCCTCGCCGTGTGGTCATCCCGATGGAGGCAGTCGGGCACGAGATTAAAGCTTTCTGGGCGTCCAGCATCGCCGCAGCATCTCGAGGTTGGCTGAATACAGCAGACCTGCCAGCCTCCTCCCGAAATGACCGGGGAGCGATCTGCCGGCACGCGTCGCAATCGATGCAGGTCTCGTCGACATAGAAGTCGCCCTCTACATTAGTTGGGAGTCGCAGGGAGAGGGTAGCCATTAGTTCGGGTCGATGGAAATGCGGACTCGAACGCGCGTAAGACTCCACGTGCGTCGTACACTTTCAACCAGAGATTGGACGGTCGAAATCCATCGACGCGCGTAGAAGGTTACTTCCCCTCACGGACGAAAACCCATGCGGACCCTGTCTGCTTAGAATAGAAAAGCGTGACTGTGACGTCGCGCGGAGTCATCTCGAAATCGAATCTGTACGGGAAGACTGTGTGCAGGTCCCCTTTGCTGACTCCCTCTCGAAATTTCCCGGCGAAGGTCTGAACGTTCGTGCACGGAGCAACCTCTGTGAAAAAGTTCCTGCCGATTACTTTTGCGGGGTCGCGGCCCGTTAGAACCGCTTCACGTTTGTTGAAGCTCAGGATGGTCCCCTTTGAATCGAGCCTGATCGCCCCCATCGGGAGTTGATCCAGCTCAGCGGTTCCCATCCTCTCTATCGACTCAATCTGCTGGAGATTGAGCGGGCTCTGATTCTGCGCAGCATCCGTTGTTGTTGTATCTCTCAAGTCACCCATCTGACCAGGTCTCCTATTTGGTGAACGTTCTGGACGAATTTTATGCTACAACTATGCCTGTGACTCGAACTAAGGCGGACAAGGAAGGCCCGGAAGGAAAATCGCAGACAGCGCCGCCGGGCAAGATCCTTCTTACGTCTACCGAAGTGGCGCAGACGCTCGGCGTGGGCGTTTCCAGCGTGAAGCGATGGACAGGGAGCGGCAAATTTCCCTCGGTTCGAACGGTGGGAGGGCACCGACGTTACACGCTTGCCGGGTTGCACGAGTTTGCAGCCAGTCAGAACCTGGCAACACATCGTTTGCCGCCCCTCGACATTGAGAGATACGAACCGATCGGGCAGCTGGCGAGCGGCGAGCTGTTCGAGCGCCTTCTGGCCTCATTGCGAAAAGGGGATGCGCTTCGTGTTCGGGGATACCTGGCGCAGCTGATGCCGGAAGGTGATGAGCGAGTCGAGGTGCTCGACCGCCTGCTGAGCCCTCTGCTGAGAGAAATCGGCGCTCTGTGGCAGGCGGGACGGCTCGGCATCGAGGAGGAACATCGCGCTTCCCATATCGTCGCCGACGCGATGGATCGACTCCGGATGCCCGTTACGCCACTCGCCTCTCGACCGCGTAGGGCGTTGCTTGCCTGTCCCCCCGGAGAATGGCACGAGCTGGCTCTCAGAATGGTTCGGCTCGTCGCAGAATGGAATGGATGGGAGACGGATTATCTGGGCGCGAACGTTCCCTGGACTTCGATTGCAGAGGCGGTGAGAAAGATGAACCCGGGGCTTCTGCTCCTGAGCTCTCGAGCCTCGGATCCGTTTGTCACGCCATCTTTCAACGGCATCGTCCACCTATGTGCGCAGCAGAACGTGCTCGTAGCAATCGGAGGGTCCTGGGCGCGCGGCGGGAGTGCGGATCGGCGCATGGTCGCGCGCTTCCGAACACTGAAGGGATTTCAGAAGTGGCTTCGGTCCGCGGAATAGAAGGAGCCGGCCACGCAGGCGGAATTACTCGCGCACTCAGGCTAAGCCCGCATTTCTCACAGGCCTTTGTCGTGAGACGGCGGATAGCGGCCTGTCTCGTTCGTTGCACGGCAATTTCGCTCCTTGACATAGTGTCGACTATGCCTTCGTCGCAAAATCGCCGTGCGCCTCGCATCCAAGCCACTCTCCGCCGTCTCACGACAAAGGCCTGTGAGAAATGCGGGCTGACACACCAGTTACCGAGGTGTTGCGGACGACGGCGACGGGAGAGCGGGCTCTTTCTCGAAATCGCGTAACTCCTCGCCCGGATTGACGTACCGGTTCGCTGCCGCGCCGTATTGCTTCTCGTAAAGAGTGGCGTAGCGCCCTCCCGACGCGAGTAAAGTGTTGTGGTTTCCCTTCTCAACGATCCTGCCCCCTTCGAGCACGAGGATCGTGTCGACATTCCGCACCGTCGATAGCCGATGCGCAATGACGAATGTCGTACGACCTTTCATGAGGATCGCGAGTCCTTCCTGAATCAGGGACTCGCTTTCGCTATCGAGCGACGATGTCGCTTCATCGAGAATCAGGATACGAGGATCGGCGACGATTGCTCTCGCGATCGCAACGCGCTGCTTCTGTCCTCCCGAGAGCTTGACGCCTCTTTCTCCTACGATCGTTTCGTAGCCGTCAGGTAATGCTCTCGCGAAATCTGCCACGTGAGCAATCGCAGCGGCACGCTCGAGCTCGTCACGTGAGGCTCCTCGATTCCCGAGCGCAATGTTATCGATGAGCGTCCCGCCAAAGAGAAAGGGATCCTGAAGAACGATGCCGAGGTTCTGCCGATACTCGGACAACCGTAAGGTCTGCAGATCGCGACCATCCACCTGGATCGATCCGCTGCCGGGTCTGTGAAATGCTGCAATGAGGGAAATCAGCGTGCTCTTACCCGATCCGGATGAACCGACCAGCGCGGTCGAGCTGCCGGCGGGAGCGTCGAACGTGATGCCATGAAGAACGGGCAAATCCTTCGTGTACTCGAAGGAAACGTCGTTGAAGCTGACGTGGCCGTCGAAGCTCGAGACTGAGGGCTTCGAGGCGTCGTCCGCATCTTCAGTGGGCTCGTCGAAGACCTCGCGCATTCGTTCGAGGCCTGCGAAAGCCTCGGATAGCTGGCTGCCGATCGACACGATCTGGACCACTGGTGCGACAACGAGCCCCAGGTAGAGGGTGAAGGAAATCAACCCACCCACGGTGAGACGTCCTGCAAGAACCTCCCGGCCGCCGACGATGAGGATTGCAATGCCGATGGTGCCCACAAGGAGTGTTGAGATGCTTCCGACTGCGGAGACGGTCCTCATGGTTCCCATCACGTTGCGCAGGAGGTCATGCGCCCCTTGAGCGAAGAGGCGGGCTTCTCTCCGTTCCGCGCGATAGGCTTTGATGACTCGGATCCCGGAGAGGCCTTCAGAGAGACGTCCCATGACTGTCGAGTTGAGCTCGCCGCGTGCTTTGAAAAGCGGTCGCAGTTTTTTGAACGCCCAGAACAGGACTGCACCGAACACCACGAGCACCCCGATGACCATCAACGTGAGTTTGGTGCTCAGGTAGAAAAGGATGCCGATCGCAACGATGGCAGTGATCAGCCCCCCGAATAGGTTCACTAGACCTGTCCCTACAAGGTTTCTGATCCCTTCGGCATCGTTCATGACGCGAGAGACGAGGGCTCCGGTTTTCGTTGAATCAAAGTAGCGAACGGGGAGCCGTTGGAGATGCTGCTGAATTCGAAGTCGAAGTGAAGTAATCGAACGCTGAGCTGCAACTCCCAGCAGCTGTGAGAGCGCGAATCCGCTCGACGCGTCGATGATGGCGGCCAGGCCCGCTACTAGAGCGATTTTCCAGAGGAGTTGAACATTGCCTTTTCCGATTACGTCGTCAATCAGTAGCTTGGTGGTGCCGGGCAGCACGATGCCGGCGAGCCGATTGACGAGCATCAGAGGGAGCCCGAGCAGGAGGCGGCGTCGGGAGCGGTGAATGATCGCGCCGGCCTCACCGAGCAGCACTTTTAGCCGCGCGCGGTCGAGTTTTTTCCTGGTTTTCTTGTCAGCGGCGTCAGAAGGAGTTTCTTTATGTGACGCTGCCTGCCGTGTTCGGCGGGATGCCATAAGGCGCAAGCAACGGCGACGCCGTGAACGCTATTTCCTATGAAGCGTAGCGATCGTCTCAGGATGAAGCTGGCCGCGGGCGCTTCCCCTCGCACGTCAATGAGGCAGCGGGCTAGCTTGGATCGGAGGGGTTCTTGAGGGGGACCACTCGCGCGGGGCGGGGAATCGAGCCGATCACCGTCCAGTCGTGCTTGTGGATGACTACCTCATCAGGACCAGGCCAGAGCTCAGCTGGCAGGTAGTAAACGCCGTCGCCGAGGACTCGCGACTTGATTGCAAGATCACGCATGCTCTTGCAGAGCCCTTTTTTTCCACGAACGGCGCTACGCTCAACCATGACGCCGGTTCGTTCACCTACACCTTGAAAAATACTGATCTCTGCACATAGAGGATTCACTAGCGTC
Organism: Thermoanaerobaculia bacterium; assembly: GCA_035576005.1. Taxonomy (GTDB): domain Bacteria; phylum Acidobacteriota; class Thermoanaerobaculia; order Gp7-AA8; family Gp7-AA8; genus DATLXH01. The sequence continues at coordinate 8,582 of DATLXH010000017.1, read as the reverse complement.
ATATCGGTTCCTTCGACTCCGGAGAGAGTCAGTTCCACAGCAAGTTTCGAGCCGACCTGAATCTGCGATCGTTTGCACCTCGGCTGCTCCCTCCTTGCACGATGAGGGCGATGGTATGAGCCGTGCAAATTTCTGACGGATAATCTCTTGAAGGAGTTCACTGAATGAAACGATGGATCGCCGCGGTTCTTATCGCCGGATCAGCTTCACTCACATACGCACAGACGGACGGGCCGGGGTACACGGCCGCAATCATCATCGAGGCCTCGAGTGGTCGTGTTCTTTACGAGAGGAACGCGAATACACCTCTGCCGACGGCGTCCATGGCAAAAATGATGACGCTTCTCATCGCTATGGACCGCGTAAAGGAGGGATCGCTCAAGCTCGACGAGCCGGTTCCTATTTCCGCCAGGGCCAGCAAAATGGGTGGATCTCAGATCTTCGCCAAAGAAGGACAGACCTTCCCGCTGCAGACGATTCTTGCCGCGGTGATGATCCAGTCGGCGAACGACGCCGCGCAGGCGCTTGCGGAGAAAATCGCAGGGTCATCGGAAGCTTTTGCCGATCTGATGAACGACAAGGCTCGAGCAATGGGACTCAAGAACAGCATGTTCTACGATCCCCATGGTCTTCCGAACAAGGAGACGGGCAAGGACGACCAGATGAGCGCAGCCGATCTCGCAAAGCTCGGAATGGAGTTGATGAAATATCCCCTCATGCGTGAGTACGCAGCGATGCAGACCATGCCTTTCACGAATGCGACGTTCACTTCCGGACTGACCAATCCAAATCACCTCCTCCGATTCTTCGGCGGTGCTTATGGAATCAAAACCGGGTACACGGTACCTGCCGGGTTCTGCGTTACGGCTGGAGCAAAGCGCGGAGATCTCGATCTCGTCGCTGTCGTGATGGGTGCCAAGACCGGTCGTCGCGGGCCTGACAGTTCATTCTCGATTGCAGCGCGTCTGATGAACGAAGCATTCTCGAACTACCGCATGATTGACACGGTCAAACAGGGCACCGCTTTCGGAACCGCTGCGGTCACCGGCGGGGCGGTCGACACAGTTCCGGTCGTCGCCGGGGCTACGGCCAAGACGCTGGTAAAACGTGGTCAGGAAGGTGGGATGCAGACGAGCTTTTCGCCCTCGCCTCTATCCGCCCCGGTCAAGCGCGGTCAGCAGGTCGGCACAGTCGTCGTAAAGCAGGGTGGCAACATCGTGGCGAGAGTTCCTGCGATCGCATCAGGCGATGTCGCGACGGCTCCGTGGTGGAAGAAATTCTGGCCCTTCTAAAACTATCGGGTGTTAGCTACGTATTCTAAGCAAATGCCCCTATATCGATCGAATCAGCAGGTAATGATCTCCGGAGTCTGCGGGGGAATCGCGGAGTGGCTCGGATGGAGTCCGACAGCTGTACGAATTTTGTACGTTGTCGGCTCCATCGTCTCTGTCGCGTTCCCGGGAGTAATCGTATATCTCATGCTCTGGCTGCTGATGCCGAAGAATCCGGTCTCTCCCTACCGTGCCTGAGGCGCGGTAACCCCTCGCTTGCACGACACGGCAAACTAGATCTCTCCGGGGGAGTCACGCACGACCCGTCCACCCTCGACTCGGATTCCCGCCATCACAATCTCGAGCGCTTCTATGTAAGCGAGATGTTCTTCCACCAGGATTCTTGAACTCAGGGAGCTCGTGTCGTCATCCTCGAGCACCGGCACCGCTCGTTGCACCAGAATCGGCCCTCCGTCGAGAGACGCATCGACCAGATGGACGGTGCACCCCGAGATTTTTACTCCGTGATTCATGGCCTGCTTCTGGGCATCCACTCCTGGAAACGAGGGAAGCAATGAAGGGTGAATGTTGAGAATCCGATTCGGGAAAGCATTGATGAAGTGAGGAGTGAGCGTTCGCATATACCCCGCAAGACAGATGATGCTGGGTACGCCCTGATCGAGGATGCGAAGAATCTTTTCTTCATGCTCTTCGCGGGTTGCGCAGGTCCGGTGAGGAACGGCGAAGCTCGGATAACCGAGCTCGCGGGCCTTGTCCAATCCCACGGCGTCGGGACGATTCGAGACCACGGCAACCACCTCCGCCTCCAGCCTCCCATCGGAGATCGCCTTGTGAATTGCCAGGAAGTTCGATCCGCGCCCTGAGAGTAGGACTGCAAGGCGTGTCTTCATGCTCGATCGATCGCGCCGAGCCGCGGAGCTCGTCTCATTCGAGCCAGCTCGGGAAACCCGCGGGTGGCATGTCGTACTGCACGACTCCAGTGCCGTCAATGAGGTTCCCGATGAAGTAGTACTGCTGCCGGACCGCCGCGAGGTGAGCGACGACCTGCTCGAGATCGGCCGGCGAGACGATTACCACCATACCGATTCCCATGTTGAAGACGCGGAACATCTCGGCAGTTTCGATCTCACCGTGCTTGTGGAGATAGCGGAATATCGGCAGGACGTCCCATGATCCGACTTTGATCCGTGCGTCGCAGTCCTCCGGCAAAACTCGAGGGATGTTGTCCGTGAGTCCGCCTCCGGTGATGTGCGCCAGTGCATGAATCAGATTTTTTTCAATGAGAGGCATGAGAGTGCGCTGGTACGAGAGGTGAGGTGCGAGCAGGACCTCTCCGACCTTGCCGCCGATCTCAGGCACGATCGTCTGATAGTCGAGGCCCGCCCCATCGAACAGGATCGTGCGCGCGAGCGAGTAGCCGTTCGTGTGGAGACCGGCAGATGGAAGCCCCAGAAGCAGGTCACCCTTCCGCACGCGCGCGCCGTCGAGCAGGTGCGCCTGATCGACGACACCGACGATGAAGCCGGCGATGTCGTAATCGTCGTCGCCGTAAAAGCCCGGCATCTCGGCGGTTTCACCACCTATGAGTGCCGCACCATTCTCGGAACAGGCGCGGGCCATTCCGCGGACCACATCGGCCATGACCTTCGGCCTGAGCTTTCCGGTCGCGTAATAGTCGAGGAAGAACAGCGGGCGGGCTCCCTGAACGAGGATGTCGTTCACGCAGTGGCAAACGAGGTCGTAGCCGACCGTGTCATGAGTCTTCATCGCCTGCGCAACGCGAAGTTTCGTTCCTACACCATCAGTGGAGGAGACGAGAATCGGCGCCGTCAGCCCCGGGAAGGTCCCGCGGAACAGCCCGCCGAAGGAGCCGATGTCGGACAGGACGTTGGGATTGAAGGTGCCTCGCGCGATCTTTCTGACCTCGCGGAGAGCTTCGTCCTGCGCGTCGATGTCCACGCCCGAATCGCGGTAACTGGTCTTTTTCGCCACCCGGGGCGGAGTCTAGCAGAGTGGAGAAAGCAGAATGCAGGTAGCGTAGCTTTGGAGTGCGGAAGCCGCAGCTTCCGGTTTCCGGGTCCCATTTGCCGAGCTGTCGCAATGAAGACTGCTTGAGATCGCGCGAGTTCGACACAAAAAGCGGCAGCTGCGGCAGCCGCACTCCAAAGCTTCGCTCGCGGGTAACGGCAGGCCCTTGCAGGGGGAGAGAAAGGATTACTCCGAGTCTTTGAGAAAGCGCTCCATCAAAGTAGCGTTCTCACTCATCGCTCGGAGCTCGATCCAGTACGCACGAAGAAACATCAGGAGTGAGGCGAACGACATAGCCTGGTGAACCCAGGAGGGAACCTTTCCGGTGTGTACTCCGCCTCCGATGATGAAGGTGACCATCAGCACAGCCATGGTGTAGAGCGCAGTCGGGAAGACCCTGGACTTGAAGCTCTTCGTCTGCTCCGCAACGTGCAGTGCATCGCCTGATTTCTTCGACTTGTCCTTAATCTCCTTTCCCGTGCCGATGAAAAAAAACATCGTCATCGATTGAGAGAAGAGACCAATCACTACGGTTGCGAGTGCGAAAAGAATGTGTCGCGTCACGTCGGCTGGAGCTGCCGCTGTGTAACCAACGATCATCGTGCCAATCAATCCGGCAATGGTGAAGAGCGTAGTGATCAGGAGAAACTGGGCCATGGGGGGCGCGATTATAGAGGGCTGGGAAGGGCCCGGCGCATCGAAAGGGCAGAAATATCGGCTCGAGATGTGGTTCCTGCGGAGATCAAGGGCGAGCCATCTCACAGACATCAGTGCTGATAAAGCGCTGCTCCCCAGTGCAACCCTGACCCGAGCGCGGTGAACGCTACCAGCATCCCAGGCTTGATCGTTCCGTTCTCCAGACTCTCATGAAAAAGTATCGGAAGAGTCCCCGCAGTCGTGTTGCCGTAACGCTCGATGTTGTGCGGCACCTTGTCAGGAGCGAGTCCAAGCGACTTGCCCACTGCTTCAACGATACGAAGGTTAGCCTGATGGATCAGCAGGACGTCGATCGCGTCGAGCTCGATCCCCGCTTCGGCGCAAACGGTGCGAACGGCGGCGGGCATCTTCGTGACCGCGTGCTTGAAGACCTCTCGCCCCTCCATCGTAGGGATGATGTCTCCACTCTCGATCTGGCCGGTCGTGATGTAAGGGCGATGGCGGAAACCAGCGCCTTTCACGTAGAGAGCCTCGAGACCGGCACCATCGGTATAGAGCCTCGACGCAAGTAGGCCACGCTTGTCGCTCTCCGACCTTTCGACTACGACGGCTCCTGCGCCGTCGCCGAAAAGGACCGTCCTGTCACGGTAACGAGTGTTCGCCGCTTTCTCCTCTTCGGTAACGGTTCGACTCCCTTTTTCAATCATCGCGTCCCAGCCATTTGCCCACGGCATGAAAGGCGTGTGCACGTCGGCTCCAATCAGGAGGATCCTTCGGAACTTTCCGCTTTTGATCAGCGAATCCGCCAGATCCAGCCCATAGAGAAATCCCGAGCACTGTTGACGGATATCGAAGGTCGGGATCTGCGGCAACCCGAGCCGCTGCTGCAACACCGGGCCATTCCCCGGAAAGAAATAGTCTGGCGTCATGGTCGCAAAGATGACGGCGTCCAGATCTTCCTTTCGAACCTCTGCGACCTTGAGCGCCATGGCCGCCGCGATGGAGCCAAGCTCGCCCGATCCCTGGCCGGCCTTGGCGTAGTAGCGCTGCCGGATTCCGCTTCTCGTCTGGATCCACTCGTCCGAGGTGTCCATGATCTCGGCAAGCCTGTCGTTCTCCACGAGGTTCGGGGGGATTCCGATTCCGCTGCCTGTGATGATCGATCGCATGTCGTAGCTCGCTGACAGCTCGCTGGAACTCTATATGGAACGGCAGAAATAATCGAACGCGAATGTACGACAGTCACTCCTGTCTGTCACGGGACATCCGATCTTGTCAAACGACAGACAAGAGTGTCTGTCCTACATCGCCGTTCCCGTGATAAAACCTCTACCCCTATGAACGTACATGAATATCAGGCTAAGGAAATCCTCCGCCGGTACGGCGTTCCCACTCCGCGCGGAATGATGGTCGAAACTCCCGAGGCCGCAAAGGCTGCTGCCGAGCAGTTCGGCGGAAGGGTTGTCGTGAAGGCACAGATCCATGCCGGGGGCCGCGGGAAAGGTGGCGGAGTCAAGCTGGCGAAGTCCGCCGGCGAGGCTGAGGAGATCGCCCGGAAGATGATCGGGATGACCCTGGTCACCCACCAGACCGGCCCTGAGGGGCGGGTTGTTGGAAAACTGCTGGTGGAAGAAGCGCTCAATATCGACAAGGAGCTCTATCTCGGAATCACTCTGGACCGCAAGCTTGGCAAGCCGGTTGTGATGGCCTCGACGCAGGGCGGGATGGAAATCGAGGTCGTCGCGGAGCGCGATCCGAAGGCCATTCACCGCGAGCCCGTAGACGCCCTTCTTGGGGCACAGCCTTTTCAGGCGCGCCAGGTGGCGTACGCGCTGGGTCTCGAGGGTGATGCATTCAAAAAGTGCGTCGATTTTGTCCAGAAGCTCGTGCGTGCGTACATAGAAACGGACGCCTCGCTCATGGAGATCAATCCTCTGCTCATTACCAAAGAGGGGGACGTTCTCGCGCTCGACTGTAAGCTGAACTTCGATGACAACGCGATGTTCAGGCACAAGGACTTCCTCGCGCTTCGCGATTTGAAGGAAGAGGATCCTCTCGAAGTGGAGGCATCGAAGTTCGGGCTGAATTACATCAAGCTCGAGGGCAATGTCGGATGCATGGTCAATGGCGCCGGACTCGCCATGGCAACGATGGACATCATCAAGCTGGCTGGCGGATCTCCTGCGAACTTCCTGGATGTCGGCGGTGGTGCGAACGCCGAACAGGTCAAGAACGCGTTTCGTATCATTCTGAGTGACAAGAATGTGAAAGCGATCCTCATCAACATTTTCGGCGGAATCATGCGTTGCGATCGAATCGCCGAGGGAGTCGTTCAGGCTTCCAGGGAAGTAGGACTGCCTGTTCCCGTCGTCGTCAGACTCGAAGGGACGAATGTGGAGCTGGGAAAAGAGATTCTCGCGAAATCGGGACTCAACCTCATCACCGCAGACGGCATGTCGGACGCTGCAGAAAAAGTCGTGCGTGCTGCAGTCGGGCGTTGAGAGATCGAACGAAAACACAAAGTGGCATCCCGAGAGAATGTACGGCCAAGTGGCGTGCCTGAGAAAAAGAAAGAGGGTGTCATCCCGAGCGTCGAGCGAGGGATCCGGGCGGGGGCCTCATGCACGAACAACGATTTCGAATCATGATTCACGGGGTAAGGCCCCCTCCCAGATCCCTCGCTCGACGCTCGGGATGACACGGAGCGGTGAAGCTTCAGGAGAGAAATGAATGGCGATCTGGGCAGATAAGAACACGCGAGTCATCGTGCAGGGGATTACGGGGCGCGAGGGAACCTTTCACGCCATCACGTGCCGCGAGTATGGAACGAAGGTCGTTGGCGGCGTAACTCCGGGAAAAGGGGGGACGACCCACGAGGGATTTCCGGTATTCAACACAGTCGCCGATGCCCGCGAGAAGGAAGGGGCGAACTGCGCGTTGATCTTCGTCCCTCCTCCTTTCGCGGCAGACGCAATCATGGAAGCCTCTGACGCGGGCGTGGAACTGATCATCTGCATCACCGAGGGCATTCCGGTGAATGACATGGTGCGCGCGCACGACTTTCTTGGTAAAAACAACCTCGCGCGGGTGGGGCGACATGTCGATGCGATTCGAGAAGCCTCTGCACGCGGTGGATCGCTCGATGCGTCGAAAACGCAGACCGCAGGTGGCGCCGATTATCTGCAGCGTGCCGGTGCGTCTCGTCTCATCGGCCCGAACTGCCCCGGAATCATTACACCGGGGCAGGCGAAAATCGGGATCATGCCCGGGCATATCCACAAGCCCGGCAACGTCGGGATCGTGTCGCGCTCCGGTACGCTCACATACGAGGCGGTCGGTCAGTTGACGAAGCGCGGAATCGGCCAGTCGACAGCAGTCGGCATCGGTGGCGATCCGCTTCCGGGAACCAACTTCGTCGATTGCCTCGGCGCATTTGAAAATGACCCCGATACCGAAGCGATCATCATGATCGGCGAGATTGGTGGAACTGCGGAGGAAGACGCAGCCACGTTCGTGAAAAAGTACGTCACCAAGCCGGTAGTCGCTTTCATTGCCGGACAGACGGCGCCGCCCGGTCGAAGAATGGGGCACGCAGGTGCCATCATCAGCGGCGGGAAAGGAACCGCCGAAGAAAAGATGTCTGCCCTTCGCGAGGCGGGCATTCACGTAATCGACTCGCCCGCTGACATGGGAGCGAAGCTCGAAGAGGTCTGGAAGCGCTAGTGAGGGCGGCGGCGCTCCGAGCGCCCTCACTATCCTGCCTGCCCTGGATTCAACTGAATGCCTTCCCCGCTGATCATCCCCGGCGCCCCCACACAGGGATGGCTCATCCTTGCTGGCGGCGGTGAGTTTTCGTTCGGAGAAACCGAGGAGGTAGATCGGTTTCTCCTGAGCCATATTCCGGAAGATAATCGTACGATCGCATTCCTTCCGACTGCCTCCGGCTCGAGCGAGTACGCGACGCACCTGGCCACCTATTTCAGGAAACTGGACCCCCGAATCGACCTGATAAACGTTCCGGTCTATCGAGGTCGTGATGTGCGTCGAAACAGGAGCCTTGCGACGCTCCGTTCTTCCGGAGCGATCTACATCGGTGGCGGTGTGCTCACGACGCTGCTCCAAACCATCCAGGGCTCACCCGTCAACGACGCGATCCGGGAAGCTTTAGAGTCGGGTTCGGCGGTCATGGCGATCGGAGCTTCGGCGACCGCATCCGGGGCGCTTGTCGTTGCCGGCAGCGACGGGAGACAGACCAACGGGTTAGCGCTGCTGGAACGTGTTGCGATTCAGGCAGCATTCGACCCCGGACGGGATGCAACAGTGAGAAGCATCGCGGCTCGGCCTGAGATCGAGATGGCAATCGGGATCCCGTCAGCGGCTGCGATCGCAATTGCTCCAGACCGCACAGCGACCATACTCGGTAGCGGAAACATCGCGGTCGTGCGCAAGCCGCCACGCGATTAGCCCGCATTTCTCACAGACGTTTGTCGTGAGACGACGGAGAGTGGCTTGGATGCGAGGCGCGCGGCGATTTTGCGACGAAGGCATAGTCGACACTATGTCGAGGAGCGAAATTGCCGTGCGACGAAGCAGACAGGCCGCTAT
>DATLXH010000016.1:0-4570 GCA_035576005.1 Thermoanaerobaculia bacterium | reverse complement strand
AGAGTGGCTTGGATGCGAGGCGCACGGCGATTTTGCGACGAAGGCATAGTCGACACTATGTCAAGGAGCGAAGTTGCCGTGCAACGAAGCAGACAGGCCGCTATCCGTCGTCTCACGGCGAAGGTCCGTGAGAAATGCGGGCTAGATCCGGGAGGTAAATTTAGCGCGTATGCCCCGCCGGGGAGAGGGATGCCCGCCCCTCCCACGTCCCGCACACAGGCCTCACTCCCCGCCCGCGAGCATGTGCAATTGCCAGCGCGCGTGGGATGCTTCCGGAAGAATTGGCGAGAGTGCCAGGGCGCCGGTTTTGCCGATGCTTTCCCGCAGGAATTGCAGCTCGGCGATCTTGTCGTTGATCTCGACATCTTTCCTGATTGGAAGCCCGCTCTCTTTCATGATCAACATCCCCTTGGCCTGGAGTGAGAGCTCTGTCTGCAACCGGAGATAGCAGAGCATGTCGGCCATCACGACACCATCGAAACGCTCACGCACGGACTGGAGATAGCGACCCGGCCTCGAGGAGAGGAACTCCCCGGAGCGCAGTGCCTCCAGCAGCTCCGCGTCAACATCGAACTCGCTTCCCAGCCACGACCTCAGATAGCGCTCGCTCTGTCCGAACACGATGGCCAGGAGGGGTGGGAGCACAACGATCACCGCCACAGCCGAGACGGTGGGAGAGAAAAGAAACTGATTGAAGAAGGAGTGAATGGCGAACGCCGCCACCAGTCCCGGAAAGGCCAGCAGCATGGCCTCGGACTCTTTCCGTTCGAAGAATGTCTTGGTGATCATCGCGAAGATCGCGGTCGTCCCGCCATGCATCACCGCCGTGCCGAAGCCACGGACGACCCATAAAGTCGGCGATGAGCCGGACAGGGCCCAGAGATAATAGACGTTCTCTGCCAGAGCAAACCCCGTCCCCACCGCGAACCCGAAGATGGCGGCATCGACGAGAAAGCCGACCCGCCTGGTCCGCAGCAGGAAAAGAATCGGTAACGCTTTGAGAATCTCCTCCAGCAGCGGCGCTGTCACGCGAGTGAGGAGCCATCGCTCGATCACACCTGAACCGAGCAGTGTCTGGTTAGCCACGTAACTCAGGCCCGCAGCGATGCAGCCAATGGCTACGAGCTGCAGCAGTGTGCGCAGCCGGACGAGCTTGTAGCTGTCCAGGTAAACGAGACTGCTCAGAAACAGACAGACCGGGATAAACCCGAGGATGAAACGTATGACCAGACCCGCCGCCACTCCTCCGCTCATGCCTGGCTTTCCCGGAGATCAGCGTAGCAGCTTGAGAGAGATCAGGACCTCGTCCGACGATTCTCCCTCGGAGCTGGCCACTGCATAGCCCACCGAGAAGGTCGCATCGAGACTGGAGAACATCACCACCGAGAAGTCGACCTGACCGCCCACGTTCCAGGTCTTGCGCCGGAAGTCGCTATCAGCCACGTCGGTTACCAGCCCCGACGAGAAGAGCGCCAGTCGCGACCAGTTGGTGTAGAGCGCCGGGACTCCGATCTTCTCGAAACGGAGGGGAGGCAGTGTCAATTCGACCGTCGTCTTCGCGAAGTCATTCCCTCCGATTTCGTTGAGCTCCACTCCGGGCAGGCTCTCATAGTCGCGGTATCTCCGCACCGATCCGTAATCGACGTAGTTGTTGCCGAAGCCGCCGAAGAAGAAATTCGCGAAGGGATTGCTTCGGTCTCCGAACGACTTCCCTGCGGAGGTTCGCAGCCAGATCGACGAATGATCGAGGGGAAGAGCCACGCCGTGGTCCCAGCTGCCCTGGATGCGGGGGAAGAACTCGGAATTGACATAGCTGCCACTCGTGGCCAGCGACCAGTTCGTGCCGCGCTCGAAGTCCACGGCGCCAATCGTCCTTTTCAGGTTGTGGTAATCGATGTGTGCACCGACCGTTGCGTATTCCTCGAATGGCGCTCTTACATTCTGGAAGTCGGGGAGCGTGTCCAGTCCGCCGTAGTATGCGGTTCTGATCGTGTACTCCAGAGTCCTGGGCCTCTCGTAGACGAGATAGTCGTGATACGAGACCGCAGCGGAATGTCCTTTTCGACTGGTCCTGGTCGGGCCGAAGAGATCGTAAAAATCCGAGGCGTTGTATCGAAGTCGCACGTTCCACGGCGCGTGATCGTAGCCGAGTGAGACGTGCAGCCGTTCGTCCGCGCCGAGGTCGCTGTCAGGAGAGTACCCGGCAGTCAAGTCAACCGAGTGAAGGCCGAGAGGGTCTGAAAAATTTGCTCGTACGCCGGCCACGACAGAGTTTTTGTAGCCCTCCAAAACCGGGTAAATCGATGCCATCTTCATCTGTGAGAGAGGCCGGTAAGCCCCAACGTATGTAGAGACTTTGTCGAGATCGACTCTGGCAGGGGAACCGGCGTTCCAGCTCTTCACGATGGGGTACTTGTCGACGACTTCCTGGCCGAGATAATGAATGGCGCTGATGTCCTCGCGTACCGCGATCGGCAGAGTGACGGGTACGAATCCGGTGGCTGAGTAACGAAAGGCGGCAAGTTTGTCGTCCCCGAGCATCACGGGACGAAAGAGACCCGATTCGGCGTTCGTGACAGCTTCCATTTTCCGGGTCTCGAGGTCGAAGCGGAAGACGTTCGACACGCCGGTGTAGTACGACGTGCCGAAGAGATAGCGGCCGTCCCGCGAGAAAACAAAATTCGCCGCGGAGTTCCCTTTGAACTCATGGAGAACGTCGATCGCGGAGTCTCCTGAGAGCAGACGAGCGATGTCGAGTTTGATGAGCTTCTGATCGCCTGTCACGTCGATCATCGAAGCGCTCAGAGTCTTTCCATCAGGTGAGATATCGAGATCGAAGATGTCCCGCCCGTAGTCGAGAGTCAGAACCACGTTCCAGGCGTTGTACTCCGGACATTCGGTCCCCGCGCCGCAGGCGTCACCTCGCTTCGGGATCCGGACTAGAGAGGAGAGACCGTTGTTGTGCTGGACACCCCAGACCGCCTGATCGACGGGGTGGACCACGAGATCTCCAGTGCGGCTGTTCTTGAGGACCTCCCGGCGTTTTCCACTTGCCAGATCGAGCTCATTGAGGTCGCGCCAGCCTCGGGTGTTATCGCTGGTGAAGAAGATCTTTTTGCCTACAGCGTCGTAGGCAATCGAGGTCACGAAGTAGAGAGCCGGAGCGCCCACTTCGGTCAGCGGTGACACGCGGCCGCTGTTCACATCGATCGACACGATCTGGGCAGGTTTCGCAGGACGATTGACCGCCGCGTAAAGCAGCTCGCGCTCGGGATCGTAGAAACTCCGAGAGACAGACCCCAGCGTTTCCGTCGTGATCGTTTTCTCCGGAGTGACCGGATATTTCCGGATCAGGGCCAGGTTCGTTTTCTGCCACGTCTGTTCCCATTCGAGCCAGCGCCGCCATTCGTCGTCGATGGAGAGTCCGTAAACTTTCTGGAATTGCGAGGAAAAGTAGCGGCGGCTGTCCGGCGTGCGATTGAACCACTCGATCAGTTTTTCGGGACCATGCTGCATGGCCAGCCAGGTGACGAACCGCGTGCCGTAGAGGTACGAGTTCTGTCCGACCTGGAAGTCGATCGTGGTTCCTTCCGATTCCAGTCCTACGATGTCGTAGAAATGCGAGCCCTCCAGGACCATGGCGCGAAAAGCCATCTCGTCGTAACCACCGAGGGACCGGCCCACTCCGCCGGCCATCCATGTTTCGAGAAAGACCGCGATCCCTTCGTGATACCAGCGTGGCGAATACCAGCGTGGACTGGTCAGGAAGCTGTAGAACATCGAGATTGGATTTTCCTGGATGGGGCTGACTTTGCCGCGGAAGAGCTTGCGGAAGAAAAGGTCGCTTCCCGCCGCCTTATCCGTTGCCACCACGTGAACGAGCTCGTGGTGCATGAGCCAGTTCATTCGCTCATTGGCGGGAAGTACGTCGTAGACATAGTCGAAGGGTTCGATGCCGACGCTCACGTAGTTCCATGGAAGCGTCGATGTTCCACCATGCCCGTAGTCACCGAAGTCCTGCATCAGGATTAGCACCGGTTCGGTGGGCGTGTAATTGAAAAGCTTGCGGTGGAATGCAAGCGAGTTCTCGAAGCTGCGCACCAGATGGTAAGAGAGGTACTCGTGCGCTTTGTCGTAATAGACGAGGTTGAGCTGCTCGGTTTTCCGGGACATGAGCTGCTGCCCGCTTGACGGAGCGGCCAGTAAAAGCATCGACATGGAGAGCATGAATCGAGCAGTCACGCGCATCGAGTGTTTCCTCAATTGATTGGTTTCGGAGACGTCGATTCTATACGAAAGCGTTATGGACACGGGCTCGTCAACCGCGGTGCGTTCATCCCGAGCGTGTGAACAGCGTGGAACGCTGGTGACGAGGTGATCGCACCCGGCGTGGGCCCGTGCCCCGAAGGGGGCGAATCCCTCTCCCCGGCGGAGATCGTCTCAAATGTCGCTGATGATTATGATGTCTCGGAGAGCTTCAGAGCGGAGCAGATCGTGAGCGAACGAGGGCCTTGGTCGCCGAAACAAGCAAAAAGACGATCCTCGCCGGAGATTTGGGAGAAATGACGAT
>DATLXH010000015.1:0-2678 GCA_035576005.1 Thermoanaerobaculia bacterium | reverse complement strand
ATCGAATTTTCGGCGAATGTCGTCTTCACAGTATAACCAGATTGCTTGGGGTTATATGGTCAAGTGAAGAAGCGCATACGGTGGATGCCTTGGCAGTCAGAGGCGATGAAAGACGTGGTAGCCTGCGAAAAGCTTCGGGGAGTCGGCAAACAGACTTTGATCCGGAGATGTCTGAATGGGGGAACCCACCTAACATAAGTTAGGTATCTTAAGCTGAATACATAGGCTTAAGAAGCGAACCAGGGGAACTGAAACATCTAAGTACCCTGAGGAAAAGAAATCAACCGAGATTCCCTTAGTAGTGGCGAGCGAACGGGGACTAGCCCTTAAGTGGCTTTGAGATTAGCGGAACGCTCTGGAAAGTGCGGCCATAGTGGGTGATAGCCCTGTACGCGAAAATCTCTTAGTCATGAAATCGAGTAGGACGGAGCACGAGAAACTTTGTCTGAATATGGGGGGACCATCCTCCAAGGCTAAATACTACTGACTGACCGATAGTGAACTAGTACCGTGAGGGAAAGGCGAAAAGAACCCCGGAGAGGGGAGTGAAATAGATCCTGAAACCGTATGCGTACAAGCAGTGGGAGCCCACTTTGTTGGGTGACTGCGTACCTTTTGTATAATGGGTCAGCGACTTATTTTCAGTGGCGAGCTTAACCGAATAGGGGAGGCGTAGCGAAAGCGAGTCTTAATAGGGCGTCTAGTCGCTGGGAATAGACCCGAAACCGGGCGATCTATCCATGGGCAGGTTGAAGGTTGGGTAACACTAACTGGAGGACCGAACCGACTACCGTTGAAAAGTTAGCGGATGACCTGTGGATCGGAGTGAAAGGCTAATCAAGCTCGGAGATAGCTGGTTCTCCTCGAAAGCTATTTAGGTAGCGCCTCATGTATCACTGTAGGGGGTAGAGCACTGTTTCGGCTAGGGGGTCATCCCGACTTACCAAACCGATGCAAACTCCGAATACCTACAAGTGCCGAGCATGGGAGACACACGGCGGGTGCTAACGTCCGTCGTGAAAAGGGAAACAACCCAGACCGTCAGCTAAGGTCCCAAAGTTATGGTTAAGTGGGAAACGATGTGGGAAGGCTTAGACAGCTAGGAGGTTGGCTTAGAAGCAGCCACCCTTTAAAGAAAGCGTAATAGCTCACTAGTCGAGTCGGCCTGCGCGGAAGATGTAACGGGGCTCAAACCATACACCGAAGCTACGGGTATCACTTAGGTGATGCGGTAGAGGAGCGTTCTGTAAGCCTGTGAAGGTGAGTTGAGAAGCTTGCTGGAGGTATCAGAAGTGCGAATGCTGACATGAGTAACGACAATGGGTGTGAAAAACACCCACGCCGAAAGACCAAGGTTTCCTGCGCAACGTTAATCGACGCAGGGTTAGTCGGTCCCTAAGGCGAGGCTGAAAAGCGTAGTCGATGGAAAACAGGTTAATATTCCTGTACTTCTGGTTATTGCGATGGAGGGACGGAGAAGGCTAGGCCAGCTTGGCGTTGGTTGTCCAAGTTTAAGGTGGTAGGCTGGAATCTTAGGTAAATCCGGGATTCTAAGGCCGAGAGCTGATGACGAGTGTTCTTTTAGAACACGAAGTGGTTGATGCCATGCTTCCAAGAAAAGCTTCTAAGCTTCAGGTAACCAGGAACCGTACCCCAAACCGACACAGGTGGTTGGGTAGAGAATACCAAGGCGCTTGAGAGAACTCGGGTGAAGGAACTAGGCAAAATGGCACCGTAACTTCGGGAGAAGGTGCGCCGGTGAGGGTGAAGCATTTACTGCGTAAGCCCATGCCGGTCGAAGATACCAGGCCGCTGCGACTGTTTATTAAAAACACAGCACTCTGCAAACACGAAAGTGGACGTATAGGGTGTGACGCCTGCCCGGTGCCGGAAGGTTAATTGATGGGGTTAGCTAACGCGAAGCTCTTGATCGAAGCCCCGGTAAACGGCGGCCGTAACTATAACGGTCCTAAGGTAGCGAAATTCCTTGTCGGGTAAGTTCCGACCTGCACGAATGGCGTAACGATGGCGGCGCTGTCTCCACCCGAGACTCAGTGAAATTGAAATCGCTGTGAAGATGCAGTGTATCCGCGGCTAGACGGAAAGACCCCGTGAACCTTTACTATAGCTTTGCACTGGACTTTGAATTTGCTTGTGTAGGATAGGTGGGAGGCTTTGAAGCGTGGACGCCAGTTCGCGTGGAGCCAACCTTGAAATACCACCCTGGCAACTTTGAGGTTCTAACTCAGGTCCGTTATCCGGATCGAGGACAGTGTATGGTGGGTAGTTTGACTGGGGCGGTCTCCTCCTAAAGAGTAACGGAGGAGTACGAAGGTGCGCTCAGACCGGTCGGAAATCGGTCGTAGAGTATAAAGGCAAAAGCGCGCTTGACTGCGAGACAGACACGTCGAGCAGGTACGAAAGTAGGTCTTAGTGATCCGGTGGTTCTGTATGGAAGGGCCATCGCTCAACGGATAAAAGGTACTCCGGGGATAACAGGCTGATTCCGCCCAAGAGTTCATATCGACGGCGGAGTTTGGCACCTCGATGTCGGCTCATCACATCCTGGGGCTGTAGTCGGTCCCAAGGGTATGGCTGTTCGCCATTTAAAGTGGTACGCGAGCTGGGTTCAGAACGTCGTGAGACAGTTCGGTCCCTATCTGTCGTGGGCGTTGGAG
>DATLXH010000014.1:0-3242 GCA_035576005.1 Thermoanaerobaculia bacterium | reverse complement strand
GAAACATCAACCGGAGAGCCGTATGCGGGAGATCCGCACGTACGGTTCGGAGGGAGGGGGGGCCTACCAGCCCTCCCTACCCCTATAGGGGCCGCGAGAGATACGAAGACCTCGCCCTTTTCGAAGGACTGGCGAGACTTTGACGCCCCACTCCCTGCTTCGCTCCGCTCGCTTCCCTCTCCCCGCCGGGGAGAGGGATTACGCCGCTTCGCGGCTCAACGACGTCAGAGAGTGAACCGGTGTCATCAGAAGCTTGGGCCGACCCGCTTTCGCGTCGCCTCTCACTCCGCCAAATCCTGTCAGTCAGTCACAGCCGACATTGCGATCTCCAGCGTTCCTGCATCCGCATCAAGCGTGGCCTGCATCCCGATCGGGATCGTGAGCTTCTTCTCGATGTGTCCGAATGCGAAACCCGAGATCGCCGGAACGCCGGAAGGAAGAAATCGTTCCCGCAGGATTTCTTCGAGACTGAGCGATGGGCCTTTGACAGGGCAGTCGGTGCAGCGGCCGAAGACCAGACCTTTGACCCGATCAAATTTACCGGCAAGCCAGAGCTGCGTGAGCATCCGGTCGACGCGGTAGAGCTCTTCGCGAACGTCTTCGATGAAGAAGATCGAACCCTCGGTTTCAATCTCATACGGCGTACCCATCGTCGCTGCAATGAGACTCAGGTTGCCGCCAACGATCGTGCCAGTCGCCTTGCCTCCAGTCAGTGTCACGATCCGATAGTCGCGACGGACCAGCTGCTCCTCTGGTTTCGGCGGATTGGAAAGCGTACCGATCGATTGCGACGACATGACGACACGTTTGAAACTCTCGAGCGTGAACGGCTCGAATGAGGAGTGCGCGACGGGGCCGTGGAACGTCACGAGTCCGGTCTTCTGGTTGATCGCTGTGAGCAGCGCTGTGATGTCGCTGAAGCCGATGAATACTTTCGGGTTCCGTCTGATCAACTCGTAGTCGATGTACGGAAGAACCCGAGGGGCGCCCCAGCCACCGGAGAACGCGAAGATCCCGTCGATGTCCGGGGAGGCGAACATGGCATTGATGTCTGCGGCGCGGTCACGATCCTTCCCTGCAAGGTAACCGTAGCGATCGTATGCGTGCTTTCCCAGCACCACTTTCATCCCCAGTGCTTCGAGCGTTTCCCGGGCAAGCGCGATCTCGTCGGCTTCGAACGACATGCTGGCTGGCAGGACCATTCCAACGGTGTCGCCGGGAGATAGCTTCCGCGGGCGTAGCGGCGCGGAACGGACGCTTTTCACCGAGGTCTGGCCGATGGTATGCGCTGCCGGGGCGGCGAGAAGAGCAAGGCTCGAGAGTTTTGCGAAAGCTCGACGATTCATCATGCAGGGATTGTAGGTGTTGCGCTCGTGGAAACGGGAATCACTTTCCTGTTCCTTCACGAGCCTCGCGTCGACGGTGCATCATCGTGATTCCGAAACCGACCATTCCATTGAGCACCATGAACCCGTTTGTCGCAACAAAGACCCAGTTTTTCACCAGCCAGCTATAGACGAGAAAGCCGAGTGAAGCGGCCATCTGACCGATGAAAAGCCATTTTGACACCCCCTCGCTCGAACCATCTTTCCACTGCTTGTGAACCTGCTTTGCGACGGTTGAGAAAAGGATCAGAGAACTGATCCATCCGATAGCTTCAGTCATGAGTTCCGCCGGCAGCACGATCAATGCCGACGGGAAGAGGCGCGGCATTTGCGCTGGGGGACCTGGTCATGACAATCCTGCTGCGCGCCATCGTCGTTCTTCTGATCCCACTGCTATCTGGTTGCGGCTGCGTTCGTAACGCCCTCACCCGCGATGCGGGCACGGCACGTCTCCATTCCTACCGGCAGTCCGCGGCAAGCGTGGAGGGAGTCGAGGTGATCGCGGAAGTCTGGAACGATTCGTCCAGACAACGGGAGATCCCGGTTCGGATTTACGCTCCGCTGAGTACGGCGACGCCGCTTCCCATCGTCATCTTCTCGCATGGTCTCGGCAACGATCGCGAAGGCTACGAGTACCTCGGACGGTACCTTGCAACTCACGGTTACTTCGTCATCCATCCGCAGCATCATGGCAGCGACTCCGAGCTGGGATGGTACGCACTCTACAAAGCCGGTCAGAAACGTGAGAACTGGATCAACCGTCCGCAGGACATTGGCTTCGTGCTCGATCGCCTCACCGAGCTCAATAAACAATCGGGATCACGCTACTTCGGCCGGCTCGACCCGGAAACGGTGGCCGTGGCGGGACACTCGATGGGCGCATTCACCGCTCTGGTCAAGTCCGGGCTGCGTCTGAGTCAGGGAGATGATGTGGCACCTCCGGGAGCGGACGCGAGAGTCGACGCCGTCATTGCCCTCTCGATGCCTCGCCTGTTTGGGGACGACGGAGCTGAGGAGTACGCGGGGGTGAGGCTGCCGGCACTCCACATGACCGGCACGCGCGACCAGTCGAGACTATGGAAGACGACTGTGGCTCATCGGCGGATCTCATTCGATCGATCGTCGGGGAATGATCGGTACCTGGTGACCCTGCGTGACGGAACGCATTCGACGTTTTCTGATGATGAACGTTGTCCTGGCCTCATGCACGCGGATCACATCGACACGATCCAGCAGACGAGTCTCGCATTTCTTGATGCATATCTTCGGAATGACGCCGGTGCGAAGCAGTGGTTGCGATCGGGACTTGATCAGTTCCTGGAAGGCACGGCAGTCATCGAGCGGAGGTAATCGGCAAAGCTCGCGAACCGGCGTCCCGTTTTCACGAGAAAAGAAACGCGGTGTCATCCCGGGGCGGTTAACAGCGTGAGCACGCTGGTGAAGAGGTAATGAAGCGTCACTCCTTGGTACCGCAGGAGGCGGTGCTATTTGTGGCCGGACATTCCAATGTCCGGCGGTTTCGCTCGCGCCTCCGGCGCGCCGGACATTGGAATGTCCGGCCACAAATAGCACCGCCAATGTCACTGACTTCATTAAGAAGCCATTTAACAGCGGGTGCGCTGTTGAAGAAGTGATGACACGCGGCGGGACTCGCGCCCGAAGGGGCGAAGTCCCTCTCCCCGGCGGGGAGAGGGGTGGTCGCGTAAGCGACCGGGAGGTGCGCCCGAAAGCGCACGCGAGCAGAAGGGTGAAAGTCCTTTCTGGTCAAACGTTCATTGACTGAAGCTGACCGTAACTGCGTCGTGGTAACACGGGGTGGGGAGCAACGGGAGGCAAAACGACCGGTCCGTACGAGAG
>DATLXH010000013.1:0-15919 GCA_035576005.1 Thermoanaerobaculia bacterium | reverse complement strand
TGGGTCGGTGGCAGAAAGTCTTCAAGTGCCAGCGGGAACAAGAACGTCTTGGTGAAATCCGCATCGATCGCTTTCATGACCTAATAGTATCATGAAATATTGCATCTTATTATCATCAACAATCTTTTGAGACGATCTCCGGCGGGGAGAGGGTGGTCGCGTAAGCGACCGGGAGAGGGGCCGCGAAAGATACGAAGACCTCGCCCTTTTCTTCGGACTGGCGAGACTTTCACGCCCCTCTCCCTGCTTCGCTTCGCTCGCTTCCCTCTCCCCGCCGGGGAGAGGGATACGCCGCTTGGCGGCTCACTACCCCAGCAATGTGACGGGTGTCATTAGAGCGGGTTAACAACGGGAAACGCTGGTGACGAGGTGACAAAAAGAAAGCGGCCGCCGGGGTAACCCGGCGGCGCTTAATCTACAGCTAACTGCCCGATCTTCTGTGCTATTTGACCCTTGCCAACTCAAGAAGCTCTGTGGCCGCTCTGCTCTCGAGTGCGCGTCCCTGGAGCTGGAGACTCTGACGTGACTCGAGATTGGCCGCTGAGCGGTTCTCGAGTGAGCGGTTGAGTGATGCGAGGTGATTCTGCATTTTTGAGGCGAGCTCTGCACGGCTTGCCAGCCTTACACCCATCTGGTCAGCAGAGCGCTGCTGGAGCTGCGCGCTCTTCTGTAGTTCGGCCCGGGCGCCCATATCCGCGACTCTGGCTTCCACTTGCTGTGATCCGAGCTGGGAAGACGCCTGCAGTTTGTTGCTCAGTTGCGCACGGTTGTCGAGGCGCGAAGCAATGGCTCCCAGTTCCGCCTGCGCTCGTGCGGCCATCTTCGCCTGAAGCTCCGCGTTGCGGGACTCCAGCGCGCGAACAGCACCTGCCAGTGCGGAAGAGAAGCGATTGTCGAGTACCGCGTTGCGGCTCTGGAGATCGTTCTTCACTGACCCGAGAAGCGCGCTCATGCTCTGCAAACTTGCAGACAATTGATCCTGGGCCGCGAGTCTCGACTGCATGTTGTCGACTGCCCTGGACTCGAGGCGATTGCCGAGGTTTGCCAGATCGCGGCTGGCACTCTGGAGCGTTGAAGCCTCTCGCGAACCGAGAGCACTTTGTGAGAACGCGTCGAGCGCAGCGGCCGCGACGCCGAGACTTTTCTGTTCGAGAGACATCGCGTCGAGATGCGCGGCGCGGTGCTGCAGGTGTGCGTCGAGATGCGCGGCGCGGTGCTGCAGGTGTGCGTCGAGACTTGCCGCACTGGCAAGTTGCTGCGAAAGGTTTTCGAGTCGCGCGGCAGCATTCAGCTGGGCCGCCTGATCAAGGGTCTGGCGGGAAGCCGCGTCGAGCGTCTGGCGCGAAGCTGCATCGAGCGTCTGACGTGAGGCGGCGTCGAGCGAGAAAGCGCTCGCCAGCTCGGTTTCGATGGCCTGGAGGCTGCTAGCTCCAGCGGATTTTGCGGCAAGACTCTCCGTGAGACTCGCGAATCGGCTGCTCAGGCTTGCCATATCTTCGCTCGCCAGCTCAGTGCTGCTCTGGAGTTTTTGCGACAGAGCGCTGATCTCCTGCTGCGCACTTTCCAGCTGCTTCGCTGAGAGAGTTGACGCATCACGTGCCAGGAGCTGGCTCGCGGCATTGAGCGAGCTCGTCATGCTGTCGAGGTATCGCGCCTGCAAATCCGCTGAATGACTTTGCAGTTCGCGCCTCACGTTGTCCAGACTGCTCTGTGAACCCGCACTGCGAGCTTCAAGATTTTCGGCGCGATTGCGCATTGCCATGTTGAGCTCGGTGCTGATGCTCTCGAGTTTTGCCGCGTCGTTGAAGTAGTCGCCGTAAATCACGGCTTCTTCCCGACGAGTCGGCTCATCGACAAGAACAACGTCCTTCGACGTGATCTGAGGAGCTCTGTGCTTTTGCACCGCTCCGATGGCACCGGTCGCATCTTCATTGATGAACGACGGCGGCCACGATGCCAGCACGGCAACAAGAACAACCGCCGCACCACCAAATCCGATCAGGAAATTGCGTTTCTTTTTCTGCGAATCCATATCTGCCTCCATCGGTCAAAAATGAGTCCGGTCAGCCGGTCTCAGCTGTGAATACAACTCCGTTAACAGGAAGTTGGCTGTCGAACCGAAAATGGTTCACTGAATTGGAATGGATGTAGAGAGAATACTACTGCCGGAACGGCTGACGGTGATGATGGTCCGGGTGGTCGGCGTGCGACGAACGTTGAATAGAAACGACTTCGTTCCCCTCCCCTCGGCGGCAAAACTCGCCTTTTCGATGGCAGCTGCCGCTCCGTTCCGCTGATCGAAGGATGTCGCATCGTCTGCCAGAGTGAGCTCGCGACTGTCCCATTCAATCGCGAGACCAGAGGCCGGCGTCTGGTCAAACGACACATCGACAGCGAGACGATCGCCTTTCCTTCGGATCGTCAACGCCGTGCCGGACCCACGAGGCGCGCTCGACTCGAGAGGAGTCACGAGCAACCAGTCGGAGGAATCTGACTCAGTCTGTTTTTGATCCGAGACCACGGCACCGACGGCACGGTCTCGAAGCTCCCGGTTGCCACCACTGTCGCGTGAACCAACGAAAGCGACTCCAGTTACCAGAAGCGCCGCAGCCGCCCAGGCCAGTCCGACATGCCGTGTCCTGGACCGCTTCGACGGATGTCGAGGTGATGTACTTTGCTCTGCCCTGACGCGTGCCAGCACGTCCTGCCTGAAACCGGGTGGGGCTTCGAGCGGAGACTCTGCATTGAGCTTCGTCAGAAGCGCAGTCACCGACTCGAGCTCGAGTCGAGCCTCATCGGAGCTGGCTACTATTTTTTCGAGCTCCGTCCGCTCTTCCGGACTTCCGGTCCCGTCAGCATGGAGCTGGATCAACTCGATGGTGCGCTCGCTCAGCATGAGAGAGCTCTCCGCCAGAGCGTTTCGTCAGCCTTCGGCGTCCTGCGATTCAGCATCTCCACTAAGCCCCTTCCCCTGCGACGAGCCACTCGCGTAGAAGCTGTCGAGCGGTGAAGAGCCTCGACTTCACGGTCTTTACCGGGAGGCTCAACAGTTCGGCGGCTTCCTCGTACGAGAGCTCGAGGAAGTGTCGCAGCACGATCACGGCTCGATAGTTCGTATCGAGAGCCATCACAGCAGCGCGCAATGTGCGCTCGCGCTCCTTCGCTTCGAATCGCTCAGCAGGCCCAGGTGCCCGCGAGGACACCGCTTCCGTGAGCGGTTCCCATTCGCGCCGGCTCTTCATGTGATTGATCGCCTCGTTCATGGCCACTCTGTAGATCCAGCTGAAGAATTTGCGATTTGGGTCATAACTGTTCAGATGCTGATACACCTTCATGAATACCTGTTGAGAGACTTCCTGCGCGTCTTCGTAGTTTTTCACCATGTGGAAGATGGCGTTGAAAATGGGGTGCTGGTATCTGTCGATCAGCATCGAGAACGCGTCGAGGTCTCCCCCGAGGCAGCGCGCGACGCAAGTGCGGTCGATCTCTTCGTCATTCATGAGTACAGGCGGCGCCGCAAAAAGTTGGTTTCCGATTCAGGGAAGGTTTTAACCCGCATCGTTAAGGGACGAAACATTCTGGCGTCAGCGGATCTCAAAGAGTTGATCGAACCCGGAGAAGTGAAACACGTCTCGGATCTGACTGTTCGCGTTGATGAGGATCAGCTTTTCGCCGGTTCCAGCCAGGCGCTGCTGCGTTGCGAGGAGGATTCCGAGGCCGGCGCTCGAGATGTAGTCGAGCTTTGCAAAGTCGAGTGTCCTGCCCCTCGAGAGCGGTTGCAGCACGCGTCTGGCTTTGTCGACCTGTGCGGCGTCGAATCTTCCAGTAAAGATCAGGCGTTCTTCAGGTCCTTCGACGATTTCGAGCATTGAGTCTCCTGCAGAGGGGGCGCAGCAGCGTCACTCGACGCGCTTGACCATCGTAATTCTCGCGGTTCGGTTCTCATGACTGTACTCGACGCGATCCATCATTTTCTTCACCAGGTGAATTCCAAGTCCGCCTGGCGTCCTCGTCTCCAGCGGCTCACTGATGTCAACATCGGCCGCATCGCGGTTGATATCGAATCGTGGCGCGTCGGGGTCGGTGAGGGCAACAACGATCTCGCCGTCGCGGTTCATCAGCTCGATCCTTATCTCCCCGTCGCCCGCGGCGTTGTACTTGACCATATTGGTGAAGATCTCCTCGAGCCCGAAGTCGATCGCGAAACCAAGCTCGTCATCGAGCTTTTCGCTGGTGCGAAATCGCCCGGCCATCTGAAAGATCCCAGGCAACGAATCGATGGATCGACGAAACGAGCCGTTCACTCCGGACGGCTCCCGCGGCGTTACGCGTCCCCGGTATTGCACGCACAGCATGGTGATGTCGTCAACCTGCTGCGCGCCTGCGGAGAATTCGTCCACGCTGCGAGTCATAATCGCGATCGCCTCAGATGGATTCCGTGGTGAGCCCCCCTCGAGCGTGCTGAGCATGCGCTGGAGAGAGAACATCTCTTCGCCCGGATTGTCCGCGTCCGTCACTCCGTCCGTGTAGAGGAAGAGGCTCTCACCCGCCAGCAGTTTCGTTTCCTGCAGAACGTAGGTAAATTGCGGGAGCACTCCGAGAGCGAGTCCGGGGATCGATTCCAGAACACGGGGAAGCGTACCTTTCCTCAGGACGAGAGGTCGGTCGTGACCGGCGTTGCTGAACAGCAGACGTCCATCCCTGAGGTCGAGGAAGCCGCAGAACGCGGTCACGAACATCGTCGGGTCCGTCTCTTCATGGAGACGGGCGTTGACGGCCGTCATTACCTCAGCGGGATCGGGGAGAAATCGCGCATTCGCCCGGAACAGGGTCTTCGTAAGAGCCATGACCAGCGCCGAACCGACTCCTTTGCCTGCTACGTCGCCGATGCAGAAGTAGAGACGTTCGTCATCCCAGAAAAAGTCGTAGAGGTCGCCTCCGACCTGCCTCGCAGGTCGAATGCTCGCGTGGAGGTTGAAGGGAGAATCCTCGGGAAGAGTGACCGCGCCCGCAGGGAGCATCCTCATCTGGATCTCATGGGCAACCTTGAGCGATTCCTCGAGACGCTCATTCTCGAGATAGACCCCTATGAGTCTGGCCCGCTCCATGGCAACGGCAACATGGGAGGCAAGCGCAAGCATGAGCAGTTCATCTTCGGAATCGAAGGTCCGCGCGGTCGTCTTGTTGACGCTCTGAATGACTCCGAGCAGATTCCCATGCGAGTCCAGTACGGGAGCCGACAGGATGGATCGCGTTCTGTAGCCCGTCCTGCGGTCTGACTCCGGATTGAAGCGAGGATCGAGGTAGGCGTCTTCGATGTTGCTCAATGCAAGGGTCCGAGCTACGTCGCCCGCAACGCCTGAACCCACCGCAAGCTCGATCTTCGTGTCTCCGAGCCCCTGAGCCACTCTGGTCCAGAGCCGGTTCTGCAGCACATCGAAGACGAAGATGCTGGTCCGCTCCGCCTCCATGACTGACGAAGCTTTCTCCACGATGACGCGCAGCAAGTCATCGAGGTCTACCTCGGAACTCAGCGCCTTCGAGAGCTCCAGGAGCGCATAGAGGGCACGCGAATTCTTTGGGATCGTTTCGCTCACCTGCGATCGACGAAGGTTACTCTTTCGAGACTTGGGGCACAATCACGAGGGGACTGTGATGCTCACACGACCCTGTTCTCGAGCTGCGGGCTGAGCGCTGGCAGTTCCCGTGCAGTGGGGAAAGTCGGAGAACGCGCCAGAGATGCGAATCGACCGCAGGACGTTCTTGAGAGGCAGTGTGACAGGGGGCGCGTTCCTTGTGCTCCAGCACGCGCTCCCGGGCGATACGTTCGCTCAAACCGTCAGCCGCGAAACGTATGGGTCGCTCGTGCGGACACCTTCACTGAACACCGGCGAATCTCTCATCGCTCTTCCTCCCGGATTTCAGTACACCGCGATCGGGCCAAGGGGGAGTCAGATGGCCGATGGCAATCCAACGCCCACTCGGCACGACGGGATGTCGGCTTTCCAGGTGCGCGGAGAGTTGAGACTGGTGCGCAATCACGAGCACTTCGATCCCGGCCCCCGAATTGCCCGAAGTGGAGAGTTCTACGACACGCTTGGTCAGGGCGGTACGACGACCCTGGTCGTCGATCCGCGGTCAAGGCTGCTGGTACGCGACTTCGTGAGTCTTTCGGGAACATCCGTGAACTGCGCGGGCGGTTTCACCCCGTGGGGAAGCTGGATCACCTGCGAGGAGACTACGGCTGGTCCGGGGGCAGGATTTCAGAAAAAACACGGATACTGTTTCGAAGTTTCAGCAGATGCCAACGGCCCGGTTGCTGCTCGACCGCTCACAGCCATGGGACGTTTCCGGCACGAAGCAATCGCGATCGATCCTGCGAGCGGAATCGTCTATCTCACCGAGGACCTGGGCGGCTCCGGGTTTTATCGTTTCCTCCCCAACACGGCGGGGAGACTCGCTGATGGAGGCCGCTTGCAGATGCTCGCGATCCTCGACAGACTGAGATACGACACTCAGACCGGGCAACTTCCCGGGATTCGCCTTCCGGTCTACTGGGTGGACATTCCAGAACCCGACCCTGTCGACGCGGAATCGAACCTGTTCGCGGTGTACAACCAGGGACGAGCCCGCGGCGCGGCAAAGTTCGGTCGACTCGAGGGTGCCTACTACGCCAGCGGCCGGATTGTGTTCGTCGCCACGAATGGCGGAGACAAGGGCCTCGGTCAGATCTGGGAGTACCTGCCGTACAAAGCCTTAGACGCCCGCCGGCGCGCGGTGAGATCACCCGCCAGTGGCGTCCTTCGTCTCGTCTACGAGTCGAATGATATCAACACGCTCAAGGCTCCGGACAACCTTTGCATGAGTCCTCGCGGGTCTCTCCTCCTCTGTGAGGACGGCCCCACCACACAGCAGTACCTTCGCGGGCTGACATCAGTCGGAGAGATTTTTGATTT
Source organism: Thermoanaerobaculia bacterium (assembly GCA_035576005.1). GTDB lineage: Bacteria > Acidobacteriota > Thermoanaerobaculia > Gp7-AA8 > Gp7-AA8 > DATLXH01. The sequence goes on along the minus strand of DATLXH010000013.1, from coordinate 8,963 downwards.
CGCCCGCTATGACACCGATTCATTCGGTCGCGCGGAATTCGCAGGAGCGACGTTCAGCCCCGACGGCGAAACGCTATTCGTGAATCTGCAAGGCCCCGATGTCACGCTCGCCATCTGGGGACCATGGGCGAGCGGTCCTCTTTGAGCCGGCGTCCGGCTATCCAGTCAAAGAGACATCAGCTGCTTTGAGGCGTTCCTGACCTGAGTTCAGAGCTCAGCTCCTCAGTCTTCCTTATAACCATCATCGTGATGTCATCGTACTGAGGTGCACTGCCAGCGAATCCGTCAACTTCGACGAACACTTTGCCGACCAGCAGTTCCGCGTTTCCCCCAACGTTTCCCTGCAGCAACGCGATCAACCGCTCATCTCCGAACTCATTTTCTTCAACGTCGTTGGCCTCGGTGACTCCGTCACTATAGAGAGCAACAACATCTCCCACGGCGAGCTCACTAGTGGTCTCTGTATAGCTGCGCGCGGGCATGAGACCAACCGGGGTACCACTCGCCTTGATCCGATTGACGACCCCGCTGGCTCTTACGATCAGGCCGTCATTGTGGCCCGCGTTGACGACTGTGCACTGGCGGCTGTTCGGATCCACGCGCACGAAGATCGCAGTCACGTACTTGTTCGATGCCGTGGATGCGTGCATCAGGTCGTTCATTCGGGCGACCATCTCAGCCAGAGGCATTCCGGTCGACGAGAGGGCACGAAGCGACGCCTGGAAGTTGCTCATGAGAAGTGAGGCAGCGATTCCCTTTCCGGACACGTCAGCGACACAGAAAAGCGTTTCGCCCGTTGAGAGGGGAACCGCGTCGAAGTAATCGCCCCCGACATGTCGTGCCGGTCGCGTTGCGGCGTACACATCGAGCCCCGCTACGAGAGGCATGGAAGCAGGGAGTAATCGGCGCTGGATATCGGCAGCGAGCTCGAGCTCTTTCTCGATTTTTTTCTTCTCGAGCGTCTCGCGGAAGTTCCATGCATTTTCGAGCGCCACCGCTGCCTGGTCAGCCAGGCCGCGCGCGTACTCGAGGTCGTCCTCGCTGTAGGGAGCGCCTCCGGCGCGAGGTCCAAGGAGAACTGCACCGATCGTCACGTCGCCGGAACGAATGGGGACGATCACTTCGAGCCGGCTGGCAGACAGAGTGGCTCGCAGAGAATCATCGCCGATCTGCGATACGCGTATCGACGCGGACGCAGCCTCGCGGACCAGCGCTTTCATCGGTTCCATCTCGGGAAGCGCCACTCCCCTGCTCATGACGGCAAGGTCGCTCTGCCCCGACTTCCATCCCGCTACGGCATGACGCGAGGCGGCCCACTGACCGGCGACAGTCCGGCCAAGCATTCTCGCAACACCTTCCGGTTCCGTCACCGCCGTCAGTCCTCTTACGAGATCAAGGATCGTTCTGAGCTGCTGAACCTTACGGTCGAGACTCTCGTTGAGGAGTGCGACGTCAGCGCTGGCGCGCACATTTCGGATCGCGCCGGCTGAAATGTTGACCAGTGCTGTCAGGAACTCGGCCTGTTCCTCAGCGATCGTTCCAGTCGACGACAGCCCGACGCCGATCCACCCGATGCGATCCTCCTCGGAGCCGATCGCGCGAATGATCTCGATTCCGTTTCCTCTCAGGGCTTCTTCGTCGTAGGCCGATCCAATGTCGATTTTGATCCCGCGAACATGAGTGATTTTCGTTTCGCCGTTGAGTGTCTGGGAAACGAATCCGCGTCGCGCGAGAGGATGGGCCATGGAGGATCGCAGGAGGTGACGAAGGAGATCGTCGACGCTCGAGGCTGATTGAAGAAGTTGCGCCGATTCGACCAGCGCCTCGACGCGGGCTCGTTCAAACGTCAGGCTCATGACGAGATGCTCGGCTGAGTCAGGGATCGCTGTGACACCTCGTTTCTTTTTCCCAGTCGCGGCATTTGCCGTTCTCTCGCTCGAGATGACACCCACTCAAGCCTGCATGACAATCGAGGTGTCCTGTAAGCGTCGTCGGGAAACGAGAAGACAACAGGAAGGTTGGTCGTCACGGCTTGCGGAGCCGCTTCACCATCTGCAGTTCGTTCTTGTTGCCGGGCCCGATCTCGTAGTGAACTTCGTCCATGAGCGACTGAATCAGCCGCATGCCCAATCCACCCGTCCGCCTTTTTTCCGCGAGCTCGCGGAGATTCGCCTGATGCACTCCTGACGGGTCGAATCCTTTCCCCGTGTCAACGACGGTGATCCGCAGCACTTCGTCGTCGAAGCTCGCGTTCACCATCACCTGCTTGCCTTCTTCCCCTTCGTACGCGTGCTCGATTACGTTCGCGCAGGCCTCATCAACCGCAAGCTCGAGCTTGGCCATCTCGTCGGCATCGAATCCGGCCTGGGATGAGATCCGGTTGACGAAGTCCCTGATCAACGCCAGGTTCTGCGTCGTGGACGGCACGTTGAGGGTGAATGCCTGCTCGAATGTCATATCAGACCTGCTTGATCGGGCTGTCTGCGAAACGCTGCACGGTGGCGGGTACATCGGCGAGGATATCGTACAGAGCGGGGAAGCCGAGAATCTCGAATACCTGTTCGACCTTCGGTGAAAGTGCACAGATCTTGATATCGCCGCCTCGCTCGCGCAGCTCTTCGATGAATCCCATGAAGACGCCGAGACCAGCTGAGGAAATGTAAGTCAGTTTGCTGCAGTCGACGATCAGCCGGATGTTGTCGGCGTCGAGCTCCTGCTGAATTGCATTCTCGAATTCCGGTGCCGTATGTGCGTCGAGGAAGCCTACGAGAGCCAGAATCGTCAGATTCTGCTCGGTGCTGCGGGTAACGGAAAATGGATTCGCCAAAACGCCTCCGGTCATTCAGAAGAAAGCGGCGAATTATACCCTGCGTGCGGCTCTGCACCTCGCGGGCGATCTCCTTTAGGAGCAGGCAACCCGAAACCGAAACAACTGATAATGCAGCCATGTTGAACGGATCACAACGCCGGAGCGCGACTACTTGAAAACCCACCGACTCGAGGCGTTCAGCGACGGCGTGATCGCCATTCTCATCACCATCATGGTTCTCGAACTGCCGGCGCCGCGTGGAGTCGAGCTCGCTGCCCTGCAGCCTGTCATCCCCGTGCTGCTCGCCTACCTGCTGAGCTTCGTGATGCTGGGGATCTACTGGAACAGCCACCACCACCTGTTCCATGCAGCTGAGGAGCTCAACGGAATCGTGCTCTGGGCGAATCTGCATCTTCTGTTCTGGCTCTCACTGATTCCGTTCGCCACGGCCTGGATGGGTAAGAACCATCTCGCTGCGGTCCCAACCGCTACCTACGGTACGGTGCTGTTCATGTGCGGACTTGCCTTTTGGATTCTTCAGAACCGGATCACCGCCCACCAGGGGCCCGGCTCGACTCTGGAAAAGGCAATCGGACACGATCGCAAAGGACCTTTCTCGGTACTTCTCTACGCAGTCGCCGTCCCACTCGCGTTCGTTCACCCCGCGATTGCCGGAGCGATCTATGTGCTCGTCGCTTTAATCTGGCTCAAACCAGACCGCCGTATCGAGACTAAGGTTCTGGAAGCGCAGGAATCGGAAGCGCAGGACGATGCGGACTCTTGAGACCGAGCGGGTTAACAGCGTGAGGACACGCCGGTGAAGAGGTGATGAAGCGTCCCTCCCTGGTACCGCAGGAGGCGATTGTGGCCGGACATTCCAATGTCCGGCGGTTTCGCTCGCGCCTCCGGCGCGCCGGACATTGGAATGTCCGGCCACAAAACAGCACGGCCAATGTTCGTGGCTTCATCAGAAGCCTGGGCGGTACATCCGCCCGGGGTAGACAGATCGAAGAGCAACCATGATCGAACGCGACTCACGATTCCTGCTGGGGCTCCAGCTCATGGAACAGGGCGACTACGCCGAGGCGGCAGACGAGTTCGAGGATCTCTTCTTCGAAGCAGTCCGTGACGAGGTCGAGTTCGTCCGCGTCTTCCTCCAGCTCGCCACAGGACTTCATCACGTGGACCGGGGAACCGAGCGAGCCGCCATCGAACGACTCGAGGAAGGAATCATCGCTGCGGACAAGGTGCAGAACTGGCGAGGTTTCGATGGCCCGAAAATTCGGAACGTCATCCAGGAAGCCGAGAATGCGATCCGGGACGGTAGACGACCACCATCGCCTCAGATAAGGCCGGTGAATGACTAACCCACATTTAAAAGCTCCCCAGGTCGGACGTGGCGAAACCGACCGGCCTTCCCTCCATCCCGCTACCGTTTCTTTCCGCTGATCTCGGCGAAGAATGCGCTACTGCTCACAGGACGTCCAAGAAACCGCTCCACCAGTTGCTTCGCAGGCTCCTCTCCTCCCCGACTCAGAACCATCTCGCGGAAGCGCCGGCCGGTCTTTGGATCCATGATCTTGTTCCCGAACGCCGACAGCATGTCGAGCGCGATGACCTCCGACCACATGTAGCCGTAGTACCCCGCCGCATACCCACCGGTGATATGCCCGAATGATCCGGGGAATTGCGTGTCCTGCACGTGTCCCATCGGCGAGCCTTCTTCCATTGCGCGCCAGACATCCATCGCTTTGCCGGGAGTCTCGGCTGCGAGTGCCATGTCGTACGCGGCGTAGAGGTACTGACGCGCGTACGCGATTCCCTTACCGAACCGGCGGGCTGAGTCGAGACGATCGATCAACTCCTTGTCCATGACCGGACATTCGGGGCAGCTCTTCTTCATGAGCTGCAGACTTTCCTGGCGGATCGTCCACTCCTCGAACATCTGGGACGGCGCTTCCACGAAGTCGCGCTGCACGCTCGTGCCAGCGTGCTGGTTATATTCCGTATTCGACAAGACGCCGTGGAGCGCATGACCGAATTCATGAAACAACGTCTCGACCTCGTCATGCGTCAGTCCGTTGCGATCGAAGTTGCAAACCAGCGCAGTGATCGGTGTTCGTCCGGCCTTGCGACTCACTCCCCTCACCGGCCACGCAGCGGCGTGTTTGTACTTTCCCTCACGGGGATAGAGGTCGAGGTAAACGCTCCCGATGAATTTGTTCGAGTCCGTGTCCCTGAGGTCGAAGAACATCGCGTCTTCGTGCCATAGCGGCACCGAGGCGCGCTCGAACTTGATGCCGTACATCTGTTCGCTGACATCAAGAAGCCAGGCGACAGCCTGCTTCGTGGGGAAGTATTTTCGGAGCGCTTCCTGGTCGATCTTGAACCGTTTCTCGCGAAGGCGTTCCCGATAGAAATCGAGATCCCATCGATTGATCCTGGTGGAGCCTGGCGCCGCACCGGTCATCTCAGCCTTGAGCTGGCTCAACTCGGCAAGATCTTTTTTCTCCGCTGACGTTACGACGTCTTTCACTTCCGTGAGAAATCTGCTGACAGTCTCCGGGTTCTCGACCATCCGTCTCTTGGTCACGTAATGCGCGTAGCTCTTGACCCCATAGAGTGCGGCAATCTCTTTGCGCAGCGTCACGACTTCATCGAGCAGATCGAGATTTCGCTTCGTGCCACGCTGCATGTACGAGGTGTAGTAACGCTTGCGGGCAGACTCGCTCCGGGAGTTCGCCATGAAGGGATTGAAGTCGGGGTAATCGAAACCCACCACGATGTTTCCGCTCGCGTCGCGGGTCACGCGGTCCAGATATGCCTTCGGCAGACCTTCGTACTCCTGGGGTTTGAAGCTTAGCTTCGTGGTGTTGTCGCGGACATTCTTGCCGAACTCCTGGCTCAGTTCCGTCAGCCGGTCGGAGATCTCCTTGAACCGCCTCCTCTTTGCCACGGGCAGCGAAACTCCGCTGTCCTCGAACGCGTCGAGAAGATCTTTCTGAAACTGCCGCTGAACGGCGGTCGCCGGCTTTACCTTCCTGACGCGCTCGTAGAGTTTTTCATTCTGGAAAAGCTCGGTATAGAAGCTCGAGACTTTGAGAGAGCATTCATCCGCAGCGTCTCGAACCTTCTTGTCAGGGTGGACATTGTTGAGGATCGCCACCGGGCCGGTGACGTTCTCGATCATGATCTGGTCCTTGTCCCACTGATCGAGAATGTTCTCGGGAGTGACGGCGCCGAGTGCAACCGCCTCCATGGCCGCCACGCGTGCACGCGCGTCGGTCAGGACCTGCGAACAGGAAGCGGTCAGCGTGACGTCGTCCAGGATCGGGATCGTGACCCGATCAGTCGCAGCGTCCGCGGTGTTCTCGAGAAGAGCTCCGGCCATGAAAACGGCGGCCATGGTACGACGAAGCAGCGTTCCAGACGAATTACGTCGGCTCATTGAAGGCTCCTGTTTGCGGCGTCATGGTACGCCGATGCCGGCACCCTGACTGATGACAATGTTTTAAGAGATACACGGATCACCTCGAACGCCAGAGGGTGATCAGTCCGCGGGGCGCTGCTCTTCCGGTAGGATGGCGTTCTGGAGGTAGTCATGCGCAAGCACCTGATCTTTTTGCTGGTTGCTCTCTCGTCAACTCTCGTCAGCGTCGCTGCTCCCACTGCCACGCGCGTCTCTCCTGAGGAACTGACCGAACGACGGAGCCGGCTCGCAACGGCCCTCGGGCCGAATGCGTTGTTCGTCGCGCTGCCGGCGCGCACGTTCAATCGCAATGGCGATGTCGATTTCGCCTACCGGCAGCATGACGACATCCTTTACCTTACCGGAGTCGAAGCGCCCGACACGGCGCTTACGATCGTGCCCGGGGAGACAGTCCACCGCGAGACGCTGTTCACTCGCAACCGCGACCCGCTTCGCGAGGTGTGGACGGGTCGCATCGACAGCTTCGAAGTCATGCGGGAGCGGACCGGAATCAAGTCAATCTACGCGTACCCGCAGCTCAAAGCGTTCATCGATGCCGCACTGACGGGCGGTTCCTGGGGCGATGCACGCCAGTACCGAACTTACCGGCAACCGGCAATGCTGGCTTTCCGCGAAGCGATGAACGAGGGACGCGCCGAGATCTGGCTCCTCCTTGGCGCGCGGCCGCACGCGCGTGAAGATGCGACGCCGGAGATGCTCTTCGCCGAGGAGCTGAAGCGGCGTTATCCCGAGATTCGAATCCGCAACGCAAGCCGCCTCGTCCACGATATGCGGGAGTTGAAAAGTCCTTCGGAAGTCGCTCTTCTGACCCGGGCGATCGATATCACGGTCGAGGCTCACAAGGCCGCGATGCGCCGCGTAAAAAGCGCGAACCATGAGTACGAGCTCGAGGCCACAATCGAGTACACGTTCCGGAATCTCGGCGCCTGCTGCTACGGGTTCCCGTCGATCGTCGCATCGGGAAGGAACGCCACGACGCTGCACTACGACACAAACAATGATCCGATTGAGAGGGAGGGTCTGCTGCTGGCCGACATCGGGGCGGAAGTCGAAGGCTACACCGCTGACGTGACGCGGACATTCCCCGCCGATGGCACCTTCTCACCGGAGCAGCGGACGATCTACGAGGCCGTTCTTGCGGCGCAGGAGCAGTCGATCGCCCTGATGACGGTCGGTAAATCCTTCTCGGATGTCCATGAGAAGGCCCAGGAAATTCTCGGAAGAACTCTTCTTGACCTCGGTCTCATCACACGCAACGAGCTCGATCAGGTGCGACTCTATTTCCTCCACGGCATTGGCCATCATGTAGGACTCGACGTGCACGACGTCTCCGACAGGACCAGGAAGTTCGAGGCTGGGATGGCGCTCACGAACGAGCCTGGGATTTATGTTCGCAAGAATGACGTGCTGGCGAATGCCACGTACCTCAAGCTCAGCGAGTCGGACCGCAAGACGATTGCTGCGGCGCTGGACCGTTACGACGGGATCGGTGTTCGGATCGAGGATGACATCCTGGTGACGAATGGCGCTCCGCGACTCCTCTCAGGAGGAGCGCCGCGAACAGTCGCCGAAATCGAGGCGTGGATGAAATGATGAGAGCGGTCCCGCCGCGAGGGCGGAACCGCTTTGCCGCGCCTGCTTATCCGGGAGGCGGTGCGCAACACCTTTCCGAAACCGACAACGTCTAAGGCCTGCGCTCCTCCGCTCCGCTCATCCATCGCTTTTTTTCCCGGGAGACCCTTCTTGAATCGAATACTCATTTTCGTGCTGACCCTGCTTGCACTCAGCCCCGCCATCGCAGCCGCCGACGTCCTGTCAGACCTGCGTGGCACTCTGGATCGATTGCGTGGCAGGGAGCCAATCCGGGCAACGCTCGAGCGTCAGACCTCGCGTGAGGTCAAGGACGACGACAAACCGGATACCGAGCAGGCCCGCGTCTCGGTGCAGGTCGAAGACAGCGCCGAAGGGATTCGTATCCTCTACCCGCGCGAGCTTCTCGAACAATCGGAAAAAGAGCTCCGGGCTAAACGTGGGAATCCCGAGAACGGATCCCCAACCAGAGGAGCCATCGGCAGCATCGATGCGCTCGATGCCCAGGCGTCTCTGAACTTCGGTCCCGCCATGCTGGAGATTCTTCACAGTGCTGCAGTCATCGGCTCCAGAGCGGGCGTATTTCAGGGCCGAAAGGCCACGATACTTTCGTTAAAGATCAACTCCAGGCTCTCGGCACGAGAGCGCAAGCACATAAAGAAGATCGAAGAAACCATGACGATCTGGATCGGTGAGGACGGCATTCCGCTCGCCGCTGAGGGCGAGGCGAAAGTCAAAGCAGGGTTTCTCATTCTTACTTTCGACAACAGCCGGAAAGAGGGCTGGACATTCATCCAGCGCGGCGATCGCCTGGTTGCGACCCGTCACACCGAAGCCGATTCCGGATCGGGGCTGGGACAAAAGTATCAAAGAAACAGCACCACAACGGTGACGTTGATTCCGTAAGAACCGCTCGGCGTTGGCACGCTTCTATCGCCCCTCCCATGGTGCCATATGGCAACCTTTCAGAATCAGGAGGGGGCATGCTATGGGTTCGACGCGACCGAAAAGGACGGAACTCGACCGTCTCAGCGTAAAGACACTTGACGATCGTTTCCTGACCGAGCTCCAGGA
>DATLXH010000012.1:0-4711 GCA_035576005.1 Thermoanaerobaculia bacterium | reverse complement strand
TAGGGGACCGGATCGACGGTAATGAGGAAACCCCCAGCATGGAGCGGTTCGGAACCACACCGGAACCACCGGGAACCACACCCCCGGGCAAACGGGAACCACCCCCCCCCTTATATAAGGGGGGTGGTTCCCAGCCCCGCCACACAACGTCAATGCCACCTGAGAACCCCTTCTGACCATGAGCACAACACCTCGAACCGAAGGAGCAACCAATGGTCGACTACAAGCAGCAAGCCCTCGAACAACGCAAATGCACCGAATGCGGATCACACCCCGGCGAACCCTGCTGGTCCCGGCTCTGGCAACAACCCATGATCCACGAGGTACACAAACAACGAATGCGGAAAACGTGAGACCCGACCCGACTGCCGCTGACCTCCTCGCCGACGCCGAACAAATCATCGCCAGCAAACTCAACTTCGTCACCCAAGGCGCAACCCCCGCCGGCCTCTGGCAATACCGCTACCGACGATGGCTCACCAAACAAAACCACCCAGCTCGAGGTGGTACCGCGTGAGACCTGACCCCAACATCTTGTTGGCCGCCAACCTGCTCTATGCCACAGCGACGAACGTCGCCAACGCCCGCGCCCACCTCCACCACGAACGACGTCTCATCGATGGCTACCCCGGTGGCAGCGACGAACCACACGTCACCGCGACCAGCGAAACCACCCCCGTAGAACGAGCAGTCCTCGCCCGCCAACAACTCGACAACCGGCTCACCGACCTCGAAGCCCACATCCGCGGCGTACTCACAATGGCAAACGACATCCACCACACCACCCAACGAATCCTCGCCACCCGCATCGAAGTTGCTCGATGCACAGCAACCGGCAGAGACGGCGCGATCATCTGGGGGGACCCAACCTGCACCTCGCCGCCCTCACGCGGCACCTGTTGTGATCGATGCAGCAAACGCGAGTACAGGTGGAGGCAGTCTGTGGGTCTGCCTCCACGTCATGATGGCGTATTCGCCGGCGACCTCAACATGTACAATGAGTGAGCCGGGCACTGGATCAACAGCCCCGGCTCTGGCCGACACCACGGAAGGGTGACGACAATGGGCGAGCGTACATGCAGTGCACCTGATTGCGAGAAGCCATCAGGCAGCCACAAGCTCTGTGCGATGCACCGAAACCGCTGGCGGCGACACGGGTCGTATGAGCTTCCCGTTCAACCACCGCAACCGCCCCTAGGGATCTGTCCGATCCCTGGGTGCGAGACGCGGCTGGTTCGTGGTCGCCAGTTGTGCGGAATGCACCGCGCTCGCTATCGACGCAACGGCCACTACGACAAGGTGCGCAGACGCAATCCGAAGCGCGTGCGTATCTGCATCGTTGAGGGATGCAGCATGCATGCCGGCGGTCGGATGTGCAGCACGCACTACCTGAGACTCAAGAACACCGGCACAACAGACCTACCGCCGCCACGTCCGCCGTCAGCTTGGGACCAGGGCAACGGCTACCTGATGACCGTCGATCACGCCTGCCCCATTGCCAACCGGGCTGGGCGGGTCTACGTCCATCGTCGGGCTTTGTTCGATGCGATCGGCCTCGGTCCACACGAATGCCATTGGTGCCACTGTCACGTGAACTGGTTCGCTGGTCTACATGTTGACCACGTCGATACTGATCGACGGAACAATGCCGCCACCAACCTGGTTCCATCGTGTCAGCCTTGCAACGCTCGTCGTACCAACAGGTGGACCAAGCGCCATGCAGCCTAAGCTCCTTGTGTCCGCAACGATGGGACATTCCGCTCGATGTCCCATCGGAACACGCTGGACCGATGCACTTGCAAACCCCCGAACAGTTGTGTACCCTTCCCAACGTCACCCGTCCGCCCCTGCGAAGGTGACCCTCCTGCTTCCCCCTTCCCTGTCGCGGCGATGCCAGGCGAAGCGATGTCTTACCCGACAACCCCGATAGGAACAGACAATGACTTCCACCCGGCAACCCACCCCCCGCCCCCACCCAACACCCCCGGCACCACCACCCTCAACGCCCCCGCCCACACCATGACCAACAGGTAACGCCACCATCCCTCCGGCAGGACCAGCGCATGACCCTCCACGTCTGCCCTATCCCCACCTGCCCTACCCTCTCCCCCCACCCCGGCCCCTGCCCCACCCACGCCGCCGACAAGCGCAGACGGCGCGGCACCACCACCGCGCAGGGCTACGGCTGGCAACACCAACGGACACGAGCACGCCTACTCCGTGCCCTCGCCCTTGCCCCCGGCCAACCCTGCCCCATGTGCGGCGACCCGATGCTGCCCGGCCAACCCGTAGACCTCGACCACACCACCCCCATCTCCATCTCCCCCCAAAGCAAAGGCGACAGGCTCGTCCACGCAACCTGCAACCGGGCTGCGGGCGGGCGAATCGGACACACAAACCGATCAATGTGATTGTGTTTGCAGCGCTGCGCCGCAGCGGCGGGGGGACGGTGGCATCCTGCTCAGAGCATTGAGACGCCGAAGGGGGAGGGGAGGGACACCCGACCCCTCAGGGTCCCAGAGCGTTCGGGAGGTGGCTCGCAGTCCGGAGAGCTGAGTTGGTTTGACCATTCTTGTAAATTGAGGAATGTATGTCGTTCAAGTTCAATGAGCAGGTGGTGGAGAGGATCAGGCGTGGGCTTCCATGCCCAGTGCCTGATATCCCATGGTGTCGACGATATGCAGCCTGTCTCCGGATGGAGTTCGTTCTGCTGGAAGTTGGTGACGATCGTTACTGGGAGATGGTGGAACCGTTTACCCCGCTCTGTGTTGTGGGTATCGATAATCCTCCATTCACCAAGGCGGAAGCTATTGCCGATCGTCGAATCTCTCGTGAGGTTTGGCAACCGTCTACAATCTGGCAATACGCACTGGCGATAGTTGACGGTGATGGCGACTGACGGTCGGTCGGCCCCGAAGCAACTCGGTTCCGAGGGTCGCTTACTGTGGCGTCAACTCGTGGATCGAGACTCGGCGTTGGAAGATCTCGCTAATCCGATGCGGCGCGTGATGTTGGCGGCCTGCTTGACGGCTGATCGTCTTGGCTGGCTGGAGGCGCGAGTCGCGAACGAGGATTACACCGCGAACTGTAAATGGGCCATGGGGGCCGTTGAACGACAATCGATGTTGCTAACTCGTTTGGTTACGTCGTTGCGTTTGCCGGATGAAGTTTCGGGTCGTCGTCCCCAGCGACGTCAGTTGCGGGGAGTGCAGCAACCATCAAAGCTGTCGTCGCTCGACCGGCTGCGAGCTCGCGCAGAAGCTTCATGAAGTGTGTCGCAGCATGTCCCCTGATGATATGATAGAACTATGTCTTGCGCAGCAGTCGGATGTGTTCGAGTGGTCATCGCCAAAGGATTGTGCACCCTCCATTATCAGCGGTTTAAGAGAACCGGGACGACTGAACTAACTCGTTGGGGTCCAATCTGCTCAGTTGAAGGTTGTGAGTTGCGGCATCGAAGCTGGGGTTACTGCGGCAGGCATTACGCGCGATGGTGGGAAACAGGAGACCCTGGTCCAGTCGGGACAACCCGGAGGAAGGCTCCACAACGAGTTGTCTCACCGAGGGATGGTTACGCCCGGATTCGTATGCTCGAACACCCCCGCGCCGATAAGGCGGGGATGGTTTTGGAACACATCCCAGTGATGGAGACCAAAGTCGGTCGGAGCCTGAACTGGAAGCTCGGGGAGCAAGTTCATCACATCAATGGAGTCAAAGACGACAATCGGCCTGAGAATCTTGAGTTGTGGGTCGTAAGTCAACCGCGGGGTCAACGCCCTGAAGAGCTTGTCGCATGGGCAAGAGACATCCTCGAGCGTTATGCCTGAGATGTCGGGAGGTCGGGCCGAATGCCTTTCGAACCGATCTGCGAGGGTTACGTCCCAAGTCTCGGCTACCTCGTCAGCGATTGGTTACACGCCTACGCTTGTCACGGTCCAGGCGATGTGCAGGGCGACGAACTGGCGCTCGACAACGAGATGTGGGAACACCTTGTCGAGTGCTACCGGCTGGATTCGGAGACCGGCCACCGCATGTTTGATGAGGCCGTGTTGTCTCGTCCAAAAGGGCGAGCGAAATCCGAGATCGCTGGATTGGTCTGCGTAGCTGAGGCTTTTGCCCCCGTCCGGTTCGCTGGTTGGGCGAAAGGTGGCGAGCCGTATCCGGTTCCCGTCGTCAAGGAAGCTTATGGAAAAGGCGAGCCAATGGGTCGGGCTGTCCGGTCGCCACTCATCAAGGTCTTAGCCACAGAAGAAGGTCAGGCTGGGAACACGTTCGAGAACGCTGCGTTCATCGCCGGCGAGTGGGGCAAGGACACCCACCCGGACATCTACGGTGGCGTATCTGGAATTCGCCAGTACCAATCAGCCACCGCTCTCTATTTGCCGCAGGGTGGTGAGATTCGAGCCTGTACGGCGGGTGCAGCGTCGAAGGATGGCGGCAAGGAAACCCATGTGGTGGCCGACGAGTCGCATCTGTACGTGTTGCGTGAGTTGAAGTCGATGTATGCGACGGTGGCGAGGAACCTTGGCAAGCGGAAGCTGTCTGAGCCGTGGATGCATCAGACAACCACGGCGTACAGACCGGGAGAACAGTCCGTTGCAGAAGATACTTTTACGGCGTGGCGTAAGGGTGAGCTGTCGTCTCGGGTGTTCGTGAATCATCGTGAGGCCAAGGGCAAGGTGGACCTTGATGATGAGGAGCACACGAAGCG
>DATLXH010000011.1:0-42110 GCA_035576005.1 Thermoanaerobaculia bacterium | reverse complement strand
TGGGTCGGTGGCAGAAAGTCTTCAAGTGCCAGCGGGAACAAGAACGTCTTGGTGAAATCCGCATCGATCGCTTTCATGACCTAATAGTATCATGAAATATTGCATCTTATTATCATCAACAATCTTTTGAGACGATCTCCGAGGGAGAGAGGTGGCTCGTGGGAGCCGGTGAGGGCGCTGGTGACTTGCGCAAGTGAGCCGCGAAGCGGCGGTCCCTCTCCCCGACGGGGAGAGGGAAGCGAGCGAAGCGAAGCAGGGAGAGGGGCGTGAAAGTCTCGCGACTTCGCTCCCAGCTAGCCCGCATTTCTCACACTCCTTCTGCTGCGGCAGCGGATAGCGGCCTGTCTGCTTCGTTGCGCGACGGTTTCGCTCCTCGACATAGTGTCAACTATGCCCTCGTCGCGAAACCGTCGTGCGCCTCGCATCCAGGCCACTCTCCGCTGCCTCGCGACGAAGAGTGTGAGAAATGCCGGCTAGGGAGAGGGTTCAGGCCCCCTTCGTGGCCGGTTTGTCTTCTGCTTACTTTGCCCGGAATGGATCTCGTGCCCGTTTGTCGTGGTGTTGGTGCAGCAGTCCTGTGCCGCCAGGGACCCTCATCCGGCGCTGGCGCGCTACCTTCTCCCGCGGTGTATGAAGGGGGGGACGCGCGTGAGGGCGATATCATCGCGGGATGAGTGACACTTCGGATCCTACTGCTCAGCTGGTCGCTGAGATTGTGGTTACGGATTTGCCCGTCACGGTGGACTATCTCGTGGCGTTGGGCTTTACGGTGGAACGGACCTCGGAGACGTTTGCTGTGCTGCGTTGGGACAGTTCTCGCGTGTTTATCGCGCAGGACTCTGCGGCTACGGTGGTGGAGCGTTGGGTGAACATCCGAGTCATCGTTGCGGATGTTGATGCGATGTGGAAGAAGGTTGCTCGAGTGGGCGGACTCGTGGTCTCGACGATTGGGGATCGAAGCTATGGGTTGCGGGATTTTATCGTTCGCGGGCCGGGGGGAGTGGAGATTCGCTTCGGGCAATTCCTCTGACGTCAGGACTCCGTTGCCAACGCGTCGAGCCAGACTCTGCGCACTTCACTGGCGCCGCGGGCGTTGGGCTCAATGATGGAGCGGTCCCAGTACCACCTTTCTTCCGGCAGCGCGGTGAGGCCATGCCCGAGGAAGTGGGCATCGGCTGGAGCAATCCTGTGCCGCGAGGGACCCTCATCCGGCGCGGGAGTGGCGCGTCATCGCCAGGGCCGTGTTTAAGATTTCGCTTCGTGGCCTCCGCTGACCATCCAGGGGGTGCCGAAGCGGTCGACCAGCATGCCGAAGGATTCAGCCCAGAACGTTTTTTCGAGCGGCATGATGATGGTTCCACCCCGGGTGAGTGTCTCGAAGATGCGTTTGCTTTCAGCGACGTCGGGAAAGAGCAGCGAGACGAAGAAGCCCTGCATCTTCTCGTACTTCATTTCGCCACCAGAATCGGACGCCATCAGAGCGCGGTCGCCCATCTCCAGCCGCGCATGCATGACGCGGTCGGCGTCGCCGGGCGAGGTCGGCATCTCGGGAGGGGACTGACTGAAGGTCTGGATGTCGAGCTTTCCTCCCAGCGTCTTCGCGTAAAACTTCATTGCCTCGGCGCAGTTGCCGTCGAAGATGAGATACGGATCGATCTGTGTCATGTCTTTCTCCTTTGGTTCGAGCCATAGATCCACGTTGGAAAGGATCGGAATGGTGGATCGGCGCTCCACGACTCCCTGAAAAATGGCCGCTCGCCCGCAACGCTATGTTCGTTGATCGGCTGGAGCAATCCTGTTCCGCGAGGGACCCTCATCCGGCGCTGGCGCGCCACCTTCTCCCGCGGGGAGAAGGGAGGGTACGGACGCGCTCGCGCCCGTACGGGAAATGGCTGCTTCCGATTCACGGAAGCAGCCATTCCTACCCTGGTCAGGCAACGCGACGCAGAGCAACGAATCCGGCGATCGCCATGAGCATCATGGAAATGAGAAGCGATAGTTCTGAGAGCGTTGGAATCGCGGCAGCATCGATCAGCGCAAGGTTCACCGCCATGAGGTCGTCCTCGGAATACATTCCATTGTTGGGAACCGAGTCGGGGTCGAACTGGTCGCTCGCGACCACCTCTGCCACTGTGGTGTTCGCGGTGGAAAGGACGATGACCTCGATGACCAGTCTCACACTCGTTCCGACACCGACCGTGGGGATGGTCCAGAGCCCTGTCGCAGGATCGTAAGCGCCGGTCTGAGTCGTTGCGGAGACGAACTGCAACCCGACCGGGAGCATATCGAAGACCCTTACATTCGTTGCTGGGTTGGGGCCTGCGTTGGACAGGGTGATCGTATACGTGATCTTCATACCAAGAGACGGGGTGCGGTTGTCTACCTTGTTTTCGATCGACAGATCGGCCAGCTCGGGGAGATCGGAATCGGTCGAGGAGTCATTACCTGGTGTCGGATCGGTCGTACCTGAAGGCGGCGTCACGGCCGCGACGTTCACGAGGTTCCCAGTGGATCTCGCGCTCACGATGCCGCTGAGCGTCAGGGTCACGCTCTGACCGGCGGCGAGATTGAGTCCCGTCCAGAGACCAGTTGCCGGGTCGTAGTTTCCCGCACTCGTTGTAAAGAGAGGACTCGTGATCGCCGGCGGCACTGCGTCCCTGACGGTCACGCTCGCCACACTCTCAGGACCGTTGTTGGTGACGGTCATCGTGTATGTGATCGGACCAGGTTTGTAGGTTGCTGACCCGTCGCTCTTGATGATGGCCAGATCGGAGACCGGGCCTGGAGGGATGGGTGAACTGGCGTCGGTATCGGTGGATGAGTCGTTGCCTGGTGTCGGATCCGTTGTACCAGACGGCGGGGCTACTGTCGCCATATTCACCAGATTCCCTGTAGCGCTGGGGCTCACAGTGCCGACTAGTGTGAGCGACACGCTCTGTCCTGCGGCGAGATTGAGTCCGCTCCATGCACCCGTTGCCGAGTTGTAGGTTCCCGTGCTCGCTGTAAATAGAGGAGTCGTGATCGCTGCCGGCACTGCGTCGATCACCGTCATGCTCGTGACCGTCGACGGACCGTTGTTCGTCACGATGATTGTGTAGCTGATTACGTCGCCGGGCGTATAGGTTGCCGAGTTGTCGCTCTTGAGGATCGAGAGATCCGCGGTCGGTGGGGTCTGGGCCAACGTATCGGTGTCGGTCGAGGAGTTGTTGCCTGGTGTCGGATCGGTCGTTCCAGATGGCGGAGCTACCGTTGCGGTATTTACAAGGTTCCCTGCAGCGCCCGCGCTCACCGTGCCACTCAGTGTGAGCGTCACGCTCTGACCTGCGGCGAGATTCAGTCCCGTCCATGCAGCCGTTGCCGAGTTGTAGGTTCCGCTGTTCGCTGTAAAAAGAGGAGCTGTGATCGCTGCTGGAACCGTGTCAGTCACCGTCAGGCTCGTGACTGTCGATGGACCGTTGTTGAACACAGTGATCGTGTACGAGATCGCGGCGCCAGCTGTGTATGTGGCCGAGTTGTCGTTCTTGAAGATCGCGAGATCGGCGGTCGGGGCGGCCGGGACAGTCGTGTCCGTGTCGGTCGATGAGTTGTTGCCTGATGTCGGATCGGTCGTTCCAGCTGGCGGAGCTACCGTTGCCGTGTTCACAAGGTTGCCTGAGGCGCCGGCGCTTACCGTGCCACTCAGCGTTAGCGTCACGCTCTGGCCGGCGGCGAGATTCAGTCCTGTCCAGGCACCCGTTACCGAGTTGTACGCTCCCGTATTCGCGGTAAATACAGGACTCGTGATTGCTGCAGGAACTGCGTCCGTCACCGTCATGCTCGTGACCGTCGATGGACCGTTGTTGGTCACGGTGATCGTGTAGTTGATTGCAGCGCCCGGTGTGTAGGTGGTCGAGTTGTCGGTCTTGAGGATCGCGAGATCGGCCGTGAACACCGTGCCGCCGTTCCCGGTGTTGTCGGTGTTATTCGCCGGGACAGGATCCGTTTGCGCTGCTGTCGCCGTCGCGGCATTGTCGAATGCGCCAGCCGCGTTGATCGTGGCCGTGACTGTGATCGTTGCAGTCGCGCCGGAGGCGATGCTCACGATCGTGCATGGAAGCGTCGCGCAGGCTCCGCTCACCGTTGCGATCGTCAGATTCGTCGGTGTGTCGCTGACCTGCACATTCGTCGCGGTAGAAGGACCGTTGTTCGATACCACCAGGGTGTAGGTAAGGGTCTGACCAATCGTGAATGGAGCTGCTGTCACCAGGGTCTTGCTGGTCGCTACGTCTGCGGTCACAGCGGTCGTGCCGCCGTTCCCGGTGTTATCGGTGTTGTTCGCAGGGACCGGATCGGTTTGCGTTGCTGTCGCGGTCGCGGCGTTGTCGAATGCACCAGCCGCGTTGATCGTGGCCGTGACTGTGATCGTGGCATTCGCGCCTGAAGCCAGATTGGCGATCGTGCATGGAAGCGTCGCGCAGGCTCCACTCACCGTCGCGATCGTGAGGTTCGTCGGTGTATCACTTACCTGCACATTCGTCGCGGCCGAAGGACCGTTGTTCGAGACCACCAGGCTGTACGTAATCGTCTGACCGGTGGTGAAGGGAGCTGCTGTGACCAGAGTCTTGCTGATTGACACGTCTGCGGTTACAGCGGTCGTGCCGCCGTTCCCGGTGTTGTCGGTGTTATTGGCCGGGACCGGATCCGTTTGCGTTGCTGTCGCGGTCGCGGCATTGTCGAATGCACCAGCCGCGTTGATCGTGGCCGTGACTGTGATCGTCGCCGTCGCGCCGGAGGCGAGGTTCGCAATCGTGCATGGAAGCGTCGCGCAGGCTCCGCTCACCGTCGCGATCGTGAGGTTCGTCGGTGTATCGCTGACCTGCACATTCGTCGCGGTCGAAGGACCGTTGTTCGACACCACCAGGCTGTACGTAATCGTCTGACCAATCGTGAACGGAGCTGCTGTCACCAGGGTCTTGCTCATCGCCACATCTGCTGATGAGGTGGCCGTGCCGCCGTTCCCGGTGTTGTCGGTGTTATTCGCCGGGACTGGATCGGTTTGCGTGGCAGTCGCGGTCGCGGCGTTGTCGAATGCACCAGCCGCGGTGATCGTGGCCGTGACTGTGATCGTGGCATTCGCGCCTGAAGCCAGATTGGCGATCGTGCATGGAAGCGTCGCGCAGGCTCCGCTCACGGTTGCGATCGTCAGATTCGTCGGTGTATCGCTTACCTGCACATTCGTCGCGGCCGAAGGACCGTTGTTCGAGACCACCAATGTGTAAGTAACCGTCTGACCAATCGTGAACGGAGCTGCTGTGACCAGGGTCTTGCTGATCGACACATCTGCTGATGAGGCGGCCGTGCCGCCGTTCCCGGTGTTGTCGGTGTTATTGGCCGGGACTGGATCCGTTTGCGCTGCAGTCGCGGTCGCGGCATTGTCGAATGCACCAGCCGCGTTGATCGTGGCCGTGACTGTGATCGTTGCATTCGCGCCTGAAGCCAGATTGGCGATCGTGCATGGAAGCGTCGCGCAGGCTCCACTCACGGTTGCGATCGTCAGGTTCGTCGGTGTATCGCTGACCTGCACATTCGTCGCGGTTGAAGGACCGTTGTTTGACACAACCAGGCTGTAAGTAACCGTCTGACCAATCGTGAACGGAGCTGCTGTCACCAGGGTCTTGCTGATCGCCACATCTGCTGATGAGGTGGTGGCCGTGCCGCCGTTCCCGCTATTGTCGGTGTTGTTGGCCGGGACGGGATCGCTCTGAGTTGCAACGACCGAGGCGGCATTGTCGAATGCACCAGCCGCGTTGATCGTGGCCGTGACTGTGATCATTGCATTCGCGCCGGAAGCCAGATTGGCAATCGTGCATGGAAGCGTCGCGCACCCGCCGCTTACCGTTCCGATCGTCAGATTCGTCGGTGTATCGCTCACCTGCACATTCGTCGCGGTCGAAGGGCCGTTGTTCGATACCACAAGGCTGTATGTAATCGTTTGACCAGTAGTGAACGGAGCTGCGGTCGACAGGGTTTTGGTGATCGCCACGTCGGCCTGCCCCGCATTCACGGTTCGGCTGACCTGCGGCGACGTCACACCTCCGGCAGTAGCCGACGCGGTGTTTGTCACCGACGTTGCCGCGACGTCGCCCGCAGTGATTATGTAGGTCGCGTTACAAGTGAGGATCTCGTTGATCTCGAGGAAGTTGTCAAAGTCTCCGACGGTGGTTACGGACGGGCACGTAACGGCCACCTTGTTATCGGCGACCGTTACGGGGCCGGCCAGCGGGGCGGACCCGCTGTTGGTCACGGTATAGCTGTAGTTCAACGAATCGCCCGCATTCGTAAAGAATGTCTGAGTCACGTTCTTGACCAGAGTCAGACCAGTGGTTGCGTAGGTTGCAGTCGATGGCGACGACGTAGTTGTGACTCCGGCAAACGTCCCGGTGGCACTCGCGGTATTTGAGTGCAATCCCGAGGTGATGGCGATCGGCCCGGTGATACAGGTGGCAATGTGATTATCGTTGGCTGCGACCGCAACCTGCAGCGTGACCGCTGCAAACGCTGCGTTGCAGCTCGATACATTCAGGGTGTTGTCCGTAATGCTGATCGGGCTGAGCGGAACGTCACCTGTATTCTCGACGGTGAAACGATAATGGACCGGACCCGTCGACACGGCCAGGAAGGAGCTCCACGGACCAGAGGCACTCAAACTGACCTGCTTGAGCAATGCAATTCCTCGGGTCGGGGCGTTCACGGTCAGCGAGGCGCTTGCACTAAGCCCATTGACGGCTACGGCGTTGATCGAGTGCGAAACGTTCCCGCTGGTGTTGTTGTAGGTTCCGGCGACAGGAGCAGTCACATTGACCGTGACGGTGCAGGTCCCTCCTCCGGCGAGAGTCCCACCGGAAAACGAGATCGACCCGGCTGCCGCTACGGGTGAAAAGAGCGGCGCTCCGCAACCCGACGTTGTAGCTCCCGGCGAGCCAGCCACGGTCATCGCGGCGGGACTCGTCGGAAACGTATCGGAGAATGCGACGCCGCTCAGGATGTCGTTCTGGTTCGGATTGGTGATTGTGAACGTGAGGGTGGAGGTGCCTCCGGGAAGAATCGGAGATGGGGCAAACTGTTTCGCGATGACGGGCGGGAGCACCGCTGTGAGAGTGGCGGTGGCGACGCCGGTTGTCCCGCTGTTGGTTCCGCCTTCCGTAGAGGAGATGAAGCCGCTGACGTTGCTGTGTGGACCCGAAGTGGTTGCCGTGACCGTGACGGTGATTGCGCATGACGCCCCTGCCGCTCGTGAGCCTCCCGCGAAAGAAATCGTGCTCGGCGCGGTAGTCGTCAGCGTGCCGCCGCATTGGGCAGAAGCTGCGGTAACCACGGTGAGACCTGCCGGAAGCGTGTCGGTGAACTGAAGTCCTGTCAGAGCAAGCGATTGATTCGGGTTGGTTACGTTGAACGTCAGAGTCGAGCTGCCCAAGACGGCCACAGGGCTGGGCGAGAAGCTCTTGGAGATGGTGGGAGGCAAGGGAATGAAGCATCCTGTGAAACTGACGTTATCGATGTTGAGATCGGCACCAGGGTTGTCGTTGCCTGCGTTGAAGCCGTAAATGCGAACGAAGGTGGTGCCGGAGGCGTTCAGCCCTGCCCCCGACAGAGAAATGGAGTTGCCGGAACCGAACGTGTTCCAGACGTTCTGAGCGGTCATGGCGTTGGACGTGGCAGGGAGAGCGGCCGTCCCCGGATCGGACGCGCCAGGCGCGGGCTGTGTCGTTCCGTAAAACACGGCCAGTCCCTTCGGTCCGTTCGGCGTTTTGAACAACGCGTCGAACGTGAGAAAGACGGTCGACATACCGGTGGTGTTGATCGCGAACTCGAAGTAATCCTGATTGGCGGTGTTGAGGGTCATACCGGGGGCAAAACCGCCGTTACTGCCCCACGAGATCGTTCCGTCCCCGGTTGTCGCCGGCGTGGTGCTGTTGGTGGAGTAGACCGTGGGGTTGGAGAGGCCCAGACCAGGGGAGGCGCTCGCAGTAACGTTGGCTACTGTCGGCGCGGGAGACGCGAGAGTGAACCCGCTCGGAAATCTCCACTGAGCCAGGACGTTTCCGCACACGGCCGCCGGTGCCGGCGGCGCGTTGCTGACAGTAAGGGTCGCTGTTGCCGTCCGTCCCGTATTGATCGCTCCAACGAAAAGATTGTTCGATGTGTTGGTATAGGTGCCTGCAGTCGGCACCGTAACCTTCACGCTCACCGTGCACGAACTATTCGCGGCCAGCGTCCCATTGGAAAAGGAGATCGAGCCCGCGCCTGCGACGGGAGAAAAGGTCGGAGTTCCGCAGCCGCTGGTTGCTGCGCCAGATACTGCTGCAACAGTCATCGCTCCGGGAGTCGTCGGGAACGTGTCGGTGAAATTCACTCCGGTAATCGTTCCCGCATTCGGATTGTTGATGGTGAACGTCAGAGTGGAAACGCCACCGACGCTCGTCGGATTCGGGGCGAAGGCCTTCGCTATGGTGACGGCCGCCGGATCGATGATGTTGGCAATACGCGCTCCGGTCGAAAAATCAGCGTTGTAATGAAAACTGCTGCCGGAGAAGTCGTATAGAAGGGTGTTGAGGGGCTGGCTCGTTCCGCCGCCGCTGACGATCTTGATCGTGTATGTGGTGACGACCATGCTGCCGCCAGCTTTGAAATCGCCTCCGACACAGGAGCGATAGCTGGGGCTGTTCGGATCATTCTCCCAGCCGCAGGCATCGGCATAGAGGCTGGGGTTGGGACTGGGGACGAAGGGCGAATCGTCTGCTGAGTACGTCGTGCTGACAGAAAGCACCTGAAAGATGGTGTTCGGAAAGTTGATGAATGCTTCGAACTGACCGTAACCGGCCGGAGCGGTACTGCCGACCAGGTCGATTACATAAGTGTTTCCGACGACCAGGTTCATCGAGCCGCCGGCGGGTACCGACACCCCGTCGAGTTTCACATCGAGGATGGCGTTGCGGCTCTGT
The DNA here is from genome assembly GCA_035576005.1 of Thermoanaerobaculia bacterium. GTDB lineage: Bacteria > Acidobacteriota > Thermoanaerobaculia > Gp7-AA8 > Gp7-AA8 > DATLXH01. The sequence continues at coordinate 33,129 of DATLXH010000011.1, read as the reverse complement.
GAGATGAGGTGCTCGACGTACAGCTCACGGGGAATGGTGGTCGAGCCCGCGCCGCTCGCGTCGGTCGCGGTAATGTGATACCGGCGGGCCGTATTGAACGCAGCGGCGGTCTGCGTCACCTCGACTTCGAAGTAGACGTCTTTACAGCCTCCTGCGGGGAGCGAGGCGATCGTGATCGGATTGAGCGTTCCAGGCCGAAGACCAATGAAGGCATTTGTCGAATCCCAGATCAACATCGCACTCACATTGCTCGTGGCCACGCTGCTGCAAACCCTGGCGCCGACGGGGAAGTTTTTCGGTCCCGAGAGAGGCCTGTTGCTGTCGAGACCGATGATGTTCCACGTCAATGGGGTCACTGTCAGCGCAGCCTCCGAAGACGAGGCGAACAGTGCTGCGATGACGAAACCAATGGAAGCGAGTGCGGAACGGGGGCTGAGTGTCATCGGATCTCCGGGTGATGGCTCGCGGACCAGAAACATCCGGACCGTCGAGGATTGCAGTGGAACTGCTGAATCAGTGGGTGGGAAATTGAGAAGTCAGGCAGGAAGGCGCCAGTAGTCGACGACGATGCGACGGCCACAGGCGGCGCTCTGAACTGAGGGGACTTTGTTCATTGCACTTCCTGAACGCACTGTAGAACCGGGTGGGTGACCAATTCGTTACCAGCACCGTAAATTTTACGTGATAACTTTCTGGCGAAGCTAGTGTAGTGCCCCGGAAACCCTGGCCGGTCATTACAACGACACTCGATCTACTGCCTCGGACGAATCCCACGATTGTTCAGGAGGGTGGCGGCACGTATCCGGGGGCTGGGATAATCTGGGTCGATGTACATCCCTTCCCGACTCTCCTGGACGCTCGCCATTTTCCTGGCCGGCTGCTCATCGGCCAGACCGCCCGCGGAGCGATCGATCCGCGTGCTGGTCTATAACATTCACGCCGGAAAAGACGCGCAGTCGAAGGAGAACCTCGAGCGGGTCGCGGAGTTGATTAGAACGAGCGCCGCAGACCTTGTCCTGCTCCAGGAGATCGATCGCCGCACGACGCGTTCAGGCGGGGCCGATCACTTCGCAATGTTGATGCGCCTGACCGGCATGCATGGAGCGTTCGGCAAGTCGCTCGATTACCAGGGTGGGGACTACGGGATCGCCACGCTCTCGCGCTGGCCCGTGGTTGCTCATGAGGTGGTGCCGCTTCGCGTCGCTCCGGTCCAGGTTCGCGCGGGAGGAAGTATTGAGCCGCGTGTTGCGCTCGTAGTCGAAACGCGAACTCCCCTCGGAACACTGCGCGTTGTGAACACACATCTCGATGCGTCACGTGAAGAGGTGTACCGGCTGCAGGAGGTTGTGGGGCTGTTCGAGATGGCGAAACGGCTGGAGCCTGGTCCGCTTCTGATTGGAGGGGATTTCAATGCTGAGCCGGGAAGCGGCGTGCATGAGCGGATGGTCCGCGCGGGATTTCGCGACGGGTGGATCGGATGCGGTGAGGGTGGTGGGTTGACGTATCCGGCCGGCGCGCCCGTGAAACGAATTGACTATCTGTTTCTGACGGGCGGCTTTCGTTGCACGAGCGCGACTGTTGTGACGTCGATGGCCTCGGACCATCTGCCCTTGCTGATGACGCTCGAGTCGGATCGGGCCATGCGGCGTCCGCGGGATTGAGTACAGGGGAGGAATCCCTCTGGTAGTTAGCCCTGAAGGGGCGTGAGAGGGTAGCCGGTGGCCAGCGCGGAAGCGCGCAGCCACCGGACCGGCAGCTTTGGTGATGTCCGCCCTGAAGGGGCGGCAGAAAACCTCGGAGGACCATGCGGAGCCTCGCTTGTGCCGCCCCTTCAGGGCGGAACGCATGATCGCCCACGAACTCCGGTGGTCGCGCGCTCACGCGCTTACCACCGGCTACCCTCTTTCGCCCTTTCAGGACGGCCCTGTCCCGGCCATGCCACTCCGTGCCATCACTTCTAACTAACCGGCGTCCACGCTGTTTTCACGCTCGGGATGACCTCGAGTTTTCTCCTTCACTAGTCTTGGCACCGTGCCCTGCATTCGCCATGACACCCATCGTCTCGTCTTGCGCATCCGTTGTCGTGCCTCCCCCTTGTAGACTGACGCGATGAAATCGCTTGCTATGACGCTCTTACTAACGACTCTAGCCACCACCTCAAATGCAGCGGATCGCTGGGTCGAGAAGACCCTGCGCGCCATGACGCGGGACGAGAAGATCGGGCAGTTACTCATGGCCCGCAGCGGGCCGACAGCGTTTCGAGCGCTCGATTCCGAGGATTTGAAAGACGTTCGGCGGGCGATCACGGAATTTCATGTGGGAAGCCTTCATGTCGGAATCGCGGACGCGGCGGTGATCGCGCTCTCGCTCAATGAGATGCAGCGACTTGCGAAGGTGCCTCTTCTTACCGCGCACAATCTCGAAGGAGGCGCCGGCTATGTCCTGTACGGCGCGACGAGAATGCCGCTGGCCATGGCCATGGCGGCAACGGGTGATGAACGGCTGGTACGGGAGGCCGCCAGAGTGACTGCGCAGGAAGGACGTGCACTCGGCGTGAACGTCAATTTCTATCCCGTCGCCGACGTGAACAACAATCCGGAGAATCCGATCATCAACATCCGCTCGTTCGGCGAGGACCCCGCGATGGTGTCGCGCTTCGTGGCGGCGTACATCCGCGGCCTTCAGGAGCATGGACAGCTCGCCACCGCGAAGCATTTCCCGGGGCACGGTGACGTGGCCACCGATTCACACCTCGCCATGCCGACTCTCGATGTGACGCGCGAGCGACTCGAGTCCGTCGAGCTTCCCCCTTTCCGCGCCGCAGTGCAAGCCGGGGTCGGGGCGTTCATGACGGCTCACATCTGGCTCCCTAAGCTCGAGGACGAGAAGGGTCTTCCGTCAACGCTGTCGAAGCCGATTCTGACGAGTCTTCTGCGGGACGATCTCAAGTTCCAGGGAATCGTTTTCACGGACTCGATGAGCATGCGCGGGGTGGCTGCATCATTCAGTAATGATGACGCGACGGTACGGGCGATCGAAGCCGGCGCGGACATCATCGTCACACCTCCGGACCTGGAGTCGTCGTTCCGCGCGTTGCAGTCGGCGGTTAGTACCGGTCGCATCAAAGAAGCGAGAATTGACGAGTCCGTTCGCAGGATTCTCACGGCGAAGGCGAAACTGTCACTCCACAAGGGCCGCTACGTCGATGCCAATACGCTGATGAGAACCGTAGGCACGGCCGACAACCGGGCGGTCGCACAACGGATCGCCGACAACGCCATCACGCTCGTCAAGGACGAGCAGCGAACGCTTCCCCTCAAACCGTCGGCTGATACACGAGTCGTACAGATCAATGTGATCGACACGAGGAGCGGGTGGCGGGAGGGTCCTGTCGGACGGATCGTAGCAGCCGAACTGACCAAACGGTTTCCTCGAGCGGTAACCGTGGAGATCGATGACCAGAGCAGCGCAAATGAATACGGCCTGGTGCGGAAGATGGCGGGATTGTCGGACGTCCTGGTGGTGAATGGGTTCATTCGCGTGGCCTCATACAAAGGATCGATCAACCTGAACCGCGAACAGATGACGCTGTTGCGCGATCTGGTGGCGATGAAGAAGCCGCTGGTGTTCACCGCGTTCGGCAGTCCGTTCGTACTGAGGGAAATCCCGGAACTGCCCGCCTACGCAGTGACGTACGACATCAGTGGAACTGCCGAGCTCGCCGCGATCAAGGCGATCGTCGGGGAGATCGCATACGAAGGGCGTCTGCCGATCAAGCTGGGTGACTACCCGATCGGACACGCTGCGCGGTGAGATGAGTGATGGTGGCGGGTCTGTGGGATGGTGTTGCGGAATCACGGGGACATTGTCGTCGAGATCTGACGGCGTCGCGGATCTCTGTCGCCCGCGTTCGCGGGCTTGACATGATTGCGCGTTGGCTGTGGTCTCCCGGCTGAAGCCGGGAGCTATCGCTGTTTCGCTGCCGTTCGGCAGCTGGTTCCTCGCGGGGTGCGGTGGCTCAGAGATGGAGGCTGGCCAGCGGCAGATCGCGGAGCGATCGGCTGCCTGAGTCTGCGAGATGCCGGCCGGGCCTCAGCTGCCGAAGGCAGCGACCACGCCGGCCGGCCTCAGCTGCCGAAGGCAGCGTCAGATCTTAGCTCCCGGCTTCAGCCGGGAGACATGCGTTCCACGAAAATGTCAGCCCGCGCTAGCGGGCGAAAGAGATCATTTCCAGAGAAACTGAGGGTCGTATTCGACATGATTTCGCGCCAGTAATGCCTTGAATTCTTCCTCGAATGAGCGAACCTGATGGTGGCGCTCCTGATCACGGATGTATTCGGTGACCGTATCGAGATTCGACTTGCTGACGCTGAACGCTCCGAATCCGCGCTGCCACGCGAAGGAACGGCCGAATGTCTCGTTCATCCATTTGGACGAGTTTCCTTTCACGACTCCGACGAGCTCGGACAAGGCGACGGTGGGCCGGGTCTCGACAAGCATGTGAACGTGGTCCTTAACTCCACCAACGATGATCGTATGGGCTCTCAGTTCGCGCGTAATCCCACACAGATAAGCGTGGAGTCTCGCCGGATCCGTAATCAACGGCTTGCGTCTGGAAGTGCTGAATGTGACGTGGGTGTAAAGCGATGTGTATGTGTGTGTCATGGCGTCGTTCACGCCATGCGCAGGTCCCTGGAGAAATTGTACCTCGGCCGGTTCTGCCGCCCGCATTCGCGGGCTTCTCATTATCGAGAAACGCCTCGTTCTCCGGGCTGAAGCCCGGAGCTACGGTTCTGCCGCCCGCATTCGCGGGCTTCCATCTCCCCGAGTTCGCGGGCTTCCCTTCATGGATGCGACAATGCCCGTTATGACCCAACACGCTTCGAGTTCTTCTCACCGGCCCGAGTTGGAACCTTCACATGCCGAGCGCGTGAGGACTCTGCTCATGGCCGAAAGGATCGGAACGTTGGCCACGAATTCCGTTCGTCATGATGGCTGGCCTTTCAGCTCGGTGATGCCTTTCGTCGTCACCGCGGATGCCGCGCCGCTCTTCCTGATCAGCGGGATGGCCATTCACACGCAGAACGTCCTTGCGGATCCGCGTGCGAGTCTTCTGGTCGTGCAAAGCGGCGCTGAGGCGGATCCACTTGGATCGCCGCGCGTGACGCTGCTGGGAACGGTCAGGAAGATGGAGTCGACGGACGAGATCCGTGCCGCGTATCTGGAGCGACATCCTTCAGCAAACTATTGGATCGACTTCTCGGATTTCGCTTTCTTCCAGCTCGAAGTGACGGAGGCGTATTTCGTCGGAGGGTTCGGTGTGATGGGCTGGGTGGGCGCCGACGACTACCGTGCGGCAGAGCCGGATCCGTTACTCACGGCGGCGCCGGGGATCATCGCGCACATGAACGGCGATCACAGCGACGCGTTGCGCGAGATCGTGCGTCACTACGGCGGGATTGAGGCCGAAGAGGCGACGATGGTGTCGTGCGACAAACTCGGGTTTTCCGTTCGCGCCAGAACTTCGCAAGGGATGAAGGGCGTTCGCATTCAGTTCCCGGAGCTGGTTGGATCGAAGGATGAGGCACGGCGCGTTCTGGTGGCGATGACGCGCGTGGCCAGGGGCACGGAGCCCACGTCTTGAAGACGCTGGTTGAGATCTAACCACCGACGAGCCGGTCTGCGCGAAGGAGCGCCGGCCACCGACTCCGCAGACGGAGAGGTCGTCCCCCTGTCCGGGACTCCGTAGGAGGGAGCAAGAAGACCTCGGCGAAGCCGTCGAGGCTATCTGTTTACTCTGCCGTACCGACACAGCCTTGCGCCGGTATTCTTCCAGTGAGCGTCCGAGACCCTTTCCCAGTCCCTTGGGAAGGGGACAGAGCCGCATTTTCTCGTTGCTCGTTTCGAAGCAGATCCAGCCATAGACCCATTCTCGAGGCGGGATCGTTCGCCGGCGGTTCTGGGGTTTCCGGCGTTCTCCGGCGATGCAGTCGGAGACACCCTCCCGCCTGTCACATTCGGCCCGTTCCTTCGTGAAGCGCGGCGGGACATCCCAAACCTTCCACTCCCTGCCGTCTGCGTCAATATAGATTCGAAGTGCCATACCTCGGACATTTCAAGAGGTGTGCCGGTTGGTGGTCACGAAAGAGGCCACTTTGAAATCGGGCTCTTGCCGTCAGTCGAGTCCTACAAGATTTTCTGCTCGTCCCTTCGAAACGAGGAATTGTTCCCCCGCCAAATCCATTAGTTATTGGTTGAATACGATGTAAACGATCCGTAAACTTCCCCGGGGTTCTTGACGAAGCCCGAGTTGCTGTTAACCCCTTACAGGTGTCCGAAGTGGAGAGATAGCGAATGTCGAGATCATCCCTGGGTCTGTTTGGTTCCGCCGCCATGATTGCGGTGCTTGCACTTCCGGCGTTTGCCGCGAAGCCGGAGAAAGTCGAAGGCGCGTATTACGTTGCTTTCAAAGACGGCGTCAAAGAAAAGAACAAGGCAATGGTGAAGTCCCACGGCGCGTCCGTGACTGACGAGATCGCCGAGGCAGGCGCGATCGAGATCAAAATCGGGAACTCTGTGGCGCTGCTCGCTATTCAGAACAACCCGAATGTCCTCTACGTCGAGGAAGTTCCGATGCGCTACAAGATGGATCTCACGACGCAGCAGGTGACGCCAAGCGTTTCAAACGGGCTGTACGGGCTCGTCACCACGAAAGCGGTGAACGTTCATAACGCAGGAAACAGCGGTGGGGGCATCAGAGTCGGCGTTGCCGATACACAGCTGGACATTGCGCATGTCGACATCGCAGGGAACCTCGTGGCTTCGATCGACTGCGTGCAGAAAAACCCATGCAGCGGTAGCGGCTACCAGAATGATGGAGAGACGCATGCAACCCACGTTGCCGGCACCATTCTGGCCGTCAACAATACGAGCGGCGTGCTCGGTGTCGCCTACTCCTCCAAGCTCACACATGCCCGCGTCCTGGGACCGACAGGTGGCTCGAGCTCGGACATCATGCGCGGCGTGCGGTGGATGGTCGAGACTCAGAGCACAAAGATCATTAACCTTTCGCTCGGTGGCGGCCTCAAGTCCCGCACGGAAGAAAACTTCTACAAGGAGATGCGCACCAAAGGCGCCGTGGTCGTGGCAGCGACCGGTAACGATGGCGCCACCAGGGTCTCCTATCCGGCTGCATATCCAGTGAATGTCGCGGTTGGCGCGGTCGATAAGAATGACGTCGTGGCCACCTTTTCCAACAAAGGCACCGGCATTGATGTCACGGCACCTGGCGTACTGGTGCTCTCGTCTGTTCCAACAGGCACCGGTAAAGAAGCTTCGGCCGGTACAGCCACTTCCACATTCACCGCCTTCGGTCTTGAGTTCGCAGGGAGCACGAGCGGGACAACCGGCACCCTCGTCAACTGCGGCATCGGGAACCCTGGCGAGTGCGCCACCAATGGTGCGACGGGCTTCGTTGCGTTGATTCAGCGCGGCACACTTGATTTCGCCACCAAAGTCACGAACGCTACCAATCAAGGCGCTGCGGCGGCAATCATCTATAACAACGCTGCGGGAGACTTCACTGGCACCCTCGGTGCCGCGGGAGCATGGATTCCTGCGGTCTCCATCTCGGATGCGGCGGGCGCGACGTTGAAGACACAGGTCGGCGCGGCTGCAACGGTCGTCAACCAGGCCAGTTCATGGGATTATTATGACGGAACATCGATGGCCACGCCGCACGCGGCTGGCGTCGTCGCTCTCATCTGGGCGAGCAACCCGCTCCTGAGCGCGAGCGATGTCGAGACAAAGCTCAAGAACGGCTGTGATGACAAGGGCGCTGCCGGCTACGACACAACGTACGGCCATGGCCGCGTCAATGCAGCGAAATCGCTCGGTCTATAGTTCCTTGATGAAGCTTCAACGAGAAAGCCCGGCGAAGTCTCGCCGGGCTTTTTCTTTTGGCCGCACCGCCCACAGACACACCAGAGTCCGGAAGGGGCCAACTGGCCAATCCCGGAAGGGAGAGGTTATGGATGAGCCGCGAAGCGGCGTATCCCTCTCCCCGGCGGGGAGAGGGAAGCAAGCGGAGCGAAGCAGGGAGAGGGGCGTGAAAGTCTCGCCAGTCCGTCGGAAAGGGCGAGGTCTTCGTATCTCTCGCGGCCCCTCTCCCGGCCGCTTACGCGACCACCCTCTCCCCGCCGGGGAGAGGGATTCGCCCTTCGGGCCGCGTGGCCAAGCCGGGTGTGTCAGTTCACCACTTCACCAGCGTCGGCATTTACGCAAGCGGCAGCCATATCACCAAAGCGTATACAAAACTGAACGACACCTACTTTGACACGGCCCAATACAACACCCCCGGCTGGCGCGATATGGTCACCTGCCAGGAGATCGGTCACAACTTCGGACTCGGACACCAGGATGAGGCTTTCGGCAATTACAACCTCGGATCATGCATGGATTACACGAACGCGCCCGATGGCGGCACTGTGAATGGCTTCAACTACGGTCCTTCGAATCGTGCTCCGAATACCCACGACTACAACCAGCTTTCCTCGGATTATGGTCACACCGATGCTACGACTGCCTTCAACGAGATGATTCGCGCTGGCCAGCGTTCGGCAACAATCGACCTCATGGGCATGAACGATCAGTGGGGAACCCCGATCGGATACGATCGCGAAGGTCGCCCTAACCAGTTCGAGCGATTTCTGGGAAATGACAGTGTGACCGGCGAGCGTGAAACGCTGATCACACACATCTTCTGGGCACCCGATGCTCAACAGAAAGATGCACCAGGACAGCACGACGAATAGTAGTCAGAACCAGTATTGATACAAGGGCGAGGCTTAGGCCTTGCCCTTTTTTTTCGGGGCGCCGCCGTTGTGCAACGAAGCAGACAGGCCGCTATCCGCTGCCGCAGCAGAAGGAGTGTGAGAAATGCGGGCTAAGAGGGGGCGCGGTGGATCCGAAGGCCTCTTCCTTTTCTACCCACTCGCGAGACTTTCACGCCCCTCTCCCTGCTTCGCTTCGCTCGCTTCCCTCTCCCCGCCGGGGAGAGGGAGCCGCCGCTGACGCGGCTCATCAACGCGGCGTTCTACCGCCTCGGGTTCCTGACTCGTGCGAGCTACTGCTGGCCGGCAAACTCAACGCCGAGGAGCTCACGCATTCTGCCGAGGGAGCGCACGTCCGAGCCGAGGTAAAGAACGATCAGTCGTCCCTTGCGGAAAAAGTGCGGCGGGGCGATCCACATCGGCATCGAGCCGCCGATGCTCCCATTCGGGGCTACCCTCGCCGCTTCGGTGGCTGCGCTCTTATCATCGACGTATTCGTAGACCTGCGCTTCGCCATCACCAATGCTGATCACGCGAGCAGGCGGTGTGAAGAACGGCTGCTGAATTTCGTCCAGAGTCTCGACGCGGAGACCTCCTTCCCGGAGTTGCGCTACGAGCGAGCCGTAGCTGAGCACTGTTTCATTCGTTCTCACGGAGGGATTCGAACGATCAGTTCGATTCGAGGTGCATGCCACCGAGGATAGCAGCGACAAAGCTGCCGAAAGGAAAAGAACTCTCTTCATCGATCGTCCCTCTCGAAAAATGTACTGGCTGGATGTACTCGCTTCAATCGACAGCGCAGCCGCTGATCAAACATTCGCGTCGAGCCAGGCCATCACTTCATCGACCATGATGCTGAAGCCAGGAGCGACGAAGAGATTCTCCTGATAGTGGGTAGGATCGTAAGCTGTCCCTGCGATTCTCTCGACGTCCCACGAGAGCAACTTTTCCTCCCGCTCAAAGCGCCCCAGTTCACCGAATGACGAGAGAAGCCCGGCGCCGCACACTTTCACGTCACCAGCTTCCATGACCAGCCCGAACTCGAGGGTGTACCAGTAGAGCCGGCCGATCTTTTCGACGGTTTCGTCGCTTGCACGCAAGGTCGCCTCGCCGAATGCGCGGTTGAGAGCGGCGAATCCGGGATGGACGAACGTTGCAGCGTGACCGATGAGCTCGTGAACGACATCGGGTTCAGGTGTATAGAGCGGCACGCTGTGGTGTCGCATGTACTGAGTGGAGAGAAATACGCCGCTGGCGAGCTGGGTAAGAAAGGCCTTCGCGGTCACGAGTCCTGCAACAGGATGCATGCGGAACCCGTAGGTGGGTGTGATCCTGCGATTGATGTCGACAAGCTGTGGAATCTGGTCACGCGATAGATCGATCGCCACCGATGCCTCGACGTATTCGCGGCATGCATACTTGCGGTGAAGCGGTTCGAGCGAGCGCCACACCTCGCGCCAGACGTCCTGCTCGGCTGCCGTGTAGTCGATGACCGGAACCGGGTCGCCATCACAGTACGTAAGCGCCGCCTGGGCGATGGCGTCACGTCTACGACGGTAAATCGGGTCGTGAAATCCGGGGTGGTCGGCGTCGAGCTCGACAAGGGCAGGACTCGGGCAGTCGCGGGCGTCGGTCAGAGGTGCGGTCGGCATCGCTTCGATCAACGGGTTGGGTCTCGCTCTCATTCCGACTCTGCATCGCGTGAAGCGCTTAACCCGCATTTCTCACAGAAATGCGGTGGGACCAGGTGGTCCTGGTCATCCTGTGCCGATTAGCTCGGTCATGGCCCTGTTGAGCGTTTCGTATTCGTAGGGTTTCAGAAGATATGCGACGGGTGCGTCACCGAACTGCGCGACGAGTGATTGATCGCCATGACCCGTCGAGAAAATCGTCGGCAGATGAGGGAAATGCAACTTGAGCTGGCGGTAAAGATCGAAGCCGTTCATGTCGGGCAAACCAACGTCCAGAATGAGTAGATCGGGCTCGAACGCAGCGATTGCAGCAGGCGCTTCAGCTGCTGTGAGAACCCAGCGAACGGCAATGCCATCGTACTCGAGCAACATGACCAGTCCCTCACCGACCAGGCGCTCATCCTCGACCAGCACCACTCGCTTGATCGATCGAACTGCGGGGGCTGGCTGCGCGTTCGCGATCTCGACGGGGCGCGGAGCACAGGGAAGCAGGATATGGAACGTCGTTCCCTTACCCTCGATGCTCTCGACGTGGATCTCTCCCCCGTGCTTGGTGATGAGTTGATGTGTAATGGCAAGTCCCAGCCCGGTACCGGCTTCACGCTTGGTCGTGAAGAGTGGCTCGAAAATGTGTCCGATGACGTCGGACGCGATGCCCGTTCCTGTATCTGCAATCGAAAAGTGGATGAACTTCTCCGGGTGGGTTACTCCGACAAACGGAAGAGTGTCGCGGGACGAACATTGGCTGACCGTCATCGTCAGCGTTCCCTCGCCGTTCATGGCGTCGCGCGCATTCAGGCAAAGATTCGTGAGGACCTGCTGGAGTTGCACGGCGTCTCCTCGAACGAAGGTGTCCGGATCTGACGGAACGATCCTGAGGTCGATGCCATTGCCGAGGAGTTGTTGCAGCTCGGGAGCGATATCTTCGAGCCATTTTGCCGGGTTGAACGGTCGCACCACGGGATCTGTGGCGCGAGTGAACGCCAGAATCTCCTGCGTGATACGTCTTCCTCGCTCGACACTGCGGATGATGTGAGTGGCGGCTTTCTGGAGTGTTTCATCTGCTTTCGTCCGCCTCATCATTACCTCGGCGAACGGAAGGATTCCCATCAGGACATTATTGATCTCGTGCGCAATGTTGGCAGCCAACCGCCCGAGACCACTGATCCGCTCGGTCTCTTCGAGCTTCTTCTCCAGGACACTTCGCTCAGTAACGTCGATGGCAACGCCGCCTACATTGACTTCTCCGGATGAGAGGTGAAGTGGAAACTTGATCATCAACCAGGAGCGATCCACACCGTCAGCAGTGACCATCGTGGACGAGGAGTCGATCGGGCGACCTCCGTGCAGCACCAGCTGATCATTTGCCACATTGACGTCGGCATTTTCCCGATCGAAGAGCTCGAAGTCCGTCTTCCCTTTGACATCCTCGAGCCGCACTCCGAACATTTTCCCGAATTCGTCGTTGGTCCAGATATACCGGCTGGCCGCGTCCTTCGTGAATGCGACGAGCGGCGCGTGACTCATGAAACTGTTGAATCGTTCCTCGCTCTCGCGGAGAGTCTGCTCGGCGACGAACTGCTCGGTGATGTCGCGGTAGTTGATTACGATCGACTGCACGTTCTCGTCAGAGAGGAGATTTGACATCGTCCCCTCTATCCAGATCCAGCTGCCATTCTTTCTCTTCACCCGCGTCCGGAACTGGGACGATGCCCCGGTGCTCACGCAGGCATTGAACTGCTCACGTATCCGATCAATATCCTCCGGGTGGACGAGCTTGATTGACGATTGGTCAGGGCTCTCGTGCTCTTCGTAGCCGAGAATCCGAGTGGCCGTGGGCGAGCGGTACGTGGTGCGACCGTCCGCGTCGCTGAGGGTGACACCATCGGCGGAATTCTGAATCAGCGCACGGAACCGGGCTTGACTTTTTTGAAGCGCCTCTTCGGATCTTCTCCGCTCGATGACGATCGCCGCAATTCGCGTAGCGAACTCCACGACTCCGCGCTCATGAGGGCTGGGAGAACGCTCTTCATCAAGAAAGATCAGCACGGCTCCGACTGCTTCCCGGGCCAGTGTGATGATTGGTGTCGACCAGCATGCGCGAAATCCTTGCTGGATGGCCTGCTGACGGATGCTGAGGCTGCGATCGTCCGTCTCCAGACTCTCGATGAAGATTGGAAAGTGCCGGGCTATCGACAGGCTGGCGGGGTGGTGCGCGTCAGTGAGGGCTACGGAGTCCGTGGCGGTCAGAAAATCACTCGGCAGACCCGGCGCTGCTGCGTACTCGAGAGTTGCCCCGTCAGACGAGACAAGTAGAATCGACGAGCACCCACCCGGCGTCTGCTCATCGGAGAATGTCGCGACTTCCTCGAGAAAATTGAGCGTCGTTCCCTCGACGATCCGCTCGAGAACGCGCCGTTCCGCTGCAGCCAGAACCTCGGTATTCTTTCGTTTGGTGATGTTCTCAAATGCGACTCCCACGCAAAGGTTCGGAAGGGGGAAGGCCGACACCGAGAATACCGACCTTGTCACTCGAGCGTCGTCGTAGGTCATGTCATCGAGTTGAATCGATTCCTGACTCTGAACCACCTCGAGATAGATCGCAGGGATTCCCATTTCTCGAAGCATCGGAAAGTTCTCATCGATCGTTCTGCCAATCATCTCGTCGGATTGAATCCCGAGAATCTTCGAGGCGGCGGGATTGACGGAAATCAATCGCAGCGAACTGTCGTCGTCCACGTCTTCTGCGTGATAGACGATAACGCCGATCTGCATCTGTTCGACGATGCTCAGTACGGCATCGACCGCGTGTGCGCTGTCCAGGAGAGTCCCGATCTGAAGACCGATGCTCGACATCATGGCCATCAGTAGCGGCTCCGGTTCACGCCGCTGCTCGGTAAAGAACTCCAGGACACCCACTGTCGTGCCGATCTGATCGATGATCGGAAAGCCGAATGCTGATTTGAGCCCCCGCTCCACGGCGTCACGCGATCTGACGAATTCTCCGTGCTGGTCGAGGTCGGCCCACCAGATGGGGACGCCACCTTCCCAGATCGTACCCGGCAACCCTTCGCCTCGCGCGAACTCGAGCCGGAACGTATGCTTTTCAAATGCGCTTAGTCGCGGTGCGCGCGCGTCCCAGAACTGGATGCATCGCAGGGAGTCCGAGCGAGGGTCGCGTATCCACATGGAGCCGACTTCCCAGTCCATGTTCTGACAGATGGTTTCGATCACCCGCGCCACTGCCTCCGCCAGGGTCCTCGACTCCGCAATCAACGCGGTGATGGCCTGCTGCGTTTCAGCACGCTGAGCGCTTTTCTTCTGTTCGGTTAAATCTCGAATGATTCCGCTATGAACCTTACCTTCCGCTGTTTGCCAGCTGGTCAGTGAGAGCTCGATGGGAAATTCAGTTCCGTCTTTTCTCAGGCCCACGAGTGAGAGAATCTGTCCGGTGAAACGCGGCGATTCACCCGCCCTCGACCTTTCTATTCCGCGATTGTGAGCGTCGACAAAACGCTGAGGCATCAGTCGGGAGATCGGCTGACCGACCAGATCAGCTGCGGTGTAACCGAAGATCGCTTCTGCGACCCTGTTCACATAAGTGATCAGACCAGCAGAGTCGGCGAGCACCACCGCATCAAGCATCGAGCCGGTGAACGCATAAAAATCCAGGACCTTCTGTGGCTCGCGCACGGCTGCATTGAAGCATGGAGGGTGCCGAAAGTCGATTTGCGTGCAGTCCTCGAAACGCCCGCAAAGCGTGACTTGCGAGGAGGAGTTGTCGTCTCCTGCAAGACCTATCTTCCTCGACGTTTCAAGCGGACAGGTTTGGGGGCTCTGCGCAGAACCTCCGGGACTCGGGAGGAGCAGCATGCCGATTCGAGTTTCTTCAGGTCACGCTGCATGGTCGGGTCGGCACGCAGCGCCTCGAGGGCTCCTTCAAAGGCCAGACTGGCAACAGAATCATGGGGAGGAGTCAGGCGGTAGTGGATCCACTTTCCATCCCGACGATCCGCCACGAGACCGGCCTTGCGGAGGAAGGCGAGATGGCGGGAGATCGTCGGCTGGGGCTGGTCGAGCACCTCGATAAAGAAGCAGACGCAGACCTCGCTGTCCGCCATGAGATTGAGCAGACGAAGTCGCGTCCCGTCACTGAGTGCGGTGAAGAGGATCTCGAGCGCTGCTTTCCCAGTCGGGGATGCTTTTTTCATATTCGCCTTGACAAATGTATCCCTCCTGACTATCGTCAGGTACATATTCGTATTCACGAATATAAAGGAGAACGTCCATGACCGCAACTTCCGAGGTACAGGCGTTAAGAGTTCATGTAGCCCTCAATGTGCGAAACGTCGACAAGAGCGTCGACTTCTACCGCAGGATGCTCGGGACCGAACCGTCGAAGATCCGGAGGGGCTACGCGAAATTCAATGTTGAGAATCCGCCGGTGAACCTCTCTTTGAATGAGGTGCCCAATCTGGCCGGTCCCGGCGCGCTCTCGCATATGGGCATCCAGGTTGGCTCGACCGATGACGTACTGGCGATGCGGCTTCGCTGGGGAAGAGACGGTCTCGTCACACGAGAGGAGATGCAGACGAACTGCTGTTACGCGAAGCAGGACAAGAGCTGGGTGCATGACCCCGACGGCAACGAGTGGGAAGTCTTCGTAGTCCTGGAAGACAACCTTCCGGAGACACCAGACACGGCCTCGTGCTGTGTCTCTTCACTGACCGATATCAGCGCGGGCGCAACGACGTCGTGACCTACCGGCACACAGATATCCGTCGGGCCGCGGTGGCTGAGGGAACAGGGACGGCCCTGCTGGTCGCTGCGGTCGTCGGCTCGGGCATCATGGCGGAACGGCTGTCGAACGGGAATGCTGCACTGGCACTCCTTGCCAACAGCATTGCCACGGGCGCTGCGCTCATCGCGCTCATCTTCACGTTCGGACCGATCTCGGGCGCGCACTTCAACCCCGTTGTCTCGCTTGCATCCGCCGTAGAGCGGGTGTTGCCGTGGCGGCACTTCGCAGCGTTCGTCACCGCCCAGGTAACGGGCGCACCGGCAGGAGTGGTCGTCACACATGCGATGTTCGAGCTTCCGCTCGTGCAACTCTCCGGGCACGTCCGAAGTGGAACCGGCCAGTTGGTGAGCGAGCTCGTGGCGACGTTCGGACTCCTCGCCGTAATCCATGGGACTGGCCGTCTCGCGTCAGTCGTTCCTCTAACTGTCGCCGCATACATCACCGCGGCGTACTGGTTCACCGCCTCCACGTCATTCGCCAACCCCGCAGTCACAATGGCCCGGGCGCTGACTTCAACTTTCTCCGAAATCAGGCCTGCAGACGTGCCTCTTTTCGTCCTTGCGCAGATCCTGGGCGCGTTGGCGGCCACAACGCTTTTCAGGTGGCTTCTACTGGTCGACTCAAAAGACGACAACATCGCACTATAGACCGGCAAAAACTGATGCAGTGAGCCGCGAAGCGGCGTTCCCTCTCCCCGGCGGGGAGAGGGAAGCGAGCGAAGCGAAGCAGAGAGAGGGGCGTGAAAGTCTCGCCATGCCTGAGAACAGCGCGGTCTTCGTATCTCTCGCGGCCCCTCTCCCGGTCGCTGACGCGACCACCCTCTCCCCGCCGGGGAGAGGGTTCGGCCCTGCGGGGCCGTGGCGTCAAGGCGGCTCATCACGAACTTTCGATGACCGGGACGCGACAGGCTCCCTTACTCCAGGGTTCAGAAGCAGTCTGGCCGGCGCTTGATGTCATAATCGCAACATTCCGATGCTGCAGAACGGCGCGCGTGTAGGCCCCTACGAGATTTCCGGCCAGCTGGGAGCCGGCGGCATGGGCGAGGTTTACCGGGCCCGCGATACACGGCTCGAGCGGAGCGTCGCGATCAAGGTTCTTTCGACCGGCTTCGCAGGAAATTCGGATCTCCGCGCCCGCTTCGAGCGTGAAGCACGGACGATCTCGCAGCTGAATCATCCGAACATCTGCACCCTCTATGACGTTGGCCATGAAGATGGTCTCGACTATCTCGTCATGGAGCTGCTCGACGGCGAGACGCTCGCGGACCGTATGGAAAAGGGTCCGCTCCCGCTACCCGAGGTCTTGCGGTACGGGGCGCAGATCGCGGATGCACTGGCTCGCGCGCATCGGCACGGAATCACGCATCGTGACCTCAAGCCCGCCAACGTCATGCTCACAAAGTCCGGAGCAAAACTGCTCGACTTTGGTCTGGCCAAGACGCTGAGCACTGTCCAACCATCGACTGCAGCGGATGCCGCAACTCAACACAAGCCTCTTACACAGGAAGGAACCATTCTCGGCACGTTCCAGTACATGGCACCAGAGCAGCTCACTGGAGAGGAAGCTGATGCGCGCTCGGACATCTTCACTCTTGGAGCCGTCCTTTATGAAATGGCGACCGGCGCTCGCGCCTTCACTGGCAAAAACCGGACGAGCCTCGTGGCCAGCATCCTGGCGGTCAATCCCCGTCCTATCAGCGAACTGCAGCCGCTGACAGCGCCCTCGTTTGAACGACTGGTTCAGCGCTGTCTTGCCAAGGATCCCGACGAGCGCTGGCAAAGCGCCGCCGATGTGGCTGAGGAATTGAAATGGATCGCGAAAACACTCGCCCGTCCCATAGCGCCTTCGTCGCAGGCGCCGCAGAGCCGAAGGCCGCTCGCGTTGATTGCAGCCGTCCTTGTGTCGGGGTTGGCAATCGGCGCAATGGCCACCTGGCTGAGTCGTGCCCGCGAGCCTCGCCGGCCCGTCGTCCGCTTCGCCGTTCCAGCACCAGCACAGGCGCCGATCGCTCTCACATCCCAAAAGGTCGTCGCGATCTCTCCCGATGGTCTACGCATCGTTTACCGAGGCGAGACCAACGGAGTTTCCCGGCTCTACCTCCGTCGCCTGGCTGAGTTCACTTCTATTGCGATCCCCGGCACTGAGGACGTCACAGCGTTCACCTTTTCGCCGGACGGCAAGTCCATCGCATTCATCGGGGGACGGAAGCTCAAGAGGCTGTCACTCGACGGCGGGATCCCCGTAACGCTTGATGACAGAGGCGATGGCACCGTGGGAATCGACTGGTACGGAGACACGATCTACTACCCGATAAACTTCTCCGGAGGGATTCACGCGATCCCGGCAGCGGGTGGAAAATCCCGGCCGATTCTACGACCCGATCCAGGCCGGCAGATGCGTGCCGTCCTGTGGCCGCACGTAATCGCAGATGGTGATGCAATCATTGCAACCGGATGGAACAACACCTCATGGGACGAGGCCAGGATCGTCGTGCACTCGATCAAAACAGGCAAAACCGAGGTTGTGGTCGAAGGTGGCACCTGCGCGCGATACGTCTCCACGGGTCACATTCTCTTTGGGCGTGGCGACTCTCTCTTTGCTGTTCCGTTCGACTTGAAGACCCTCCGAACGACCGGGGCCGCCGTCCCCGTGATCAACGGCATTACGAACGGAGTCCTCAACGGTGAGTATCAATACGCGACCTCGGCCGACGGGGCACTCGTATATGTGCCCGGGTCCCGCATCGAAAACGACCGTGTTCTCGTCTGGGCGGACGCGAAGGGAGAACAGCCCGTCGTTCAGACTCAGCGACCGTATGCGGACCCTGCACTTTCCCCGGACGGAGCGTCGGTGGCAGTCACTCTGGAAACGGCCACGTTCGATGTGTGGCAGCTCGACATAGCACGTGACGCAGTCACGCGCGTTTCCTTCGGCGGCGACGACCTCTTGGCGCTCTGGACGGTTGACGGCCAGCGCATCATCTGGGCTTCGAGCCGCTCGGGAGCATATAACCTGTATTGGACCGCTGCGGATGGAAGTACAGGCGAGCAGCGTCTGACTTCCTCTTCCCGGAACCAGTTCCCCAACGACCTATCGCCGGACGGTACTGCGCTTCTGTTCAGCGAGGATTCGCCCGGCACGCAAAGCGACCTCTGGCTGATGCCGCTTTCAGGAGCACGCAAGCCCGAGGCGGTGGTCCAAAGCCGGTTTCGCGAGACCGGCGGACAATTCTCGCCTGACGGCCGGTGGTTGCTTTATGGCTCGGATGAATCCGGGCGTCCTGAGACCTATGTCCGACCGTACCCTCAGCGGGGAGGAAAATGGCAGGTATCGACCGGTGGGGCGGACAACGCGATCTGGACTGGCGACGGGCGCGCGATCATGTATCGCCAGGGAACAAAGATCTTTCGGGTGCCGATCGAAACCGCGCCTCGAATGCGAGTAGGCACTCCGCAGCTGGTCATGGACCGCCATGGGTATGCCGATGATCAGACGCTCTCGACGGACGGCGTCCGGCTCTTGCGTGTCAAGGAGAGCAAACCGGCCAGTGCCTCGCAGTTCTACGTCGTCCTCAACTGGTTCGACGAGCTGAAACAACGGCTTCGTCCCGCCTCTTAGCCTGGGCGTTCACGTCGCCGGAACAGGCAGGCTCCTGAGGTCCGCCATAACAAGAAATCCACGCATAGCCACCGAGTTGTCGAGGACAAAGCTCAAGCACTCCCCCTCCCTGAGCTCCTCGATGTTTCCACGGGTCTCGCGCCAAGCGTGACGTCGTGCGCGATAATGAAGGGATTCGACAATGGACGTGACAGTTGGGAAACGCCTGGGGCCGTACGAGATCGTCTCGCGCATCGGTGCCGGCGGAATGGGCGAGGTCTTCAAAGCGAGTGACACGCGACTCGACCGCAGCGTCGCGATCAAGGTGCTGTCCGCCAGCTTCGCGGGCAACGAAGACCTGCGCGCCCGTTTCGATCGCGAAGCACGCACAATCTCGCAGCTCAATCATCCGAACATCTGCACGCTGTATGACATTGGTCACGAGAACGGGACCGACTATCTGGTCATGGAACTGCTCGAAGGCGAGACGCTCTCGGATCGTCTGGCGAAAGGACCACTATCTCTTGGCGAGGTGCTGCGATACGGCGCGCAGATCGCGGACGCGCTGGCGCTCGCGCACAGGCAGGGCGTCATGCATCGCGATCTCAAGCCGGCGAACGTCATGCTCACAAAGTCTGGAGCGAAACTTCTCGACTTTGGTCTCGCAAAATCGCTGACGGCGGTGAAATCTGGTTCGACACCGGATGACGCAACACATCACAAGCCGCTGACGCAGGAAGGGACCATCCTCGGGACGTTTCAGTACATGGCGCCCGAGCAGCTCGCAGGAGACGAAGCGGACGCGCGAACCGACATCTTCGCACTCGGCGCAGTGCTCTACGAGATGGCTACGGGACAACGTGCTTTCGACGGAAAGACCAGGACGTCGCTCATCGCGCAGATCGTTGCAGGCACACCCCGTCCGTTGCGCGAGCTTCAGCCACTCACGCCGCCAGCATTCGAGCACACGGTCGAGAAGTGTCTGGCGAAGGAGCCTGAGGAGCGGTGGCAAAGTGCTCAGGACGTTGCCAGCGAGCTTCGGTGGATGAGCACGCTCACTTCGCCCTCCGCTGCGACGAGCGTCTCCATTGCCCGGCCCGGGCGCCGGAGACTAGCGGCCGCTGTTGCCATCGCGGGCATCGTGACCACTGTCGCGCTGGCCCTCGTTGCCGGCTATCTCGCGAAACGCCTGGTCGCGGCCGAACGGCTCATGCGCGTCGACATCATTGGAGAGGAGACCCCCGCCGAAGTGATTTACGGCGCGGCCATGATCTCGCCTGACGGCAAGAGGATCGTAATGGTCGTCAAGAGCAAGAACGGACAATCGCTGGCGGTTCGCGATCTCTCCACAGGAGAGACGAAAGCACTGGCCGGAACCAATAGTGCCCTCTTCCCTTTCTGGTCACCTGATAGTGAGACCGTGGGGTTTTTCGCAAACGGCAAGCTTCAAACCGTCCCGGCCTTGGGAGGAGCGATTCAGACACTGTGCGACGCTCCGGAAGGGCGCGGAGGGAGCTGGGGAAGCCGCGGCGAGATCGTGTTTACGCCCAACATCCGGGAACCTATTTTCAAGGTTTCCGAGAACGGTGGACAGCCGGTCAGAGTGACCGACAATCAAGGCACAGCGACCCATCGCAACCCATCATTCCTGCCCGATGGGAAGACATTCCTGCATGTGGTGCGCGACGACCCGCGAAAACCAAATGGTGTTTTCGCGGCGTCAATGGACGGTGGCGCGAGCCGCCGGGTTCTGGAGAGTAGCTCTAACGCTCACTACTCCGATGGGTATCTCCTATTCATGAAATCGGGCACCCTGGTGGCCCAACGATTCGACATCAAATCCCTGACTTTGAGCGGCAGCATTATCCCGCTCGCTGAGACAGTCGAGTTTTACGAGCCGCGAGACGTCGGGAACTTTTCTGTTTCATCGAATGGTGTGCTGCTCTATCGGCAGGCGGTGGAGACTTCAACGCAGCTCGCATGGTTCTCCTCAGATGGCAGAAAGCTCGGCCCCGCAGGTGCACTTATCCGGTCGTATCTAGGGAGGTGCACTGGCCGCGGATGGACGAAAGCTGGCCGCGATCCTCGGCGGGTCAACTGGCCGCGATGTGTGGCTGTTTCAACTCGACCGACCCGGCATCTCCCGCATCACCTCCGAAAATTCAGCGCTCGTCAGCGCCGCATTCTCTCGCGACGCTGCAAGACTGGCGGTGGGAGCGTCCGTCTTCAACAAGCAGGGGCGGCTCTGGATCCAGGACCTGAGCGGCCGCACCCCAAAAGTTGAGCTGCGGAGCCCTGGCAAGAGTCTTCTGGTCACCGACTGGTCTCCCGACGGGCAGTATGTCGTGGCAAGCGTCCAGCAGAACGCGACTCGATTTGATGTGGTGGCCATCCCGGTCGACGCCCGGCGACCGGTGATCCCCCTGGTTCAGACCATCGCCGACGAGGCAAATGGCACTGTCTCACCGGACGGAAAATGGCTTGCGTACAATTCGAAAGAGTCGGATCGGGAGGAAGTCTACGTCACCACCTTTCCGGTCCCGGAAGGAAAGCGCCAGATCTCCTACGAAGGAGGGGATTCGCCGCGCTGGTCGGCGGACGGCAAGGCGTTGTTTTTCAGAAGCGGCAGAAAATCCTGTCAGCGTCGCGATCGGCAACGGGTGAGTTCGATCCTGCCGTCGAGCTTCCGATTACGCTCGAACGCAGCACGCCCTTTCGGCTTGGCCCCTCCTTCAACATCGCGCCAGACGGGCGGATTCTCCTTCCCACGGAGGCCGGAGATACGATCGCAAATCCTCTGCACATGGTCGTTCACTGGCGGAAGCAGTTCCGTAAATAGAGTCGGCGGCTACTCCGACGCGCCCGCTGTCGACGCCGCTTTCCGTGTATCGTTCCGCGATGCGACTTTTGAAAGCCTTCACCTTTTTTCTGCTCGTACTCTTACCGACCGTTGGTTGTGCAACCGCGCCGAAACCGGCCCCATCAGATACGGCAAGACCCTCCACCGCGATTGCAGCGAAGGTCCAGGGCATGACCCACATGGACGGCTTCGTTCCTCTTCACTGGAATGAGACCGACGGCAAGCTCTACCTCGAGGTCTCGCGTCCGGGCGAGGAGTTTCTTTACCAGACGTCTCTGGCGTCCGGCGTCGGCATCAACTGGTATCCGGTTGGTCTCGATCGTAATCAGGCGGGCACTACCGCTGTGGTCCGCTTCGAGAGAGTAGGACCGAAGATGCTGCTGATTCAGCGCAACTACGGCTTCCGCGCGCTGAGCGAGGACGCCCGGGAACGTGCTGCAGTCGAGGATTCTTTTGCGCAATCGGTCCTGGGATCGTTCGACATCGTGGCCTCGGAAGGCGGACGCGCTCTCATCGACGCAACTTCCTTCTTCCTGCGCGATGCGCATGGCGTGCAGCGATCGCTCGAAGTCGCCGAGGAAGGGTCGTTCTCACTCGAAGCATCACGTAGTGCGTACTGGCTTCCGCGCACGAAAGTGTTTCCGAAAAACACAGAGATCGAGACGCTCCTGACGTTCACCTCGCAGCGCCCCGGACCGCGAGTGCAGCGTGTGGCTCCCGACGCGAATACCATCACCGTTCGGCAACATCATTCGCTCGTCGAGCTGCCTCCGCCGGGATATAAGCCGAGAGAACACGACCCGCGCACGGGATTCATTTTCGTTGATTTTCACGACTACGCTTCCCCGATTCACGAGCCGATTCGTAAGCGATGGATCACGCGGCATCGGCTCGAAAAAAAGGACCCGACCGCCGCGGTCTCGGAGCCGGTCGAACCGATCGTTTATTACCTCGATCCTGGTACCCCGGAACCGGTCCGGTCTGCTCTTCTCGACGGTGCGCGCTGGTGGAGCGATGCGTTCCTGGCCGCGGGATTTCAGAATGCGTTTCGCGTCGAGATGCTGCCGCCCGACGCAGACCCACTCGACCTCCGATACAACATGATCACGTGGGTCCATCGCTCCACGCGCGGCTGGTCGTACGGGGCGAGCGTGGTCGATCCCCGCACCGGAGAAATCATCAAAGGAAATGTTTCCCTTGGATCGCTCCGAGTTAGACAGGATGTATTGCTCGCAGCGGGGCTCAATCCGCTATTCGGTGATTCGCACTCCGTCGCCACAGGTGAGTATCTGGCCGGACTCGATGGATCGACGAACCCGATCGAAATGTCGCTCGCACGTTTGAGACAGCTCTCAGCGCACGAGGTCGGACATACGCTGGGCCTCTCGCACAACTTCGCGGCGAGCACGTATGGCCGAGCTTCCGTGATGGACTACCCGGCGCCGATGGTGCGCATTGCGGGAGATCGCATCGATCTGTCCGACGCGTATGGCCGTGGGGTTGGACCGTTCGACAAGTTCGCGGTTGCCTGGGCTTACGGCCAGTTCAGCGAAGGGGTCGATGAAAGGAAGGCACTGAGCAGGATCGTGCAGGACGGTGTTGCTGCCGGCATGCTCTACGTAGGCGACGACGACGCGCGCGGGGCCGGCGCCGCACATCCTCTGGCGAATCTCTGGGACAACGGAGCCGATCCTGTCGCAGGACTGCAGCACGAAATGGAAGTCCGCAGAATCGGGATGAACCGATTCGGTCTTGGAAGCATCGCGGAGGGCGCCCCGGTCTCGACGCTCGAGGCCACCTTCCTCCCTCTCTATCTGCATCATCGTTATCAGGTTGATGCGGCCGTGAAAACTCTGGGGGGAGTCGAGTACACGTACAGCGTGAAGAGTGATGGCGCGGCGCTTCCGGGCCGTGTGGTCACTCCGGTCGATCCCTCCCGCCAGCGTGAAGCTCTGAAAGTGCTGCTCACGACGCTCGACCCGTCCACGCTTGCGATTCCGCGCCGGATTCTGGCGCTGCTACCACCAGCCGCCGAGGGAGTCTCCGCGCCGACTCTGGAGAGGTTCGAACGACGTACCGGTCCGACGTTCGATGCCGTAGGCGTGGCAACGATTCCTGCGGACGGAACGCTCCTCGGACTGCTGCAGCATGAGCGCGCCGCGAGGATGATCGAGCAGAAGGCGCTCGACCCATCGCAGCCAGGCTTCGAGACGGTAGTGCGCGACCTGGTCGACTACCTCTGGACGAAGCGTTCCTCTGATCAATACGAGCAGAGCATTCGACGAGCGGTTCAAAACCTGCTGGTGAGAAGACTGATGGATACGGCGGCAGAAACCCGCGCCTCATCGCAGGTGCGCGCCATCGCGGAACAGGCGCTCCGTTCGCTCGAAGAGTCGATCGGCACAACACGAAGTAGTGACGTGATCGACGTCGCACATCAGAGAACGACCGCGGCCGACATTCGACGGTTCCTGGCAAGACCCGCGGGTCCGTGGCAGCCGTTGCGCCCGCTCGACATCCCAGCCGGGAGTCCGATTTAACTCCGCCACCGAGCTTACGCCGCGAAGCCGCGCTCCCTCTCCCCGGCGGCGAGAGGGTGGTCGCGTCAGCTACCTGGAGAGCGCCATGAGAGATACGAAGACCTCGCCCTCTCCAACGGAGTCTCGAGACTTCCACGCCCCTCTCCCTGCTTCGCTTCGCTCGCCTCCCTCTCCCCGCCGGGGAGAGGGAAACGCCGCTGCGCGGCTCCGATGGCACACCGACCGGCACCGTGTCGTTCGTCGACAAGCACGGATCTCTGGGCGAGGCACTGCTGCAGAACGGCCGCCCTTCGCTGACTGTGCAGAAGCGCTCGTACCATCTCACGCTCCACTATCTGGGCGACTCGAACTATCTTCCCGTGTCGTCAGCCGAGGATCATTTCCAGCCGAGGCCCTGATCGCTTCGGTCGTAGCCGATTTCGAGCCCCGCCGCCCCACAGGCGGTCCCTCGACCATCCATCGGAGTTTCGAATGAAGAGAAACTCGTTGATGTGCAACTGCTCAGTAGCATGAGCCGGTCCAGCACCTGAAGCCCGAGGGTGGCCAACGATGTAAGCAGCTGACCGAGGGCTGGAGTCTGATCGAGTGTAATCTGATTACTGAACGCCCCTGTCTTTCCAAGGTTTGTGACCAACAAGGAAACTCGATGATTCGAACCATCACGGCGACTTTTCTCACACTCATCGCGACGGCCGTCTCCGCTGCGACGCTCGACAAAACCGTGACCTGCGGCAGGCCCGGCGAGGCGGGGGGCCTCGGCGCCGGCACAGATATGCAACGCGTCGTCATCGACAGCCGCCGCTACCCTGCCGCTCTCTGCAACGATTCCACACCAGGGATCTTCTACGCCAGCCGATACACGCGAGAGGAAGACCGCGACAAGTGGGTCATCTTCCTCCAGGGCGGCGGTGGCTGCGGAAGCGGTCAGGAGTGCGCGAACCGCTGGTGCAGTGCCGGAACGAACTTCGGAATGGACAAGATGTCCACCTCACTCTCGAAGCCCGGAATCAACGGAACCGGCATCTTCGACAGAAGAGAGTCGAATCGATTCGGAACCTGGAACCATGTTCTCATTTACTACTGCAGTTCAGACAACTGGGCCGGCAACAAGCTGAACCGCCTCTCGGCGTCGAACAGCTCAGGAACTGCGGTGGATTTCGATATTCATTTCCGCGGCAGCAAAATCATCGAGGCCGTCGTCGATACGCTACGCAAAACGAGTGGCGGCAGAGTGCGTAGCGTAAAGGCCGGCCTGTCGACTACTCCGCTGCTCCCCGATCTCGACGAGGCAACTGAAGTCCTGTTCGGGGGATCATCAGCCGGAGGAGGAGGCGTTCGGAACAATACCGATAAGCTCGGGGGCATTCTCAGGGCGAATAACATCCGCTGCAGTGGAACGTCAGCCTGCCCGTTGATCTACCGGGCTGCAGTCGATGCGAGCTTTGGCCCTGATTCCTCGAAGCTCGACTTCTCGACCAGCAGCTTCTGCGCTTCCGATCCGCGACAGTGCTCCTACGAAGGAGTGTTCAATACGCGATATATCTCCACTGTAGTCGACACCTGGGGTTCGGAGCGCGACCAGAGTTGCATGGCATGGCACCAGACCAACGCCCCTGGAACTGAATGGCGCTGTTCGGATGGCGAGCATCTTTTCGCACATCATTTGTCGTCGGAGCTTTTCGCGCGGCAAGATCTTCAGGACCAGCTCATCAGCGGGAACTTCGTGGAGGCCGGGCTTGGCTCGGCCCTGAATTTCGGTCGGCTCATGGAATCCGATCTCCGTAACTTCCCAACAATCTTCAGTCGAGCTGAGGAGGGACCCACATCTGCCGGAGGCAGACCAGTTGCCGTCTTCGGCCCCCAGTGCGGCGACCACGAGTCTTTCACGAGCAACCGCGCCTTCTTCAACGTGAAGGTCACCCAGAACGCCGTTCCGTATTCGTTCCACGACGTCCTGTGGAACTGGTGGAGCGGCGCCTCCCCACAGGTTGTGATTCGCAGCTTCACGGGGAAAGCGGGACCGGCTCTGGAGTGTCCGTAATAGCCACTGTGGCTTTACATTCCAATGTCCGGCGTTGCGCCGTCGCGCGCCGTCGCCCTCACCCCTTTGCCGGCGGGTCAGGCCCGGACGCCGTATCATCTCTGTCCGATGACACGTTTGATCTTTCTCGCTGCTCTCCTGATGTTCTCCATCCATTGTGGCGATGGCTCGCTCGGCGCGGAAACGACCTCGGCTCCGTCCGGCACTCGCTGCGCTAAAGGGCGTGACGGTGCGCACGTCGTTGTTCGGGTGAGCGATGGAGACACCATCGTGATCCGACGGGAGGGACAGAAACCGTCGACCGTACGACTGGTCGGTGTCGATGCCCCGGAGGTCGACGGTCCCTACAAACGGTCGGAACCGGGTGGCGACCGCTCGAAGGCTTTCGTGCAGTCGCTGCTCGCGGGTCAGTCCGTTTACGTGGAATTTGATCCAGCGCAAGGCACGACAGACAAGCATGGTCGCCAGCTCGCGTATGTCTATCGCGCACGCGACTGCCTTCTGGTGAATGGCGAGATCATCAGACAGGGCTATGGCGAAAGTTACCGCCGATTCCGCTATCGCGACAAGGAGCTGTTCGCGCGGTATGAGCGCGAGGCACGCAGCGACCGCCGAGGCCTGTGGAAGGAGAAAGAACGCCGGCGTTGACTAAGAGAACGCAACGAGGTGTCGTCCCGACAACCCTCAGTTTTCGGCGTAATCCCGCGAGACTCACATCCCTCTCCCACCAGCAACTCACTGATCGCGAGCGAGAAGCGGAATCGTGAAGGAGAAGGTGCTCCCGACTCCCGGCGTGCTTTCCACTTTAATGCGACCGCCGTGTGCCTCTACAGCGAGCTTGCAGAACGCCAGGCCGAGACCGGTACCGACTTTCTTGCTCGATCCGACCTGACCGAACTTCTCGAAGATCCGCTCAAAGGCTTCCGGCGGGATCCCTTCACCGGTATCGCGGACCGCAAAACGCATGAAATCGTCGCCCTCCATGAATACTGAGATGGTGACACTTCCGGATGGCGTGAATTTGATTGCGTTCGCGATGAGGTTGACCAGAGTGCGGCTCAACTTGTTCTCATCTCCCTGGAGGAAAGGGAGCCCGGGAGTGACGTCGCTGACGAGCCTGGTATCGCTACCTTCTGCGAGCGAGCAAACCTGCTCGATCGCGCCAGCGACCAGCGAGTCGGGCGACAACTCTTCGTACTGGAGCTTCGTAGACGATGAGGCCATTTTCTCCACGTCGAGCAGGTCGTTGACCATGCCGAGAAGCGTCTTGCCGCCGCCGGCAGCAATGGCCATCATTTCGCGCTGCGCCGGGTTGAGATCGCCATGTTTTTCAAGCATGTCGACGCCGAGAATCACAGCGGTCAGGGGGGTGCGCAGATCGTGGACGATCATGTTCCGCATATCGTCCCGCAGCTCCTCAACCACCTGCAACCGCTTGTAGTTCTCACCGAGTTGATCAAAGAGCAAGGTTTCCCGGTCACGTCCCCGCTTCTTTTCGAGGCATGCTCCGATGCGTGCTCTGAGTAAAGTCGGATTGAACGGCTTGGTCAGGTAGTCTTCGGCACCCGCCTCGATGCAGCGCACGACTGACTGCTCCTCGTTGAGGGCCGAGATCATGATGACGGGGATGTGATGGAGCCGTTCGTCTGCCTTCATGAGTCTGAGAACTTCGTATCCGTCCATCTCCGGCATCATGATGTCGAGTAGAACAAGGTCGAAAGCAGTGTTGCGTACGCACTCCAGGGCATCCCGCCCGCTGCCTGCTGCCTCAACAACATGACCTTCTCGCCGCAATCGGCGCGACAGCACATCGCGATTGCTCGGATCATCGTCCACCACCAGAAGGTGGCCCGGCTCGAGTGGAGGTCGCTGTTTCAGCAGTGAGGAGTCGGGCGCTGCGACTTCCTCATTTTCATCAGTCGGGATCGCCCTGGAAAGCTCTGTATCGGAGACGAAGTGATGATCGATCAGCGCGAGGATTCGGTGCCCCGCTGCTCGAATCTTATCGAGATCCGCGACCAGGCTCTCGCTGGGCTCACCGTCAACTTCTTCACTCAGCATCTCCGAGTAACCGATGATCTGGTTCAGAGGACTCCGGAGATCATGCAGGAGATGTGAGGGAAGAGTCGTCTTCGCGGGAGACGCGGCAGAGTCGGAGTCCGACTCTGAGCGAGCACTCATGAAGAGGACTCTGACGCGCGCGGGAGCAAGGCCTCCATTTTCCCAAGCAGGCGGGGAAACTCGATCGGCTTCGTGTCGTAGTCATCGCAGCCGGCCTCGAGCGCCTTCTCACGATCGCTCGCCATCGCATGCGCGGTCAGGGCAATGACAGGGATCCGCTTGAGCTCGTCGTCCGCCTTGATCCGGCGTGTAGCCTCCCAACCGTCAACGATCGGCAGGCTCATGTCCATCAGAATGAGATCAGGAGCACTGGTTCGCGCAATTTCGATTCCCATTTCTCCATCGACAGCAATGAGTACCGTATAGCCCGTCCGCTCGAGTCTCCGCGACAACATGTCGCGGTTCATCTCATTGTCTTCCACGATAAGAATTGTGCTCATCCTACTGGTGCCTCACTGGTGCTGTGTCCGCGCCGCGCGGCGCTGCTTCCCTCGAGCAGATCACGAACCTGCGCCAGCAGGGAATCGCGCGAATCTCCGCGCTTCCGTACAATACTCTCGACGTGACCGCTGAGGCGACGCCGATCGTCGTTGCTAAGGTCCTGAGCGGTTACGACAACGATCGGGATCGATCGCCATTCAGGATGGCGTCTCACCTCGGCCGCGAATTCGAACCCGTCCATCTCCGGCATCATCAAATCAAGGAAGATCAGGCTCGGTCGCTCCTTCTCCATGTGCTTGAGCCCTTCGACTCCGTTCGAGGCCTCGGAGACAGCCCAGCCTTCTTTTTCCATCATGGCCCGCGTCGCAGTGCGGGTCGCCGCGTCATCGTCGATCACCAGCACCGGGCACGGCGGCCTCAGACAGGTATACTTTTTGAGGATCACCGAGAGTCGCTTACGGCTGACCGGCTTGGTTGCGTAATCTGCTGCGCCAAGCGTGAATCCTCGCTCCGGATCATCCACCATCGTAACCATGATAACCGGAATGTCGCGCAAGGTCAGGTCACCCTTGAGCGCCGTGAGGACGGTCCACCCGTCCATCTCAGGCATCATCACGTCGAGGGTGATGGCCGCAGGCAATAACTGCCGGGCAAGTCGCAAGCCCTCTGCCCCGCCTGACGCGGTTCGGACAACATATCCTTCCTTGAGCAGGTAGCGCTGCATCAGATCGCGTTGTAACGAGTCGTCATCGATGACCAGTACACAGGTACGGACCGGAGGGAGCGGCTGGTTCTGTTCCGGGAGTGCTACGTCCGAAACGTCCGAAGGTGCCTGGCTCTCAATGTCGGATGAATTGGACAAATCGCCAGCCTGCTCGACAACTGTGGCGGGGAGCAGGATGGTAAAGACGCTTCCTTCGCCTGGGACACTGTGTACCGTGACGTCACCAGCCATCATCTGACAGAAGCGGCGCGTGAGGGCCAGACCGAGACCAGTGCCGCCGAACTTCCGCGTGGTAGAAGCATCGGCCTGGGTGAATGCCTGAAAAAGTCTGACGATCTGTTCGGAGCTGAGTCCGATACCGCTGTCAGTTACCGAAAAAATGATCCAGTCGACGCCTTCCCTGACTTCTCGCACGACTTCAATTGACACCCGTCCATTGTGGGTGAACTTCGCGGCGTTCGACACCAGGTTGAACAATCCCTGCCGAACCTTGCTCAGATCGGCGCGCATGAGACCGATATCGGGTGGACAATTGATCTCGAGGGTGTTGCCATTTTTTTCAACCTGCGCCTCTATCTGCGTTGAAACCTCGGAGATGAGTGACGGGATATCGAAAGTCTCGAGGTGCAGCTCCATCTTCCCCGCCTCGATTTTCGAGAGGTCGAGAATGTCGTTGATCAGTCCGAGCAGATGCCGGCCTGCAGTCGAAATCTTCTGCAGGTCCATGTCGAAGTCCTGCAGATTCCGCTCGACGGCCTCTTCCTGCAACATTTCCGAGAAACCGAGAATGGCGTTCAGTGGTGTTCTGAGCTCGTGACTCATGTTCGCAACGAACAGACTCTTCGTTCGGTTCGCAGTCTCAGCCGCTTCCTTCGCCTTGGCGACCTCGGCCTCAACGCGCCGGCGCTCGGTGACATCTTCCATCGCAAGAACCAGAAGCTCGGCGTGGCTCCCCTGCCGAAGCTTCCGGGCGTTGAGCAACATCACACGACGGCCGATGACGGGGAAATCGTGTTCGAGCTCGAAGTCGTTGAAGACCGAGCTCATCGGTACGATGTCCTCGAGGAGCGTGCGGAGATCGGGGATGTCCCACTGCCCATTACCCAGCTCGTAGATCAGCTGATTCTCGGTTTCCTCCGAGGAGACGTGAAAGGTGAGATAGAAGGCGCGGTTCGCGGAGTGGACACGGAGGCTGCTGTCGAGGATCAGGAGCGGCTCGCGGACCGTATCAACGACATCCTGCGCATAGGACTCAATCTGTTCGAGAAGTTGCTGCGAGCGTCGCCGTTCGGTCACGTCTTCCATCGCAAGCAGGACGAGCTCCGCGTGCAGTTTTCGGGCGTTGAGCAGCATGATGCGCCGACCGATCTCAGGGAAGTCGTGCTCGAGGACGAAATCATTGAAGACCGAGCTTCTCGGCACGATGTCCTCGAGAAGAGTCCGGAGTGCCGTAGGTCCCCACTGACCATTTCCGAGGTCGTAGATAAGACGTCCTTCCGTCTCGGAGGGTGATACACGGAACGTGCGGTAAAACGCGGAGTTGGCTGAGCGCACACGGAGTGCGACATCGAGAATAATCAGCGGCTCGCGCACGGTGTCGAAGACATCCTGAGCAAAATTCTGGATGTCGGCTACGAGTGGGCGCATCGTCCCTACTCCGGCTGGGGGAACTTCAGGGGACGTGGAACCGAGCGGCTGGGTCAAAAGGGATCGCCTCCTGGTGCTCAACTATACGCGATCGCAAGACGAGGGAAGTCAAAGGTGGAAGAAGAGTGCATCCGGTGACTGCAAGGAGTAAGCCGCTGACCGGCCCTGTCGGCGTTTTTCAATGCCTCGCTTATCTGTAGGGGGGCGAGAGGACAGCTGGGGTCGCAACTGCATACGCGGGAACGTCGGGCATTGTAGTGTTCTCCTCGAGGTCGATACTCGCGCGACGTTCGCGGTCGACGATTCTACCGACAAGCCATCGTGCACAGGGCACGCCGCCACGGAGACTGGTCAGCGATAGAGAAGGAAAGGCTCGCTGCTCTCGGAGAACTCCCTCGCTTCGCGGTCCCACTCGTCCAGGAGCGCAGGGAGCCGGCCTCCTTCTATTGCGAGCCTTACCTTGTCGGAGCCCGTCAGACGATCGATCGTCGCCGTCCAGGCGAAATCGCGCGGATGCTGCCTGCGGATCTCGTCGATCAGAAGGAGAGATGTTCGGACCGGCCGGTAAGACTGCCGGTCGGTGATGACGAAGCGAATCGCGGGAATGGTCAGCCCTTTGTGTTTTGCGGCGGTTGGCAGCACAGGCATCGTGATCGCTTCGAACCGCACCCCCGGGATGCGCTTCTCATTCATCACCCCCGATACCTTCGTCGCGTTCAACCACGGAGCGCCTATCTGCTCGAAAGGGCGATCAGTCCCTCGCCCCTCGGTCAATGTCGTTCCTTCGAAGTAAACCGTGCCGGGATAGCTCATCAAGGCAGCGTGCGATCTGAGATTGGGAGAGGGGTTCACCCACGGCAGGCCGGTCTGGTCGAACCATTGAGATCGCTGCCACCCAGCCACCTTTGCAACAATGAGATCGGCACCGATGCCGTACTTCTGGTTGAACAGGGTGGCTAGCTCACCGACGGTCATCCCATGTCTCGCTGGGATCGGATACATCCCGACGAACGACTTGAACTTCGGATCGAGGAGCGCACCTTCGACAATCTCTCCCCCGATGGGATTCGGGCGATCAAGAACGACAAAGGGGATCCCTTTCCTGACAGCGGCCTGCATCGACAGGGCCATGGTCGAAACGTAAGTCCATGTACGACCGCCAACTTCCTGAAGATCATAGAGAAGAACATCGACGTCCCTGAGCATCTCGGGCGTAGGTCCGCGATCCTCTGAGGTGTAGAGGGAGTAGATCGGGACACCCGTCTTCTTATCCGTTTCATCGGCGATCCTGTCACCCGCCTCCGCCGTGCCGCGGATCCCGTGCTCAGGAGCCAGAAGCGCTACGAGCTTGAGCTGCGGGTGTCGCGCGATCAGATCGATGTCAGAGGTGCCTGCCCGGTCGACTGCGCTATGGTTCGTTATGAGCCCGACCCGCTTTCCACGGAGTGCCTGCGGCACATCGGCGAGGAACGTCTCGATGCCGGGTCGCACCGCGGAGGCCGTCGTAGTCACAGTACTCAACTGATCAGTAGACGACGACGGAGCTGAGACGGGAGGCGACGCGGGCACGCAGGCAGCGAGGAAAATCACGGCAGAAGCGAAGGCTCTCATCAAGGTCTCCTTGTACAGGGTTCGATCGCTGATGGTTTGCTGCGAACGCACAGCTTCCATCATTGATCGAGTAATTCTACCTGGCCCGCATTTCTCACAGACCTTTGTCGTGAGACGGCGGAGAGTGGCTTGGATGCGAGGCGCACGGCGATTTTGCGACGAAGGCATAGTCGACACTATGTCAAGGAGCGAAATTGCCGTGCAACGAAGCAGACAGGCCGCTA
>DATLXH010000010.1:0-72145 GCA_035576005.1 Thermoanaerobaculia bacterium | reverse complement strand
GAGGAGTCTTGCTGATGTCTTCGCTCCGATCCCCGCGATGCCCGGGTAGCCGTCCGCAGCATCGCCGACAAGCGCGAGATAGTCAGGAATGAGCGCGGGCTCAACACCAAATTTCGCGCGAACTCCCGCGGCATCACGAATTTGACCACTCTTTCGATCGACCTGCACAACGCGGTTCCCGACGACACATTGCGAGAGATCCTTGTCGGGAGTCCAGATGCAGACTTTCTCGACGCGATCGTCCCGTGCAGCGATGTGTGCGGCCGCAGCAAGTGCGTCATCCGCTTCGAGCTCGATCATCGGCCACGTTACGACCCCCATTGCAACGAGCGCGTCCTCGAGTGGGTGAAACTGACGATACAGAGCCTGCTCGATTCCCTCTCCCGTTTTGTACCCGGGCCACATCTGATTCCGGAACGACTCGATCACGTGGTCGGTAGCGACACCGATGTGCGTCGCACCCCCCTCTAGCATCTGCACGACAGTCCCAAGGACACCGGCTACGGCGCCGAGCGGCGGATCAATTTTGCTGCCCCGCCGGATTCCGTAAAAATGCCGGAACAGCTCGTACGTTCCGTCGATCAGATGAACGATCATTGAAATGTGGCCGGACATTCCAATTCCCGGCGGCTGTCCCTACCTCGTCTCAGTAAAAAGTATTGGAAACTGACTGCGCTCTCGCAGCACCGAACGCGACGGGTCGGTTATCCGGCCGGCACAGTCAGCTAACGCAATCCGAACAGTTTGCGGTCAAGCGAGAATCTCCCCGGCCCGAACGCCATCAGCAGGATTGCGATTGCAAACAGCAACGCCGGGAGCACAGACGCAACGCCCCCTGTCTTGGAGATGAATGGCATCTTGTAGACGAGTGAAACCACCGCGAATGCAACCGCCATCGTGAACGCGATTCCGAGCGAAGCAAGCGGTGTGAGCAGCCCCACGATCCACGCCATGCCGCCACCAAATTCTGCAACCGCGGCCAGTGCCTGAAAGATGCCGGGAACCGGCGAGTCGGGACCCATCCAGCCGAACGGATCCTGAATCTTTGACCAACCGAAAAACATGAACGCGACCCCGGCGAGCAGGCGCGTAAACAACAGAGCCAGATCCGGGAACGTCGAATAGCCCGGTGCTGCAAACACTCTTCTTAGATTCACGGAGTCACTCCTCTGAGCTGGTTGAAAATTGAGGGTCATCAATGGGAGCCTGAGCGCCGAGGGTGGCTTCAGGCCTGATCAGCTCTTCGACGTCTTCGCGATCGTGATTTTGAATCCATTGGGATCGATAACGGAGAATGAGCGCATCCCCCAGTCGTCGTTCGGCTCCTGAGATAGCGTCCCACCAGCCGCCTTCACCTGGCCGGCCACACTGTCGACGTCCTGGTCAGTTGAGCAGAACATCCTGATCCCCTCACCCTTGACGCGGTCTCGGCCTTTCTTCCAGTCATCCTGTCCGAGCATGAAGGAGACTTCGCCAGCCTTCATCTCCACGCCCTCCAGCTTCCCGTCGGTCTCCCAACGCTCCTTCACTTTGAAGCCAAGAACGTCTCGATACCACGCCAGACTTTTCTCCACGTCGTTCACCGTGAAACTCGGGATCGCCGCGTTCAGGCTCAGCGTCCCGCGCTCACGACCTGCTGCGTTCGGTGCTGCCCCAGAGGGCGTTGTATCAGTCGATTCCTTGACGGTCATGAGTCAGCTCCTTCGAAAATTCGATCCTACACCCTGAGAGGCTTTACAGGAATCCAGAGCAGCGCGGGTTGCGCGCGCGGCGCAACGGGGAACTAATTCGAGCGTCAGGGGGTTGTATGTCGCTGAATGAAACGGAAAATCCTCGCGCTGGCGATCGTTCTGATCATCTCCGGCCTCGCTCCGGCGACGGCTGTCGTCGGATTCTGCGCGAAAATGCCCTGCTGCTTTGGGGAGCCCGGTGAAGACCCGATCCTCGGCCCCAACACCGCAGACTGCTGCACCACGATCAGCTGCTACGAAGCGCCGCCGCACGAGCTGACGGTTTCGGCTAAGGCGAACATGATGGCTGCGACCCTCCCCGCCCTGCTGCCGGTAGTCGCTTCCATGCCGAATCCTCATCTGACACGCCGCACGTCTGATGACACCTCGCCTCCCCCGACGAGGCAACAACGGCTCGCCTCGCTCTCAATTCTCCTCATCTGATTCTCCAGCGCGCGTGAACTTGCGCCCAGGCGTTCGCCTGTGCCCATCGACGTCTCTGCTGCTGGAGGTCCGCCATGCTTTCCCGCTTCGTTGCACTCGCTGCATTCAATCTCCTGACACTGGCCGGTGGCGCAGCATTCGCCGCAACCATCGACTGGCGTGACGCCAACGCGGTGGCGCGTGCCGCCGCGGACCGGCATCCTGCGACGCGCCGCATCGAAGCGGAAGCACGCTCCGCACGCGAGCGGATCACCACTGCAGGGGCGTACCCGAATCCGATGGTGATGGCGGGCATTCAGGACCTGCAGGTCGATCTCACGCACGACAGGATGATGAGCATGTACATGATCGGCGCATCGCAGACGATCCCGCGCCGATCGCGTCGACAGGCGCTTCGCTCCGCTGCTGAGCTCGACGTCCGGCGCATCGAGCTCGAAGGGGCCAGCGTGCGTGCCGAAGCAGAGTGCGACGCACTCTTCGCGTGGTACGACATCGCGGCCGCTGATAGTCAGATCCGGTCGCTCAGCGAGGTCGGCAAGGCACTCGACGCCATTGTCGAGGCGGTGCGCGCACGCTACGAGGCGGGAAGTGCCATTCAGGCCGACATCGTCCGCGCCCAGCTGCAACGGAGCCAGATCGACCACCAGATTCTCACCACCACAGGGACTCGGCGCAGCGCTGTGGCACGGCTCCTTCCACTTCTCGAGTTGCCTCTGACGACAGATGTCCCGATCCTCCACCTGGCCCACTCGACTGAGGAAAGGACGATCAGCGGCCTTCGTGAGATTGCCGACACGCATCCCGCGCTTGCCGCTCTTCTCACCGACGTCGAGCGACGGGGTCAGGAGATCCGGCTGGCAGAACTTCTCAAGCGCCCGGATATCAATCTCGAAGCCTCGTACGGGATGCGTCCCTACGAGAAAGACATGTTCAGCCTCACAGCGCGTATTGAGCTCCCGGTTCGGCGACGAACGATCGAGCCGCGGCTACGTGAGGCAATTGCCGAACGCGATGTTGCCACAGCGCGAATCGAAGAGCTTCGCCGCACTCTCCTCGCGGATCTGGGCGCGGCGTGGGAAGCACACGCTGAAGCGACCAGGCAGCTCGAGTTTCATGCGGAGAGGCTGGTACCGCAATCGAAGCTGGCTCTCGACTCCACGCGGGCCGCCTACGAAGGAGGCCAGACGACGCTCGACGCCGTCCTGTCCTCGGCGGCCGCATACCGTCTGCTGGAGATCAACAATTACGATTACCTGGCCCGGCACATCAAAGCCATTGCGGACTTCCAGGCCATCCAGCGCGGCGCGCGAAGAGGCGCCATTGGTGGTGCAGCGATGTCCTCCCAGTCGGCGAACGTTTCGATGTCGTCATCAGCAACGAGCTCAACGGAGATGAAATGAGCATCATGACGAAACGACAGATCATCATCGTCGCGGCCGTCGCCGTGGTTCTTGCCGCAATCATTGGGGGTCTGATATGGCAACGCGGTCAGAGCGACGAGGCCAGTCACGCACACAGCGACTCAGCCGAGGCCACGACGCATTACTGCCCGATGCATCCCAGCGTGACCGCGGGTAAACCGGGCAACTGTCCGATCTGCGGAATGAGGCTGGTGAAGCGGACAGCCTCGAAGCAGGCCGACGTCGCCTCACAAATCGCGAATAGCGCGCGGCTGGATCCCGCCGTGCCCACCGTATCAATCACTCCGGCTCAACGTGTCATGGCGAATGTGAGGACGGCTCGGATCGTCCCAACTACTAGCAGCAGCGAGATCCTGACTACCGGTCGCGTGACATTCGACGAGCGACGGCTGGCCCAGGTGACGGCGTACACAGGCGGTCGCATCGAGCAGCTGTTCGTAAACTTTACAGGCGACAACGTTACGCGCGGACGCACCGTCGCCACGATCTACTCGCCCGATTTGTATGCGACACAGCGCGAATACCTCGTGGCACTCGGGAGTCCAGGTCTCGGGCGGGAGCTGGCCGAGTCCGGCCGCCGCCGACTCCGTCTTCTCGGAATGAGCGATTCGCAGATCGCGCAGGTGGCGCGAAGCGGCAAGCCGATCACCTCCACTGCCATCACCGCGCCCGTGTCGGGTATCGTCACACGCAAGCTCGTCGTGCCCCAACAGTACGTCACAGCAGGACAGACACTGTTCGAAGTCGCCGACCTGTCGACAGTGTGGGTTGAAGCTGACGTGTATGAGCAGGACCTCTCGAAAATCGCCATCGGTCAGCGCGTCTCCGTCACCGTGCCTTCACTCTCGGGCGTGACGCTCGCCGGAACCATCGCCTTCGTGCAGCCTACGGTAACCGGCGAGAGTCGCTCCACACGCGTTCGCATCGAGCTGCCGAATCGCAACTTCGTGCTCAAACCCGACATGTACGTGAGCGTTCGCCTCTTCGGCGACCCCGGCCGCCCCACACTATTTGTGCCGACCACCGCAATCGTGGACCGCGGCCAGCAGCAATTCATCTGGGTGGAAGTGTCGCCAGGCAGTTTCGCACCACGCCAGGTGACCATGGGATCCAGAACGCCGGAGAATGTCGAAATCACATCGGGTCTAACGGCTGGTGAAACGATCGCAATCGAGGGCGGTTTCCTCCTCGATTCCGAAGCCCAGCTTCGCGGATCGCAAGGGATGGGGCAATGAACGTCCTGGTGCGATTGAGCCGCGAAGCGGCGTTCCCTCTCCCCGGCGGGGAGAGGGAAGCGAGCGAAGCGAAGCAGGGTGAGGGGCGTGAAAGTCTCGCGACGTTGATGACCGGAGACCGACCGAGAATTCCACCGCCGTCGACTGGGTACGCGCGGAGAACTCAAGTCCTCGACCTTTTCACGACCCCTCGCCCGGTCGCTAAGCGCGACCACCCTCTCCCCGCCGGGGAGAGGGTTTCGCCCGCCTTACGGCTGGCTCTTGGTGGGGTGTCGCCATGGTGAACAAGATCATCGAGCTCGCCGTCCGCAATCGCTTCATCGTGC
The DNA here is from genome assembly GCA_035576005.1 of Thermoanaerobaculia bacterium. GTDB lineage: Bacteria > Acidobacteriota > Thermoanaerobaculia > Gp7-AA8 > Gp7-AA8 > DATLXH01. The sequence continues at coordinate 66,989 of DATLXH010000010.1, read as the reverse complement.
TGGCCCTCTACGCGATCCTCATCGCAGTTGGCACCTGGGCCACATTCAACACGCCACTCGACGCGATCCCGGACGTCTCCGACAACCAGGTCATCGTCTACGTCGACTGGCCGGGTCGATCTCCGCAACTCGTGGAGGATCAGGTCACCTACCCGCTCGCCTCGAACCTCCAGGGACTTCCGAACCTCAAGGCCGTCCGCGCACAGTCGATGTTCGGCTTCTCACTCGTCTACGTAATCTTCGACGACGACGTCGACATCTACTGGGCGCGCACCCGCGTCCTGGAGCGGCTCAACTACATCTCCGGCCTCCTCCCCGCCGGCGCAACCCCGCGCCTCGGGCCGGAAGGCACAGGCGTCGGTCACGTCTTCTGGTACACGCTGCAATCGAAACAACACGATCTCGCACAGCTCCGAGCTATTCAGGACTGGTATCTCAAGCTCGGCCTGCAGGCCACTCCCGGAGTGGCCGAGGTTGCGTCGATGGGGGGATTCGTCAAGCAGTATCAGATCAATCTCGACCCGGTGAAGATGGCGGCGCGCGGCGTCTCTCTCGACGCCGTCGTCAGCGCAGTGCGCCGCTCGAACAATGACGTCGGCGGGCGTCTCCTCGAAGTCGGCCAGAGCGAGTACATCGTGCGTGGTATCGGCTACGTGCGGTCTGTCGCCGACCTTGCTAGCATCGTGATCGACTCACCGAATGGCGTACCGATCTATGTCTCCTCTCTCGGTTCTGTCTCTACCGGTCCGGAGCTGCGTCGCGGACTCCTTGACGAAAACGGAAAGGGCGAAGTCGTCGGCGGCATCATCGTCGCGCGTTATGGTGAGAACGCCAAGAAGGTGATCGACGCCGTCAAGCTGCGTCTCGAAGATCTCGCAAAAGGTCTCCCTCCGGGCGTGACGATCCGGACCGCCTATGATCGCTCCGATCTGATCGAGCGCGCGGTCGACACTCTGAAGGAGGCGCTGACCGAAGAGGCCATCATCGTCTCCCTTGTGGCCATCGTCTTTCTCTTTCACTTCGGCTCGGCGGTGACGGTCGTGATCGGCCTGCCGCTCTCAGTACTCTTCAGCTTCGTGCTCATGTACGCGTTCGGCATCACCTCGAACATCATGTCCCTGGGCGGCGTTGCACTGGCCATCGGCGAGATCGTCGATGCGTCGATCGTGATGGTCGAGAATGCCCATCGCCATCTGGCCGAAGGATCTCAGACATCTCGACGCGATCGCGTCGAGACCATCATCCGGGCATGCAAACAGGTTGGCCCCGCGATTTTCGGATCGCTGCTGGTCATGATGGTCTCCTTCATGCCGGTCTTCCTTCTGACCGGCCAGGAAGGAAAGCTCTTCCGTCCGCTGGCCTACACGAAAACCTTCGCAATGCTCGGCGCATCGATTCTCGCAGTCACGCTCGTTCCGGTGCTGATGACCTTCTTCCTCCGCGGCCGGATGCGTACCGAGTCGGAGAACCCCGTCAACCGTTTCTTCACGCGAATCTACGCTCCGTTTCTCAAATGGTCGCTACGCAATCGCAAGCTGATGCTCTCCATCAACATCGCAGCACTGGTGATCTCGATCCCGATGATGATGTCCCTCGGCAAGGAGTTCATGCCGCCGCTCGACGAAGGCTCGCTGCTCTACATGCCGATCACTCTGCCCAGCGTGAACATTACGGAAGCAAAGCGTCTCCTCCAGATCCAGGACGGAATCATCGCCGAGCACCCCGCTGTGAGGTACGTCCTCGGCAAGGTAGGCCGGGCGGAGACAGCTACGGATCCTGCGCCGGTATCGATGTTCGAGACCATCATCGAGCTGAAGCCGAAAAAAGAATGGCCGACAGGAATGACCAAGGACCAGATCATTCAGGAGCTGAATGAGAAGCTGCAGATCCCTGGCGTCACCAACGCCTGGACACAGCCAATCATCAACCGCATCGACATGCTCAACACGGGAGTGCGCACGCAGCTGGGTGTGAAGATCTTTGGTCCCGATCTGAAGACGCTCGAGCAGCTGGGTCTCAAGACTGAGGGGATCCTTCGCAAGATCCCAGGCGCCGCTGATCTCTATACCGAGCGAATCTCCGGAGGGCAGTATCTGAACATCGAGCCCGATCGGGCCGCCATTGCGCGCTATGGGATCCCGGTCGGCGCCGTGCTCGACGCGATCGAGACCGCCGTCGGCGGCATGAACGTCACCACCACCGTCGAAGGACGCGCGCGATTCCCTGTGCAGGTTCGCTACCTGGCCAGCTACCGCGACAACATCGCCGCACTGCAGAGCCTTCTCATCACCATTCCGCGTGGGGGCGGTGCCATGGTCACACCGATCGATCCGGCGGCAGGCGGTGGTGGTATGGGCGGCGGCGCCGCGAGCCTCTCCGCCGCCGGACCGATGCCGGCACCAGCGGGCGGCACGACGATCCAATTGCCCCTCGGCCAGCTTGCTCGCATCAGCACGACGCCCGGGCCGGCCATGATCAACTCGGAAAACGGGCAGCTCCGCTCGCTCGTGCAGCTCAACGTGCGCGGACGCGACATGGGCTCGTTCGTCGACGAGGCAAAGGCAGCGCTCGATCGCGAGCTCCCGATGCCGGCGGGATATTCACTGGCGTGGTCGGGGCAGTACGAGAATCAGACTCACGCCCGCAAGCGGCTGCAGCTGCTCATCCCATTGGTCCTCGTAATCATTTTCGCCATTCTCTATTTCACGCTGCACTCGGCGATAGAAGCCGGGCTGGTCATGCTCTCCGTTCCCTTCGCGCTCATCGGCGGCGTTTATCTGATGTGGTTCTACGACTTCAACTGGTCGGTCGCGGTCTGGGTTGGTTTTATCGCGCTCTACGGCGTCGCGGTGCAGACCGGTGTGGTGATGGTGCTCTATCTCCATGAGGCGCTCGACCGGAAAATGCTCGACGGTAAGATCACCGTGCAGGAAATTTTCGATGCCACGGTTGAAGGCGCGCTCCTTCGCGTGCGCCCAAAAATCATGACCGTTGCAACGACGGTTCTTGGTCTCGTGCCGCTTCTCTGGGCGACCGGAGCGGGGTCCGATGTGATGAAGCCGATCGCGGTCCCACTGATCGGTGGAATGGTCACGTCGACGATCCATGTGCTCCTCGTCACGCCGATCATTTTCTTCATCGTGAAGCGTCACGAACTGAAGCGTGGCCGTCTGAAGCTTTCCGGCCTTCGCGCGAATGAGGAACTGGGGGAGATCAATCAAGAGGTCGCGACGGCTGGTCCGGAGCTGGGAGCCGTGGAGAACGTGAGCGAGCAAGAGGAGCCGTTGTCGGATTCCGAGCCAGATACGCCGACCGGTTCTACACGAAGGAAAGGCGTCGCACTGGCGTCGGTAGCAGTGGTGTTTGTTGTGATTGCAGGCGTGATGTTGCTCCGCCGTGACTCGGGTGGAGAACGGATGGTTCTCGACTCCGAGACTGGCTCCGGCCTGACGATCAGATTGTCGGCGGAGGGTCGCGCCCGATCGGGCCGGAACGAGTTCGAGATCGAGTTCGTGGATCCGGCGTCCAGTACCCCGGTGATGGTCACCGACGTATCAGTCGAGGCGGTGATGCCGGCGATGGGATCGATGTCGCAAATGAATGAACCACTGGTGATTAAAAAGAGCGACAAGCCTGGGCGATTTGTGGTGAGTGGCAAATTATCCATGAGTGGAACGTGGCAAATCCGCGTGCGCTTTACGGGCCCGGCGGGTCCATCTCAGGCGGTTCTGGAAGTGAATGCCTCATGACGACAGGGACCCTCACCCCTGGCCCCTCTCCCGCGGGGAGAGGGGAACCGCCACCCCACCCGCGTGTTCTACTCTCCCCCGCACGTCCTCCCCTCTCCCCGCGGGAGAGGGTGGCGCGCCAGCGCCGGGTGAGGGTCTCTGTTCGACACTGCGATAATGGTGAGAATGACAAACAACTCAATCTCTACCTACGACGATGCAACACATCAGGAGGAACATCATGAAATCACTCATCACCATCACCTTGAGTCTCGCCCTGTCCGCCTGCAACGCGGAACAGGAATCCGCATCGACCGCTCAACAGACCCCGCCCGCTGCAACGACCACAGCTCAGTCAACGCCACCGTCCGACTCCCCGCAGGTCGCCGCGCACGAACAGACGATCGATGTCTCCGGCGAGTTCTCGCCCGCTTCCGTCACGATCCCCGCAAACACTCCGGCGCGTCTTCACTTCCGACGCGGCAACAAGCCGTCCTGTGCGGACGAGATCGTTTTCCCCGAGCTCAACATGCGCAAGACACTGGCAGAGAACCAGACAGTCACCTTCGACGTGCCGGCGCAACAGGCGCGAACCGTCACCTTCATGTGCGGCATGAACATGATGAAAGGAACGGTCGTCGTGCAGTAAATGCCTCCTTCTCGTCCGGAGAGGGGCCCTCCGTAGACCACCTGACGCAACTCGCTACATGGAAGTAGTCTGATGTCCACTCAGAGCTCGTCCATGCGCATTTGCGGCGCAGAATCAACTATGTTGATGACGAGCCCGAGAAAGGCGACGAGAAGAACTGCCTCGCTCTCGACAACCTGCGGATTTCGAAATCGCTGATAGCCTCGAACAGGATGCAGAACGAGATGCCGATCAACACGACGGCATTCGTCAGCGCCGCGCGCCCTCTTACCGTCCTGTGGACTTTTGAACGACGAGTGCTCGTGAAGCGCGGCCCACGTTCGACCTCTTCGCGTCACTGGCAAAAACCTCGAGCATGTACCTTCCATCCTCCAATTCGGGTAGTTCTCCTTCGAACGTACTCGGCGAATCGGCGTAACGAAGCTGGGTCTCACCCGCCACCCTCCCGCCGCGGATCGCCCGCGCGATGACAGTGATCTCATCCGCGTTCCACATCCCGCCAGGCTCCGTCGGACAGCCGCACGTCATGGTCACCTTCGAACGAATGTTCACCGGCTGCTTTGATGTCTGAACGAGGTCCGTCGATTCGATTTCAACAATGAAGCCTGCGATTTCGAGAAGTACTCCCTCGCCTGTGATGTCCTGACCGGGGACGAGAAGCATCGTTTTCGAGGCGCGCTGCATCGCCTGCGGATATTTGAGTGGGCCCTCGGCTGTGATTTCGACCCGAGTGACCCGGCTCAGCTCGAACGTGGTGCGAAAGGCTGCGGCGTTCTCGGTGTCGTAGATCATGGCACCGCGCTGCCGAGGCTCCTGCATGATGCGCTTCGTATCTCCGGTTCCGCCTCGCTGGATGCCACTAGCAAGGATCTTCCCGCTTTCCAGGTCACGTATGGTAATTCGAGCACCGCCGACGCCGTCGCCGAGGACTTTGGCGTCGCGCGAGATCGCACGAACGGTCAGCCGGGTGGGTGCCGCCATCGCGGCGGTTGCTAGAGCGGATGACACAAGTGCGACGATCAGGTTGCGCATGTCAAAGCGCAATGCTCGACACAGGATTGATATTCCTACGTGACCATATAGCGGCATTGGCTCGGAACGTGAAACGTTCTTGTCCAACTCGACATCATCCTGCTCCACACGATAGGGGAAACGACATCATGGGTTTCGTTCACTTCATGCTGAGTATGGCCGGCCGTCTGATTCGGGTGATCGCAGGAGTGATCATCATCTGGCTGGGGCTCACGCGGCTCTCTACGCCCTGGTCCTTCGTAGTCGCTGCGATCGGTGTCGTTCCGATCCTGGCCGGGCTGCTGAACTTCTGTTTGCTGGGCCCTCTCTTCGGCGTGAACTTCCGAGGACAACTCAGGGACTCGCGTCAGTCAGGTTGACGATCCCGCAAGGGCTAGCCCGGAGGCTCAGGCTCTGCGAATCCGGGACCGATCCATCGCGGCCGACTGCGCGGTGAGTCGCTCCCGGAGGCTGGAGCAGACGACATCGCACAATTCGAAGACGCTGGCGTCGGAGATCGCGCAGTAAACGGTGTTGCCCTCCTGCCGACGAGCTACCAGGCCCGACTGGATCAGCATTTTCATGTGCTTACTCACATTGGGCTGGGAGAGCTCCAGGGCGTCGGTCAGCTCGCCGATACTCATTTCACCCTCGGATTCCAGCATCTGGAGAATCCGGAGGCGCACCGGCTCGGCCATGACGCGGAAGCGGGCAGCCACGAGCTCCAACGCCTCCGAAGACATCGGGATGTGTTTTCTGACTGGTCTCACGAACAGCGCAACTTTTCGACAATCGATTTTATTGCAGGAGGTTCATATCTGCAGCGGAATACGTTCATATAGCCAGGATAGCGACAGCCGCCGAACGTACCCGGTGTGAGATAGCCCTCTACGCATCAATGTCGTCAGTGCGGTTGAGGTCGGGAAAAAGCGATACCACGGCCCACCGAGGCCGTTACTGCTATCGATATCTGACCATCGTGTATATAACTATAATGGAATATTGTTATATTACCACTCGTTTGGAAAGACGCAAACGCAAGGCCCGAACACCGGAAATGTCGGTCCTGGAAGGATTGCGAGCTGCGCGTACCAAAGGAGAACGTCATGCACTTCAAACAGTTTTACCTCGGCTGCCTCGCGCACGCGTCCTATCTGATCGGCTCGGAAGGCGAGGCCGCCGTGGTCGATCCGCAACGTGACGTGCAACAGTACATCGAGGAGGCGGGCGCTCACGGTCTGAAAATCAAGTACGTGATCGAGACTCATCTCCACGCGGATTTCGTCAGCGGCCATCGCGAGCTGGCGGCAAGAACGGGAGCCGAGATCGTCTTCGGTGACCGTGCTGGCGCGGAGTTTCCCCATCGTGCTGTCCGCGACGGCGATGAATTGCTCGTCGGCAAAGTTGTCCTGCGCGCCATGGAAACCCCCGGCCACACTCCGGAGGGAATCTCCTGGCTCGTCATCGATCCCGCGGTCTCAGCTGAACCCGGGAAAGTCCTCACCGGCGATACCCTCTTCATCGGTGACGTGGGCCGGCCAGACCTGGTTGGGTCGAAAGGCTTCACCTCGGAGCAGATGGCCGGGATGCTCTACGACTCACTCCACGACAAGCTCCTCGAGCTTGACGACTCCGTCGAAGTTTATCCGGCTCACGGCGCGGGGTCATCCTGCGGGAGAAACATCTCGAAAGAAACCTCATCGACGATCGGCGAGCAGCGGCGACTCAACTACGCACTCCGGCCGATGTCGAAACCGGATTTCATCACATTGATGACGAGTGATCTGACCGAGGCACCGAGCTATTTTGGGATGGATGCGGAGATCAACCGCCGAGGGGCCGGGATGCTTTCCGAGATCCGCGTCGAGACCTTCACCCCGCAGGACGTCAACAAGCGAATGCAGCAGGGAGCTGTGGTACTCGATGTTCGTGAGAGCACGGCGTTTGCGAACGGTCACCTGCCGGGATCGCTGAACATCGGACTGAAGGGTAATTACGCAGGCTGGAGCGGAAGTCTCGTCAAACCTTCCGATCGACTGCTCATTGTCGCTGACGGGAAAGAGGAGATTGACGAAGCTGTGATGCGACTGGCACGTGTCGGACTAGAGAACGTCGCTGGCTATCTCGATGGCGGCATCGCTGCGTGGCATGCAGCGGGGCTGGAGCTCGCGACGACCCCACAGATCTCGGTTGATGAACTGCATACTCAGCTCAGCGAAGATGGAAAGACGCTGCAGATTGTGGATGTCAGAGCGCCGAACGAGTACGCCTCGGGTCACGTGCCTGGAGCAAAGAACGTCCCTTTACCTCAACTGGAGAAACAGGTCGACAACCTTGATTCCTCCCAGGCGACCGCGGTGATCTGCGCCGGAGGATACCGTTCCTCTGCGGCCGCCAGCATTCTGCAGCGCCTCGGCTTTGACAACCTCTATAACATCATCGGAGGAACATCCGCCTGGGTGGGTGCCGGCTATGAGACCGAGCGCTGACCAACTGCATCGCAATTCGAGCAAGAGGAGCCTGCCCATGAACATTGCCCCAGTCATACAGCCGCGTGATCTCGAGGAGCTCATGGCGGATCGTTCCGATATTCGACTCATCGATGTCCGCACGCCCGGGGAATTCGAAGGCGCTCACATCCCTGGTGCGTACAACGTGCCGCTCGCGGCGCTGCCCGAGCACGCCGGCGAGATCGCCAGCGATTCGCAGACGCACTTTCTTTTGATCTGCCAGTCCGGAGCGCGGGCGCGAAAAGCCGAGGAAGCGTTGAGGGTTTCAGGCCTCACGCGTCTTCATGTTCTCGACGGCGGGATGAACGCCTGGCTCGCAGCGAACAAGCCGGCGCGTTTCGGCCCGAAGCGGATGTCGCTGGAGCGACAGGTACGCATTACGGCCGGCGCTCTTGGCACGGTCGGAGCCGCGCTGGCTCTCATGGTGAACCCGTGGTTCGCAATCGTTCCGATGTTCGTCGGGAGCGGACTGGTATTCGCTGGTGTCACCGACACCTGTGGAATGGCCATGGTTCTTTCACGGCTGCCCTACAACGCGGTGGCCTCGTGTGACGTGCCTGCCATGATTCAGGCGCTCAAACATGGTGCCGAACCAGTTCCGGTCGGCCGTGGAATCCGCCTCTCAACAAAGAACTGCACGAGCTGACAGTGGAAGTCGTCGGATTTGGCCTCGCCGCGTTGATAGGGATTTCGCTCGGCCTTCTGGGTGGCGGCGGCTCGATCCTGGCGGTCCCGATTCTCGTTTACGTCGTCGGGATGGCGGCCAAGCCCGCCATCGCCGCCAGTCTTCTGGTCGTCGGAACGACGAGCCTTGTTGGTGCATTTCGACATTGGTGGGGGTCGAACGTTGACCTCCGGGCCGCCCTCATTTTCGGCCTCATCTCGATGGCTGGCTCCTACGCGGGTGGAAGGATTGCCGCCCAGGTGTCAGATACATTCCAGATGGTATTGTTTGCGGTGGTGATGCTGGGAGCTTCCATCTCGATGTTTCGCTCGCGGAAAGAGGAAGCGCCCGCAGACAAGGCGGTTCGCATGCCGCTCGTGGTCGGGGCCGCAGGCGTCGTCGGACTGCTCACGGGTGTAGTCGGTGTCGGGGGTGGCTTTCTCATCGTCCCGGCGCTGGTTCTTTTCGCTGGTCTTCCCATGAAGCGTGCCGTCGGTACCTCGCTGCTGGTGATCGCCATGAACTCGGCTTCGGGCTCTCTCGCGTATGCCGGGACGGTGCAGATCGACTGGCGCTATGTCTCCATCTTCACGGCACTGGCAGTGGCCGGGGTGTTCATCGGCTCGGCGTTGGTTCAGCACGTGTCCCAGGCCGCGCTTACGCGCGCCTTCGCCTGGTTTCTCATCGCCGTCGCCGGTTTGATCCTGATCCAGAACACAGTGTCGAGGCAGCGGCCCGTCGCTCCAGTACAATCGCAGCGACTGGCCCGCATTTCTCACAGACCTTTGTTATGAGACGGCGGAGAGTGGCTTGGGTGCGAGGCGCACGGCGATTTTGCGACGAAGGCATAGTCGACACTATGTCAAGGAGCGAAATTGCCGTGCAACGAAGCAGACAGGCCGCTATCCGCCGTCTCTTAATAAAGGTCTGTGAGAAATGCGGGCAGGAGGTTGAACCTGCACGATGACCGACGATGTACAGAACCTTCGCCTCTGCCTGGAATGCCAGACTGTCTTCGAGCCGGATGTCGCGGACCGGGACCGGCATGGCCAGCCTCGCTGTCCGCAATGTTTCCTTTCGTCATCTCACGAAATCCGCGAGGTCGATCAGCGGGAGGTGGTGATCCGGCAATCAACGCCCTTCCGTTGAGGGTACAAGGCATGAGCAGCCGTGGGCCGCTCCTCACATGAAAGCTGAAGTTCCATTCTGGATCTCACCAGTGGTGATCTTCAGCGTGTTCGGCCTGATGCTGCTGGGGGAGACACTGCGCCCGCTCCGCGCTCGCGTCGAATCGAAGCTCAGACACACCATCCGGAATCTCTCGACGGGCGGAATCTCGCTGGCGATCCTGACGCTGCTGCAGGCTCCACTCCTGGTACCGGTCGCGAAGTGGGCTGACGAGCACGACTTCGGAATCGTTCGATGGCTTCACCTTCCCGGGCCGTGGAGCATTCTCGTTGCGATCATCCTGCTCGACTACACACTCTGGTGGTGGCACTGGGCAAGTCACGTCGTGCCGCTGCTGTGGCGTTTTCACCTTGTCCACCACGTCGATCTCGACCTGGACTCCTCGACCGCTTTACGGTTCCATTTCGGCGAGCTGACTCTGTCGGTCTTTTATCGAGCGCTGCAGATCGCCGTGATAGGCGCCAGTCCCTTCTCCGTCTGGCTCTGGCAGACGATTCTGTTTGCGTCGATCCTCTTTCACCACGGCAACCTTCGGCTGCCTCAGAGGTTCGAACGGATGATGGTGCGCCTCTTTGTCACGCCGCGAATGCATGGCATCCATCACTCAGACCGGCGCGAAGAGACCAACAGCAACTGGTCGAGTCTTCTCTCTGTCTGGGATGTACTTCACGGAACGATGCGCCTCGATGTTCCCGACGAAACGATCAGGATCGGGGTTCCAGCGTATCGAGAGCCCGCCGATGTCGCGTTCACCCGGATTCAACGTCTCCCACTCGTCCCTCAGCGTGACGACTGGCGTGCGGCTGATTCATCGCCGAGCGCTGCAGCGACTCGTTGAGACTTCACCTTACCCGCCGGTACCCGGCAGGATCCAGCCAGTCACGTAGCGATTCCCAAACGAGGGAGAACGAACCGCATGAGTACGAACCAGGCAGCGACAAAGGCGACGAACAAAAGTAAAGAGGACATACCTGCCTGTCGAAACAGTCATAAACGCCGGTCAATTTCGAGTCGACTTGGTACGGTCGCGGCCTGAGCTCGGTCTCACGTTGGACTCTCGCCTTTTACCGAACTGAGTGGAAGCTTGCGAGGTGGAGCCCCTCACGCCCACCCGCCCAAGCTCCTAATGACACCGGCTCACTGACTGACGTGGTTGAGCCGCGAAGCGGCGTATCCCTCTCCCCGGCGGGGAGAGGGAAGCGAGCGGAGCGAAGCAGGGAGAGGGGCGTGAAAGTCTCGCCAGTCCGTCGAAAAAGGCGAGGTCTTCGTATCTCTCGCGGCCCCTCTCCCGGTCGCTTACGCGACAACCCTCTCCCCGCCGGGGAGAGGGATTCGCCCCTCCCGGGGCGCGAGTCCGCGCCGGCTGTCATCACCTACCAGCGTTCCACGCTGTCTCCCGCTCGGATGACACGCTGCGCTCGTTGATAGAGGCGGGTGAGAAATGCGGGGTAACCAGGTGCTTCGTTTCCGGGCCGGGAAGTGAGCGTAGAATCGAGGCGATGCAAAGCATTCCCTTGCTCGTTCTCGCCGCGCTGTTCGAGATCGCTGGTTGCTACGCCGCATGGATGTGGCTCCGCCTTGGCCGCAGCGCGTGGTGGCTCGTCCCGGGCATAGTCGACACTACGTCAAGGAGCGAAATTGCCGTGCACCGAAGCAGACAGGCTGCTATCCATCGTCTCACGGCGAAGATCTGTGAGAAATGCGGGCGAGGGCTAGAGTGACGGTCAAACAGTTTCACGGCGATCTGCAGATCGAAGAAGATCTCGAGTTCCAGCGACGCGCCTGGAAGGTCGAGCGTGCAGGATGGATCGTCCTGTTCCTCGCCACTCTGGCCGCTCTGGCCGGTGCCTGCGGAGGTGGGATGCTCGCCGAAGGGAACGGAATGGCCGGAAGAGCCTCTGTCGAGTATCCCCGGCTGGCGCGTTATACCGCTCCCATGAAGTTACAAGTCACGCTCCCCATAGCCGGGAATCAGTCCTGGATGGCAGTCGACAACGACTATCTAGGCAGAGTGAAATTCGAGGCGATGATCCCGTCTCCCGACTCCGCGCAGGGAGGGCCGAACGAAACTCGCCTCGTTTTTCGCGGAGCTGGCGAAACCTTGACGGTCCACATACGGGCAGAAGCGAATCACGTTGGAATCGTTCGCGGCCGGCTGCGCACTGCGGACGGCGTGATTCCGATCAGTATGTTCGTCTTTCCCTGAACTGCAGGAGGTCGAGTCATGGAATCGGTGCTTCGTGCCGCAGCGGTCTATCTCGCACTCATGGTCCTGTTCCGGATCGCCGGAAAGCGGACTCTCGCGGACATCACCAACTTCGACTTCGTCCTACTGCTGATCATCGGTGAGGCTGCGCAGCAGGCCCTCCTCGGGGAAGACTTCTCAGTTACGAATGCAGTGCTGGTCGTGGCCACCTTGATTCTGATCGATATCGGCCTCGGTTACGTCAAGGAGCGATCCGCTGCCCTCGACAAGCTGCTCGAGGGTGTGCCTGTCGTGTTGCTGGAAAACGGTGAGCCCATCGAGCAGCATCTGAAGAAGGCGCGCGTCGACGTATCGGATGTTCTCGCGGCAGCACGCGAGCTACAAGGGTTGGAGCGATTGGAGGACATCAAATACGCGGTGCTGGAGAGGAATGGGAACATTTCGATTGTGCCCGCCGAAAAGAAATCGTAACGACCTTGGTCAGGCCAGCAAGCACCTCTACGAACACTCCCTGAACGGGGGGAATCGCGTGCGCCGGAACCTAATTCTTCGCCGGTGCCTTAGCCTTTACTTCAGCCTTGGTTCTGGTCGCCACTTCATCACCCGAGAGGATTCCATCTCTGTTACGGTCGAGCGCCCGGAAGTTCCTGGTCGTACCGCGCCATTCCTGGTGGCTGATCGTCCGATCACGGTTCGAATCCATCCCATGGAAGCGAATCTTCGGTAGCACCGGTTGCGGTTGGGCGACGGGTACCGACTCAATCTGCACCGGTACGCGCGTCATTTGCTCCTCGGCCTCGCGCTTGTGCTCCCTCGGGTCGTGAGCGATCACCGCTGGAATTACAACAAAAGATGCAAGCAGGATCACGCCAATGGTCATTCTCGAATTCATGCTGTTTCCTCCAATGTCGTTGCGATTGAAAACCCGTTGACCGGTCGAATCATTCTCCAGCGATCCCCTCGTTGGCGCGCGATTTATTCCGGCTCTTTGATTTGCTGATAATCCCCCGTGGTGCGAAGTGTGATCGTCACGGTCTCGGTGCCGCGATTGCGCCAGAACCAGCCGTGCCAGCCATCGAACGCCGCAACCAACTCCCCTTTATCCGAGTTGACGCGCGTCCCCTTCTGATATCCGTGATAGTCGCGAGGCGGACTCACCGAATCGGCGTGGGTATCGTAGTTGACGACTCCCCGATCAGTCGACCAGGTGTAGGTCACTCGTGCGCCCTCACGCATCGAGAGCTTGATCTCCCGCCCCTGATCAGGCTTCAGCACGATGGTCACAACGTTGCTGAGTGGAGTCGCAGCGGCCGGGGGGATGTTCGTCGAAGTAAACGCTTCAGGTGCCGCTACCGGCAACGCTGCAGATGACTCTGCGGAAGGATTCTTCGAGACTGCAGCTGCTTCCTCTTTCTTCGCTTCTTTCGCGAGCGAAGTTTTGATCTTGCCCATCTCAGTCAGGCCGAGGACATTGCCGATCCCCGTGGCATCGACGCCGTACTCCGCGGGTAAAACCACGGCCACCAGCAGGACGCCCGCGGTGACCATGGCGATCAGAGTCGAGCGAATCAGTCTTTGAGTTGACGGCAGGTTGGTGGGAACCGAGTTGCTGATATTGGGAGCAGAGTCATTGATCTCACTCATGTCGTGTTTTCCTTATGTCGTTGAGAGAAAGTAGCCGGCCAGCTGATAACCCATGAGTACGAAGCCTGCGGTCATGATCGCGACGTTGGCGGTGTAGGCGTGACGGGCGAAACTGCTACTGCGTCGCCAGAAGCCCATTGCGATCAGGATGGCGCCGAGCCCGAGCAACTGTCCGGTTTCAACGCCGATATTGAAGGCAATGAGGTTGGGGATCAGCCCCTCGCGTGAGAGCTCATACTCGAGGATCTTTGTCGCCAGACCGAAGCCGTGGAAGAAGCCGAAGATGAGCGTTGCCGCTTTCGTATTCGGTTGAAACCCGAACCATCGCCGGAACGCCCCCAGGTTATCGAGCGCTTTGTAGACGACGGAGAGACCGATGATCGCGTCGATGAGATACGCGCTCACGCTCACACCGGTCAGCACGCCCAGGAGCAGCGTGGTGGAGTGCCCAACGGCGAACAGCGTCACGTAGATGCCGATGTCCTTCATCCGGTAAAGAAAGAAGATGACGCCGACGAGGAACAGCAGATGGTCGTAGCCGGTGACCATGTGCTTGGCGCCGAGGTAGATGAACGGGAGAATGCGAGTGCCCGTCGTTTCCATGATGTAGCCCTTATCGCCGGCGGTAACACCGTGCGCGAAGAGCTCGAACGGCAGGACGCTGAGCACAACTGCCAAAGATCGTAGAGGCCATTTGAGATTCATCGAAAGCTCCAGTCGATGACCAGCGCCAGGACGGCATACCGTGCAGCCTTCCCGACGATGGTCCAGAGTGAGAAAGGAACGAAAGACATGCGGGCAACACCAGCCGCGGCGACGATCGCATCGCCGAGCAGAGGAACCCATGAAAGTAGTAGTGCGGGCGCGCCATATCTGCGGATGAGAGATGCGGCGCGCTCCATGCGACGTACTGCACGTTCGCTCTTCACAGTTCTGGATGCCGCCATCGCCAGCGCGTACGTTGTGCATGCGCCGAGATAGTTCCCTACCGTGGCGATCGTCACGGGCAGGGCTAACATGCCGCGACGATGCACGACCGCAACGAGTGCGGGCTCAGAACCGAGTGGGAGGATCGTTGCAGCGAGAAAGCTCCAGGCAAAGAGGACGAGGAGATCCATTACGGCTTCGTCCCATTGTTCGACCCCTCTCCCGGTCGCTCACGCGACCACCCTCTCCCCGCCGGGGAGAGGGGAGCGCGACGCGAACAACCCTGGTCGAATTGTTCGCTCGCGAATTCGTCGAAGGAGGAGTGCTTGACCCAATCCACGACGAGCCTCCCTCTCCCCGGCGGGGAGAGGGAAGCGAGCGAAGCGAGCAGGGAGAGGGGCGTAACAGTCTCGCCATGAGGTTGCGCGTGAGTCAGTTCTGTCACCATCAATCCGCCACCGCCATCAACTCGTTCTCATCATCCACCCGCATCGCCAGTGGCCTGTCGTGATGAAACATCCGGTAAAGCGCCGGCAGGACGAGCAGAGTCAGAATCGTCGACGAGATAATCCCTCCGATCACCACCGTCGCCAGCGGCCTCTGGACCTCCGCACCGGTGCCGCTGGCGAGCGCCATCGGAACGAACCCGAGCGAAGCGACGAGCGCAGTCATCAGCACGGGACGCAGGCGACTGATCGCGCCCTCACGAATCGCGGCGTCGAGTGGCCGACCTTCCTGTCGAAGACTTTGAATGAACGAGATCATGACCAGGCCATTCAGAACAGCCACACCCGACAACGCGATGAACCCGACACCCGCAGAAATCGAGAGCGGGATGCCGCGCAGCCACAACGCCAGGATTCCGCCAGTGAGCGCGAGCGGAACGCCTGTAAATACCAGCAGCGAATCCTTGAGATTTCCGAAGCTGATGAAGAGCAGCGCGAGAATCAGTAACAGTGCCACAGGCACGACAACCTGCAAACGCCTCGTAGCCGACATCATCTGCTCGAACTGTCCACCCCACGTCGTCCAGTACCCGGCCGGAATCGTCACGCCAGTCCTGATCGCATCTTCAGCCTCGGAGACAAATGACCCGATGTCTCGACCTCGCACGTTGGCCGTGACGATGATGTGCCGCTTGCCGTCCTCGCGACTCACTTGATTGGGTCCCGGAGCGACGTCGAATTTCGCCACGGATCCGAGAGGAATGTAATTCATCCCACCAGCCGGCGCACCGGCCCGCACGGGCAGGGGAATCGGGATGAGCTTCAACTTCTCGATGTCCGTACGAACATCTTCGGGAAGCCGGACGATGAGATCGAAGCGACGGTCGCCCTCGAAGATCTGGCCCGCCTCTTCCCCCCCCACTGCGATCTGCACGATCTCCTGCACATCAGTGACATTGAGCCCGTACCTGGCCAGGGCGGGACGATCCATCTGAATACTGAGGACCGGCAGACCGGTGACCTGCTCGAGTTTGACATCGGACGCACCGTCGACTTTCTCCAATATCTTCTCGATGGCCTTGCCCGTCGATTCCAGCACCTCCATGTCATCGCCGAATACCTTCACGGCAACGTCACTGCGGACTCCGGCGATGAGCTCGTTGAAGCGCATCTGGATCGGCTGAATGAACTCGTAGTTGTTCCCCGGCAGGTTGCGCAGCTCCTTCTCGATGCCCGCCACGACTTCTGGTTTTGATTTCTTCGACGGCCACTCCGAGGGAGGTTTCATCATCACGTAAACGTCTGCAACGCTGGGTGGCATCGGGTCTGTTGCGATCTCCGCCGTGCCGATCTTCGCAAAGACCTCCTTCACTTCCGGGAACTTTCCGAGCCGCTTCTCGAGCGTGTGCTGAAGCTCGACAGCCTGCGTCAGACTGGTCCCTGGAATGCGCAGCGCGTGAACGAGAAGATCGCCCTCATCGAGACTGGGAAGAAACTCGGATCCCATCGTTGCTGCCAGAACGAGACTGGCCGCAACGAGTGCCACGGCCATACCGGCCACTCGCTTGCGACGCTTCATCACCCAGTCGAGACTCGGCTCATAACGCAAACGGACCCAGCGCACAATCGGGTTTTCCTTCTCCGAGACTTTGCCTCGCAGCAGCATCGCCACCATGGCCGGCACGAACGTCACCGACAGGATCATCGCGCCGAGCAGAGCGGCGATGACGGTGAACGCCATCGGCCGGAACATCTTCCCTTCCACTCCGGTCAGCGTGAGGATCGGCAGATAAACGATCATGATGATGAGCTCACCGAACATCGTGGCCTTTCGCACTTCCTTCGAGGCCGAGAAAACCAGCTCGAACCTTTCACTTCGTGTGAGCAGACGTCCGAGTTGATGCTGGCGCTCTGCCATGCGTCGAACACAGTTCTCAACGATGATGACGGCGCCATCGACGATCAATCCAAAATCGAGCGCACCGAGGCTGAGCAGGTTGCCGCTGACTTTGTTCGTAACCATCCCGGTGATCGTGAAAAGCATCGAGAGGGGAATGACCATCGCGGTAACGATCGCTGCCCGGATGTTGCCGAGAAAGAGAAAGAGGATGACGATCACCAGGATGGCACCCTCGATGAGGTTCTTCTTGACGGTGTTGATCGCCGCGTCGACCAGTGTGGTGCGGTCGTAAACGGTCTTCGCTTCGACTCCGGGAGGAAGCGTGCTGTTCACCTCTTTCATCCGGGCGGCAACACGCTGCGAGACAGTCCGGCTGTTCTCCCCCATCAGCATGAAGACCGTCCCCAGGACCGCTTCCTGTCCGTTCCTGGTGGCTGCTCCGGTGCGCAGCTCTTTGCCGATCGCCACCGCGGCCACGTCGCGGATGTAAACCGGAGCCCCGCTGTTGGAGCCCACGATGATCTGTTCGATCTCCTCGAGCGTCTTCACCTGTCCAGGGGCACGGATGAGGTACTGCTCCCCTCCATGCTCGATGTAGCCGGCGCCGGCATTGGCGTTGTTGTTGCCCAGCGCTTCGAGGATGCTACGGAATGTCAGACCGTAAGCCATCAGCTTGTTGGGATCCGGTGTGACGTGGAACTGCTTGACGTAGCCGCCAATCGAGTTCACGTCAGCAACGCCCGGAATGTTGCGAAGCTGTGGCCGTACGATCCAATCCTGGATCGTGCGCAGGTCGGTGGCGGTGTAAGGTTTGCCGTCCGCCTGAACCGCATTCGGCCTGGCCTCGACGGTCCAGAGGAAGATCTCGCCCAACCCAGTCGCGATCGGCCCCATCGTCGGCGTAATACCGGCCGGAAGCTGATCCTTCACTCCCTGGACTCGCTCATTGATCAGGTTCCGCGCAAAGTAGATATCGGTCCCATCGTGGAAAACCACGGTGACCTGCGAGAGGCCGTAACGTGAGATCGAGCGTGTGAAATCGAGCGACGGCAAGCCCGCCATGGCGGTCTCGATCGGGAACGTAATGCGCTGTTCCACTTCGTAGGGTGTAAATCCACTGGCCTCGGTGTTGATCTGCACCTGGACGTTGGTGATGTCAGGGACTGCGTCAATGGGCAACTTCTGATAGTTGTAGACGCCGAGAGCCGCGACGGCGAGCGTCAGCGCGAGAATCAGCCATCGCTGGCGGATGGAAAATCTGAGGATACGTTCGAGCATTGTCGTGATCCTCCTAGTGGTCGTGGCTGGCGCCGGATTTCATGACATCGGCTTTCACGACGAAACTGTTTTTGGCGGCGTATTCGAGGCCCGGCTTGAGACCCGACAGCACCTCGATCCATTCGCCCTCGCGCCGGCCCATCTCCAGAGGGCGCGCTTCGAACAGATTGCCGACCTTGATGAAAACGACTTCCCAGTCGCGGAAGGTCTGAAGCGCTTCGGCTTTCACGGCCATGGGAACCGTAGTTTCGTTCTGCGTCACCAGAACTTTCACAAATAGTCCAGGTCGCCACACGCCGTTCGGGTTCGCGATCACGACACGGGCACGAGAAGATCGCGTCTCCTCGCCGACAAGCGACTCGACGTAAGTCACTGTTCCAGCCACCTTCATGTCCTGCGCCTCCCACTGGACGATCACCGGCTGGCCGGTGCGGATCGCGCCGAGCTGGTTGGGCGGGACGGTGATGTCGGCCCAGACCGAGGAGAGGTCGGCGACGGTGAAGATGTTTCCAGTCGCCTCCACGGCCTCACCCACTGTGACATTCTTGGCAATCACGACGCCGGTAAGCGGAGCGCGCAACGCGTATCGCGCGAGCGTTCCCTGACCGGAACGAAGGCCGCGGATCTCACCCGCGGGCAGGCCGAGCGCAGCCAGACGCTGCGTCGTCGCCTGCCACGTGAGTTTCGCCTCTTCAAAGGCCTGCTTTCGGATCAGGTAGTCTTCTTCGGGAGAAATCTTCTTCCTCCACAAGGCTTCCTCCCGGGCGGCAGAGCTCCGGGCGAGCTCGAGACGTTGTACCGATTCGATGTAAGCCTGCTTGGCGGTGGCGAGGTCTCCGCTGTCGAGGACTGCGATGACTTCACCACGCGTGACGCGATCGCCAAGGTTCTTGCGCACTTCTGTGACGACCCCTGACAGGCGAGGAACGACGTGCGCGGTCTTGTCGGCATTCAGAGCAATCTGCCCCGGCAGCTCGACCACGTTCTTCATTCGGGCCGGACCAACGCGCTCGATGACGACGTTCGCGCTGCTGAGCTCCTCAGGGTTGACTTGTGTTCTTCCTTCGTAAGAAGAGTAAGTCCACTGGTACGACTGTCCACCGCGCGTTGCTTTGACAATCACGTCGAATGAGTGAGGCTCGTAAATCTCTTTGTCGCCCACGAGGTAGTCGCCGCGCGGCGCAAAGTTGATGGTGTCGGTCTGTTCGAGCCGCTCGAGCGTGATCGTCGAGTTGAACTGCGTCGGCGCAACTGGTTTGCCGTCGTCGAAGGCATAGAGACGGAACTCTGGAGGCACGCCTTCCTCGAAGATTTTCACCTCGAGGCCGAAGTCATCCTTAGTCAGGAGCTTGCCACCGTGTGGCCCCTTACCAGCGTCTTCCTTCGTCTTGGATTCGGTGCGCTTGCACGCGGTTGCGCTCAGAAGGACGCTCACCAGAGCGAGGGTCGTCAAAAACTGTTTGCGAGCGTTCATTACGGTTGTGCTCCATTGGAAATGTTAGTCATAGGTGTCGTTGTGAGTCGCTGCAGGTCGGCGAACGCGCGCTGCAATTCAGCCTGAGCTCGTACGAGTTGTCCCCGTGCTGTGGCCAGTGTGCGTCGCGCATCGAGCACTTCGAGATAACCGAACTTGCCCAATCTGTAGCCTTCGCTCACGGCGGAATAGACACTCTCGGCACCAGGCACAACCTCCTCGCGAAGGCTCCGCACTTCCCCTTCAGCGCGAGAAAGCGAGACATGGGTTTCTTCCGCCAGCTGACGAAGACGCACAACGGCGGCGCGGCGCTCCAGCTCTGCTCCCGCGATCCGCTCGCGCGCTTCAATCTGCGCTCCGCGATTCCGGTCGAACAGTGGAAGGGGCAGGGCGACTCTCGCAACGAACGCGCTGTCGCCCAACTCGAAGTGACGGTAGCCGCCGACGACGGTTACATCCGGGACTCCGCGGGCACGCTCAACGCGCAGCAGCGCCTCTCGCTCCGCGATCTCGGCACTCCACCGTGCCACCTCCGGATTTCCTTCCAGCAGGGTCATGACCGATTCGAGCGAAGGAATGGGCGGCATCCCGTTCACATCGCCTGCAACCCGGGAGAAAGTCGGCGTCGAGCCTCCCCATGTCGCCGCGAGCCGCGACCGGGCGCCGATCAGGTGCGCTGCTGCACGGGCCCGCTCGATGCGTTCGGTGGCCAGCGCCACCTCGGCCTTCGTCTCCTCGATGGGAGAGACTTTTCCAGCCTCGACACGTGCGGCGACGGTAGCCCGGACTTCCTCGGCGACATTCGCTGATTGATCCGCAAGCTCCACAGCGCGCTGCGCGTAGAGAACTTCGTAGAACGCGCGCGTTGCACGACTGGTTGCCTCGATTCGTCGCAGTTCGAGATCCCATCGTGTGAGATCCAATGCTGCACCCGCGGCCGCCGTTCGTGCGGCGCGATCGCCGCCAAGCTCAAACCGTTGCCCGAGCTCAACAGTCGACTGCAGCCCGCCGGTTATGGCCGCGTTTCCACCGAGATTCTCCGCCGTTCCAGACAGTTCCGGATTGGGCCGCGCCCCGGCCTGAATCACGCGCCCTTCCATCGCCCGGAGAGCGCTCTCGGCAGCAGCGACCTCCGGACTTCGAGTTGTCGCCAGCGAAAGAGCGGTCTCGAGTGTCAGCTCGCCGACTGGATCAATCTCAGCCTGATGAACTGATGTCGGTAGCTCTTGTGCCGCAGAAAGGGTGACGCACAATGCAAACGCAAAAAACAGGGATAGGAAACGCAAGGTTCACTCCTGTCGCAGAAACGCTGATGGAAAGCGCTGCCGGAGGAGTGGTTAGATCAGGAAGGTCGAGAGCAGGGACTGCGGGCCGGTATCGTAGAAGAGATGGAGCGCTCCCAGGGCCATGACACTTCTTTCGGAGCCGTGACCGCGCAACAAACGTTGATGGCCCATCACCGGGAGGCTCACCAACATTGTTGGCGTGTCAGAGTCCGAGGCCGTCGGAGCAGGCGACGAGATCATGGGATGCTCATGGGCCGTGTGTTCTGAAGCCGAGTGATGGAAGCGGCCATCGTCCTCGTGGTGATCGCGATCCAGATCGTGCATCACGACGTGCATCGCCAGGGGGGCCCCCAGAAGCGTAAGAATGAAAGCGGCGAAGAAGCGGATGGCTGAGCGTCGCATTAGCGGATTAACAGTTGGCGTAAGTGCCGCCCGATAAGAGAAAATTTCATTTCGGGCTATCAAACTCTCGTTCTTCCTCCGTCTTTTCCCGCAGTCATGCTCGCCCGCCTATTCTCCAGACCCTTGTCGTGAGGCCGCGGAGAGTGGCTGGGATGCGATGCGCACGGCAATTTTGCGACGAAGACATAAGTCGACTGTGTCGAGGAGCGAAATTGCCATGCAACGATGCTGACAGGCGCTGCCCGTCGTCTTCACGGCGAAGGTCTGTGAGGGGTTAGACCCGCACAACAGATGAGACCGAGATGGTCCTGCCCTGCTGACAGATCGAGATCTCGGCGATGGTCCCGACGACCCTCACGCGGTCGCCTGTCTTGAAATCTGACAGATTGCCGGTGAGCGTGTACAACTCGTTTGTCTTCCCATCGCGCATCGCCCGACACTCGACGCCCTCATCTGTGAGAGTCCCGCTGATCGTGATTGAGCCCGAGCTCTTCCCGCTCCCGGAATCGCCATTGCCTGTCATCGCATTCTCCGACGTTACGAGGTCCGCGGCCGGTTTCGATGTGCACGCCGACTGGGTAAGGATCAGCACCAGAGTCATACCAACCGCAATGCCGGATTTGTTCATAGATACCTCATCAGGGATTCGTTGCACGCGTGTGATTCGCGTGACAAGTATGCTTCAGATAGCGCCGAGGGGCATCTTTCATTGCTGCGTGACGGACCGTCCAACGTTCGAAAGCCATCAGCTGACGCGGTCGTGCCAACCCGATGCAGGTTCGCCGCGCAGAACGTCGTCTGCCACCTGCTCAGAAGGCTTGTCCTCGCTGTCGAGCGCGTCATGGTCCTCGAGGACTTCATCCGAGAGCAAAAAGGGCCGGCTCATCGCCGGCCCTTCTGTTTGCATTTTGCGATACCAACTACTTCGCCGGAGGTTTCTCCCAGCTCTTCGTATCCGTCGCCGGATTGATCTCGAAGGTCTTGATCTCCGCAGTCCCGGCTTCCTTACCGCCCTGCATGATCGTTCGCTTCATCGGGAGCGTGATGCCGTTCATCGTTTTCCAGTCACTGAAGTTGGCGACCTGTTCGGTCGGACCAGTCGGCCCTGTCGCGCGCGTTGAGGAGCGGAGCACACGTCCGCTGGCCGGATCGACGAACCAACGCGTGCTGTTTCCATCGGCCGAAATCTCGAGAATCTGCGTCTTGACTCCACCAATGGTCTCTTCACCAACGATGTTGAACGTATACTTTGGATCGCTGGCGTGCTGCGCCACTGCGATCGGGTTCCAGTTCATTTCACGCAGCATCTGATCTTTCTGCGAGCTCGGAAGATCGCGCGTGCCCATCGGACCGAGCATGAACGCCCCACCGGGAGCAGCAACCATCGTCATCTCGCCCATCGGCGTTTTCATCACCTGACGCATGCGGTCGGGGAATGCGCTCACCGAATCGATCTCGACCGTCATCTCGCCCTGCGGGGTCTTCATGACGGCAACACTATTCTGCCGCAGGCTCTTGGCAGCGCTGAGGACCTTTGCTCCGCCCATCTGCATCACGACCTTGTCTAACAGCTGACGGCCCTGCGTCGAAGACCCTGTGGGAGCCGCAGGCTTCACGGTGCCGGGCGCGGTGTCAGGAATGGTGATATCAATGTTACTGACCTGGCCGTACGAGGAGAGTGGCTTGTCGAAATCACCAGCCTTGCCGACCACCAGGAGCGCAACTTTGTCGCCGGTTACATACTTGTTGGCAACGCGGGCAACATCATCGGTCGTCACCTTCTCGATCGCTGTCCGGTATTTCGCCGTGAAGTCGGCTGGGTATCCGTAGAACTCCAGGTTCATCCGCTCAGCGATGACCTTTGCTTTCGTGTCGAAGCGGAAGACGAACGAATTGAGGATCGATTCCCTGGCGCGTTTGAGCTCATCCGCCGTGGGAGGACTCTTGTGCAGCTGGTCGATCTCCTCCCGCAGCGCATCGATGGCAGCGGATGTGGACTGGCTCTTGGTGCCCATGGAAATCTGGAACACGCCGGGGTGATCCCACGATGAACCGACGCCGCCACCGACGTTGTAGGCCAGACCTTTCTTCGACCGGATGTTCGAGAACAATCTGGCAGAGAAACCGCCGCCAAAGATCTCGTTCATGACTTCCAGTGCGTAGTAATCGGGATTGTTCCGCTGCACTCCCATGTGCACCATGCGGATCGAGCTTTGATTCACGTCGTCCTTGGCGATGAAGTAGACGCCCGGCTTCGGATCCGGGAACTCGGCCGTCATCTTTGGCGCTTCCGGTCCCTTCGGCAATTTCTCGAAGGCTGCTCGCAGCTTCGCTTCCATTTTGGCGCTGTCGAAATCCCCGACAATGCCGACGAGCATGTTGTTCGGATGAACGAAGCGGCGGTGCCAGGCCAGCAGGTCTTCACGCTTGACGGCTGCGACGGTGTAGTACTCCTCGACGCGTGCGTAAGGCGAGGTTGGCCCATAGGCAATCTTCATGGCCTCACGCCCGGCGATCTGCATCGGGTTGTCGTTACGACGGGAGATCCCTGTGTTCAGCTGATTCTTAGCCAGCACAATTTTTTCTTCGCGGAACTCGGGCTCTCGCAGTAATTCAATGGCCACGCCGAGGACGTCGTCAAAGTCCTGCTTGAGTGAATTCATCGACACCATGCTGGAATCCACATCAGCGGAAGTCTCGACTTTCGCTGCGCGCAACTCGAGGTACTCGTCGATGGCGTCGCCCGTGCGGGCCTTCGTTCCACCCGTGCGCCAGGCCTGACCAAAGATGGAAGCCAGTCCGACTTTCTCAGCAGGCTCATCGCGCGAGCCGCCGCGGATGGCAATGTTGCCGGTGATGAGAGGTAGCTCATGATCCTCCTGCAGGAAGATCACCATTCCGTTTGCAAGGACGATACGCTTCGGTTCCTGAATTTTGAATTCTGACAGCGCTGGCGTGTTGATCTTCCGCCAGTCCGTGACCTGCGCGAATCCCGGCATTGCCACGACGCAGCCCACGACTGTGGCAGCCGCAAGTGTCAACTTTTTTAGTGGTCTCATTACTCGCTCCCCTTGGTCTTGGCCATCTGGGTTGATTGGATGACGCCGACCGTACGATTGTCGGCCGTGAATGTGGCGTTGGCGATGCGACGGACATCTGCCTTGCTTACCTTGTCGATCTTGTCGACCTGACGGAAGAGTTCACGCCAGTCGCCGAAGCGCGCCTGAGCCGTTCCGAGCTGCCGGGCCAGGCCCTGATTGCTGTCCAGCCCGCGAATGAGATCGGCCTTCGCTCGGGTCTTGACCATTCTCAACTCGTCATCGGTGACGTCCTCGTTGCGCAGGCGGTCAATCTCGGCGCGGATGGCATTGCGCACTTCATCGACCGTATGACCCGGCGAAGGGACTGCAAAGAATGCGAAGAGGTTCGGGTATTTCTGTCCCGGGAATCCGCTGAAGCCGGCACTGGCAGCGGCGACTTTCTTGTCGCGTACGAGCGCCCGGTAGAGGCGGGAGGTCCGGCCACTGGACATAAGGTCTCCGATGACGTCGTAGATCGCGTCATCAGGATGTGTCGCACTCGGTTTGTGATAACCCTCGATGTAGAAGGGTTGCGATTTATCCGTGAGCGTGACCAGCTTCTCAGACCCCTGGGGCGGCTCGGTCGTTCGAAGAGGCTCGGGTTTCGGTCTGGAAGGCAGCCGACCGAAGTATTTCTCAATGATCGGCATCGCGGTGGATGCCTTCACATCGCCCACGAGAGTGACGACCATGTTCGAGGGCACGTAGTAGGTCTTGAAGAACTTATCCGCGTCACTGGCCGAGAAACTCGTCAGATCCGATGGCCAGCCGACGACTGCGTAACCGTACGGATGTGCGATGTAGGCAGCCCCGAGGAATTGCTCGACGAGCTTGCCGATGGGATTGCTGTCCGTACGCATCCTCCGCTCTTCCATCACGACGTCGCGCTCTTTGTAGAACTCGCGCATGACCGGCTGGAGGAAACGCTCGGACTCGAGGTATGCCCAGAGCTCGACACGGTTCGAAGGGAGCGAGTAAAAGTAGCCCGTCTCGTCACTGCTGGTAAAGGCGTTTAATCCGACCCCGCCGCTGCGATCGATGATCTCCCCGAACTCATTGAGGACCACGCCCTTGTCAGCCTCGGCGATCGAGTCTTTCCACGCCTTCTCCATCTCCGCGGTTCTCTTGTCATCGCGCCCTACCTCGGAGCGCCGCGCAGCGTCGTACGCCATGTAGGCACGCTCGACCTTCTCGAGCGCCTTCTTCTCGGTTGCGTAGTCTTTTGTGCCGATCACAGGAGTTCCCTTGAACGCCATATGCTCGAACATGTGCGCGAGCCCTGTGATCCCCGGGACTTCCTGAGCACTCCCGGCATCGACGTGAGTGAAGAACGAGAAGACGGGAGCCTCCGGTCGCTCAACGATCAACACTGTCAATCCGTTCGCCAGCTTCCGAGTGGTAACTTTCTTTTCGAACGCAGCCAGATCCTGCGCATTCAACGAAACTCCACTCGCCAGAATCACTGCGGTAATCGCCGCCTGGATGAATCGATTTCTCATGCAAATCTCCTTGAAACGCCTGAACTGGGATAGAGCACGCCAGATATCGGCGGATCGCGGCCCGTTCGTATCAGAGCGAGCCAGCAGAGTCAATGCCGGACCCGGAGGCAAGCCCCGCCCAGTGGTCCCCGCCCTGTCGCAAACGGCGATGGCAAGAGTAATGAAGGGCCTCTATGTAGGACAGACACTCTTGTCTGTCACGCGACGTTGTTCAGGAAGGGGAACCATCTGATGAAGCGAATGAGACTCTCGTTTCCGGCAGTTTTGCTGTCAATCGCCCTTACGACCGGGTGCGGCGGGGAGAAGGTGGCCACCACCGATCCGGCCATGACAACCGCGGCTACGGCAACGGATTCATCGATGCCGGCCAATGCCCCGGCCTCTTACGATCTGCAGTTTCTCGACACGATGTCAAAGCATCACCTGGCCGCGATCGCCATGGCGAAGATGGCTCAGGAAAAAATCGAGCACCCACTGCTCAAGGAGCTGGTGACGAGGATTCCGGTCGATCAGCAGAAGGAGATCGATCAGATGACGACCTGGCGAGACCTCTGGTACTCGGGCGCCCCCACGGCCGAGAACATGGACATGCCCGGGATGAAATCATCGATGAATATGGACATGACTCACATGAGTACGATGAAGGCGGGAAAGGATTACGACCTCATGTTCATCGACATGATGACTCCGCACCACGTGGGCGCAATCGAGATGTCACGCGAGGCGATGACGAAAGCCGAGCATCAGGAAGTGAAGACCCTCGCGCAAGCCATCATTGATGCGCAGCAGAGGGAAGTGGATCAGATGAAACAGTGGAAGGGAATGTTGACGGGAAAGTGAGCGAAACGGTCCGCAATGAGGACGCGAGGGTCCGCGAGGGGCCGCGAGAGATACGAGAATCGCGCTGTTTATCTATCGGATCGCGAGAGCGTCACGCCCCTCACCCTGCTTCGCTTCGCTCGCTTCCCTCTCCCCCGCCGGGGAGAGGGGACGCCGCTTCGCGGCTAGCTAAGCTAGCTAACCCGCTAAGCCAGATAGCGAATCGCCCTACTAGACCTTGACCGTCCTCAACCTCAACGCATTCGCAATGACCGACACGGAGCTCAAACTCATCGCCGCCGCGGCGATCATCGGACTCAACAGAATTCCGAAGAACGGATAGAGAATGCCGGCCGCCACCGGTACCCCCGCCGCGTTGTAGACGAACGCCCAGAAGAGGTTCTGCCGGATGTTGCGGATCGTGGCACGACTCAGACGCCGCGCGCGCACGATGCCGCGCAGGTCGCCTTTCACGAGCGTCACATCGGCGCTCTCCATCGCGACGTCGGTTCCAGTCCCCATCGCGATGCCGACTTCGGCCTGCGCGAGTCCCGGCGCATCGTTGATGCCGTCACCTGCCATCGCTACTTTCTTCCCACTGGCCTGTAGCTTCCTGATGGTTTCCGCTTTCTGCTCCGGCAGGACCTCGGCAATTACTTCGTCGATGCCGAGAGTCTTAGCTACGGCCATCGCGGTGGTCCTGCTGTCGCCCGTTAGCATCACGATCCTCAAACCTTCGTCGTGCAGCGCGCGAATGGCCTCAGGCGTCGTCTCCTTGATCGGATCGGCCACACCGAGGAGGCCTGCCAGCTTTCCATCGAATGCGAGGTACATCACCGTCTGCCCTTCTGCACGGAGCGCTTCAGCCGCAGCAGGATCCGACTCGGCGACCTCGATTGACTCGAGAAGCGCGCGGTTCCCGAGACCGATGCGGCGTCCACCCACAGATCCCACTACGCCTTTTCCGGTAACGGATTGAAAATCGGAAGCGTTCGTCACGTGGATGCCGCGCTCCTTCGCCCCATCGAGAATCGCCGCCGCGAGGGGATGTTCGCTCCCCCTTTCGAGCGCGGCCGCGTATGTGAGCACGTCGGTCTCGGAGAAACCCGCGGTCGGCTTGACGGTAACGAGCTTCGGTTTGCCGACAGTGAGCGTCCCTGTCTTGTCTACGACCAGCGTGTCAACCGAACGGAGGATTTCGATCGCCTCAGCGTTCTTGAAGAGAACACCGGCGGACGCTCCCCGTCCACTGGCGACCATGATCGACATCGGTGTCGCAAGCCCAAGCGCGCAGGGGCAGGCGATGATGAGGACGGCGACAGCGTTGACGAGGGCGTACACCAGCCGAGGCTCTGGCCCGAATATCGCCCAGATGGCGAATGTGATGATGGCGATACCGATGACGAGTGGTACGAACCAGGAGGCCACGGAATCGGCAAGCTTCTGGATTGGCGCGCGGCTGCGCTGGGCCTCAGCCACCATGCGGATGATCTGAGAGAGGAGCGTGTCACTCCCGATACGATCGGCTGTGATGATCAGAGCTCCCGTACCATTGACAGTCGCTCCGATGACGCGATCGCCTGCGTGCTTCTCGATCGGAATCGGCTCGCCCGTCATCATCGATTCATCGACGCTGCTCGTCCCCTCTGCCACGAGGCCGTCGACGGGCACCTTCTCTCCCGGACGAATGCGGAGCCTGTCGCCGATCTGCACCTGATCGAGCGGGACATCTTCCTCACTCCCGTCTGCAGCAACACGCCGCGCCATCTTCGGCGCGAGGTTCAGCAGAGCGCGAATGGCTGCACCGGTCTGGCTCCGCGCGCGCAATTCGAGCACCTGACCCACCAGCACGAGCGCCACGATCACTGCGGCGGCTTCGAAGTAAACGCCAACCGCACCCGTGCCACCTTCTCGCAGCGAAGCGGGGAAGATGCCGGGCGCCAGCGTTGCGATGACGCTGTAAACGTACGAGACCGCGACCCCGAGTCCGATCAGCGTAAACATGTTCAGGCTGCGGTGGACGATCGAGTACCAGGCGCGGACGAAAAATGGCCACCCGCACCAGAGGACGACCGGTGTCGCCAGGATCAGCTCGAGCCACGGCCCGAAAGGAGACATCATCACGCGCTCGGCGAACGAGAATCCGGGGAGGTGGCGACCCATGACGAAGAAGACGAGCGGAGCCGTGAGGATGACGCTGATCCACAAGCGTCGCGTCATGTCGCGAAGCTCGGGATTCTCCTTTTCCTCTGCGGTGACGGTTCGCGGCTCGAGCGCCATGCCGCAGATGGGGCAACTCCCCGCGACATCGCGAACAATCTCGGGATGCATGGGACAGGTCCATTCGGTCCTCGTGGTCTGCACCGGGACTCCGGAAGGCTCCAGCGCCATCCCGCACTTTGGGCAGGATCCTGGTCCCGATTGCCGCACTTCGGGATGCATCGGGCAGGTGTACTCGTCGGCCTGAATCGTTGGAGACGTCGCTGGCCTGATGGGCGTCGGTGCAGCAAAGTTGTCTGGCCCGGCGACATAATTCGAGGGATCGGTTTCGAACTTTTGTTTGCAGCCCTGCGAACAGAAGAAATACTCCGCACCCTTTAGAACGGAGTTACCCGCCGCGCGAGCGGGGTTCACCGACATCCCACAAACCGGATCGCGCACCGTCTGCGAACTCGGAGGCTGCTCATCACGAGGCGTAGTCGGCGTCGTTGGCGCGGGCTTCAGATACTGCGCCGGCGCGGCATCGAATTTTTGTTTGCAGCCCTTCGAGCAGAAGAAATACTCCTTCCCCTCGAGAGTAGAGCTACCCGCCGCGCGACTCGGATTGACCGACATTCCACAGACCGGGTCGCGGACCGGCTGCGCACTCACGTGAGCTTCATCAGGCATCGACATCATCTCTCCTTCGAACTTTCTGTGCGAATTCCGCTGCAGTGAGGAATGACGAACGTTCGAGGAGACCCTTACACCCTCCACCCATTTTCGCCCCGGCATGTGCTCGCAGAAGGAACTGCGAAGCGTTGGAGTACGGCAGCCGCAGCTGCGCTTTGGTGTAGAACTCGCGTGGTTGAAAATTCTTACCCAGGAAGATTCGCGACGTGACACAGAAAGCGGCAGCTGCGGCTGCCGCACTCCAAAGGCTTCGCCCCTTCGTGGGTCGAGTCATTTCAGCAGTTACGACGCCTTCGCCATCTTGCGACATGACTCGGCGCATCGACGGCACGCTTCCGCGCAGCGCTTCAGCATCTCGGCATGCTCGCCTTTGTGTTGGGCGGCCATCCGCTCACACTCATCCGCGCACTGGTCGCAGATCTCCGCGCAGCGGTCGCAGAGATTAAAGTCGCTGCCGCGGGCCATCAGCTGGACATTCGTCGAGCAGACGTCGGCGCAATCGCGGCAGAGCTGAATGCACTTCGCCATGCCCGGCATATCCATGCGCACGCAGTCGCCGAAGCATTCCTCGCAGCTTTGTGCGCAATCCTGACATGCCTTGATGCAGCGTTCCATTTCCGCGTGATGTTCGGTGTGACTCATGATCTTTCTCCTCGAGGTGGTGAGCGGTGAAATTGTGGCCGGACATTCCAATGTCCGGCGGTTATTAAGAGACACGATCGGTTCTGACAACAAGTTCGAAGGGCCGCCGGACATTGGAATGTCCGGCCACATATATCCTGCCTGGTCATTTCCTTGTGCCGCTCATCTTCACGTTCAACGCGGTCTTCGCGTCTTTCGAGATCTTTGCGGCGACGCGCCTGCCGACCGTGATCTCTGAGCGCTTACCGGCATGGCCATCAGCGTGGTTGTAGGTTGTGCTCTTCGAAACGAGAACCGTGCGATCCTTTCCGTTCGTCATCCTGATGACGAATGAGCCATCCGCGTTGATCTTCGTGACTGTGCCGAGGTAGGTGTGTACTTCACCGGCGTGAGCAAGGAGCAACGTTGCAGTGAAGAGGAGCATCAGTGATACGACTGTGATTCTTCTCATAGTGGTTTGTCCTTAGTTGAATCAGTGATGTGGCTTTGGGTTGTGAGCTGCCGGCGCAGGCGCAGGAACGTCGCCGCCCTCTGCCAGGAATGCTTCCTCTTCCTGCAACTGCTGCCATTCCTCGGGTGACTTCGGGTTGAGCTTTTCCATCCCCGCCAACTCCTCGGCGGTGATCTTCGGCAGGTGGCGGATGAAGTGCACCAGTCCCCAGCTGCCGTATGCCGATTCTGCATTGCCTTCGCCGAAGGCCGGCATCCCTGTCAGACGTATCCCGTTCTCGATCGTCGCGAATAGTTGGCCATCCGATTGAGACTGCGTCGCCGGCAGGGTCATGTCCGGAACTCTGGGATACATCTTCGGACCCATCGATGTCTGACCCTTGCCGTCATTCCCATGACAACTGGCGCAGTGGTCGGCGAAATGCGACCGTCCCTCGCCGACGATCTCCGCCGTGACAGGTAACGGGTTCTTCGCGTTCTTCAGATTGGACGGCACTGCATAGCGACGCATCGTCGTGGCCATGAAGGACTCCATCGCCGAGGGCTCGTCCATGGAGCTGAATCCTTTGCGGAGCATCGATAGCATCATCGCGATCCCCAGTACCGCGATCACGACGACGATGCCGATCGTGATTTTCACGCCACGCCTCATTTCTCATGACCCTCATGAGATGAAGGCTTCTCAGTCGGGGCAACGGACATCGAATCGACCCGCCAGGCCGAAGTTCCTCGCGGTTGCTTGTACCAGCCAGGATCGCGGTTGTAGTCGATGTCATCGCGCACCTTGACCAGGGTGAACATGCCGCCCATGTCGATCGGACCAAAGGGACCCTGACCGCCCATCATGGCGATGCTGTTGCGGGGCGTCGCCATCATTCCCTGATGCTCCGCCATGTCACCCATGCCGGTCGTTCCCATCACCATGGTCCCCGGCACGATCTTGTTGAGACGCTGCTGCGTGTTCGATGGATCGATGCCGAGGAGATTCGGGAGGTCGTGCCCCATCTGATTCATGAC
The DNA here is from genome assembly GCA_035576005.1 of Thermoanaerobaculia bacterium. Classification (GTDB taxonomy): domain Bacteria; phylum Acidobacteriota; class Thermoanaerobaculia; order Gp7-AA8; family Gp7-AA8; genus DATLXH01. The sequence continues at coordinate 35,277 of DATLXH010000010.1, read as the reverse complement.
GTGATGCGTCTTGTGACAATGGAACGCCCAATCGCCGGGGTTGTCCGCGGTGAACTCGACGTCGCGCGTCGTCCCAACCGGAACGTTCGCGGAGGTTTCGGGCCACCACGCGCTCTGCGGAATTGCTCCGGCGTCAGTGCCCGTAATGTAGAACGCATGTCCGTGAATGTGGATCGGATGCGAGTCCATGGTCAGGTTGCCCAGCCGGATGCGGACACGGTCGCCGGTACGCACGAGCATTGGCTCTGTCCCGGGAAAGACGCGGCCGTTCATGGTGAAGGTGTTGAAGTCGAGCATCACCGTCGGGTCGGGTGTGGCCGTCCCCGGCTTGATGAACCATTCGTTGAGGAAGATTGCGAAGTCGCGGTCTACGCGGCGAACGCTCGTATCGCGCGGATGAATGATGAAGAAGCCGTGCATGCCGAGGGCGATCTGCGTCATCTCGTCGAAATGGGGGTGGTACATGAGCGTGCCGGTCTGCTGGAGCGTGTACTCATAGGCGAACGTCTCGCCAGGCAGGATCTTCGGCTGGTTGAGGCCGCTCACCCCGTCCATGCCGTTGGGCAGGATCATGCCGTGCCAGTGAACCGAGGTCCCCTCGGGTAGCTTATTCGTCACGAGAATTCGGACGCGATCGCCTTCGATTGCTTCGATGGTCGGTCCCGGCGTGACGCCGTTGTAGCCCCAGCAATTGACATCGAGTCCATTGACGAACTCGCGTCGTACCGGCTCGGCGATCAGATGAAACTCCTTGACTCCGCCGACCATGCGAAACGGGAGCGAGGTGCCGTTTGGTGTGATCACCGGAGCGCGACCACGGCTCCTTCGCGCCGTCAGCGGTTTCGGCGGTGGGCCGCTCTCCCCTCGGGCGCGCAGTTGCTGCGCCTCGCTGCGTTTGCCGCCCAGAAGTCCGGCGACCGTGCCGGCGAGGCTCGAGAAAATGAGATTCCGACGTGTGAATGACATGATTAGTGATCCCCTCTGCTCATTTCCGAGCGCCTGCCACTTCGCTGATCGGTCGCGGGCGTGAACGATGTGTCGGGAGCGATACCCAGCAGAGCGCCATCGAGACTCGTGCGTGCACTCCAATACTCGTGTTGCGCTTCGATGTAATCGCCCCGCGCCCGCATCTCATTCTGCTTAGCCTGTAGGAGCTGGAAGATGCCGGCGATCATGGCGTTGTGCTCGAGCTTGGTAAGCTCGACGATGCGTGCGCGTCGCGGAACGATGACGTCCCGGTAGTACTCGACCCGGGCGCGCGCTTCCGCGAGAGTCGACCGGGCGCCGCGCAACTGCGATGCCGACTCCGCCTCCAGCGCGTTGAGTGTGTGGCGCGTGCGCAGGTACTGTGCTTCTGCTCGCGTTCGGGCGGCGCGTCCCGTGTTGAAGATCGGGATCGGAAACTCGATACCTGGACCGGAACTGCGCGCCCCGTCCGGCTCGCGCTCGTGATGGAGATCGAGGACGGTCTCTTCCAGCACCGCCAGACGCGTCAATGGCACCTGTCGCTGCGCCAGCTCGACCTCACGACGGGCGATGGCAATGTCGAGCCGCTGTGCTGCCGCGAGCCTCTCCAGATTGGGCTGATCCAGCTCGGACTCAGGCAGCTCCGGGAACGTCGCCGGGACGCGCCACTCGGTGGTGGCATTACGCAAACCCATACTGCGCAGAAGGGTCTCGCGGGCCATGAGGAGTCCCTGCTCGGCGCGAGCGAGCGTGAGCTTGGCCTGTTCGTAGAGCGCCTGTTCATTTTCCAGATCGAGATCGGTGATGTTCTCCGCGCGGTGCTGCCTGAGAGCGACTTCGGCCGCCGCCTGCGCGGACTCCATGATCGAGCGGCTGAGCGCCACATGCTGCGTCGCCGCGATGAGCCCGAAGTAGCTCGATCGGACTTCGCCCGCGAATCGCAGAACTTCTGAGCTGACCCGCATCTGGGTAGTCTCGAATATGGCGCGGCCCACCGCACGTCGCCGCGGCAGCTGAATCAATTCGATGAGCGACTGGGCCAGTCGCAGCTCGTACGGGCGGTAGGGCTCGCCGGGAAATCGGATCTCGAATTCGAATACCGGATTCGTGATCGTGCTGGCCTGCATGAGGTCCGCGCGCGCAATTCCCAGCTCCGCGAGCGTGACCTGCAGCCGTGGGTTGTTGAGCATCGCGATTGCCACCGCCTCGTCCGCGGTCAGATCGTCCGCCAGCATCGCGCCGATGCGTCCGTCGTCGTCTTTCGAAGGCTGCGCTCTCCACTCGATTGTCGGCCCGCCGCGCTGCGTGATCGTCTGTTGCACGTCGCCCGTGCCGGCGTCGCGCGGCACGCTCACGCATGAGGTGAGCACGAGTGCGATGCCCGGAAACATTGCTGTGAAGACTTTCATCGAGTGGTCCTCTTGATCTGTTTCGTAAGCGCCATCCCGCACTTCGGGCAGCTTCCCGCCTTGTCGCTGGTTACTTCCGGATGCATCGGACAGGCGTAAACGGTCGCTGCGGCTGGAGCGCCCTTCGGCCGCGATGTCGTCTGTTTCCGCGGCTTCGGCTTCGCCACCGCTGCAGGCTGGCTGTGCTGGCTGTGATCCATTTCCGGACCAGGCGTGCCGGTTTGATGCGGTGAAGCCGGACCGGCTGGAGCGGGCTCTGTCATGCCGTGCTGCGCATGACCAGACATCGCGGGCTCGGAACTGTCGCCACTCTCGCCCTGCGGCGTTTTCATTGCCTCAGCAACTGAGATGGAGACCGGAGCGTCGAATAGATCGACGTTGAGTGTATCGGCAGGGCGCAATCGCTGCATCTCGCCGTTAGTGGTTGGAACCCGTATCTCGGCGGAACCTGAGCTGCCGTGCTGCATCCCGGCCATCCCACCGTCGGCAGCCATGCTCATCTTCGAGTGGTCCATTCCAGCCATGCTCTTCTGCCCACTCATGTCCATCTTGGAGTGGTGCATCCCGGCCATGCTCTTCTGGCCGCCCATGTCCATCTTCGAATGGTCCATCCCGGCCATGCTTTTCTTGCCGCTCATGTCCATCTTCGAGTGGTCCATTCCGGCCATACTTTTCTGGCCACCCATGTTCATCTTCGAGTGGTCCACCCCGGCCATACTTTTCTGGCCACCCATGTTCATCTTCGAGTGGTCCATCCCGGCCATGCTCTTCTGGCCGCTCATGTCCATCTTCGAATGGTCCATTCCGGCCATCGTTACGGGGCCACCGGCTGACTCGGTGGCGCCTTCGCCAGCGCTGTGGCCACCATGACCGTCGCCACCCACGGGAGTACCTTTCTGTTGTGCTTCGCGGAACGCTTCCGCGCTCTTACTGGCGACGGTCTGCTTCCCGCCGCAAGCCGCAACGAAAAGCGATAGCGTGATCGCCAAGGTTGAGACCCGGGCGGTGAAGTGAATGAAATGCTTCATCTGGAACTCCTTCTGAATCGTGTTTCACAGGCACCAGCGACGCTGCATGCGAATGAATCTCGGCTGGTCGGGGACTTGGACCGGCGAACGCGCATCGAGAACGCGGGGCACAGCAGTGCCACAGCGCGGACTCGCCACGTGGAGGAGGGATCAGATCAGGAAGGTGTCGAGCAGAATCTGCAGCCCGACATCTCGATCGCATCGGATCGCCCCGAGTGTGATGAAGCTTCGGTAGGAGCTCGAAGCGGTGGGGGCTGTGACGAGCGCGGTCGCCGTTAGAGTCGAGAGGCGGAATACGTGAGGAGCTTCGGTTGCCAACCGCCGGACCGGCTCCTGCTTCTCGCGAGCCGGCGCCGAAGGCGTGGCATCCTGATCATGACTGCCTGCTGCCTGAGTGCCGCGCATGATTCCGGCCGCCATGTCACACAGCGGCATGAGCTTGTGCAACGTCTTGTGAAACGGAAAGACGCAGCAGCCGACGATAAACAGCGTAGCCACGAAGAGCGGCACGGTGGCTCCGGTAATCCAGGCTGCGGCTATGAGTCGTCGTTTCATCGGCGCGGATTTGTCCTGCACGTTACGATTTTGAACAACCTGGCAACGGAAGACGTTCCCGCACGGAAAAACTGCGAAGAGAAAGTCGACGCGAAGAGGCGGCGGTCCCGAAGGGGCCGGATCCCTCTCCCCGGCGGGGAGAGGGTGGTCGCGTCAGCGACCGGGAGAGGGGCCGCGAGAGATACGAAGACCGCGATGTCCTCGGGGATCGCCAGACTTTCGCGCCCCTCTCCCTGCTTCGCTTCGCTCGCTTCCCTCTCCCCGCCGGGGAGAGGGAACGCCGCTTCGCGGCTCACTTTGTCCCTGGAACTCCGGTTCCGAGCCCGCATTTCTGAGAGACCTTTTTCGACGGCGGAGAGTGGCTTGGATTCGAGGAGCACGGCGATTTTGGGAGGTCAGAAGCGCCCGCGTGCGACATGAATCTTCTTCGTCTTCGCGCTCTGCTCGGTCCATGCGAAATAGACCTCGGGACCAACTTTTGCCATCCTCGTGAAACCCGATGCTCGCGCAACGCTGGAATCAGCAATTCTGATGGCAGGCTCGACCCGGCCATTCCTAGACACCTTCCGCGCTCGGATCTCCCCGCCACGTGCCGTCTGCTCGAGCCATGTGACGAGGGCCGTGTCCGGATCCAGCAGGACGACGTCGAGCCGTCCGATCGGCTTGCCGTCGTCGACCTGAACCGCCCTGCCGAACGTCGCACCACCGTCATCCGAGAAGGCCGCGAACGCCCGTCCCTTTTCCTGCGCGGCCGTGAACCAGACAGTAACCGCGCGGTTTCCCATGGCGTCGATCTGCGGGCCGTTTACTGGACAACCGTCGATCTTCCACTCGTCCGCATGAATCTTGGCAGGCTTACTCCAGCGGCCTCGAACCTGCGCGACGTAAGAGATGTCGCGCACCTCCCCGGACGAACGATCCCGGTAAACGACGACAGCCCCCGAGGTGGTCATGGCCATTCCAGTCGTACAGCATTCGCACGTTCGACTGTCGAGCTCCGTATCACCGGCGATGACACCGTTCGCTCTCACCGTCGCGTAACGGATCGTCATATCGCCACCCATCTCGTGTCCGGCTCCTCCATGCCCCCCGCCGGCTTTCATTTTCCGTCCGTCGAGCCACGTTGCGCCAACGCCACCATCCGGTAACGCTGCCAGCGTGGCGAACCCATGTTCGGTCTTCGTGCCGTCGCGATTGAGCAGGAAAGGTTTGTCCCACGTCGCACCGCCGTCGGCCGAGGTCGCCATCCGCACGTCATACGAATACGTGCCGCCGCCACTCTTCTGCAGCCAGTGCGCGAAGAGCGTTCCCCTGGCGTCCTCTACGATCGATGGAAAGTCCGCCCAGTTTACAAAGAGGTCATTTCGCTCCACTACGCTCTTCGCTGCCGACCATTGACCGTTCGCGTACCTCGCAAAACGGAGCGCGACGCGGTCGCTGCCAGCGACCGGCTCGAGCCAGCTGAGCAGAAGACCCGAACGCGACGTGGACAGGAACGGTTCTGCGGACCCGGCCGTTGCCGGCACAACGATCTCCTCCACCACAGCTCTGCTCACGGACCCGCTCTTCGTTACCTGCGACCGAACCTGACCGTGAACCGTCTCCTCGACGCCACAGCCAGGAACGACGACCGCTACAACCGCTGCCATCACGCTGAAAACTTTCAAGCTTCCACCTCGCTTATTTTCCGATCTTACCAAGCCGGCCATCGTCAACTCGCACAAGAAACTCTACAATCCCTCTCGCCGGCGTCCTACGCGTACGGTGGAGGAACAAATGGATTGGCTCTCGGACCCGCAGGCCTGGATCGCCCTGGCAACATTGACGCTACTCGAAATCGTTCTCGGCGTCGACAACGTAATTTTCATTTCCATCCTCTCCGGCAAGCTGCCAGCCGATCAGCAGAAAAAAGCGCGAAACCTCGGACTTGCAGGGGCGATGGTCATGCGCATTCTTCTGCTTCTCTCGATCGCCTGGGTCGTTCGCCTGACCAACCCGCTCTTCACAGTCTTCGGCAATGGAATCTCCGGCCGCGATCTGATCCTGCTGATCGGAGGCCTCTTCCTCCTCGGGAAAGCCACGCACGAGATCCACGACAAGCTCGAAGGCGAAGAGGGCGAGGTCTCAACGCGAACCGCGCCGTCGCTTGCTTCCGTCATCGCTCAGATCATGGTTCTCGACATCGTCTTCTCCCTCGACTCAGTGATCACCGCGGTCGGTATGGTGAAAGACGTGAGCGTGATGATCACCGCAGTAATCATCTCAGTCGGCGTCATGTTCTTCTCAGCCCGCTCGATCGGCGACTTCGTGAACCGCCATCCAACGGTGAAGATGCTGGCGCTCAGCTTCCTGCTTCTCATCGGAATGGCACTCATCGCTGAAGGTCTCGAATTCCACATCCCGAAGGGCTACATTTACTTCGCGATGGGTTTCTCGGTCCTGGTCGAGATGCTGAATATCCGGCTCCGCAAAACGAAATCGAAGCCCGTCAAGCTTCATGACGGATATCACAAAGAGACGGCGGTGAGTTGATCAGGGCGCTCACTTTGCTGACCCTGCTGACATCAGCCGGATGTGCGAGCGTTTCGGCTCCAGCACATCCTGCTGATCAGCTCTGGAGCGCGATCCAGCCTCTGTGTGGCAAAGCTTTCGAAGGACAACTCACAGAGGGAACAGAGCCCTCGGATGCCGCATTCGGAAAAGAGCGGCTGTTGATGCACGTCCGTGACTGCACCCACGACGAGATCAGAATTCCCTTTCACGTGGGCGAGGACCGCTCCCGCACCTGGGTACTCTCGCGTCTCACGTCCGGAGTCCGGCTCAAGCACGATCATCGACACGAGGACGGCAGCGAAGACCGCGTCACGCAGTACGGAGGCGACACACAGATCGCCTCCGCATCGCGGGCCCTCGATTTCCACGCTGACGAATTCACGGCGAAGCTGATTCCCGCTGCGACGACGAACATCTGGACAATCGGGATCGACGCTGATGGCAGGTCGTTCACATACGGACTGCGACGCGAGGCGCAGGGACGGCGCTTCCAGGTGACCTTCGATCTGACAAGGCCCGTTCCGATCCCTCCACCCAGGCCGTATCTCTCACGCCACTAATCGCGAGACAGCCGCAGGGAACTACATCCCCGCGGCGCGCGGGAGGCGGACGGTGAACGTCGTTCCCTTCCCCTCTCCGGGACTCTCGACATCAACCGTGCCTCCGTGCTGATCGACGATATTCTTCACGATTGCAAGGCCGAGCCCTAACCCTCCGTGACGCCCGCTGATGCGCTGCGCATGGCGCTCGAAGACGCGAGAGAGGAACTCGCGCGGCATCCCCTCTCCCGTGTCGACCACCCGCAGCACCACGCTATCTTTCTCCGAGACGATCGAGGTCGTCACGATTCCGCCCCTCGGCGTGAATTTGATGCCGTTGGAGATCAGGTTACTGACCACCTGCCTGAGCCGGACGTTGTCACCGGTGACCCTGCACTCTTCACACGCGCTGAGCGCCAGGAGCACACCTCGAGCCGCCGCCGCCGGCTTCATCGCGGTTACGACTTCCGCTGCCACGAGGCTCAGGTTCAGCGGCTCGCGCTCAATCGAGAGCTTACCCGCCATCATTCGGGAGACATCGAGGAGATCGTCGATCAATTGAGCCTGCGTCGACGCACTCGTCCCGATCGCAGTCACTGCTTCCTCGAGCGTCTCGCGGTCGACGTCCGCGGTGAGAAGCTGCGTCCAGCCCATGATCGAAGTCATCGGAGTCCGCAGCTCGTGCGAGAGCACCGCAAAGAAATCGTCCTTCGCTTTGTTCGCCGATCGTGCTTCCTCATACAACCGAGCGTTCTCGATGGCTGATGCGGCGGCCTGAGCCAGCTGCGCCAGGATTCCTTCGTCTTCCGTCGTGAGCTCACCGCTGTATTTGTCCGAGAGCTCGATCAGCCCTCGAGCGCGTCCATCCCGGCCCGTCAGAGGAGCCGCAAGCCAGCCGTTCACCGGCCGCTCCATGCGCGACCCGCCGCTCTCACCGTTCCAACGGGGATGGGCCTCCACCTGCTTCTGTGTGAGGCGCGTTGCCTGGTTCGTTTCCGACAGGATGCTCCGGATCTCCTCGCCATCACGTTCTTCGAGCGACGCACGCCTGGTCGCGTATTCATCCGAGAGTGAGATCGCATGGATGAACCTGCCTGATTCGTCATCGATTGTTAGACTCGAGACCGCCTGGTGCGTACCGATCAACTCGCGCGCAGCATCCGTCACCCGCTGCAGAATATCGTCGGTAGCTAGATTCGAATTGATGACAGCCGAAATCTGCGAGAGCTTCCTCAACTGAACCGTGCGACGGCGCCGTTCTGTGATGTCCTGCATCGCTCCGACCATCCGCAGCGGCTTGCCACTTTCCTCTCGAATCACGAAACCACGGTCGAGCATATCCAGGTATCTCCCGTCCGCGCGAAGAAATCGATACTCATCGGTCCACGTCGTCCCCCCGCCATCGATCACCTCGTGAATGCCGCCCACGACGCGATCGCGATCCTCGGGATGGCAGTGGTCATACCACCACGTGATTACTGGAGCCACGTCTTCGGTGGCATAGCCGAAGAGCGTACTGACGGCATCGTTCCACCACAAGGCATCGGTCGTGAGATTCCAGTCCCACACCGCGTCGTTGGTCGCCCGGCTCACAACGCGGAAGCGCTCGTCGCTGAGGCGTAAAGCCTCAGCTGCTCGATGCTGCTCATCTACGTCCGTTACCGTGCCGATCCACTCGCGCACGGTGCCGTCACTGTTCATGATCGGAACGACCCGTGCGACGAAAAACCGGTATTCGCCTGACGCGGCGTGAAACAGCCGGCCCTCGGTCTTGAACTGCTTCCGACCTGCTCTCCCGCTCTCCCATGCACCGATGACACGAGCCCGATCTTCCGGATGGAGCGCGGCCCCCCACCCTAACCCTCGGTGCTCCTCCCACGACTGACCCGTATACGCTTCCCACGAGACCTGCGGGGTGATGAACTCACCCGCCTCATTGATGATCCAGACGACCGCGGCCGTTGCTGCCGCCAACGAGCGATACCGCTCTTCTTCACGCCGAACCGACTCGAGCGCTTCCTCGGACTTGAGTGCCTGCTCGTATGTGGTTCGCTCATGCACCTCAAGGATCTGCCTGAGGGTGGCAACCTCCGCCTGCAGACGATCCAGCTCTGACAGGCCCTCCATCGATCTAGGCCCTGCCCTGCACAGGCGCGCTGAATACACGGTCGCCGGCGAACGGCAGGAGAGCCAGCTTCACGTTGAGCGCGAGCGTACGGAAGAGCTCCGCCGTCTCATGTGGAATCGATACCCGCGCGAACATCACGGTGACGAAAAGATTGCCACTGGGCAGCAGCCCCCCGAAACCGAGAACCGAGTGGATCCCGTAAGGTTCGACAAACTCCTTCTGCGCGGGGATGTAAGGACTTCCAATCGCCTCCGCAACGTGAAAGATGTTGAAGGTCGTCTGCTGGGCTTCGAGCAGGAATCCGGGGTCCGACGAGATCAGCGCCTGAATCGGGAGACCGAGCTGCTTGATCATCCGTGCAATCATCGGCGCCTGTTCGACGATCTCCTCACTCGGCAGCGGAATCGCTCCGTGGCTTCGTGAGGCCGCCGGGTCGTTCCACGCCTTCTCGTCTCCTCGCGTTGCCAGTAAAACAAGGTACTTCATCGACGGTGATTCATCGGCATCGGGAAACTGACGGGCCAGCGCAAGCCGCCGATCGCCGGGAATGACGCTATAACTCTCTGTCTCAAAGAAGCGGACCAGTGCACAGGCAGCGCGTCCCGTTATCGGATCACGAAACGAGCCGTAGAGAAAGTCGACGACCCGATCGGCAACCTGTTCCATCGAAGTGAGGCCCTCGCCCAGCGTTCGAGCGTGCGCGGCACATCTCACGAGATCGCTGAGGTGAAAGCTCGTGAGGTCGTAGTCGTGCCGTGATGGGTCCATGGGACGTAGGGAGCAGCGCAAGAAAAGCGCCATTCCGCGCTGACGGTCAGAATACTCTCGGGACATACCCGGAGCGTTGGCCCGAATCTCTCAAATACCACGTGACGCCTCCGTCCCGCCCACGGACCCAGGACGGACACATCATGATCGACACCCCACTCGAAGACTCCCAAGGGCTCTTCCGCAAGCTCTATGACGAGATGCCTCAACTCGCGTGGACCGCCCGCGCCGACGGCTTTATCGATTACTACAACCGAGGCTGGTACGAGTACACGGGTACGACCTACGAACAGATGCAGGGCTGGGGTTGGGAATCCGTTCACGATCCAGCTCTCCTCGACAACATCAAAGAGCAATGGTTGAGCTCTATCGCGACAGGAAACGCATTCGAGCTTCAATTCCCCCTGCGGCGACACGATGGGGTGTTCCGTTGGTTCCTCACACGGGCCCGCCCCCTGCGTGACGATAACGGTTCCATCTATCGCTGGGTCGGTATCAACACGGACATCACCGTCGCTCGTGACCTCCAGCTATCGCTCGAGCGTGAACGCCTGGCTCTGCGCGAAATCTTCGAGCAGGCACCCGCTGCCATTGCAACGCTGCGAGCACCTGAGCATGTATTCGAGTTCGTGAATCCCCTATACATGCAACTGGTCGGGCCGGATCGGAAGATTATCGGACGTCCGATTCGTGAGGCCATGCCGGAGCTGGCAGGGCAGGGCTTTTTTGAGTTACTCGACACCGTGTACCAGACCGGCTCTGGCTTTACCGGAACCGAGGCACGCTTAATGCTGCAGCGCGGCGACTCTCTCGACGAGCTCTTCGTGAACTTCATGTACCAGCCTACGCGGGACAGCAGCGGCGAGGTAAACGGCATCTTCGTTCATGGAATAGATGTAACTGAGCACGTGAAGGCCCGCCAGAAGCTCGAGCTGCACGCTTCCGAGCTCGAGCGCGTCAGCCGGATGAAGGACGAATTCCTCGCAACGCTCTCACACGAGTTACGCACTCCCCTGACTGCAGTCCTCGGTTGGGCCCGCCTGCTCAAGCTGGGATTGAGCAAGTCCGAGTCCGTCGATGCGATCGATGCGATCGAGCGGAGCGCAGGCGCTCAGGCGCAGTTAATCGAAGAGGTGCTCGATGTTTCCCGCATTACCTCCGGAAAACTGACCTTCGAGCCCGAACCGGTAGAGCTCGCCACCGTGACGCGTGCGGCGGCGACAGCGATTCATCCCGCGGCCGTTGCCAAAAATATCGAGGTCATCACGACGATCCCAGCCCACCTGCCTGAGATCGCAGGGAATGAAGGTCGCCTCCAGCAGATCATCTGGAACCTGCTATCCAACGCTGTGAAGTTCACTCCCCGCGGCGGTTCCGTGACGGTGCGACTCGAGCACATCGGATCGTTCGTCCGACTTGATGTCAAAGATACCGGGATGGGGATCGAGACCGAGTTCCTTCCTCATGTTTTCGAGGCCTTTCGTCAGGCTGACAGCTCCTCCACACGATCCCATGGCGGACTTGGACTCGGTCTGGCCATCGTCAGAAGCCTCGTCGAGCTCCACGGTGGTCGTATCACCGCAACGAGCGACGGTCCGGGCAAAGGCGCAACCTTTACCGTCGAGTTTCTCGTTCTGGAGTCGTCTGCGACATTCGAGGGGAGGGTCAGGGGGCCCGCGACATCCCTTTCCGCCCCTGTCGAGCGCGAACTGTCGTCACTGACTGCTCGCACGATTCTCGTCGTTGACGATCAGGACTACACGCGCGACGCAGTGGCCGCCATCCTCCGCCGCGCTCATGCAACTGTGCACACGGCCCCCTCCGTTCGGGAAGGACTCATGGCGCTACGCGACAAGCAGCCTGACAGCGTGGTCTGCGACATCGCCATGCCGGAAGAAGATGGTTACGTCTTCCTCCGGGAACTTCGCGCGCTCGAAGGAAAGATTGGTCAGACCCCGGTCATCGCGCTCACCGCGTTCGGACGCCCTGAAGACCGAGCCAATGCGCTCGCCGCCGGCTTCAACGGTTACCTCACCAAGCCAGTCGAGCCGCATGACCTGGTGGAAACACTTCTCCAGCTGACGCCGGCAAGCTGACCGTACTGTCGGTCACCGCCATGCCGTACATCCCTCTTTCCATGACATCGTCATCCTGAGGAGCGCTTTTGCGACGAAGGATCTCAGAATGCGCTACTGTTCAATCAAGCATCTTCCCATATCGAGATCCTCTCGTCGCACAAGACGCTCCTCAGGATGACGGGATGTCATCAACGCCGCACAGTTGCTGCTCGGAGTGACCTGATCGTTCCTTGCAATCCGCACGAGTCGTTAGAGATCTGCACGTTTGGTCCCCGCGATCGCGGCAGCGAATCGGGACCGGGATTGCAGCAGAGGGTCTGCGCCCGTACAATCGCCGGACCCACTCAGTCAAAAGGCGGATTCATGACTCAAGGTAATCGCCAGATTCTTCGTCCCTCCGGTGTAAAACGCCCCGCGACTGCGCGCTTTCTCGCGTGCGTCGTTTTCGCGATGGCTGCTGCAGCGTTCGGTCAGGAAGAGATTCCCTTGTGGGGCATCGAACCGGTCGAGGATCCCGATCTCCCCGCCGGAGGCAAGGTCATGGCATTTGACGGTCAGACCGATGCCGTTCCGCATCACTTTGTCGTCGGGGAGCTCAAGGTCAACCAGCCCGTCTCCGTCATGGTTTCGGCAACCAATCCTGGCGACGATCTCAAGGTCGAGCTGTCAAAGTACAGCTTTGATCAGCCGGAGGCCAGCGGTTCCACCAAGGCCGATGGATCGGCGCTCTTTCAGACACGGACAGAAGGCGATCTCAAGATTTCGGTGTCCGGCGCGGCAGCCGGCATGCCGTATCGCCTGCTCGTCTGGACCGGCGAACCTATTCAGCCACCCATGGATCCCGGGCTCGTGCCACCCGCCGAGTATGCCCGCCTGACGCAGGGGAAGACGGGCGGCTCAGTTACAGGTCAGGCTGGCTCGATCGCGACAACAACGACAACCTCATCCACCGCTGGCTCGCCGGTGCTGTGGGTGATCGCCGCACTGCTGTTTGTTGCGGTTGCGCTACTCGCCGTCGTCGTACTTAGAAGGAGACCGGCATGAAGCCGCTGCTCATAGGATTCTTCAGCATCACGATTCTCGCAACGCCTCTCCACGCCGGGCAGCCGGAGAGGGCAGACTGGAAAGAAACCGTCAGGGACCTGCAGAAGTTCCGCGACTCGATGGAGCCTGCAAAGAAAGCGATGGATGCGCAGGCGAAAGTCGACAGCTACAAGCACGACAAAGACGAGCACGACCGCACAATCGGTCTGGCGAACAAGTCGGGCGCAGATCTGAAAGGCAAGGTCAAGCAGGCCACAGACCTTGGAAGCGCAGCAAAAGAGGCTCTCGATGCGTACAAGGCGCTGACGAAAGAAGATGCGACGATGAGTCCCGACTACTCCCCCGCCGATATGCCCCACATACCGTCCAAATGCGCCGAATCAGAAGAGTGCGGAACATGCTACGAGTCTGCGTACGCGAATCTGAAAAAGGCGCGCATCTCGCTCGAGCGTCTCCGTGCCGTCGGCGCTGCGACAAAGAATATGTATGACAAAGGAATCGCGTTCGGGGACGGCGTCTCCTCCGTACACGGCCTCGCAGCGGCGGGGTGGCAGCTCGAAAAACTGAAGGTCGAGAAGTCCCTGAAGGAAACCTTCAATCCGGCTTATGACAGTAAGCACATCGAGTTGATCGGCAAGCTTAAAGCATCGCTCCAGAAAATCGGTGAATGCGAGGAAAAGCACTTCAAGGAAGAGGGCTGGTACGAGCGCTTCGGGTTCATCTACTACACCTTCATGTCCGATCGCTACAAACGGTCCTGGTGAGTCGTGCCGCGGCCGCGAACGTCAGCGTGCCCGCTGCAACTCTTCACCCGCCCGAATCAGCGACTGTGTTCGTCGCGCGGTCGCGGGTCATCTTCGAACGCGCCACATCGTGAGACGACAAAGGACGGCCGAAGCCGTCCTTTGTCGTCACTGGAGCGGATGGAATGCTTACGGCTTCTTGCCGTTGTTCGACCCAGGCTCCACAGTAATCTTCGTGGCGGTGATGGTCGCCGCATTGATCGGGATCCCCTTGGCCTCAACACGATCGCCTACCTTGATCTCTGCAAAAGTGATCGCCCGTCCCTGACGCTTGATCGAAGTCTGATCGGTGATCTTCACAGTAATCTGCAAGCCCGCATGCGTAGTAACCACCAGCTGTTTATCGCCCAGTGACGCGACGCTACCGTTGGCGGCAGCCGTTCCATCGTCCTTGTCCTTGTCGTCATCATCCCCTTCTGCATTCTGGAGCTTGATCTCGATGGCAACCCCTGCAAGCTCAGTTCGCATCTCGGCGCGCACATGCACGCGGTCGCCAACTTTGAGCGCGGCGGTCGTCAGAGTATCTTTCCCCTTGCGGATACTGGTCTTGTCGTTGATGTCCAGTACGACGTCAACTCCGTGACTGCTGGTAACGGTGATGGAGGTCGGTGAGACCTGCTTGATGAGCCCCTCGATCTGCGTTACGCGCGTGGTCGCACCGCGCTTACGACCACTCGAAGGCTTCTTTCCCAGCGATACGATGAGGTTGTTACCAGCCCCGACCTGGTGCGACTCCTCGAAGCCATCGGCAGAGCGACGAAATGTCAGCGTCGACTCCTTCGGCGCTCCCACAAAAGCAAACCGTCCATCGGCGGACAGCGTCATGGTCATGCCCGTACCGACAACCGAGACCACCATCCCAGCCGGACTGCTCCCCTCGAGCTCCCCTGTCATCGCAACCTGACCTGACACCACGGCGGAGCCGAAACTTCCGGTGATCGTCCGTTCACTATTCTGGCAACCGACCAAGGAGGACGAAAGCACGGCCGCAATCATCACCAGCGTCTTCGACATGTTTCTCATCGTTTCTCCCGTATTACCCAAACGTCATCTTGCATGAGCTCGCCCATCCGACGTGTCTGGCCTTGCAGAGTAGTCCGGTATCCGCACAGAATGAGTGAGAGAAGTCACCAACAGCGCTCCCCCTGTTCTGATTGCGCGCGAATATTTTAAGATCGCTCCGAGGTTTTCAACCGTAACCATGTCGAGTCAGCCTGGCAGCCCAAGTTACGAAGTCGAGTGTTACAACTGCAAAGCCTATTTCAATGCGGGCGATGCCAGCTGGTGCAGCTGCCTGTACAAGGAACGAACGATCTCCTGCCCCAATTGCATGGGCTGCTTCTGCAAAGCACCTCATTCGTACAAGCAGACCTTCTGGGCTTCCGCGCCTGCATCGCTCTGGGCGCAGAAGATGAAGGAAAACCGTTCCACTTATCAACGCCAGATCAATCCTCCCCCCTCAGAAGTGACCCGCCCCCTCGTCCTTGTTGTCGATGACGAGAAAGAGATTCAGGAAGTCGTGGCAAGAGTGATCGGCGCCCTCGGATATGGACTGGTCACCGCCTGGAACGGCCAGGAGGGTCTGGAGCTGGCAAGACTCTACAAGCCTGATCTCGTCCTGAGCGACGTGCTCATGCCGAAGCTTGACGGCAGAGAGCTCTGTCGGCAGATCAAAGACGATCCAGAAATATCGGCAACGAAAGTGGTCGTCATGACTTCGCTTTACACCTCCTCCAAGAACCGCCACGAAGCACTCAGTCAGTTCAAGGCCGACGACTACGTCTCCAAACCGCTCGAGTTCAAAGACCTGCAAGCCATTCTCGCCAAGCATCTGGAGTAATCGCCGCCCGGCTGGATGTGCGAGCCGGGTCCCTCGAGGAGAAACGTTGCTCCTCAATGGTGAGGCGGTGATGACATACCCGTCATCCTGAGTCGCTGTACTTCGCGGTGGCGCGAAGTGATCGGTGGAAGAAACCGCCAAGCCTTTGTGGCCGGACATTCCAATGTCCGGCGGCATTCACGACGAAGGCGCCTCCGGCGCGCCGGACACTGGAATGTCCGGCCACAAGCGCGGCTCCTCCTGCACGTGAGACTCACCGGGGAGTGACCCGGTAATTTCTCAAACGCGGCACGAACGGCGAAAAAGAGTGATGACATGGTCCGCGTCATGCCTCACCATCTGATCGATGCGACTGCTCATCATCGATGACGAAGCCGATGTCCGCGCCATCGTCGGCCGTTCGCTCGAGAGAAATGCAAACACGAAAGTCACTCAGGCCGCGACGGCAGCGGAGGGACTTCGACTGGCGACGACTTCGCCGCCAGATGCGATTCTCCTCGATGTTGTCATGCCCGGGATGGATGGCCTCGCAGTCCGGGCCGCGCTCGAGAACGATCCACAGACGCGAGAGATACCGGTAATCTTCCTCACTGGCACGAGCGACGACACAGAGCTTCACACTCTTCGTCAACAGTCCCTCGGCGTGATCCGCAAGCCAATCAACCTGCGGACCTTCAACGACGAGGTGATGCGGCTGCTGGGTCACAAACCCGAAGAGGCTCCGCGTCTCCCGTCGCTCGAGGATCTGCGCGATCGATTCATACGCGGATCTGAATCACGACTCCAATCGCTCGCCTTTCAGATCTCCATCCTCGAGGGTGAACCACGCGATCTCGAATCGCTGGATCTGCTCCTTCGAGGATTTCACAGTCTGGCTGGAATCGGGACGACTCACGGATTTCCGAAGGTCACCGTTCTGGCAAGGGCAGCCGAAAAACGTTGCAATGAACTTCTCAAAGCGAAAGCGTCAGTCTCGTCCGCTGACATCGATGAGTTACGCGCTCTCACCGACTCGCTCTCGAGCGAGTTCTCGGCAAGCGATCATCCGACGGGGCCAGCTGACGACCCTGAGAAGCCAGCCGCGTACAACGTCCTGCTGGCCGTAAGCGATCACGCGAGCAAGACGTTGCTCAGGGAGCGTGGGATGCGAGTCCGAACGGCAGCCACGATTGCTGAAGCAGTCACTGCGATCGATGCGGCGCTGCCCGAGGCGCTCATCGTGGAATCGGACCTGCCGGACGGAATCGGATACCAGATCATCGAACGGCTTCGCGCGAAAGGGGGACGCGCCGACACTCTCGCGCTCGTTGTCGGCGGGAGCAGCGGGTTTCTCGATAAGGTCGAGGCCATCCGATGTGGCGCGGATGGATTCTTCGAAGATCCTGTCGACTGGGATGCTGTCATCCGGCGGGTCGAGCTTCACAAAGAGCATCTCGCGACCGAAGCCCCCAGGATCTGTCTGTCGAAGATGATCCCGAGCAGGCGCAGTTTCTCGAGACAGTGCTCAGGTCGGCCGGCTATCAGGTTCTGGTCTGTACGGATCCGAAAGACTTCGAGGCGGCACTGACATCCTTCCGGCCTGACCTTATCCTCATGGACATCCTGTTGCCGGGAATGAGCGGACAGGATCTCGCTCGCTACGTCCGGCAGAATCCTGCGTACGCGACGCTCCCGCTGATGTTTCTCACGACCGAGGACCAGGTCCAGAGAAGGATCGAGACGCTGCGCGCGGGTGCGGACGACTATCTCATCAAGCCTGTCGCGCCGGGCCTGCTGATCTCTACGGTCGCGGCGCGTCTCGAACGGGCCCGCTTCCTTCAGAGTCTCCTGGATCGCGACGGGCTGACTGGTCTGCTGACTCACACGGCGTTCCTCGAGCGTGCGAAGAATGCGATGGCGCAAACGCGGCGCAGCGGCAAGCGAAGCGCTCTTGTGATGGTCGATCTCGATCACTTCAAGACGGTCAATGACACGTACGGCCACCCCACGGGCGACCGTGTGCTCATTTCGCTCGCTGCGCTCTTCCGTCGACGCCTCCGCCAGAGCGACAGCCTGGGACGGTACGGAGGGGAGGAGTTCGCCATCATCGTCGACGATCTCGAGAATCACGACGCGATCAGGCTCGTCGACAGGCTTCGCGAAGAGTTCAGCCAGATCGAGCACCATTCGACAGGAGGCAAGACGTTCCGCATCGCCTTCAGCGCGGGGGTCAGCGTTCTCGACGACACCCTTCAGACGATCGATCAATGGAAAGAAGCTGCTGATCAGGCACTCTACGTCGCGAAAGCGAAGGGTCGGAACCGCGTTGAATCCTTCTCGGCTGCTGCCGCAGATACGAAACCCTTGAGCGCGATTGACGAGGCGAGTATGCAGGGCCTCAGGGAACTGCAGGGTGAGGATGATCCGGAGTTCGTGACATCGCTGATCGATACGTTTCTTGCAGAGATTCCGGTAGCGCTTGCGTCTATCAATGAAAGTATCGAAGGCGATGATGCGGAAAAACTTTCTCTAACCGCTCACTCCTTCAAAGGGAGTTGCGTGGCGCTCGGAGCGCTTGGCGCCGCGCGCATCTGCGGGGAGTTAGAAGCTCTGGGGCGCGGCGGCGCAGGCTCGAGCTCGAGAGTTCGGGAGCTCGCAGACGAGCTCAGCGGCGAGCTCGAGCGGGCGCTTCGGGAGCTGAGGGCAACGAAGGCGCAATCGTCATGAAGCTGGACGCTTCGTCCCGAGGTTCGCACGACGGCGAGTCTTCCCGTGAGCAACCGTTCTTCTCCAGATACCTGAAACGGACGATCACGATCGGAGTGATCCTCGCGCTCGCCTCGCTTCTCTTCATCGTCGGCTCTTCTGTTAAGAGCATCGAAACTCTGGTCGAGACAAACCGCTCGGTTGTACACACCGATGAAGTCATTGCGAGAATCCGACAACTTCTCGCAACCATTGCCGACTCAGAATCATCACAACGCGGCTACCTCCTCACGGGAAACACGACATTCCTCGAGCCCTACAACCAAGGATTGTCCGGAATCCCTCGCGCTCTATCGCAACTCCGCACGCTCGTCCTCGACAACCCGGCACAACAGTCCCGTCTCCAGGTTCTTGGCAGAGTGATCGACGAGAAAGTGATGGTTCTCGCCGATGGTGTCAGGATAAGAACGGAAGAGGGCTCGGAGGCTGCTCAGCGCTTTGTGGCGTACGGTCGAGGCAAGTCCACTATGGATCAGATCCGCGAGATTCTGCAGGAGATGGAGCAAGAAGAATCGCGACTCCTTGTCATTCGAACCAGGCATGCTGAACAGGTTCGGTCGCACACCCTTCGCGTGATCAGCCTCGCAGGCCTGGCCAACGCCCTGCTGATCGGCTTCGTGGTCTGGCTCATGGCTCGTGACCTCCGTCGAAGCGCGCGCGCCGGTGCTGAGCTCAAGAGAGCGCGCAACGCGGCGCTCCAGTCCGCACGGATGAAATCCGAGTTCCTCGCCAACATGAGCCACGAGATCCGGACACCACTCAACGGAGTCATCGGCATGGCCGGTCTGTTGCTCGACACCAGACTCTCGGCCGAGCAACGTGAGATGGCGTCGACCGTAAAGTCGAGCGGCGAATCGCTGCTGACCGTCATCAACGACATCCTCGACTTCTCCAAGATCGAGGCCGGAAAGCTGACGTTCGAAACGCGCGATTTCGACCTTCGCAACACAGTGGAGTCGGCCGTCGAAGTCCTGGCTGGTACGGCGCAGGAGAAGAAACTCGAGATCGCTTCTCTCATTTACTCAGACTGTCCCACGACGATTCAGGGAGATCCCGGACGCCTCCGCCAGGTGCTCGTGAACCTGATCGGAAACGCGGTGAAGTTCACGGAACGCGGTGAGGTGGTCGTCAGAACGCAGAAAATCGACGAGTCGAGCGACTCGGTGACGTTGCAGTTCGATGTTAGTGACACCGGGATCGGCATTGCTCCCGAAGCCGAAAAGAATCTCTTCGAGGCATTCTCGCAGGTTGACGGATCAACGACGCGCAAATATGGGGGGACGGGGCTCGGCCTTGCGATCTCGAGACAGCTCGTGCAGTTGATGGGTGGGTCCATCAAAGTCACCAGTGAGCTTCACAAAGGCTCGACGTTCTCCTTCGATGCAAGGTTCGGAAAGCCGAGCAGTGCTCCATCGAAAGCGCCCTCTCCTCCCCGATCCCTCGGCGACCTGCGTGTCATCATCGTGGATGACAACGAAACGAATCGGAGAATCCTCGAGCATCAGGTTGCGTCGTGGGGCATGTCCTATGAAACCTGTGCGGGAGGTCAGGATGCGCTCGATACGATGCGCAAAGCGGTGGCATCCGGCAAGCCATTCGATCTCGTCATCCTGGACATGCAGATGCCCGACATGGATGGATTGATGGTCGCGCATGCGATCCGGAAGGATCCCTTTCTTTCCGCGGCCCGCGTCGTCATGCTCAGCTCACTCGGCAGACCTGACTCGGACGCCCTGCGCGAATCGGGGATCCACTCCACTCTCACCAAGCCCGTTCGCCAGTCGCAACTGTTCGATGCTCTCGTTTCCGCGTCATCGGACCTGCCGACATTTCACACCACGTCTGATGAAGAGGAAGAAATCGCTTCGGCGCCGGTGGAAACGGAACCTCATCAGCTCAGAGTGCTAGTCGCAGAGGACAACGTAGTGAATCAGAAGGTTGCGCTTCGTCAGCTGCAGAAACTCGGCTTCACTGCGGAGGCTGTGAGTAACGGCCGTGAGGCTGTGGAAGCGGTGAAGTCGCTTCGCTATGACCTGGTGCTCATGGATTGTCAGATGCCGGTCATGAATGGTTACGAAGCGACAGGCGAGATCCGCAGGCTCGAGGGGGCTGAGTCCGCGATTCCCGTTATTGCCATGACTGCCAACGCACTCCAGGGCGACCAGGAACGATGCCTTAATGCAGGGATGAACGACTACATCTCCAAACCCGTCAATGTGATGCGGCTCGAAGAGATCGTCAGAAAATGGACCTCATCGCTCGACAAGCGGCAGGTCGAGGCTCCAAAGAGCTTGCGCTCGCTGGACCAGACGGTTCTCGACTCCATCCGTGAGCTCGATCCGGACGGCGGCGGCGCGTTTCTTCGCGAGCTGATCGACTCGTTCCTCTCCGACGCTCCGGGACGCATCGACGCGATGAGCCGCGCAATCGAACAGGGCGACAGCACTGCCCTCTGGCAACTCGCACATGCCTTCAAAAGTTCGGCCGGAAACCTCGGCATCATCCGGATCGAGATGCTCAGTCGCGAGATCGAGCAGCTCGGCCAGGCCGGCGACCACGTCGCCGCACAGCAGCCCGTGAACGCCTTACGCGAAGAGCTGACAATCGTGACGCCGCAACTGATGACAGAAAGGTCGTAGGCTCCGTTGACCCCGAGGATACCTCGGCGAATCAAAAGGGCCGAAAGGCCCGGAATCGTCGTAGCCCCAGCCGTAAGGCTGGGGAGGTGGTCGACCAGCAGGCACGGTGAGCCCCGCAAGGGGCGGCATCGATGCCGCCGCTTCGCGGCTCCGTGGAATTCTCGTACCGACACACCCCACCCTCACGGGTGGGGCTAAAACGATGTCGCCGCTTCGCGGCTGCGAGGTCAACGTTCCTGGGTCGGAGTGTTACTGCCGTCTCGAGTTAGTTCAGCAGATACTTCTGATAAAACAGAATGGTCGCCGCTGCCTCGTACATCTGGTTCTTTTTCTTCGCGAAACCGTGGCCCTCGTCTTTCGCGATCAACAGCCACACGGGGATGTTGTTCTGCTTGAGCGCCGCGACCATCTGCCGCGCTTCTGTATGAGGAACCCGCGGGTCGTTTAGTCCCTGGATGATGAACATTGGTTTTGTGATTCTCTTTACGTTATTGAGCGGCGCAATCTTCTCGAAATGCGCTCGCATTGCGGGATCGCGCTCGTCTCCATACTCGGCACGCCGCAGGTCCCTTCGATAGTCCTGCGTGTTCTGCAGGAAGCTCACGAAGCTCGAAATGCCCACGACATCGACCCCGGCCCGGACCCGATCACTGAAAAAGGTCATGGAGGCAAGCGTCATGTAACCGCCATAGCTTCCACCGGTGATCGCCACCCGGTCTGCGTCGAGTCGAGGGTCGCTTTTGACCCAATCGAGAAACGTGGCAATGTCTCGCACTGAGTCCTCGCGCTTCATGGCGTTATCAAGCGTCAGGAATGTCTTTCCAAAACCGCTGGAGCCTCTAACGTTAGGGAACAGCACGGCGATCCCCAGCTCATTGATCAGATAGTTCTCTTCGCGCAGATATCCAGGGCGCGATTGCCCTTCAGGCCCCCCATGGATATCGATGATCACCGGGCGCCTGCCTGGAAACCGTGATGCATCGGGACGATAGATGAAGCCTGATATCGCGAGATCGTCAAAACTCCGGACCCGGACGAACTCCGGGGCTGCGTTTCGCGACGTATTCAGCCCTCCCGTCTCTCCTTCCGTCCAGCGCTCGAGCTTGCCGGTCGTGATTCCGACCGAGTAGATATCAGATGGCGATGTCCACGAGTTGAGATTCAACCCGAGGTCGCGGCCATTCTCGTGAAAGCGAAGATTGGACGGAATGCCGGCCGGCAGTTTCGGAGCAGCGACTTCCTTTCCAGTTGCTGCGGCGATCAGGTGAAGCACACCGATGGCGTCCTCGTTCGCGACAAAGGCGATCCACCTGCCGTCCGACGAAATGTCGAACTCGTCCACGTCCCACTTCAAAGCCGGCGTCAGCACTGTCTCTCGACCGGTGGCCAGATTCATTCGGGTGAGACGCTGAAACTCTGAGCCCTGGTCGCTTGTGAAATAAACGCTCTTCCCGTCCGGCGACATCCTGGCGTTGCCGTAGGCGACCTTCTCGCTCGTCTTCGGTTTCAAAAGACGTTTCTCACCCGTCCGCGCGTCCACCAGGTAGAGGTACACCTCGTTCGCGGAAAGGTACTCGCCGACGAGAATCTGCGATTCATCCGGCGCCCAGTCGATCACTCCCCAGCCGCCGCCTTCGACCTGCATGAGCATGCGGCTCGACGCGGGATTCATCGGATCCATTACATAGATGTCTGTGTCCCTGCCATTACGACGGGTCGAGCTGAAGGCCATCCACTTACCGCTCGGCGACCACTCCAATCCGCTGTTCCGCGACTTGCCGTCTGTTAGCAGCGTGGTCGTGCCATCAGTCAGGGAGTACCGGTAGTACTGATGGAACTCCCCGCCCCCGATATCTTTCGAAAAGACGATCGTGTCATTGCTCTTCGGACGGAAGCTGCCGGAAGCCACCCGGTCAGCGAAGAACGTGAGTTGCTTGCGGGCGCCGCCCGGCATTTTCACGTAATGAAGTTGCGTCGTATCACCGAAACGCGTAGTGACGAGCATCTCGCGCCGGGTGGGATGCCAGTCGTTGAGGATTGCGCTGCGCGACTCGAAATAGGGCTGAATCCGATTCACAAGATCGGGTGGAAACGAGGGAACCCCCTCCACCTCCAGATTCTCAGGGACTTGAGCCTGAGCAGCGAGGCTGACAAACAGAGAGAGGGCAGTCACCAGCAGTTCTTTACGCATCGTTTTCATCTCCGAGCGCATCCTATTGCAAAACCGCCGATCCGCAAGCTCTGTGGGTGCCGTTCGGCGAGATCTCAGCTCCCTCCCCCCTCCAGCTTCGCGTCCTCCCTCTTTGCATCCGCCATCGCCTCCGGCTCCAATTCTTCCGCGTCGCGATTGAAGTGAATGAACACACCCCATGCGGCAAGAATCGCCGCAGCCGAGAAAGCGACCATTGCCGACTCCGACAGACGCTCGGGAGCGTCGTGCACGAAGCGGAACGCGGACACCAGCGACTCGATCGACAACGCGACCACCACGACCACGAGAAAACGCGACAGAAACCTACGCACCCGTGTCGGGGCGGCAATCTGTGCGGTCCTGAGAATCTCCTCCTCGATCACCGTCTGGCTCAGCTCCAGCGCGGCGACGGCGATGGTGAGCAGCCCGATACTCTCGAGCACCGCGTTCACGCGTTCGGCCATCTTCACAACGAGCCGAGGATCCGCTGCGTGCCACAGCTCACCACCCGCGAATGCAGTAAGCACCACCGCCGCCAGCGCGAAGAGCAGCGCCACCGCCCCGTACAGCACATTGAAGATCTGCTTGATCACGTCCCTGATCTTAACCCGCATTTCTCATAGAAATGCGGGTTAGCCGCAATCACGCGATGACGACATCCCGGAACTCCGCAATCCGGCCCAACGGATCGAAGCCACACGGTTCTTACAGCACGGATGCGCACACAGGGTTGTCAGAGGCACCACACTTCCCTCACAATAACCTCGCAAACAGATGACGCGACTCTTCTAAGGTGAAATCTAACGCGAGTAACTCACTCGCACTGACAAGAGGATCATCAATGACCATTCGTCTCAGCCAGCGCTTCGCTCTGCTCTTTGCCCTCCTCCCTCTTTCTCTGACAGCACAGAACCTCGAGATCCATGTAATCAATGTTGGATGGGGGCAGTCCGCTCTCATCAAAGGACCTGGACCGACCGGAAAGACCGTGCTGCTGGAGGCGGGGAACACCGGCAAAGGAACAGCCGAGGTGGTTCCCTATCTTCAGTCGATCGGCCACACCCCGGCAGCTGGTTTCGATTACGTCATCGGCGGTCATCAGCACTGCGATCATCTGGGCGGACTCGACGAAGTCCTCAACGCGGGCTACAACGTCCGGATCAAGCAGTACTTCAATGGCAGCACCTACAGCTCGAGCTGCGTGACCGGGTGGAACACCGCAGCCGCCGCGACCACAGCCGGAGCTCCGGTGGCCATCACCGCTGGCACCGTCATTGACCTCGGCGGAGGCGCAAAGCTGACCTGCATCGCGGTGAAAGGAAAGATCATCGGCGGAGGCTCGGTGGCCGCCTCGAACGAGAACGACCTGTCCATCGCACTCCTCCTTCAGTACGGCGGCTTCGATTACTTCTGGGCAAGCGACCTGGGTGGTGGTCCGGACGACGAAGCGTGCACCGGACGCTACACGACGCAGATCAACGTCGAGACGCCGCTCATGCAGGCAATCTCACCCGGCGGTGCGTTCCCTCTTATCAGCAGCGGTGGCATCGACGTTCTTCACGTCTCCCATCACGGCAGTGAGAGCAGCATGAACAACGACCTGATGGACTACTCGGTTCCTGCAGTGGCGGTCATCTCTACAGGCGCCGGCCAGAGCGCAGATTGGAATTTTCCCCGTATCGATATCGTGGACAAGGTTCTTCTCGGTCAGGCCACCTCATGCGTCACAGCGGCTCCGACCGTTGTGCTCCAATCCGAGGAGGGGTCGCCGACCGGACCGCTCACGAGCTATTCCGGTTTCTCAGTAGGTGATATCAAGATCACCACAGACGGCGCAAATCTCTTCACCGTCAGCGCAAATGGAGCCGTGACACAGGGACCAAACGAAGTCGCGGCAGCATCGTTGCCCCGAAGTTTCACTCTCGACGACTCCGCAACAGCACCTGACACAGAAGCCCCGTTGACATCGGTTACTGCCCCAACTGGTGGCGCAACGGTCAGCGGCACAACGATCGTCACCGCCAGCGCCTCGGACAACGTCGGCGTCGCGAAGGTAGAGTTTTATCTCGACGGCGGTCTCAGGAGCACCGACAACACATCGCCTTATGAGTGGAGCTGGGACACCAGCACGGCCACAAACGCCACGCACACGTTGAGCTCGAAGGCCTACGACGCGGCAAACAACAGCGGCGCGTCGGCGGCGGTTACTGTCACCGTCAGTAATGCCGCGCCGCCCCCACCACCTCCTGTCACTGGAATCGACGTCTCCGGCTACAAGCTGACCCAGGCAACCTCAACACTCAACTACATCATCCCCGCCGGGACCTCCATCGCGTCGAAGGGTTACCTGATCGTGGGACGCAATGCAACGAAGGCACAGTTCGAAACTTACTGGGGTGTGATCTTCGGTTCCGACACGGTTTACCTCAATGCGTCCGACGCCATGCCGCAGATCAATGGCGATGAGAACTTCACGCTCTACAACGCAGCCGGTACGAAGCTTGATGGGCGCACAGTCAACATGGCTGCAGCCGGCGGCGAGAGCTTGAAGCGTACGAATGGTTGCGCAAGCGCGACCAAGGCATCGAGCTGGTCGCGAGCTGCATCGAGCACAGGGACTCCGGCCACGGGAGGTCCCGCAGCCTGTGGCAAGGGCGTCTACATCAGCGAGTTCTCCGACGCCCTCGGCACGGGGAACTTCGTCTACGAATTCATCGAGTTGTACAACGACAAGTAGGCGGTCGAATTCAAAAGGGCGCTTCCCGGCCCCCCAGGGGGCAAAACCCTCTCCCCGCCGGGGAGAGGGTGGTCGCGTCAGCGACCGGGAGAGGGGCCGCGAGAGATACGAAAACGCGCCGGTTTCTACGGAATCGCGAACTTTCACGCCCCTCCCCCTGCTTCGCTTCGCTTGCTTCCCTCTCCCCGCAGGGGAGAGGGATACGCCGCTTCGCGGCTCATTCATTCTGATGTGTTCGGTGAGCATCCGCACGATTAGAACGCGCTTACCGAGTTGCGCGGCGTCAAACGTCTCCGCTAGAATGATCATCCCCCACACCGGCGAGCTGCCGCGTAGATCGTTCTCTACCCGCGCACCAACACGACATGGCTCACGACATTCTGGTGGTACTGACGTCTCTGTTTCTCTGCTATACGTCGACAATGAACGCTACCGACAAACCCGCCGAGACCATTCTGCTCAAGGCTCGATACACCGCACTCGCAGGCACCGACATCGAGTACGGTCAGGGAGCAATCGAGCGCAACGAGCTCCCGCACCGGGAGATCGAACCGTGCGTGTGGCTCATCCGCGTTCCGTCTCCAGGAACCATCGCCGCGTGGACTGACCGTCTCAACACCGCGGTCGATCCAAAGCACGGTTCCTTCAAGGTAGAGACGGCAACTCCTGAAGAGACGCGCAGCGTCGAGTCCGGTGAGACCACGCTGCAACAGTAGTAGCACAGGCGACCGCCTGCCTTTGTGTGGCGGAAAAACAGTCCACGGCAGACTCCGGAAGAAGCTTGGGGGTGTGGGCGGGAGTGCGAGGGACCTCGCAAGCTTCTACTCCGGTTGATTCAGATACCGCCGAATTTGTCCTCGACAAGAATGCAGGAGCAATACTTTGTGGAAGCCGCTGCGAGGCCTTTCGTCGCGACAGAGCAGTTATCGTACCCTGTTCCGTGATGAAGGCAGCAATGGCGATCCTGCTCACCGTGCTCTTCGCATCCCGGGAGGAGTACGAGGGTTTCACCCGTATCGACGAGTACGTCCCAGCCAGACTCCGCGCTCACCTCATTCCCGGTGCCTCACTAGTCATCGTCCGCGACAACTCGGTCATCTACGCGAAAGGCTTCGGTCGCGCGCGTGGCGACCAGCCGATGACCATCGACACGCCTCTCGTCATCGGGTCCCTCAGTAAAGCCTTCACTGCAACTGCCGTGATGCAGCTGGTCGACGAACGAAAAATCGACCTCGACTCTCGAGTGCAACAACTCATCCCGGAGTTCCAGCTCGCCGATCGCGCGGCCGCCGCGAAAATCACAGTGCGACATCTCCTCAATCAATCGAGCGGGATTCCCGGCAATGCTCCGCGCGCGCAGAACTCCCCGGCCCCGGTCACTCTGCTCGAACATGTCATCGCCCTCCGCGATACCGAGCTCGTCTCCTCTCCCGGCGGGCCGCACGTCTACTCGAGTCCCAACTACCAGCTTCTCGGCCTGATCGTCGAACGCGTCAGCGGCATGAGCTTCGCCGACTACATGCAGCGCCGTATCTTCACTCCACTTCAGATGACGCGAACCTTCACCGATCTTCCTTCGGCTCAGCGTGCCGGACTCGCGCCCGGCCACAGCCTCTGGTTCGGAATCGCACTCCCCTCAACGTACCGGCACGAGCCCGATCGTCTGCCGACCGCGTCCATCATCACGACCGCACGAGACCTCGGTCGCTTCGCCTCCGCACACCTGGGAGACGGATCCCCCATTCTTTCTGCTGAGTCGATGAAGATCGCGCACACCGGCGTCGCGCCTGCGGGCAGCTACTTCAAGTACGCGATGGGCTGGCGCGCCGGAGAAACGGCAGGCGTCCAATCTCTCTGGCACGGCGGCGCACTTCCTTCGTATCGCGGCGCAGTCGTCCTCATCCCCGAGCACAAGATTGGAGTCGTGCTCCTTACCAACGGTTCCTCGATGTTCGCCGATCACACACGCGAGATTGCGAGCGGCATCATCGCAACCTTCTATGACAAAGAGCCGATCGCAACGGCTCGCCCGCTCAAGCATACCTACATCGCAATCGCGATCGCCGCGGTACTCCTTCTCATTCTCCAGATCCGTTCGCTCGTGAAAGCGGCCCGCGGTCGAGGAAGAAAAACATCGAGAAGAAGAATTGTCGCGTTCGATCTCGTGCTCCCGCTCGCCGTTGTCGCTCTGCTGCCACTTTGGCTGAAGCTCTCGTGGCGCGTCATCTACGAGAGTGCGCCCGACATCGCTGCCATGACGGCCCTGCTCATAACCCTCGCGATCATCACGGGAATCCTGAAGCTCCGCATGCCGGCGCATTGAAGGAAAGTCACAATTACAGTGAAAAGCTCAATTCCTCCTCTCGCCGACGCGTGCGTTCAAAGGAGCTCGTAATGTCGATTCAGAAAGATCGTCGCATCGGGCGTTACTATCCTGATATTGATTCTCCTCTCTGACACGACGCAAACCAGCCGCAACGCGTACCTCACTCCACGGCCAGGATCTCGATGACCTTCCCCGAACTGGTAGCGTGGGTCGAAACCGCATTACAAAAGCTCGAGGCAGCTCGCCTCCATCGCACCCGCGTCGCCCACCTCGCCCGCATGCATTCCACGCTCACCAGCAGCGGGGCCGCCCGCGCCGAGCACTGGAAGGAGTGGGACAAGATCGCACGCAAGTGCGCGAGAATCCTCGGGCAGCCCGCCCCCGATTCGAGCGACCTCGAAGAGCTCCCTCCCGACACAACCCTAACGGTCCCCAGCAAGAGACCAATCAAGTCAAAACCGACTCGCTGGGGGCGCCACGAACGCGCCACCAGGAAGCCTTCCCGTCGCGCACAACTCCCGCCTGCCGAACGCTACGAGATCAGTCCTCCCTTCCGCGAAGCGCTCGACGCCATCGCAGGCGGTAAGGAGCTCCTCTTCGTCACAGGACGCGCAGGTACCGGCAAGTCGACCTTCATCCAGATGTTGCGCAACGAATTACCGAAAAAGAACATCGTCGTCCTCGCCCCCACCGGCATCGCCGCCCTCAACGCCGGCGGGCAGACCATTCACTCCTTCTTTCGTTTTCCCCCGAAAGTCATCGATCCTGCCGAGCTCACGAAGCATGACGACCCGGAGCTCTTCGAGAAGATCGACATCCTGGTCGTCGACGAAGTCTCGATGGTCCGCGCCGACCTTCTCGACGCCGTCGAGACTGCGCTTCGAATCAACCGTAACTCCACGCGTCCCTTCGGAGGAGCTCAGGTCCTGCTCGTTGGCGACCTGTTCCAATTACCTCCTGTACCGCCCCGCGGCGACGATGCCCTCTCTCTGCGCAACCGATACGACTCGCTCCAATTCTTCGGCGCAAACTGTCTGCGTGGAGTGGCGATGACGAGGCTCGAACTGAGTCACGTCTATCGTCAGGCCGACCAGACTTTCATTTCCCTGCTCGGCAATCTTCGAGTTGGCCGCGACATCGCCACGACGTGCGCAGAGCTCAATCGTCACTGCGCCGGCCGCTCCCCCACAGGTCCTCACCTTGTACTCGTCCCGAGGAACGATGCGGCCGACCGCGAGAACATGAAAAGGATCGAGGAGTTGCCCGGCCGCGCGACCACTTACAGCGCGGTCACGGAGGGCATTTTTCGCGAGCAGGCGGACCGCCTGCCAGCGCCTCCTGAGCTCACACTCAAGCCGCAGACGCAGGTCATGTTCACGAAGAACGATCCCGAACGGCGCTGGGTCAACGGCTCGATGGGAATCGTCACTCGTGTCACGAAGACCACCATCCACGTCGAGCTCGAGAACGGTTCTGGGTACGACGTGGAACCGGAAAAGTGGGAAAACATCCGCTACGAATACGACCGCAAGGAGGACCGGATCGTCCAGGAGGTGATCGGGTCCTATCAGCAGTTCCCACTCATGCCGGCCTGGGCCGTGACCATCCACAAGGCGCAGGGCCTGACTCTGTCGCGCGTGCACGTCGACTTCGGTTCGGGAGCGTTCGCCGAAGGACAGGCCTACGTCGCGCTGAGCCGCTGCCGTCGCATGTCAGATCTCTCACTGGCAAGGCCTCTGAGGACATACGACGTCAAGGCCAGTGCAGAGGTAGCTAACTTCTACGCGTCATACGGAAAGGAAGCACAGCCTGACCTTCTGCCACCCGGGGAAACGGCAACCATCGTCTCATGGGACATCGGTCAGTCTGGCAGCGCGTCCCAGCTCGTTGCAACGCTCGTCAGGAAACACGCAGACGTCTGCGTACTGAGCAATGCGCCTGAGAGCGAAGAGCTCGACAGCGCACTTCATAATGCCGGGTTCATTCATCTGACCCGAAGTGTCGGGCCTCTCCCCGTGCTGATCGCCTCGCGCGAATCGCACGAGTCGATCGACGTCACGGAACTGTTAGGAGAACAGATTGACGGCTTCGCCGCCGTCCGAATCTTCAGCATCACGCTGTTGGGTGTGTCCTTCCCTCAAGGTGAGCTCAAGACGCGTCCGTGGGATGCCATGCTGCAGCTCGCAGCGCGATCGATGATGGAGCCGCTGATGATCGCAGGCGACTTCCAAACGGGTGGGCACTTCGCAGACGAAAAAGGAGCGACCTTAATCTGCGCCGACCGTTTCACAAAGCTGAGCGAGATCGGCTGGATCGACCTCTGGCGCAGCTCCCACTCTGACGCTCGCGAGTGGAGCTGGATCAACCGTCGCGGCAATGGCTTCCGAATCGACCACGCCTTCGCATCACCCGTTCTCGCAGAGCGAGTAGTGAGATGCGACTACTCGCACGACGAAAGAACGCAAGGTCTCGCTGACCACTCGATGCAGATCATCGAGTTCCGAATCTAACCCGCACTACGTCGGGCGCCGAAGGCGCCAAAAGAACCTCCCCACCCGAGGGACAGGGTGGCGCGCCGGCGCCGGGTGAGGGCGCAAGAACCTGTCGGCGAAACAGCGAACGCCGCAAGCGTCCGAACCTGCCGTGACGCCGCCTTCCTCTACACCGCAATTCGTCTTCCCATCAACGATGCCTCGATAGCAACAGGGACCCTCATCCGCCCTCTCGGGCACCTTCTCCCGCGGGGAGAAGGGGGCACCACGCTCACAGCATCGAATGACAGCATAACGTCAAAACGTTATCCTGCCTCCGATGCCCTCCCCCAAGCGCTCCACCATCTACTTCGATCCCGACATCCATCGCGCCCTCCGATTGAAGGCCGCGACCCTGGACGTCTCCATCTCCAACGTCGTGAACGATGCCGTACGGCAGACCCTGGCCGAGGATGCGGAAGATCTCGAGGTGTTCGACAAACGTCGTCGCGAACCGAGCCTCGACTTCGAGGACGTTGTTCGAGCCATGAGACGCAGTGGCAAACTATAAAATCGTCATCAAGAAATCCGCCGTCCGCGAACTCGAGAACATCCCTGGCAAAAAGGACCGTCAGCGTCTGGTAGCGCACATCAAGGCCCTCGGCGAAGACCCGCGACCATCAGGCGCGGAGAAACTCGCCGGTACGCGAGACAAGTATCGCGTCAGGCAGGGAAACTACCGCATCCTCTACGAAATCGAGGATGACATATTGATCGTCCACGTCATGAGAATCGCCGACCGAAAAGAGATTTACCGCAAGCGCTAGCCGCGAAGCGGCGCGCCTCTCCCGCGGGAGAGGGATTCGGCCCTTCAGGCCGTGTTGTCGAGGTATTGAGAGATACCGTGTCGCGGCGAGACATGAGCGATGAGGTCGGATGATGACGATTGATGACAAGGGTCTCCGGGCGCTCGCCGATCCCGAGCGCGCCGCATTCCTTCAGCAGTTCTTCGTACCGGGAAGGGTGGGTATGGTGAAGGTGATCGGTTTCTGGGCATGACTGTGCCGCAGGTCCGGGAGTTCGTACGCGCGACAAAGCCGACCTTCGCCGGAGCTCTTCAACTTCTAAGATCGAAGTTTCACGAGGAACGTCTCGCCGGTTTGATCGCGCTCGTGAAACTCCACGAGAAAGGGGACGCCGCGATTCGGAAGCGGATCTTTGAAACCTACCTTGCCAATACGGATCGAATCAACAACTGGGATCTCGTCGACACATCAGCCCCGCAGATTGTCGGCGCTCATCTGCTCGACCGGGACCGTACGATTCTCAGGCGCCTCGCTCGCTCGAAGAAGCTGTGGGAGCGAAGGATCGCGATGGTCGCCACACAAAGACTGATCCGCTCAGGTGAGGTCGCCACCACGATGCAGATTGCAGCAATGCTGATCGAGGACGAACATGACCTGATTCACAAGGCCGTGGGCTGGATGCTTCGCGAGGCGGGGAAGGAAGACAAGGCGGCGCTCATTGCATTTCTGGCTGAGCACGCTGCCACGATGCCGCGGACTGCACTTCGCTATGCGATCGAGAAGTTTCCAGCTCCGGAGAGGAAACGATGGCTTGGTGCGAAGGATGAGTGAGAGGTACGGCGATTCGTTGATCATCGTGGTGCTGGAGAGGGACCCTCATCCGGCGCTCACGCGCCACCTTCTCCCGCGGGGAGAAGGGAGTAAGTCCCCCCGCTCCGCGTGAGATAGACGCACGGTTGACGATGGGTACTGTAGGCTGCGGTTGAGGGCTTACTCCTTTTATGATTTCAATCGGTTCGCGCGTAGCACATTACGAGGTCATTGCTTCTCTCGGGGCTGGAGGGATGGGCGAGGTCTATCGCGCTCACGATACGCGGATCAAACGCGATGTCGCGATCAAGATCCTTCCGCTGGCATTTGCAGCAGATCCAGACAGGATCCGCCGTTTTGAGCAGGAGGCGATGGCGGCGGGAATGCTCAATCATCCGAACATCACCGTCGTATTCGACGTCGGAACGCACGACGGCGCGCCGTATATCGTGACCGAGCTGCTCGTCGGGGTGCCATTACGCGATCGTATGGGTGCCAAGGTGCCTGTGAAGCGCGCCGTCGATTACGCACTTCAGATGGCTCAGGGCCTCATCGCGGCGCATGAGAAGGGAATCGTCCATCGCGATTTGAAGCCCGAGAATGTGTTCGTCCTCAGCGATGACCGGGTCAAGCTCCTGGACTTCGGGCTGGTGAAACTCCTCGAGCCGGAGTCGGCGAATGACGATGACACGAGGCAGAGAGGAACCAGTCCCGGCACAGTCATGGGAACTGCTGGCTACATGTCGCCCGAGCAGGTGCGCGCCGACAGCGTCGATCATCGTTCTGACATCTTCTCGCTCGGCGTGATCCTTCACGAAATGGCTACGGGATCGCCTCCCTTCCGCCGCGCCTCGTCAGTGGAAACGATGAATGCGGTACTCCATGATGATCCGCCCGCGCTGCCAGCCGATCTCGCGCCCGGGATCGCGCGGATTCTCGCGCACGCGCTCGAGAAGAATCCGGCGAACCGCTTTCAGACAGCAAAGGATTTCGCGTTCGCTCTCGACGGTCTCAGTAACGACTCTCATCCTTCGGCGGTCACAAAGAGAAAGGCCGCGCCGAAAAAAGCCG
Organism: Thermoanaerobaculia bacterium; assembly: GCA_035576005.1. Classification (GTDB taxonomy): domain Bacteria; phylum Acidobacteriota; class Thermoanaerobaculia; order Gp7-AA8; family Gp7-AA8; genus DATLXH01. The sequence continues at coordinate 1,770 of DATLXH010000010.1, read as the reverse complement.
AAGTCGCCTTCCAGATGCCGCTGTACCGTCGCATGACGTTCCGGCGCGGCTTCATCATGAGCGCCCGCTTCGCGCCGGACGGCTCGGTGATCTACGGCGCTGCCTGGGAAGACAATCCCCTCGAGATCCTGTCGTCGTACCAGACGGGGCCGGAAGCGAGGTCGCTCGGCCTGCGCGATGCCGATGTCCTGTCGGTCTCTTCCACGGGAGAGCTCGCCATCTCCCTCGGCCGCCGGTTCATCGGCGTCGGCTACGCAACCTCGGGAACGCTCGCGCGTGTCCCTCTCGCGGGAGGTGCTCCGCGACGTGTGTGTCAGGACGTGCAGGAAGCCGAGTGGACGCGTGACGGAAAAAACTTCCTGATCATTCGCCGGCTCGATGGGTTCTATCGCATCGAGTCACCGATCGGTAACGTCATTTACAAGACATCGAGCTGGGTCAGCCGCGCGCGCTTTTCACCGAAGGAAGATCTGATCGCATTCATCGAGCATCCGGTCTGGGGAGACGATGCCGGCACAGTCGTCATCATCGACCGGTCGGGCAAGCAGGTCGTACGCTGCATGGAGGCGTGGAACAGCACCTCAGGTCTCGCCTGGACCCCGACAGGTGACGAGGTGTGGTTTTCGGCTGAGGCCATCGGGAAAGGACGTGGCCGGGACATCATGGCCCTGAGCGTGACGGGCAAGCAGCGTGTGGTCCTCCCCGTCCCGGGACGGCTAACGTTGCACGACATCAGTGCTGACGGCCGGGTGCTTCTTGCGATCGAGAACGGTCGACGCGAAGCCGTCCTCGGTCGCCTCGGAGACTCGAAGGAACGGAACCTTTCCTGGTTCGACTGGTCGAGACTGTCAGGGATCAGTCGCGACGGGAGCTTCATCACCTTCGAAGAGCAGGCCGCTGGCGTGCAGGGTCAGAACACGGTGTTCATCCGGCCCTCTGACGGCGATCCGGCCGTGAAGATTGTGGAAGGGCGCGCGCGCGGCAATCCAATTTCGGATGATGGCGAGTGGCTGGCCGTAGCGATTGCGAGCCCTCCCCGACTGGAGCTCGTTGCCACTGGCGTGGGCGAATCGCGCCCGATCGAATGCGATCTCGACGAGTTCTTCGCATGGCAGCTGTTTCCCGATGGGAAGCGACTTCTGATCCTCGGAAATCACACCGGCGAGACCAAACGCCTTTTCGAGATCACGTTGGAAGGAGACGGAAAGGCCAGGCCGATCAGTGAAGAGCTTTCGCTGAGCGGATCCTTTACGCTTTCTCATGATGGGAAAACGGCAGCGGCTGGATCGGACCAACGCATCATGCTGATTCCAGTCGACGGGGAGGGAGGGGTGCGGGTTGCGCCGGGCTGCAGCCCGGGCGATATCCCTCTCGAGTGGACGGAGGACAACCAGGCGATCTTCGTGGCTGAGCGCGGGCAGTCGTCGCTGAAGGTCTTCAGGGTCGATGTCTCGACGGGCGAGCGTAGAGAGTGGTTGACCATCAATCCGGACGACGCGGCAGGGATTCTCGACATCATGCCGGTGCACATCACTCCGGATGGTCAGACGTATGCGTATGGTTATCGGCGACTGCTTTCGGATTTGTATATCGTCAACTCGCTTCTTTGACGGGAGCCGCGACGCGACGCTCCCCTCTCCCGAGGAGATCGTCTCAAATGTCGCTGATGATTATGATGTCTCGGAGAGCTTCAGAGCGGAGCAGATCGTGAGCGAACGAGGGCCTTGGTCGCCGAAACAAGCAAAAAGACGATCCTCGCCGGAGATTTGG
>DATLXH010000009.1:0-9687 GCA_035576005.1 Thermoanaerobaculia bacterium | reverse complement strand
CGTCCATACGTCGATCCAGGTCCTGATCAGTACCTACACCGGCATGAGCAACGGATAATCAAAACCATGGAAAAGAGGGCAAAACAACTCGGCTATACCCTCGTCAAAGCCGCATAAAACCTAGGTGTTTCTTAGAAGCTTTCACCGGTTCACTGTCTGACGTGGTTGAGCCGCGAAGCGGCGTATCCCTCTCCCCGGCGGGGAGAGGGAAGCGAGCGAAGCGAAGCAGGGAGAGGGGCGTGAAAGTCTCGCCAGTCCGTCGGAAAGGGGGAGGTCATCGTATCTCTCGCGGCCCCTCTCCCGGTCGCTTACGCGACCACCCTCTCCCCGCCGGGGAGAGGGATTCGCCCCTTCGGGCGCGAGCCCACGCCGGGTGTCATCACCTCTTCACCAGCGTCACGCTGTTCTTCCTCTCGGGATGACACGTGGATGAGTTCACCGAGAAGCCAGATAAATGGTCAGCTAACGGGGCGCTGCACAGTGGTTCCAAGGAAGCTCGTTCTCCGAACTGAAAGTTCGAAGCGCCCGTAACCCGGGCTGGCCCGGGACCTACGTCGATCCCGGATGCGAGGCACGCAATCCCGTCTCGCTCTCGTGCAGCGGCTCTTCGCGGCGGTCGAGTTTCGTCACGACCCAGTGGACCCCTCGCCGCTCGATCCCTATGACAACTGAGGCCCACATGGTTTCGGGAGTGTTCTCTCCGTGGACGAAGGCCATTCCGCCCCATTGATCTTCGGGCACACCGCGCAGCCGAAGTTGTGTCTCGGCCATGGTGATAATGTCGGGGGGACCCATATGCGCGCAACCGGCCATTCGCACGATGGTATCAGCGTTGTTCCCGCACGCTCAACGGCGCTTGGGATGCAGAGCAACCATGGATTCAGATAGTGTCTCCTCGATGACTCGCTTCTTTTTGATCTGTCTCGGCGGCGCTGTCGGGACTGGTGCGCGTTATCTCCTTTCACTCGCGACCGCGCGTTTGTGGGGAACAACTCTCCCGCTCGCGACTCTTGTAGTGAACCTCCTTGGCTCCTTTCTCATGGGTTTTCTGATGAACCCGGATGTAGGACCAGATCTCTCACCGACCACGCGACTTGCTCTGACTGTCGGGCTACTGGGCGGCTTCACGACCTACTCCGCTTTTAACTACGAGATGACCCGCTTCTTTCGAAGCGATGACTGGGGTCAGGGATTCTTCTACCTTCTGATCACGGTCGTTGGCTGCCTGATCTCGGGCGCCGCTGGAATCGCCACAGCCCGGGTTGTCAGCGGTAAATAGTCCCGGTGGGGTTACGGTGCCTAGCGAAAACGGAGTAAAAAGTCCTACAGTGCATTACCTTCCATTGTCATACCCTTCGGCAGCGATGTTGCTCTAGCGTATGTCGGAGAAAACTCATGAAACGAATCTTGTTAGCTATTGGTTTAATCAGTGTCTTTGCCACTCCAGTCCTTGTCGCTCAGGACAGGTCCGTCGACATCATCGTCTATGCGACGAGGGTCGATCTGAGCGGTGACAGTGTTGTGAACGGTACCCAGAGTATTGACGACTTGCGTGTCAATTTCGATTCAGATCTCGGTTATGGCGCAGCAGTGAACGTATTCTTTTCCAACCGGATCTCAGCGGAATTCGCCGCTGCCGTAGTCAACCCCGACGTCGATGTCCGCACGAACACAGGACCTGTCCAGTCAGGCTTCATCGGCGACTCACAGGTCATTCCTCTGACCGCAACGCTTCAGTTTCACTTTGCACCACAGGCAAGGTTCGACCCGTACATCGGTGCCGGAGCGGCCTACGTGCTCTTCGACAACGTGGAAAATGGTCGTAGTCTCGGAAGCGCCGATGTCCGCAGCATCGATCTGGACGATGACGTAGGTCTCGTGCTCAACGGCGGACTTACCATCAAATTCTCACGCCTGTTCGGGCTGAACCTCGACGCCAAGTACGTACCGACGAAATCCTCGGCCCGTGCCGTGTTCGCGACCGGTCCTGGACAGGATTCCGAAATCGAAGTGAACCCGCTCATGATCTCAGCCGGACTTCGACTCACGTTCTAATCCCTGGTTTGTAATCAACTTCACCCCCCGGGTGCGTGTGGTCAACGCACGCACCCGGGCCAGACCGGCAGCGTGGCGCGATCTGCGCAACCGCTCTCGCCAGTGGTGATGAATGATCTCCCGCAACTTCTGCTCCTTGCCTGTGCTGTAGCGGTAGACACCATTGCGGTCGCGTCGAGTGCATCACTGACGTTCCGCGATTTCCGACGGCTCGATGCATTCCGAATGGCGGCAGCGTTCGGGCTCTCTCAAGGCTCAATGGCCTTCATCGGCTGGCTCGGTGGAGTGAGCGTCCTCGAATACGTCGAAGCCTGGGATCACTGGGTCGTCTTCCTCGTGCTATCCGTCATCGGCGGACGAATGGTGTGGGAAGCGCTGAGGGGGGGCGAGGAGACGGCTCCTCGTCGATTGACGACAACCGTCCTTGCGGCCCTCGCCTTCGCGACCAGCATCGACGCGCTGGCGGTGGGCGTGACACTCGGTCTGCGTGATTCAAACGCGTGGCTCGCATGTCTGCTGATAGCCGCAGTGACATTCTCCGGTTCATTCGTTGCCGGAATCGCAGGCCGGCACCTCGGCGAGAGGTTCGGGAAGCGACTAGAAGTCGGCGGAGGTCTGATACTGATCGCGATCGGATCGCAGATTCTCTATAGCCACCTGCGTGAGTGATCGCATTGGAATCGTGTCAAGTGATACGGTTCCTGGTCGAATCGTTCCGTGGTCACTGATGAGGCATGAACATGCGAAGTGAGTTTTGTGAAAGGGTCGACGACCTGCTTCGAGACGAGCTCATGCAACTCGGCCTCGACTACACGCGAGTCATTCAGGACATCGTCGACCTCCCTTCGAAGGACGGCTGCGTGATCAGGATGCGAGGAGAGTGCGACGACGTCGAGATCGTTCCGCAAACGCGGAATGTCCCCACCAACGTCCTGACCGCCCAGATCGCTCGCAAGCTCAAAGTGAGTCTCATGGGAACCGCAATGTACGGCCTTCCTCGAGAGGAGTGACTGAGCAGCCCACGGTTAAGACCCCTTCTCCCGACGGGTTGCCGCCCTCCTCGCTGAGATGGGTGTAGGGCCGCACGGCGTGCGGCCGACACTCTGTACCACCCGGCACGGCGACTCAGATATTCTCCGGATCCTCAAGCCGCAGTGTCTCGAGACAGACAAGAGTGTCTGTCCTACACGCTTATGTAGGACAGACACTCCTGTCTGTCTCGCGACACTCTTGTTTGTCTCAACGCTCGCGACAAAGGTCTGTAAGAAATGCTCGATTTCTCAGAGACCTTGGCCCCGAGGGCTGAGCTCACGCTTCCGCCGTTACACTCGACGAGCGACTCGAACGTTTCCGGAACCGCGAGACGATCCGTCCGAGAATCCGTTTATCCGCCCAGTCGTCGAAGATGCTGTACATCACCGGAACGCCAAGGAGCGTGAGGAGCAGCGCCAGCACCTGACCGCCCATGATGACCGAACCGATCGCGCGGTTCGTTCCTGACCCCGTTCCGCTCGAGACGACGAGAGGCACCATGCCTGCGACGAAAGCGAGCGTGGTCATGAGGATCGGTCGCGGTTGGCGTGGAGTATGGCCTCGTGACGCGGCATCCCCTGCGCACGAAGACCATTCGTATGGTCAACCTGAAGGATCCCGTTCTTCTTCACGATCCCGAACAGAACCAGGATTCCAAGAGCCGAAAAGATATTCAGCGACTGATTGAACAGGATGATCGACAGCAGGGCAAAGGGAACGGTCATAGGAAGCGTGAGAAGGATTGTGATCGGGTGGATCCAGCTCTCGAACTGAGCGGCCAGGATCATGTACATGAAAACGATGGAGAGCAGAAAGGCGAGCCCGAAATTCTTCGCAGCCTTTTGCTGCTCGCGAGACCGTCCCGTCAGACCGTACGAATACTCGGAGGGCATTCCGAGCTTCGCAGCTTCCTGGTTGAGACGATCGATGACTGCCTGCGACGACGATCCCGGAAGCATGTTCGCGTAAATCAGGACCTGACGTCGCCTGGCAATTCTGTTGATCAGTGACGGGCCGCTTCCTTCGGTGATCTTCACAAGATCTCCCAACTTCACGGTTCCTACCGTCTGCGAAGGCACCTCTGCCTGCAGGATGCCAGTAGCATCGCGTCGGTATGCTTCGTCCGCACGGACGTGAACCTCGTACTGCTCGCCGGCCTCGTAGTAGTCGCTGACCTCCTGCCCGCCGACGAGCAGGTTCAGCGTCGAAGCGACATCCTGGACTTTCACTCCGAGGTCGGCGGCTTTTGCGCGGTCGATACGCACGGCGAGCTCAGGTTTGCCCACGATCAGATTCGTGTCGATATCCGCGACTCCCGGCACGTCGCGAATCTTTTCGATCAGCGTATTCGAGTATTTCTGCAACTGGTCGAGCTCGGGTCCGCCGATCCAGAACTGGATCTCTGCGTTGTTGCCGCCACCGAACGCAGACACAGGAGTCACCTGGGCACGAATGTTCAGCTTTTCGTACTGAGGGAAAACCTCGGTTCGGACGCGATTCATTGCTTCAAACTGCGTGTAGTCGCGCTCCTCGACAGGGACCAGCTTGACGTAGACACTGCCGAGGTTGCGCGTGATCTGAGGATCATCACCGATCGTCACCAGGGTCGTCTGTACTCCCTTGATCTTCCTGATTTGATTCGCGATCGAATTGAGGATCCGCTCCGTCTTGTCGAGACTCGACCCTTCCGGAATGCGGACCGACACCATAAACTGCGACTCGTCATCGTTCGGAAGAAAGTTCTTGTTCGCCATCTGGAACAGAGGGACTGTCGAGAAGAAGACGACGAGGATCACGATGACGACGACCCATCGATGAGCCATCGACCATTCCAGCATCCGCATGTAGAGCCGCTCGACTGCTGCATAGACTCCGCGTCCGCGTGAGCTCTTGTCGACCGTTGTGTTGTCCGCGAACTTGAGCCAGCGGGACGACATCATGGGAGTGAGCGTAAAACTGACGAGCAGCGACACAGCGACTGCCGCAGCCATGGTGACTCCGAAGGAGTTCATGAATCGTCCGACGATTCCTCCCATGAATGCCACGGGAAGGAAGACGGCGATGAGGGAAAGACTGGTTGCAAGCACAGCCAGGGCGACTTCGCGCGTCCCTTCGACTGCAGCCTGCATCGGCGGCATCTTCTTTTCTTCCATGAACCGGAAGATGTTCTCGAGTACTACCACGGCGTCATCGATGACGATTCCTACGGCCAGCGTCAGAGCGAGCAGCGTGATGACGTTGAGCGTGAAGCCGAAATACTGCATGACTCCGAACGTGGCGATGAGCGAGGTCGGAATCGCGACAGCAGCGATCAGGGTCGGGCGCAGTTTCCTCAGAAAGAGGAGAACGATCCCGGCAGCGAAAAGGGAGCCGAGCAGGAGATGTTCCTGCACGGCGTGGACGGCCGCAAGAATAAAGTCCGACTGGTCCCGGACTTCATCGATCCGCCAGCCTTTCGGCAGCTGAGGAGCGAGCTCCACAAGACGCTCCTTGAGCCGATTGACGACGTCGATCGTGTTGGTCCCGGATTGCTTGAGAATGTTGAGCACGACTGCAGGCTTGCCGTTGACGCTGGCGATCGATTCCGGTTCCGCGACACTGTCCTGGATCTGCGCCACATCGCCGAGACGGATCGAGTATCCGTTTCGGATCGTCAGCGGGATCGTCGCCATCTCAGCAGGGGAGGTGACTCTTCCGTAGGTGCGAAGAGTGAGCTCTTTCATTGATTGCTCGACGCGTCCTCCAGGGATCTGGATGTTCTGCGACTTGAGTGCGCCAACAACCTGGGCCACGGTCAGATTGAGACTGGTGAGCTTGGCGGTATCGACGACGATGTTGATTTGCCGCGATCGTCCGCCGATGACCCGGACGCGCCCCACTCCCAGGACGGATTCGAGCCGACGGCGGAACTTTTTGTCGGCGTATTCGGTGATCTCGCGAATCGGCGCCGGCCCGGAGAGTGAAACCGCCAGGACTGGCGCTGCGTCGGGGTCGAGCTTTTGAATTACAGGAGGATCGATCTCGCTGGGCAGCTCGCGCAGGACGGTATTGATCCGGTCGCGGACTTCCTGCGCAGCGATATCAGGATTCTTCTCGAGATCGAACGAGATATTGACGAACGAGACGCCCTCCGACGAGATCGAGATCAGCTGATCGATGCCGCTGATCGTGTTCACCGCTTCTTCGATCTTGTCGGTGACTTCGGTCTCGATCTCTTCGGGCGCCGCTCCTACGAAAACCGTGCTGACGGAGATGATCGGGATATCGATCTTCGGGAATCGGTCGACACCGAGCCGAAGATAGGAGAACCAGCCGACGACAACGAGTGACAGGACAATGACGCTCGCGAAGACAGGACGTCGGACGCAGATTTCAGCAAGTCTGTTCATCGGTGAATCCTCTAACCATCGTGATTCTCGTCAGAAAGCGATCTGTCGCTTGTGGCCGGACATTCCAATGTCCGGCGCCTTCGCGCGAGTGAGCGAAGTCATCGCTCTCACCGCAGATCCATTTCGACACGAGCGAAAAGCCCGGGTCTCAAACGTCCATCGCTGTTTGGGAAAAGGGCTTCCACGAAGAACGAGCGCGTCTTTGGATCGATCGTCTGCGCCACGATGTTGACGGTCCCTGTGAACGACTCACTCGGATACGGATCGACCGAGGCGCGGACGGCTCGTCCCCTCGCGACAGTGGCGAGGTAACGTTCCGGAACCGAGAAGCGAAGTTTCAATGGAGATGTCTGGGCGAGTACGAATGCCACGGTCGCGTCGCCGAGGCGCTCGCCGACTGCTGTGCGTCTCTCGACGACGACTCCCGTGAAAGGGGCTCGGAGCGCGCTGTCGCCCACGCGCTCGCGCGCCAGCGAGGCTACGGAGGCTGCCGCAGAACGGCCTGCTTCAGCCTGTTCGTACTGCGCGCGCGAACGGTCATACATCGCCTGTGGGACCGAGCCCTTTGCTTTGAGCTCGCTCTTCCGCCCGAGGTCGCGACGCGCTTCGCTGAGGCCGGCGTCTGCGCGCGCAAGTTCGGCGCGAGCCCGTTGCAGCTCGAGTGACGCGTAATCACTCTCGATGGTAAGGAGCACTGCTCCTCGGTTTACCCGCTCCCCCTCGTCTGCATTGATCGTGGCCACGCGGCCCGGAATCTTCACAGCAAGCTCGGATTGCATGGGTGAGATGAACTCCCCGGTTGCCGAGAGTTTTGTCTCGAGCGGCGCGACTGCAGGAGCTGTTGCTTCGGTGGTGACTGTCGACTCCGATGTCACCGTCGTCGCGCTTTGTTCACCCACGACGCTTTGTACATCTGCAGGAAGCTCCTTTGAGACTACGGGAGCCGGTTTCTCTTTCGCACATCCAGCGGCGACGAAGGCCGCAGCGATCACAAACATCACACTCCGTTTCATTGCTGCTCTCCCTCTTTCAATACCGCTTCGCGAAAGCTTCCACTCGCGCTGAGCACTCTGAATCTGGCAAGGTCGCGATCGAGCTCGCTGGTGACCACCGCACGGCGCGCGTCGGCAAGCGAGGTCTCCGCGGATTGCACGTCGAGCGAGGTGGCTTCCTGCGCCTGATACAACTCGAACGTCTGCTCGTACTCAGCCTGTGCAGCTTCGAGTTGCTCGCGTGCAAGCGCGAGACTCGTCTCGGCCGCGGTGAGATCCAGCAGACCGCGCCGGACATCCTCGGTGATCGCCTGCTTGAGCTCGGCCAGAGCCAGCTCCGCCTGGCGCTCCCGCTCTCGCGCAAGTGCGACGCGTGCTCCAATCTCGCCTCCCTGATAAATCGGGATCGTCACTCGCAGTGCAGCCTGACCGTACGAGTCCGATGGGAACGTCGACTTCTGCTGCACGTAGGCGGCGTCCGCTGATACGACGGGCATGTAAGCACCGCGCTGCTTGCGAACTTCGAGCTTTGCGACGGCCAGATTGTTCTCTGCCTGTCGCACTGCTGGACGACGGCTGAGTGCACGTTCGACCAATTGCGCTTCTTTGTCGAGCGTACCGAGATCGAACGTTGGTTTTGTGACCGTGACTGGTGTTGTGACATTCAGATTGATCCGGAGCCGACTCCCCGCCGTGTCGCGCTGCTGAATCGCACCGGCCAGGCGACGCTGCGCGCCTTTGACTGAAGCCTCGCCGCGAAGCACCTCAACGCGTGTGACCTCGCCGGCCTCGAAAAAGTCGCGAGCCTGTTTCAGTCGCCTCTCGGAGAGCTCCACGTTGAGGCGCTCCGCGGCAACAAGCCCCTGGCCCTGGACGACGCCCAGGTAGTCGGCTGCCGTGACGAGGAGGACTTGATCTTCGGTGGAGCGGACCGTTTCCCCTGCACTGAGAACGGCGAGCTTCGACTGCTCGTACGCCCGTCGCTCGCGGTTGCCAGCGTAGATTGGCTGACTCAGTGTCAGGCGAGCGTTCCAGTCATTCTCCGGCAGGATTGTCCGGCTCTGGTCTCCCTCGCCGAACTGTACGTTCTCTGTGTTTCGAATGCCGCTTCCACTGATCGCGACCCTCGGCAGAACAGACGAGAAGATGATGTCTTTCTGCGCTTCCGCCACGGCGACATCCGCGCGCGCCCGCTGGATGGATGAGTTGGCCTCGATGGCACGACGAAGGGCTTCCGTGAATGACAGCGAGCTGCTGGCCGGTGCAGTGATGTCCGTTTGGGCGACTGATGGGCGCGCAATCTGGGCGTGGGCTTCTGTGACCAGAAGGGAGGCAAGGCTGAAGACGATGGCTCTCAACTTCGGTTCCTCACTTTCTCGAGTCCGTTGAGAAGAACGGAGACGATGAACTCGACATCCGCATCGAGGTCGGTCTTTTCGCGATCGGCGAGTCGTTGGAGGACCATGCCGCGCAGCATCGCGCCGATCAGGACGGCCGCACGATGTGGTTCCACCTTGCGCGCCTCATTGCGGACGATCGCATCCTCGAGCAGTCGCGTGAGCGTCTGGAGATAGTCGCGATACAGCGGATGGTGCGCGCGTTTCTGAAACTCGCAGGCGCGATCGGCGAAGGCGAGATAAATCCGGAAAAACTCGCGATTCTCCTCGAAAAAGCCGAGATTCGCGCGGACCACGGCGCCCAGTCTTCCTTCCAGGTCGGGATGCGAGTCGATCGCGGCAGTCACCAGCCCGTTCAGCTCACCGAATGCGCTCTCACCCGTTTTCTTCAGCAGGTCTTCGCGCGATTCGAAATAAAGGTAGATCGTGCCCTTGGCAACGCCTGCCTCCTCTGCGATCGCATTCATCGTCGCCAGCTCGTAACCCTTTCGGGCAATGACCTTCATCGCAGCTTCCTGGATGGAAGTGATCCTGAACTGTTCAACGGCTTCTTCTTTGGTTTTGATTTTCATAAAGTCCGAGTTACGTACAGTGAAATGACCGTACGGTCATTATTCACAACTGAACAGGTCAGTCAAGTGACGGATCGGTAACAGCGACATTTGAGTCATCGCCCCGCCGGGCTTCTGATGACACCGGTTCACTGTCTGACGTCGTTGAGCCGCGAAGCGGCGTAATCCCTCTCCCCGGCGGGGAGAGGGAAGCGAGCGGAGCGAAGCAGGGAGAGGGGCGTGAAAGTCTCGCCAGTCCTTCGAAAAGGGC
>DATLXH010000008.1:0-6127 GCA_035576005.1 Thermoanaerobaculia bacterium | reverse complement strand
CTGCCACGCAAACTTCCGCACGCCAAATTCATCCTTGATCCATTCCGACGAGATTCGCTTGCCCTCCCTCACGAGATCTGCAATGGCATGGACTGGTTTGATCCCGATGACGAGGTGAACATGATCGGCGACACCGCCGATGTCTTGCGGAAACGCGTCGAGTCGCTTCAGACAGCCACCAAGGAAAGCGTGGAGATCGCCCCGCCACTCAGCGTCGATGTAGGGAACACGGTCCTTCGTGCTAAACACGATGGGAATGTGAAGGCTGCTATGTGTCGACGGCATCGCAAGATCCTACGCGGCCCCTCCGGGGTCGAATGACTTCCGCGAATCCATAGACCCGGTGGTCACTCGCTAACGCTCGCACCACCGGCTACCCTACGAGCCCCCTCCGGGGGCCTGAGACCCCGCGAGGTAAAGTTAGCGCGTATGCCCCGCGGGAGAGGGTGCCGCGTCGAGCGGCGGGTGAGGGTCCTCTCCCCGAGCCACGATGACCGAATGAACATCAGAGCGGTGGCATTCTCACCTCGAGCTGACGTAGACGCCGGCACAGAGAGGACGAGTGACGTCCTATAATCCTGCTGTGTCAACGCCAGACAAAGAGCAAGCATCGGAGCGTCGCACGTGGATCGAGGAGTTCGAAGCCGCGGCCGTGCGTCCGTTGGAGTTGCGCTTCTTTTACGCCTTCATCAAGACTTACAAGCCAGTCCTCGATGACGCGTCGTATCGCGCCTTCGACACGAGTGGCCGAGTATCGCCAATGGTGCGAGACGCATCTCCCCTCGTGGCTCGGCTATGGCCGGTAGCCCGCATTTCTCACAGAATGCTAGCCCGCATTTCTCACACTCCTTCGTGGCGAGGTGGCGGAGAGTGGCCTGGATGCGAGGCGCACGAGGGTTTCGCGACGAAGGAATAGTTGACACTATGTCGAGGAGTGAAACGGTCGTGCAACGAAGCAGACAGGCCGCTATCCGCCGCCGCCGCAGAAGGAGTGTGAGAAATGCGGGCTAGCGCAGGGACGCACGGCGTGCGTCCGGTACCCTGTCCCTGACCGAGAAGATTGTTCTCGGCCATCGCTTTGGACGAGGGTTCATGACGGGATGCAGAATTCCTGATGGGAATGTCTGGGTGCCGGACGCAGGCCCTGCGTCCCTACACCCGCCCCGGTTGCTCTCGACACAGTGTCAACTATGCTCTCGTCGCGAAACCGTCGTGCGCCTCGCATCCAGGCCGCTATCCGTCGTCTCGCGGCAAAGGTCTGTGAGAAATGCGGGCTAACATCAGGACAGCAAACTACATTATCACGGGACCCTCGTGCTTTATTACGTGCCGAAACCCCACGGCACCTCCTGCATTCACTCCACACGTCGCGCACGAGTCCTGCGGGCCAGATCGACCATCAGAGCGATCGAAAGCAGGACCAGCCCTGCCCACGCCAGGGGCCACCACTTCCGCCCCACCCTTCGCTCCAGGATCAGACGATGACGCCCGGCCGCTATGGGTAAGCCCGCAAAAAGGGAGTTCGTACGAACCAGCTGCGCCGGCTTTCCATCAATCCTCGCCCTCATATCCTCGGTGAGTTTTTCGGATGACGACAGGAAAAACGCTACGGGCGACTCCGTATCGACCACGATGCGGCGCGAACCATACTCGCGCAGCCGGACGTTAGCTGAGGCGGCGCCATCGTAGACACTACGATCGCCGTGGAACGTGGCCGGGACCGCGGCGGCGAGGCTGAAGTCGAACGTCTCACGCATCAGGAGATCTTTGCTGCTAAGCGGGTAGATCTCCCTGACGGGATAGAAACGGGGTAGTACCGCAAGGTTCTCGAAGATTCGGCCATCGGATAGTTCCCCAAGCAGAATCAACGGCGACTTCACGCGACCGTAAAAGAATGGCGTCTCTCCCCGCACCGGCTCCGCCGCTGCTATTTTCCCGTCTACTCCATGGGACTCGATCCTGAGAAGGAGAGCATCGCCCTTTGATGCAAACGGATGGATGGGCAGATAGATCTTGTCCCGTCGGGAAAGCTCAGGGGCATGAATGGAGCGGTCAAAGACGACCTCTTCAGTTCCCGGTCTCGAGAATCTGAAGCGAATGAACGATCGATCCGATTCCGATCGCTCGAGAGTGAAAGGGATTTCGCAGGCCCAGAATGGTTCGGCGTCGATATGGATCATCCGTTCCAAATGTCGCCCACTTTGAATCGGCAGGGAACCGTTCAGCGGGACCGCGGGCACGGTTGCCCCGTAGATGCCCCATTTCAGGATGTCGATCTCGCGCGGCTCGACGAGGTATCGAACGTTCAACATCGACACCAGTGGATCGTACGGCTTGAAGTGAAGTCCGTTGAACTGCGTGCTCCTCGCGCCGGGCGGGGAGCTGCCGGGGTTGATCCGCTCGAGAATCTTTCTGTAGTCCTCTGGGATCTCCGAGCGACTTCGGATGTCTTCCAGTCCGTAGAGCGCAGCGCTGTTGGGAGGAAGGTAGCCGAAGAAGGGAGCGATCCTGAACACGCCGGCCTGCCCTGCTAAGAATGAGAGCGCCTCCGATGGGGGCAGCTGCACCTCCGTGCGGTACGGGAAAAACTTCCCGGCGAAGAGGCTCAGATCAAAAACGTTGATGAGGGTGAGGGAGCTGACGAAAACAGTCAGAAGAGCGTTGAGCGATCGAGAGCGTTTGCTCCGCGAAGAGCTGATTGCTGCAATCCCGGAGGCGCTGAGGTAGCCGGCGACCGGAGGAAGAAAAAGGCTCAGCCGATTCAGCGGCAGCGAGAAAATCCCGCCGAGGTTCGCCGACAGCCATCCTGTAACGGCAGCGACGAGGAAGACGAGAGCCGCGAGCCAGAACCATCGACTGGAATCCCGACGGCGAATGAGAGCCAGAAGAATGAATGGAAGCGTCACGGTACCGACGTAGACGGTTGACTCCACGAGATTGGAAGGAAGCTCCGGCTCGCGACCGTGGTCCCGGCCGAGGATTTTCCGGAGATGGAACGGCCCGATGAAATCGTGAACCTCTGAAAACGCGAAGCCAGCGCTGTTCGATACCGTTCTGGGCGCGATCTCGGAAGCCCAGTTGCGGGCCGCGAGCGCAATCGGCGTTGCGATCAGACTGCCGATCATGATCATGACGAGAAGCTCAGCGACTCGCAGCCGGCGAATCCGTCGGGCGATCGCGCACTGGTAAAAAAAGTACGCGGCAACGAGCGACGCACCAACGGCCGCCCCCGCTGCGTAGCCCGATACGAAGAAGCAGAACGAGATGACGGCGACGAGGGAAAGAGGGAATCGCTTCCCTCTTGCTGCTCGCGAAACGATCCAGAGCGCTGCGGGAAGTATGGCGATCGTATTGGACGCATCCCATAGCCACCAGACCGCACAGATTCCGGAGCCACCTGCGACGATCGCCCCGAAGGCCGCGCCCTTCTTTCCCATCCTCTCTTCACGAAGCCAGAGGTACGCCGCAGCAATGGCGACGTTTAGTTTGAGAAAGATCAGCCCGCTGTAGAACCAGGCCAGAGGAAGGAGAAGAGCCGGGAGAAAGACAAATGGCGACAGTGAGGCGCCGCCGCGACCGGCCACTGCAGGCATACCAGCACCGACGAAACGATTCCAGTGTGGAAATCCTTGTCCATCGTGAGTAATCGATGCGAGCGGCCACGCAGACTCCGCGGGCTCGCTCAGCAGAGTGTTCTGGGCTTGCGGCGCGACTTCTGAGACCCAGGGCTGGCGCTGAAGAAGCGCGTCGAGCGGAGAGATGAGGCGACCCATGAAGATGGTGGGAAAGAAAAGGACGACGTTGAACATCAGGATCGAGATCCAGATGAGACGATGCTTCCGGACGCGTCTCTCCACTGTTCGCGCGGCTCGCGCGCTGGGGGATCGCTCGGAAAACTCGATGCCGCCGCCGAGGGGCGCGTGGGCGGTTGGGTTTGGCAGGTCAGTCAAGATGTCGGTCAATGATTCGGTGGCTCGAAGAGGGAACCTGGACCGTAGCATCGACAAAGTGTTGTGACAAGAATACGGTCTTTCTCTTCCCCTCTCACCGCGAGAGAGGTCAGGTGCATATGCGCTGACTCAGGTTCTTTCTCCCGGAGCGGGAAAATCCAGCTGAGTTAGCGCGTATGGGGTCAGGGGTGACGGTCCTGGACCCGGAGGCAGGTCGCGATTGAAATTCACGAGGCGTTGACTGCAATCGGCTACCATCCTCATTTCATGCGTAATCCTTCTTCGAGTCGTGTCTCGAGTGCTATCGAGCTCCTCACTATCGTCGCGGCGTCGAGAGGGACCCTCACCCGGCCCTGACGCGCCACCCTGTCCCGCGGGCAGAGGGGCAGTGTCGCCGCGCCAACCAATCGCTATGAAGAAAGCTGTTTTGATCGCGGCGGATGTTGATCGGTCGTTCCTCGAGAGGATCGAGCGCGATTCGCGATTTCTGGTTCGGTATCAACCGATGAGGGAAGAGGTCGAGCTCGTTCGCGAGGTGAGCCAGTGTGAAGTATTGGTTACACGGCACTTCAATAAGATCACCGCGCGCGTTATCGAAGCAGCGCAGCGGCTGGAAGTCATTGCGCAGGGAACGAGCGGGATCGACAACATCGACGAGCGGGCAGCGGCGGGGCGCGGAATCCCCGTCCTCAATGTTCCTGGCCAGAATGCGAACGCGGTCGCGGAGTTGATCATCGGCCTTATGATCACGTTGACCCGCACAGTTCCGTCCTACAATCGCACGGTGCGCGCAGGCGTGTGGGAGCGAGGCGACTGCGCGACCAGACGAGAGTTGCGGTCGCATCGGCTGGGAATCATCGGACTGGGACGGGTCGGTTCACGGGTCGCGGCACTCGCCCGCGCCTTCGGCGTCTCCTCTGTCGCGTACGATCCCTATCTCACGTCCCAGCAGTTTCTCGATCGCGGCGCTACTCGCGTCGAAACCCTCGAGGCGCTCGTAACGGAGAGCGAGATCTTAACCGTCCATGTTCCACTCACTGACGAGACGCGCTCGATGCTCACAGCGCCGATCCTGGATCGTCTTCCGCGGGGGGCAATCTTTCTCAATGCCTCCCGAGGCGAGGTGGTGAGTCACTCGGCCCTCTTTGAACGACTGCGATCAGGAGCACTGGGTGGCCTGGCGCTCGACGTCTACGACCCGGAACCTCCTGAGTCGATCGAGTGGCCTGATGATGAGCGACTGATCGCGACTCCCCACATCGCAGGCTGCACGCGCGAGGCAAAGGAGTCGATCGGCAACGCGCTCTACGAGAAGCTCTGCATGCATTACGGCGTCGACCCGATCGCGTAGTTCTTTCACCTTATCCAAAGGCTCAGCACGCTGCACTGCGGATATCGTCTGCTCCGGCAACCAGGATCAGCCTGCGCTCTCGTACGCCTGCTCTAACCCGCATTTCTCACAGAATGCGAGCGTAGGGACGCACGGCGTGCGTCCAGTACCCTGTCCCTGACCGAGAAGATTTTCCTCGGCCATCGCTTTGGACGAGGGTTCATGCCGGGATGCAGAATTCCTGATGCGAATGTCTGAGTGCCGGACGCAGGCCCTGCGTCCCTACACCCGCCCCGGTTGCTCGCGACACAGTGTCAAAACTATACTCTCGTCGCGAAACCGTCGTGCGCCTCGCATCCAGGACGCTCTCGGCCACCTCGCGACGAAGGCCTGTGAGAAAAGCGGGTTAGCGTTGATTCAACATTCACAATGCAACTTTCCGATTCCTCGACAGAGGAATGACCCAATAGGAAAACAGATCAGCGGTCAGTCGTCCGGCAGCTCCTGCGCATCGTGACGGTCGAACGCGTACGGACAATGCCGGCAACCTGATTCGCAACAGTAGCCGCGCTTTCGCAGAAAAGATTCTGTGAACACCACGAAGCCGCCTTCGATGTAGTAATCCTCGCCTTCGACGAGTTCGTTCCCCGAGGTCACTCCCATCCGGCAACATCCTCCGGGCGAGGAGCTCCCGCAAGTCCGTCACTTAGCCCGCATTTCTCACAGACCTTTGTCGTGAGACGGCGGAGAGTGGCTTGGATGCGAGGCGCACGGCGATTTTGCGACGAAGGCATAGTCGACACTATGTCAAGGAGCGAAATTGGCGTGCAACGAAGCAGACAGGCCG
>DATLXH010000007.1:0-2388 GCA_035576005.1 Thermoanaerobaculia bacterium | reverse complement strand
GTGACCAACGTATACCTCTCTGCGGGCGTGATCTGGCGATAGCTCATGACGATCCCTTCTTTGGTGGAAGATTCGTCAGTGTCGCTCAGATCACGCCCATCTCACAGCAGGGTGTGTTGCACTTACCTATTGAATCTGCGCACCCTTACACCGAGGCGGAGAGGACGCCCCACTTCGCGGCTGACTCATCAGTCGGACCGTTGTCATTACAGCGCATGTATGGCAAATCGCGGCTAATAAGAAAAAGAAACGAGATGTCGTCCCGAGCTAGGGCGGCAGGGCGGGAGGGGCGAGGGACCTCGCAAGCTTCTACTCCGGTCCCATCTACGCGACAGCCGCCACGTAAAGCCGTGAAGGCCGCAGATTCGGATTCGCCGGCGCCACCAGAGACCCTCACCCGGCGCTAAGCGCGCCACCCTCTCCCGCGGGGAGAGGGAAAACGATCGAGCGCCGCGAGACTGTGTCCCGCTCCCGCGCCCGGTCCCGCTCCCGCGCCTGGATTAAGCCCCTTCGGGGCGCAAGCAAGGCTGCCTTATCACTGGGAATTTCTGGAAACTCGAGAACACAGCGCTCTGCTCAGTTCCCCGAGTGCAGTGCTTTGTCGATCCGTCTCTTCTGACGGAGATGATGGCGCAGGTGCATCTCGGCAAATAGCAGCCATTGCTGCGCGTTGAGCGGTCCGAAAGCAGGATGTCTCGCCCTGCGAAGGGGATCGGCCTTCTCAATGCTTCCTGAGATGCTGCGGATCGCATCGCGGGTCCGGATCAGCCCTGCCTTAGCATCGTCGACTGTGATGTCACTGGGAACGTAGTCGGGCCGCGGTTTGAACCGGATTCGTACCGGCGGAAAACTTCCGATGAAAAAGATCAGGCGACCCGCAATGTTCATCGAGCCGGGTGACGACTTTCGTTCCGGGTCGAGGCACTTACGGATAGACGGAATGGCCAGCGACTCGGTTGCCTCGATGATGTGGGAGTAGACCTGTCCGAGGTTCCAGCCTTCGGGATCCGGACCTGGACGGCGGAGATCGTCATCGCAATAGCGGCCGAGGGAATCGAGCCAGTCAGTTGTCGTTCGGTCGAAACGGGCGACGACTTGTTCCGAGGTCATGGTGGTGGAACGTTAACACTTTACGGCTCGTAGCGTCGGGTCGGAACTCCCTGCTCGTTACTGATGCTGAGCGCCGCCATGTCCCGAATCATCTTCCGGTCTTCAAACTTACACGATGCATACGTCTCACACAGAAGTTGCACCTGTGCGGGGTCTTCCTCGGCTGAAACTGTGAACCCGTCGACTGGCTGCTGAGGCGAACCGCTGGCTGTTCGCGTCCAACTCCCCTTGATGAAGCGATGCGTGACGTAGCCGCTCGATGTAGTGCCGGTCTGAAACGAGCTTGCGGCGATTGCGGGTACCCCACGCGCGTTCGCCTTCTGCTCGTCAAGAGCACGCGATACAAGATCAGTAATCATGACCCGGAGAACGCGGTCGGACTCTGCGCGATACTTCGTGAAGTGAACGCCCGATCGGAACGATGACGAGCTGCCCGACTGCGTTACCTGGCGATGAGGCTCGACTCGAATGACGTCACACACGATCTCTGCGATTTCGCCGTTCCAGTCAAACTGAAGCGTCACAGAAGTTCCTACAGTCAGCGCGTTCTTGTGCGCCACCAGTGCTCCCGAAAGCGAGATGTCGATCAGCGCCGCGCGAAGGCCGCTGATGGAAGCGGTCAGCGGCTCGACAAGAGCGATTCTCTGGTACCGGGGCTTTTTGTTCTCTCGCGTCTCCATGCGTAAATTTTGCGCCCGGCCCGTCAGGACGGCGTTAGAAACTCCGTCTTTTCGACGCTGCGGAAATGGACTGCTGTGACGCACCTCACAAATGGGCCGTTATGCGCTGCGACAGTGATACCCGATTCCGCCAGGCGGGCAGCACACACTTACTTCGATCCCAAAGGATCAAGGGATGAAATCTCGCGATTGAGGTGATCGAGCGCCGCCTGGAGCGACTGGCGCCGCACGTCGGTCGTTGCCTCTTCCAGTTCGCGCTCGATTCTCGTGCGGGAAAGGGACAGTCCATGTCTCTTCTGATCACGCTCGAGCTCTTCGCGCGAGAACGAGAGCACTCTGGACTGCTCGCGCGTTGACTCAGCAGCCTCGATTTGAGACTCGACCGACTTACTTTCCCACCCTCTTGCCATGCTTCGGAGATGCTTCAGGAAGGATGCCACCCATTCTTCCTGATCCTTTAGCCCGCATTTCTCACAGACCTTTGTCGTGAGACGGCGGAGAGTGGCTTGGATGCGAGGCGCACGGCGATTTTGCGACGAAGGCATAGTCGACACTATGTCAAGGAGCGAAATTGCCGTGCAACGAAGCAGACAGGCCG
>DATLXH010000006.1:0-5334 GCA_035576005.1 Thermoanaerobaculia bacterium | reverse complement strand
GGAGAGGGAAGCAAGCGGAGCGAAGCAGGGAGAGGGGCGTGAAAGTCTCGCCAGTCCGTCGAAAAGGGCGAGGTCTTCGTATCTCTCGCGGCCCCTCTCCCGGTCGCTTACGCGACCACCCTCTCCCCGCCGGGGAGAGGGATTCGCCCCCTTCGGGTTGCGATGTCGAGCAGCGAAATTGCCGTGCACCTAACCCGCATTTCTCACAGACCTTCATCCTGAGACGGCGGAGAGTGACCTGGTGCAACGAAACGTCCAAACGAGAGTGTCGCGTGACAGAGGACCGAACGTGACCGATAGAGGGCGAGCTTCGCTGTTCACCGGCCTCAACCCTCCATTCACCGACCAGGTCGTGACGCGAGGCGAATCCGCTCGTATCGTCGCTCCAGTTCAAAAGGAGCCTGACATGAATGAACAAGCCCTAACCAATGTACCGCGGCCGAATGCTGGACTGAAGATGATCGCGGGTCTCTTTCTCCTGACCTTCGGAGTGCTGCTGGCAGCGAACAACCTCAACCTCGTCGACGCGGATCGCTACCTTGATTTCTGGCCCGTGTTCGTGATCGGCGCAGGCGCCGTAAAGGCCCTCGAGCCCGGCCAGGGCATCGGCGGTCTCATTATCATGTCGATTGGCGCAGCTCTTCTTGCTTCGACTCTCGACCTGGTCCGCTTCAACATGTTCGACCTGTGGCCGTTACTGCTCGTGGGAGCGGGACTCCTGCTGCTCGCGCGAGGTGCCGGGCTGATCTCTGACTCCCCCGGAACGCAGAACGTTGTCATCTTCACATCCCCGGAGGTGCAGGAGACTTCGTCCGATTACCGCGGCTCGCGCATCTCAGCCGTGATGTCGGGATACAAGCTCGATCTGACGGGCGCTCAGATCGCGCAGAGTCCCGCGGTGCTGAACGTTTTCGCCATGTGGTCCGGCGTCGAAGTGATCGTACCCGAGGGGTGGGAAGTAGTGACCGAGGTGACTCCTTTCATGGCGGGTGTCGATGTGAAGACAAGCAGGGCGGTGATGGAACGAAAGGGGAGACTCGTCATTCGAGGATTCGTCATGTGGGCCTCCGTCGAAGTTCGGAGCGGCACCAGGAGGACGGTATGAACGAGATGACTCAAACTGATCGCCTTAATAAGGGGGGCTATCTCGTCGGCGGTCTCGTATTGATCGCGCTCGGAACCCTTTTTCTGCTCGACGAGTTTGACATCGCCAGCTTTGGAAGTCTGATCCGCCGTCACTGGCCACTCATCGTGATTGCATTCGCGCTACCGAAACTTCTTCGTCGTGAAACGTTCTGGTCAGGGCTCTGGACACTCACTGCCGGCGTCTGGTTTCAGCTCGTGGTTCTGCGGGTATTCGGTCTTACCTGGAGAAATTCTTGGCCCTTGATGCTCATTGCGCTCGGTGGCGGCATCATCCTGCGGACGATCATGGAAGTGGCAGCCGCACGCGCGAGGAGTCGTCATGAGATCTGAGCGCTCCACATCACCCTGGCCACGACTCGTCTGGGGCGTCACCCTCGTCGCCGCTGGAATCATATTCTGGCTGGACCGGACAGGTTCGATTGAGGCACGCGAATACCTGCAGTGGTGGCCTGTAGCCGTCATTGCAGGGGGCCTCGCACATCTGCCGCAACGGAAATGGGCACCAGCAATCATATGGATTGTGATCGGTCTTTTTTTCTTGCTCCCGATGCTCGGATTCCCGCAAATCCGATTCTGGCGTCTGATGGGACTCTGGCCTTTGATGTTCAGCATTGCAGGAGCGACCCTTATGGCGCAGTCCTGGCGCAGGCGTGAGAAAGTGCAACAGGGCAGGACGTTCACTGCGTCCGCGATGATGGGCGCAAACATTCAGTCCGTGGCGACGTCCGGTCTGGCTGGTGGCGAGGCAGTAGCAGTGATGGCGGGGTGCGAGATCGAGCTTCTGCCTTCATCTTCGGCTCCCAGCGAAATCGTGATCGAGGTGCTGGCGGTGTGGGGAGGGGTCGAGATTCACCTCCCCGCTGGATGGCGGACCGTTAATGACGTGACGACGATCCTGGGCGGCATCGAGGACAAAACCGTAGCGCCTGCTGAGGGCGCCCCAACGGTGCTGATCAGGGGTACGTGCATCATGGGTGGTGTAGAGATCACGACCGTCGCGGGAGACCGGGCGTGACCGAGTGGCGTGCACCGCTGCTGGCCGCGTTCGCAGTGGCCGCTGCGTCGCTCATCGCTTCCACGCTCCTCTTCATCCGCGATGGTGTCACCGCACCCCAGGCGACGCTGGCGGCCCTCGGTCCATCGCTGCTGTTCGGCTTCATCGGACTTGCAGCTCGATATCCGTGCAAAGTGTTGCCGCTGCGCAGCACAGACATCTCACGCATGCTCCTCACACACGGGGGAGCCGCCGGGGTGGCGAGCAGCGCGTGGATTCTCGCGTGGAACGCGTGGCTGCCATTCGTCAGCGGCCCGCCGGCGGGCGCCAGCACGCTCATCGGTCTTGGCGTGGTGATGTACGCCCTTGCAGTCACGTTGCACTATCTGCTCATCGAGATTGAAACCTCGCGCGCTGCTGAGGAGTCCGCGCTGCGCTATCAGATGCTCGCCCGCGAGGCCGAGCTCAAGGCCCTCAAAGCGCAGATCGACCCGCACTTTCTTTTCAACAGCCTCAATGCGGTTGCGTCACTTTGTGGATCGCGGCCAGCTGACGCAAGGCAGATGGCCCAGCTCCTGGCAGATTTTTTCCGGATGACTTTGCGCGTCGGACCTCTCGAGCGGATCTCTCTCGCGAAAGAGATTGAACTCGTGTCGCGATACCTGGCGATCGAAAAGGTGCGGTTTGGTCAACGGCTCGCAGTCGAGGTAACAATCGAGGACGGCGCCGGCGACTGGCTGGTTCCCCCTCTGCTCCTGCAGCCGCTGATGGAAAACGCCGTACGTCACGGCGTGGCGTCGATGGTCGAGGGAGGGACTGTGAAGATTGCCGCATCGGTCGCGCAGGGGATGCTCCGGATTGAGATTGAGAATCCCGCGGACCCTGACCGGGATGACGCAGGAGGCGAGATGATCGGACTGCAGAATGCACGCGGCCGTCTTTCTGCGATCTCAGGCGGACGCGCAAGCCTGCGGACTTCGGAAACCGCGGGACGCTTCCTGGTCGAGATCGAGGTGCCGCGATGATTCGCGTTGTGATCGTCGACGACGAGCCACTGGCGCGCGATGTCGTGCGCGAATTTCTCTCAGCCGACGAGGAGTTCGAGATCGTCGCCGAATGCGCAAACGGGTTCGAGGCGGTGAAGTCCGTCTCGACTCACGATCCTGATCTGATCTTCCTCGACATTCAGATGCCGAAGCTCGATGGCTTCGAGGTGTTGTCGCTACTGGATAAAACGCCAACGGTCGTTTTCGTGACAGCGCATGACGAGTTTGCGTTGCGAGCATTCGAGGTCAATGCGATTGACTATCTCCTCAAGCCATTTTCTGAGGCGCGCTTCGGCGAGGTTCTGCGACGTGTGAAGGCTCAGGCAGGGAGACGAGCGGAGCCTGCGACTCTCGCGTCCGCGTTGCGCGCCCGCCC
Source organism: Thermoanaerobaculia bacterium (assembly GCA_035576005.1). Lineage (GTDB taxonomy): Bacteria > Acidobacteriota > Thermoanaerobaculia > Gp7-AA8 > Gp7-AA8 > DATLXH01. Next base: position 1,772 of record DATLXH010000006.1, on the reverse strand, counting down.
GCTTCAGCGGATCGTGATGAGGGGCGAGGATGGAACCATCGAAGTCGTCCCTGCTTCGCGGGTCGACTACGTGGAGGCTGACGACGATCGGATCCTCATCGCATCGGCGGGACGGAAGCTGGCAAAACAACAGACGATCGGTGAGCTTGCAAGCGAGCTCGATCCCGATCGCTTCGTCCGAATTCATCGGTCGTATCTGCTGAACATCGATCGGATCGAGAAGCTCGAGCTTTACGCGAAAGACAGCCGCATCGCGATTCTTCGTGACGGGACGCGCCTGCCAGTGAGCCGCGCGGGCTATACCCGTCTCAAAGAGCTGCTCTGAGAGGTTGGGCAGAAATGTCATTGCGCGCGTCAGAGGCGTCATCCTCAGTTGCTGTACTTTCGCGGCGGCGCGAAGTGATCGGTCGGGAGGAACCATGTGTCATTTTCGTGGCCGGACATTCCAATGTCCGGCGGCATTCACCACCCGTGCGCGCCTCCGGCGCGCCGGACATTGGAATGTCCGGCCACAAGCCGCGGCTCCTTTGCCCGACCTTCTCACATACCTTCGTGGCCCCGAAACAAGGGCTGCAATGGGCACTGCTATACTTCCGTGCCCATGTCCGATCGCGCCCTTGCTGCTCCGCAGACACTCTCTGAGCTCCCCAACCGCCTCCTCGACGAAGTGATGCGTCAGCTGAGGACCGCTCGCAATGACATTGTGAGGTACGCAGTCTGGAACACCCGGAACCTCACCGATGACGACTTCAATCGGACAGACGACCGGAAACTTCTCTCCTATTTCCGGCAGGACCTGCTCGAGACCCGGATCCTGTCCCGAGGCCGGAGGATCGATCTCGTGCAACTCTGGCACTGGTTCGATCATCAGATGAGCGGAGTCGAGCCGATGCTCATGAGCAACGGGGAGGAAGTTTTCCTCAACATTCAGGATAAAGATCTCGACAAGGTGCGGAAGCGGATCTCGGAGATCCAGTCGTTCTTTCCGACGCTGCGTGGCGATGATGTCGAGGCGTTCAAGCGAATCAAGTTCAAGCTGAGAAGAACCGTCATGCGTCTTACGTACGACCTGCATCACGTTCATAAGCGACTCGAGAAATATCGAAAGAACGTTGGCTTCCCGATGGGTGGCCGCGACCTGCATGCGCCACTGGAGGCCGCAGTCGAGCTCCCTGATCTGCCTGCCGTCGAGGAAGTGTTTCCGCCTGGTGAGAGCGTCGATGCGTAAGCGATCGTTTCTGTCGTCGATGCTCGTTGTAGCGTCGCTTCTCGCGACCGGCTGTAGTGCCGGAGGCGAGCAGCCGGCCTCGGACGCCACCGCAGATGTTGGAAAGCGGCTTTACGAGAACCGTTGTGCCTCTTGCCATGGGGCTGACGGCGCAGGCGACACGCCGATGGGAGGGGGAGGTGTCACTGCCAACCTCAAGGACGGTCAATGGACCTACGGCGGCAATCCTCGCGACATCGAGCGCAGTATTTCGGAGGGAATCCCCGGAACGGCAATGCGCGGCTTCAAAAGCCAGATGACGCCAGACGAGATCGGACAACTCGCTGCCCATGTGAAGAGCTTTGAGGGGCAAAAGTAGGTTCCCCAGCTGCTCTTGCACGGCAGGGGCCTCCCTTTGGCCGCTCTAGCCCGCATTTCTCACAGACCTTTGTCGTGAGACGGCGGAGAGTGGCTTGGATGCGAGGCGCACGGCGATTTTGCGACGAAGGCATAGTCGACACTATGTCAAGGAGCGAAATTGCCGTGCAACGAAGCAGACAGGCCG
>DATLXH010000005.1:0-3721 GCA_035576005.1 Thermoanaerobaculia bacterium | reverse complement strand
TCAGCCTGTTATCCCCGGCGTACCTTTTATCCGTTGAGCGATGGCCCTTCCACGAGGGACCACCGGATCACTATGACCGACTTTCGTCTCTGCTCGACTTGTCAGTCTCGCAGTCAGGCGGGCTTATGCCATTGCACTCTAACAGACGGTTTCCAACCGTCCTGAGCCCACCATTGCGCGCCTCCGTTACTCTTTAGGAGGCGACCGCCCCAGTCAAACTACCCGCCACAGAGGGTCCCTGATCCAGTTTCATGGATCGAGGTTAGACATCAGAAAACAACAGGGTGGTATTTCACCTATGGCTCCACGTCAGCTGGCGCCAACGCTTCAAAGCCTCCCACCTATGCTACACAGTTCTTTCCTAATGCCACTCTGAAGCTGCAGTAAAGGTGCACGGGGTCTTTCCGTCTAACCGCGGGAACCCCGCATCTTCACGGGGAATTCAATTTCGCTGAGCATGTCCTGGAGACAGTGGGGAAGTCGTTACGCCATTCGTGCAGGTCGGAACTTACCCGACAAGGAATTTCGCTACCTTAGGACCGTTATAGTTACGGCCGCCGTTTACCTGGGCTTCATTTCAGAGCTTGCACCCCTCCACTTAACCTTCAGGCACCGGGCAGGCGTCAGGCCCTATACGTCGTCTTGAAGCCGACTTAGCAGAGCCCTGTGTTTTTGCTAAACAGTCGCTACCCCCTGGCCTGTGCCCCCTCAAAATGCTTGCGCACAATGAGGGCCTCCTTCTTCCGAAGGTACGGAGGCAATTTGCCGAGTTCCTTCAGGACACTTCTCTCAAGCGCCTTGGTATACTCTACCTGACCACCTGTGTCGGTTTCGGGTACGGTCTATACGGTGGGGCTATTTCCTGGAACCATTTCGAAGCCATCCCAATCCGATAAGGGATGACAACACACATGATCCGTCACACACCACCAGGCCCACGAATATTAACGTGGTTCCCATCGACTACCCCCTTCGGGCTCGTCTTAGGGGCCGGCTCACCCTGCGCGGATTAGCCTTGCGCAGGAACCCTTGGTCTTTCGGCGAGAGGGCATCTCACCCTCTTTATCGCTACTCATGTCTGCATTCGCACTTCCGATACCTCCACGACCCATTACCAGATCGCTTCACAGGCTTACGGAACGCTCCGCTACCGCGTACCACATAAGTGGCACACCCTAAGCTTCGGCACGTATCTTGAGCCCCGTTACATCTTCGCCGCAGGACCTCTTGTTTAGACCAGTGAGCTGTTACGCTTTCTTTAAAGGATGGCTGCTTCTAAGCCAACCTCCTGGTTGTTTTGGAAGTCCCACATGCTTTCCCACTTAGATACGATTTGGGGGCCTTAGCTGTAGGTCAGGGCTGTTTCCCTTTTGACGACGGACCTTAGCACCCGCCGTCTGTCTCCCGCATATCACTCTTAGGTATTCGGAGTTTGGTTAGGTTTGGTAGATCTCGCGCCCCCCTAGCCCATCCAGTGCTCTACCCCCTAAGGTGTTCGTGCGAGGCACTACCTCAATAGTTTTCGCGGAGAACCAGCTATTTCCCGGCTTGATTGGCCTTTCACCCCTAAACACAACTCATCCGGTAACTTTTCAACGTTAATCGGTTCGGACCTCCAGTGCATGTTACTGCACCTTCATCCTGGTCATGCCTAGATCGCCGGGTTTCGGGTCTAATACATCAAACTCTGGCGCCCTATTCAGACTCGCTTTCGCTGCGCCTACACCTATCGGCTTAAGCTTGCTTGATACATTAAGTCACAGACCCATTATGCAAGAGGTACGCTGTCAGGCCATAAAAGCCCTCCAACTGCTTGTAGGCAATCCGTTTCAGGTACTGTTTCACTCCCCTCATCGGGGTGCTTTTCACCTTTCCCTCACGGTACTAGTTCGCTATCGGTCATGTACGAGTATTTAGGCTTGGAGGGTGGTCCCCCCATGTTCAGACAGAATTTCACGTGTTCCGCCCTACTCGAGTCCTGATGTTTCATTTTCGCATACGGGGCTGTCACCCGCTATGGCCGAACTTTCCAGATCGTTCTGCTAATTCACCATCAGGCACTGGCCTGGTCCGCGTTCGCTCGCCACTACTAACGGAATCTCGGTTGATGTCTTTTCCTCCAGCTACTGAGATGTTTCAGTTCGCCGGGTTCGCTTCACGAAGCCTATTTTATTCAGCTAAGTGATACCTAACCTAATTAACTTTACCCTAGCCGAAGCTCGGGTAGAATTAATCGGGATAGGTGGGTTTCCCCATTCGGAAATCGTCGGGTCAATGCTTGCTCACAGCTCACCGACGCTTATCGCAGCGTGCCACGTCCTTCATCGCCTGTACATGCCAAGGCATCCACGAATTGCCCTTACCTCACGCTTGAGAGTCCACACCACCAACGACATTACTGGGTGTCCTTTCGGATCACCAACTCGGCAGAGCAGTGCGCGTTGATCTTTGTCAGGTGCGGATGATTATAATCTCAGCCAGATTATTTTGTATGATGGCGTACGTCTTGGCCTTGCGAACCGCTTGTCGAATTCACTGCGCACCGAAGTGCTAAGCGAACTGCCGAAGCTGTCCTCAATGTCCAAAATCATACGCCTCACGGCATCGATTTTAAGAACCCATTCACAATGTCAAATACGGGTCGTCTCGACCCAATCACCGTGCTCTCGCACGGCGAACCGTTTCTCTTCATCTCTAGGTTATGGCTGATGGTGCGCTACTCGCGAGCCCGTCAGTCGCAGCGAAGCTGCGCCTTGTGGGCGCGCTTTGCAGCGCTGGCCGTTCTTGGTGACGTGCGCGGCAGCTTCGCTGCCTCGTCTCGTCCCCTGCGAAATGGTGGAGCCTATCGGGATCGAACCGATGACCTGATGCTTGCAAAGCAACCGCTCTCCCAGCTGAGCTAAGGCCCCAAACGCATTTGTGTGTGGTGGGCCTAGGTGGATTCGAACCACCGACCTCACCCTTATCAGGGGTGCGCTCTAACCAACTGAGCTACAGGCCCACACCCGCTGCGCCCGTCAGACGCAGCAAAACTGCACCTGATAGGCGCGCTTCGCGCGCTGGCCGAGCTTGCCCCCGAGCAAAACAGCTGACGCTGCTTCGCCTCGTGGACTAACCTAGTGATGAAGGGACATGAGGACGGCGGCTAATGTTCTTTGGAATGGAAGAAGCTCTTCCGACGGCGTGACATCCGAGGATGCGAGGCCATCAGCGCTTTCTGCCGATATCCTTAGAAAGGAGGTGATCCAGCCGCAGGTTCCCCTACGGCTACCTTGTTACGACTTCACCCCAGTCGCTAAACCCACCGTGGTCGCCTGCCTCTCTTGCGAGTTAGCGCAACGCCTTCGGGTGAATCCAACTCCCATGGTGTGACGGGCGGTGTGTACAAGGCCTGGGAACGTATTCACCGCGGCACGCTGATCCGCGATTACTAGCGATTCCGCCTTCATGCTCTCGAGTTGCAGAGAACAATCCGAACTGAGACAACTTTTGGGGATTAGCTCGCCCTCGCAGGGTCGCTGCCCACTGTAGTTGCCATTGTAGCACGTGTGTAGCCCAGCGCGTAAGGGCCATGAGGACTTGACGTCATCCCCACCTTCCTCCGGCTTATCACCGGCGGTTCCTTTAGAGTACCCAACCAAATGATGGTAACTAAAGGCGAGGGTTGCGCTCGTTGCGGGACTTAACCCAACATCTCACGACACGAGCTGACGACAGCCAT
>DATLXH010000004.1:0-11205 GCA_035576005.1 Thermoanaerobaculia bacterium | reverse complement strand
CTTGGTAGGTTCTTTTGGTACTCTCGCTCTGCATCGTTCTGTCCCTCACTTTCGCTTTGATTCGTTCTTCCAAACCCATCGTAGCGAACGAGATCAGGGCGATGCTTTTTCTTTTACCAAGCCAGCTGAGGATTTACCGTTGGAATGTCCGGCCACAGCGAGACTTACGGGAGCAGTCCTCGGGCCTTGAGGAGCTCGGCGTTCAGGATCGCGGCTCCGGCGGCTCCGCGGATGGTGTTGTGGATCAGGGCCACCATGCGCAGGTCCAGGACCGGGCAGGGACGGAGACGTCCGATGGTGACCGTCATGCCGCGCTCGCGGTCCCGGTCGAGACGAGGCTGCGGACGGTCCTCGTCTGCGACGAGATGAAGAGGTCGCGTGGGAGCGGACGGCAACTCGAGACGCTGCGGTTCTCCTTTGAACGACTCGATCGCGGAACGGATGTCCGTTAGCAGCTGTTCGATGGTGAAATCGCGCCGCAGAGCCGCGCTGTTGCGAAGCCTCAGTGAAATGCAGAGCATGTGGCCGTCAACGACCGGAACACGGTTGGTCTGGGCCGAGATCGCGAACTGCGCATCCTCAAACCTTGACCCATCCCATCGCCCCAGGATTCGAAGCGGCTCGGTTTCGATCTTTGCTTCCTCCCCGGAGATGAACGGGATGACGTTGTCGAGGATGGCGAACGACGCTACGCCCGCGTAACCAGCTCCGGAGATTGCCTGCATCGTCGTGACCTGCAGCAGTTCGATACCGTGCACCTGCTCGATTGGCGCGATCGCGAGACTCAATCCGAGTGTGGAGCAATTAGGGTTGGTAACAATGTACCCCTCACCCCCGCGCCGTCTCTTCTGGACCTCGAGCGCATCGAGATGATCGCAGTTGATCTCAGGAATCAGGAGCGGGACATCGGGATCGAGCCGATGGTTCTTGGAGTTGGAAATGACCGCAGCTCCGCGGTTGGCGTACAAATCTTCGGCTTCACCCGCAACCGATGAATCGAGCCCTGAGAATACGATCGTGCTCTGCAGATCGACGCCGAGTGGTTTTACCGTGAGATCCGCGACCCTGCCGGGAAGCTGCGTCTCGAGCCTCCAGCTGGCAGCATCGCCGTACGTCTTCCCGGCGCTCCGCTCCGATGCCACGAGCTCGTCGACCCGGAACCACGGGTGATCCTCGAGAAGCTGCACGAAACGCTGGCCGACTGATCCCGTTGCGCCGAGAATCGCGACCGGGATGCGAGTGTCGGAAGGGGCGTCGGTCCGGGATCGGTCTGCAGTCCTCTCAACAACAGTCATATTCGCGCTCCTCGGGGCGGGCGTAGGGCGGCACCGCGTGCGGCCGACACTCTTTCTATCTGCACAACAATCTCAGGTAACGCTATCGTGCAGTCCGCACGCCATTCCGATCTTTCCAGCCGCGAATTTCGATGAGTAAGGGACCAAAGCGGACTTGGAGAATGGACGCTGAGTGCAATAATCACGCAGCTCGGGCCAACCAGTTAGTTGAGCGCACGTTCTTGACGGTGCCGTTTCCACCAGAATCGCCATTGATCCTGACGCGTACGGTTGATCGGCCACGATTCGTCAGCGAATGAACAAGGACCCTCATCCGGCGCTCACGCGCCACCTTCTCCCGCGGGGAGAAGGGAGCGGGGGCAATCGCGCTCTTACGCAGACAAGTATCAGGACTGCATTGAAGGGGGCTGCTCACCGTTTCGGAATGTAGATCACGCCAGGGAGTCGCGGGAGTCAGAATCGCTGGTGATGACCTTCGCATCGTACTGTCGAGCGGTTGCGAGCACGATGGCATCCGTCATCGCCAGTTTGTGCTCTAGGCTAAGATCGGCCGCAAGGAGCGCAAGTTCCTGATCGAGGGAAATGACGTTCGTCTTCTGCATCGCAGCCACTGCTTCGATTGCAGCATCTTCTCCCCGCAAACGCTTGATGTGCTTGTAAACCTCGTAAACGACGATTGCCGGTGTTATGACCCGAGCAGAAAGCCGAAGACGCGATGCGAACTGGTCAGCGAGTGGCCCGTCTGTCAAAAACTCGAGCCACGCGGACGAGTCGACGACGATCACATTCGGTCCTTCTTCTCACGGTGTCCGCTCGTCGGCATTCCCCGCAAGACTCCGCGGAAGGATGAAAGCGGCCGATCGGGCACCAGGGTGATCGTTTCTCCCTTGCTGATCACCTGCATCTCCTGACCCGGCTTGAGTCCATGTCGCTCGCGGATCTCTTTCGGTATGACGACCTGAAATTTCGGGGAAACACGTGTTCGGGCCATGAAGTCTCCTGTTGCCTTGATCGATAAGAATGCGCCCGCGGGCCATGGTGGAAATGTCAAAACTCCAGGCCCGGCCTCACGCCACACGCAGGTAATGCACGCTGAACAACCCCTCCGCGTCAGTCCAGACTTTCATCGGGACGAAGCCGCTCTCCGCGATCAACTCGTGGAACCCCTCGATCGTGTACTTGTACGAGTTTTCCGTATGGATCGTCTCGCCTTCACGAAAGTCGATGGTTTCTCCGTCGATGGAGACCTGCTGCGCGATCCTGCTTTTCAGGTGCATCTCGATGCGACCCTCTGGCCGGTTGTAAAAAGCGTAATGATCGAACAACCCGAGATCGAAGGTGGCGTTGAGCTCGCGATTGATGCGAACGAGAATGTTCTTGTTGAATTCGGAGGTGACACCTTCCTGATCGTTGTAAGCGGCGTCAAGTACGGCGTCATCCTTTTGCAGATCGACCCCGATGATCATCCCATCACCCGACTTCAGTTTCAGCGCCGTGTCGCGAAAGAAAATCCTGGCCAGCTCGCGCTCGAAGTTTCCGACGGTGGAGCCGGGGAAAAAGATCACTCGCCTGTCGAAGCGACTGTCGCTCGGCATCTCGAAGGGCATCGTGTAGTCGGCACAGACTGCGATCACTTCGACATGCGGGTAATCGTCTGTCAGGGCGGCGGCCGATTCCTTGAGGTAGAGCAACGAGATGTCGATGGGCATGTACGTGGCGCCGCTCAGCATCTGATCGAGAAGGATTCGTACCTTGCGACTGCTGCCACTCCCGAACTCGATGAGTACGAAGTTCTTTCCCATCATCGAGACCATCTCATCGGCGTTGTCGTCCAGAATTCCGATTTCGGTTCGAGTCAGGTAATACTCAGGGAGACGTGTGATGCGTTCAAACAACTCCGATCCCTGTTTGTCGTAGAAAAACTTCGCCTGCAGCTCTTTACGCGGTTTTCTCAAGCCCGACAGAACCTCGGATTTGAAGCTCGCGCGCCGGGGACTGAGATCGATGAGTTCAATACGCTGCGACATGAGTGGGATGGGATTGTCTTTCTGGCCGGTTGTTAAGAGGGTGCGATTGTAAGAGCATTGGCATCGCGTTCGACCCTATCTGATGACAATCCGGGAAAAAATCGACCTCCTCATGCCGCGCCTCGCGACCGAGGCGCAGTTCCCGACCCAGGGGACGACGCTGTTCATCGACCTCGAGCGAGAGGAAGTTCGAGGCGGATGGATCCCGCGCCCGGTGGTCGAGTCGTTCCTCGGCGGTCGTGGCGTCAACATGTTTCTCCTCTACAACCTCCTCGACCCCACCCTCACGCCCCTGAGCCCCGACATACCACTCATCTTCGGGACAGGGCTGCTGACTTCCATGGTCCCATCCGCATCGCGAGGCAACGCGACCTCATGGTCGCCGGAGAGCCTCGTCATCATGGACAGCAACGCCGGCGATTACTTCCCTTCATTCATGAAGCTGGGCGGCATCGACCATCTGATCCTGTTCGGCAAAGCAAAGCGCTGGACGACTCTGCGAATCCAGAATCGCCTTGTCGACTTCCTGGATGCGTCTGCGTACAGCGGACTCGACAACATTGATCTAAGGGAGAAGATCTCACTCGATTTCAACGGAGTCGAAGGGAAAGACTTCGGTCTGGCAGCAATCACCACCGCCGGAGAGAATCTTGTCCTCACATCCGGAATCATGGCTGGTCCCAAAGCGATCTATGCCCGTGGCGGACCGGGAGCGAAGATGGGAGCGCTCGGATTGAAGGCCGTCATTCTTCAAGGCCGATCGGCAAACCTTGCTACGCATAAACCTCACAAAACGCGGAATCGCGATATTGCGAAAAAGCTCCTCGAGACCTCTGTCGTCAAAAATGCTCTGAAAGTACGAGGGACTCCGTTTCTCTACAGGCCATCGCGAATGCTCGGGGCGATGGGAACGAAAAACAATCAGCTCACAAGCTGGACCGACAAGCTCGACGCAGAAAACATCGATCCGTTCCGTCCCGGGATGGAAGGCTGCTTTGCCTGCCCCGTCAATTGCCGTCCGCTGAACGACATGACACACGATCCGAACTGCGTGCATGACAAGTACTCCAAAGGTGATGGACCGGAGTACGTGACACTCGGGAAGTTCGGACCGAACATCGGAATCTCCGAGGTGACTCAGGTCCTTCGACTCAACAACATCTGCAACGACCTCGGTCTCGACACCGCTTCAACCGGCTCAGCCATCGCCTGGGCGATGGAGCTCTACCAGCGAGGGCTGATCTCGAAAGAGCAGGCCGGAATCGATCTGAGCTGGGGGAACTACGAGTCGATCGAGCGTCTCCTTTTCATGATCGCGCGACGCGAGGGGATCGGTGATGCGATTGCCGACTCGTCTCAGGCGGTTGCCAAAGGCCACTATCCAACAGCAGCGCTCGACTATCTGATGGCGGTCAAGGGCCTGACCCAGAGCGACCCACACGACGCGAGAATCCTCAAAGCGTTCGCCCTCGGGCTGGCCGTCGCGACGCGCGGCATGGATCACCTGAGGAATCGTGTAACCCTCGAGATCAACGCAAAGATCAACGACGATCCCGCGTTCAAGAAAGAGCTGTACGGCGGCGATGTGAGCGCCGAGCCGAACAGTTACGTCGGGAAGGAAGTCGCCGTGCGCGCTTGCGAGAATATCTACGCGGTGGGCGATGCGGTCGGGATGTGCCGCTTCACGACGAAGCTCTTCAACTCCCCATCATTGCCGGGACTCGAAGAGTTCGCCGATCAGATCGAGAACATCACGGGCATCACGCTGAGCAAAGCGGAGCTCGACCGGGTCGGTCTGAACATCATGGCTGTCGAGCGCATGATCAACAGCAAGCTCGGAATCTCCCGGAAAGACGACACCCTCCCCAAACGCTGGTTCGACGAAGCCATTGACGTCGGTCCGTTCAAGGGAGAGAAGATCGATCGAGCCGAGTTCGACGGGATGTTGTCGCGCTTCTATGCGATTTCGAACCTGACCGAGGAAGGATTGCCGAACGAGGTCTGGCGCCAGCAACTCGAGGGAGTTCTTTCCGCGTGAGCAACGTCTCGACCGCATCCTTTGTCCTGACAGTTCGGCTCGCTGAGCCGTTCAGGAATGATGGCCCGGACGTGATCGAGATCGACACGCCGGTGAGGACCCTGGGTGAGTTGACGACCCTTCTCGAGTCCCGGATCGCGAACTTTGCTGCGGCCAACAACGAGCTCTTCAACTTCGCGTTGAACGGTGAACTGATTCTTCATGGCGAGAAAAACGTGGCATTGCATAGCGGTGACGAAGTCGAGCTTCTCGTAGCATTCGCCGGCGGTTAGGTTCACGTCTCCCCTCTCCCCGCGGGAGAGGCCGCCAACCCGAGCGCCGGGTGAGGGTCTTGCCAACGAGATCGGTTCGGGATGTGAAATCAGCGCATGCAAAAGGTCGAACTGCGTGAGGTAAGAGAGTCGTTTCTCGAGAGTCCCTGCTGCGTCGCGATGGAACTGTTCTTCCGAGCTTCAACAGGGACCCTCACCCGCCGCTCGACGCGGCACCCTCTCCCGCGGGGAGAGGGGGGGGCGGAATCATCGTGAATGCTACGATAAATTCCATGGCTTCATTCCAGACAGGACGCATGGGCGAGCGGATGCTCAGCGTCGAAGAAGCACAGCAGCGCGTCATGGACGAAGTTCGAGTCAACGAATCCGAACCCGTCGCGCTCGTTGACGCATTGGGCCGCGTTCTCCGCGAGGACGTGATCAGTCGTTACGACGTTCCGCAGGCTGACAACACAGCAATGGACGGCTATGCAGTGCGTGCCGCCGACATCGCCGGAGCGAAAGCCGGGTCACCTGTGGCTCTCAAAGTCATCGAGGACCTTCCAGCCGGCTCCGTGGCGACCAGAATCTGTGAGTTCGGCACCGCGATCAGGATCATGACCGGCGCGCTGATCCCCGAAGGAGCGGACACCGTCGCGCACGTCGAGATCACCGACGCCGGATCCGACGAAGTGAAAATCTTCAACGCCCTCAAGGTCGGAACGAACATCCGCCGCATGGCCGAGGACATGCGAAGCGGCGACGTCGTCCTGAAGAGCGGCTCGGTGATTGGTGCGGCGGAGGCGGGTGTCCTGGCAGGCGTCCAGAAGAGTCTTGTCACCGTGGCTCGCAGGCCGACCGTAGCCATCCTGTCGACTGGCGATGAGCTGATAGAGATCGATGGAACACTCACTCCCGGCAAGGTCGTGAACTCGAATTCCTACTCCCTGTCGGCACTCGTACACGAAACCGGCGCTGTCCCGAGAGTGCTCGGAACGGTTGCTGACGATCTCGATGCCACGGTCGCCGCGATCGAATCGGCACTCGAGTCCGACTTCATCATTTCATCCGGAGGGGTGTCGGTCGGTGCGTACGACTTCGTGAAAGATGCGTTGGACCGTCTGGGCGCGGAGACGATGTTCTGGCAGGTGGCGATGAAGCCGGGTAAACCGGTCGTCCTGTCTCGCCTGGGCGATCGCCTCTACTTCGGACTGCCGGGGAACCCGGTCTCGTGCATGGTGTCGTTCATTCTCTTCATCGCTCCCGCCATCCGAAAGTCTATGGGGCAGAGTGAGGATCTTTTCCCCGCGACCGTGATGGTTCGATGTGAGGGGACATTGAGCTCGCGAGGCGATCGACGTTCGTACCTGCGCGTTCGGGTGAGTGCCAGAGATGGCGCACTCGTGTCGACTCCAATGAAGTCGCAGGGGTCAGGTGTCTCCACCTCGATGGTCAAGGCAAACGGCTTCGCCATCGTCGAAGCCGGAGTCACAACAATCGAACCCGGCACAAAGGTCCCAACCGTAATCTTCGGTCCAATCCACACCGGCTGAGGCGCCGCGCCGTCGCGTGTTTCTTCCCCTCTCCCCGCAAGGGTGGCGCGCTTAGCGCCGGGTGAGGGTCTCACGCCCGAGGTTGGGTCGTGATGGTGCACTGAGAATCGGTGATGTTGGTTAACTCGGGCAGGAGGCTAACCTAGACCTGCAGTTCATCGGACGGAGTTCGGATTCTCGTCGCTCTAGCGGGAGACCCTCACCCGGCGCTCGACGCGCCACCCTCTCCCGCGGGGAGAGGGGGAGATAAAGCCCTGCGACTTGGCTGAGCTATTACGGTACCGCCTTCACGTCCGTGACCCAGTAGCCGTCGTCCGTCACATGCAGCTTCGCCGTGAACTTCGATCCGTCAGCGGGCAGAGTGGCGACATCGGCTCCACGCACCACGTAGTTCATCGTCATCGCTTCCATGAATCCCTCGATCTTGTCGTGATCGACGGTGATCTGACTGGCTTTCGCGTCGCGCCCCAGGATCTTTCCGGTCACTACGTACAGTTTCTCAGAAGCAGTGGATGTCGCAGTCGCAGGCTCGATCCTCTCGCGCACCCCGCAGGCCGCTGTCAAAAGGAAGGCGAACAGCAACAGTCGAATGTTCATAGAGGATGATTGTCTCAGATCCCGGGCGGGATCGCCGGCGTGGTCGTACAATCCTCTGCACAAGGCCGAACGAATAGTCAGGAGAAATCGGATGCTGCCGAAAGAAAGTTTTGCCGGACGAGTCGGCATCATCACCGGAGGTGGGACCGGAATCGGTCTTGCCATGGCTCAGGAGCTTGCACGACTCGGCGCAAAGGTCATCCTGGCAAGTCGCAGTGAGGAACATCTCGCTCCCGCTGTCGAAGGAATCAGGAGGGAGACCGGACGGGCGGATGCGGCTCACTTTCATGTACTCGACATACGTGATCCGGCTGCCGTTGAGGAGATGGTCGCTAAAGCTGAATCAGATCACGGTCCGCTCGATTACCTCATCAACAACGCGGCCGGGAACTTCATCGTCAGAGCGGAAGATCTCAGCGTGAACGGCTGGAACGCGGTCATCGGCATCGTCCTGAACGGAACCTTCTACTGCTCGTCCGCGGTGGGCAGGAGGATGATCGAAGCGAAGCGGGCGGGCTCGATACTCAACGTAATTGCGAACTACGCATGGACAGGTGGGGCAGGGGTCATCCACTCAGCCAGCGCCAAAGCCGGGGTGCTGGCAATGACGCAGACCCTCGCTGTCGAATGGGCGCGTCACGGGATTCGCGTCAACGCGATCGCTCCCGGACCGGTGGATACCAAGGGGGCCTCTGCACGACTCTTTCCCGACCCGCGAATCATTGAAGGAATCAGGAAAACGATTCCGCTGCGCAGGTTCGCGACCCTTGAAGAGATCGCTCAGGCTGCGTCCTATCTTCTGTCCGATTTTGCGTCCTTTGTGACGGGTGAGTCATTCGTAATCGATGGAGGCCAGTGGCTGTCGGGCTCGGACTACTGGGGCCGCATCAACGCGTCGATGAAGCAGGAAGAGTGATGAGATTCCAGCGACGTTTCCCCGCGTGAGCAGCGCCGGACCCGAAACGCCGATGCCCGCCACACGAGCCCCGCTTGTCGATGGCGAGGGGCTGCGTAGTTTGCTATTCCTCGTAGCGCTGATGGTCTTCGGGATCCTGTCCATTCGATCGATCGCCAGCTACGACTATTTCTGGCATCTGGCGTCAGGACGGTGGATTGTTGAACATGGCGCCCTCCCCACGACTGATCCGTTCGCCGTCGCCAGCGACCGCGTCGAATGGATCGACGGCGAGTGGCTTTATCAAATTGCGCTCTACCTCCTCCACAGCATCCGCGGCCACATTGGTGCGGTCCTCACGACGGCTCTCGTCGTGGCAGTGACCTTCGCTCTAGGAGCAAGACATGCGTCCCGGGCTCTTCCCGTTGAGCTTGCGTTCTTTCTTGCTTTGATCTGCTGGTGGAAGGCGCTGCCGCAACTCGGAGCACGTCCTTCGACGGTTGCAGTCCTTTTCGTGGTGATCTCTCTACTGATTCTGGAACGCTCGCGGGGATGGCCGAGGGTCCTGCTCTTTGCGTCGCTCTCGCTCCTCTGGATCAACGTTCATCCGTCCGCTCTGCTTGCGCCAGTCATCGCGGCGCTGTGGCAGGCGGGAGAGCTCATGAGAAACCGTGAGCGACGCGTGCTTTCTGATTCCGCCTTCGTCGTAATGGCGAGTCTTCTGGCGCTCCTCATCAACCCATACGGATGGAAGAGCATCGCAGCGCCGATCGAGCTGACTCGGTGGGTGGCCAGCGGCACGTTCACGAACAGCGAGTGGCTGCCGAGCAGACCGGCACTCTTTCCGCTGTTTTTCTTCCTGGCCGCTTTCTCGCTCGGCTTGCTGATGTGGCGGCGTGAGACCCACCGACTCTCGCGGCTCCTCGTGCTGATGCTATTCATTGCGCTGGCAGTGCGATCGGTCAGAAACCAGCCGATCTTTTTCGCGAGTCTTCCTCTACTCATTGCGCCCGCTTTGTCATTCAACTGGTCGCCGCTGCTCCGTCGTACGGCGATGGTGGTGGCATCACTGCTCATCCTCATTGCCTTGCCTGACATCAGGATCACTCCGCTGGTCGACTCGGAACGCTTTCCAGTTACCGTGATCGAACAGCTTCGTGACGGAACGCTCGCAGGGAACATCTTCAATGCTGACCAGTTCGGAGGGTTCCTCATCTGGTCGCTCTACCCGGAACGACGCGTCCTGACCGATGGGAGAAACGAGCTCTATCGAACTTTCATCCCTGAGGACGCGATGGCGCGGAAAGATTCGCGAGCGTGGAAGAGGCTGCTCGACAAGTATGACGTCGCGCTGGCACTTGATGAGTATCGACCGGCTACCGACGTCACCCGTTTCGGAAGCGGGGAGAAAATCAGGACAGCAGCCTCACTCGCTTTCTACCCACGCTCGGAATGGGCCCTCATAGGCTTCGATGATGTAGCGCTGTTGTTCGCGAGACGGCGAGCATTCGATCCATCGATCCTGGCGTCGAGAGAGTTCGAGACGCTGGTGCCGGACGATCCTGAGCGGACCATCCCATCCGATCCACATCAGAGGAAGCAGATGGCGAGCGAGATTCGCAGGGCGAAGATCACGTTGGGAGACGTTGAGATTGTAAGGAGAATGGAGACGGCGCTGAGAAACGTGAGCGCACGTTAGCCCGCGTTGCTCTACGTCGTTTCAGTTAACGAGTCGATCGTCGCAGCCCGATGCGAGCTCTTCGCCGGGCCATCTGCGACACAGCACCTGATCGAAGTGTGGCTTGATCAGCGTCTCGAAACGAACGTCAAATGTCGGGTAGAGCTCGAGGATTGCCTTGCGCGCGCAAGTCACGAGCGAGCGCGCCTGACGATGAGACAGTGATGGGTCGCGGCGGATGAGATTCGACGTAAGGTCGACGATCATCCTGATCCGTCGAATGCGGCGTCGGTCGTCGAAGAATACGGAGTCTCTCTCGTCAGCGATCTTTGTCTGCATTTTTGACATTCGTGTTGCTGCTAAAAACCCAGCTGCGTTTGTTCCAATTCCGTTACAGGAAAAGAAATCCGACAGCGGAGTGCGATTGCTCTTTACCGTTCATCGCGCATTCTCACAGGTTCAACTACTCAATGTCGGGACTGTGTCATTCCGAGCGTCGAGCGAGGAATCCGGGTGGGGGCCCTGCGCCGTGAATCGTGATTCGCAATCGTTTGGTCGTGCAGAGGCCCCCGCCCAGATTCCTCGCTCGACGCTCGGAATGAAATCCTCGTGTAGCGCAGGCGTCTCGCCTGCCTTTCGGAGTTCTTTCCCCCGCCCAAAGGCAGGCGGGACGCCTGCGCTACACGAGCGACTTCATTACCTTTGCACCAACGTTCCAACGCGTTTCACCCGCTTCTGATGACACCGGTTCACTGTCTGACGTCGTTGAGCCGCGAAGCGGCGTAATCCCTCTCCCCGGCGGGGAGAGGGAAGCGAGCGGAGCGAAGCAGGGAGAGGGGCGTGAAAGTCTCGCCAGTCCTTCGAAAAGGGC
>DATLXH010000003.1:0-2508 GCA_035576005.1 Thermoanaerobaculia bacterium | reverse complement strand
CTTGCACGGTCAGGCAGAGAGCAGATAGACTCGTCCGAGCCGACCGCAATATCGCGCCCTTAGCTCAACTGGATAGAGCATCAGACTTCGGATCTGAGGGTTGGGGGTTCGAACCCCTCAGGGCGCACCAATCTTTTCAGTAACTTATGCGGGATAGGCGGCCAGCCGAAAACGGGATGTACCACTCGATGTACCACTTTCGACGGGAGGGTTGGCCCTAGGGCCATCGAATGGCTGAGCAACCGAAACTCAGAATTGCGGCGGGAACTCCTAATGGTCCGCGCTCTGCCGTATGGTCAATTACGTGGTGGAAAAGCGACGTGTACATGATCGCCACAGAGGCGCTAGGTGTCGCGAAGATCAGCCTCCACCTTCGTACTGGTCAATTCAACTTCGCCTATGTCAGGGAGTACTACGAAAGGAACCGAACCAACCTAGGACGTTCCTCCCGGTTCCTTGAACAATGGAATCGACCACCGCCTGTAGCGAATGGGCAGACGATTCCTTTACGTCTCTATTTCGCGAATGAAGCGTTGAAAGTAAATTTGGAACTCGCGACGCTAAAGCCAATTCATTGGCTGGTCCCCCCGCTCGGAAAAGCAACCGGGCTGATTCTGCTGATCACCGCGCAACGCCCCGACCAAGAGCCCATCGCAGGTGTCGGAATGAGACTTCTTCAGCGCATTGAACTCCCGACACATCCGGAGATTGTGTGGGTCTTTGCCCACACAATCGATGTGGCACGGGTGGCGGAGGCTGCCGCGCAAAGCCTTGCCGGATTTCGGCGAGCCGCCCCTCACATCATTCTTCAACCCCACCACCGACTGTACGGTCTGATGCCCGACCAGGTCACCGGCACGCGTACCTTCATCGAGACTCCAGTAACGGCCTAACTCGACGTTGCACCGGGCTCCGGCCCGCAAGTTGCCTGGTCCCTAGTGCTGTACAATGTCGCGTGCGGACCGGAGCCGGTGAAAAGGGTCCGTTAGGCGGCCAGCCCAGGCATCGATGAACCGCCGCTGCGAAGGAGACGCCTGTAGAGGTTGCCCGGAGGAGCGATAGTGAACTCCACAGCGGTGCTACCCTTATTCGGAGACGCCATGGGAGGCGACGATGTATATCAGTTCTGCGAAACGTATGGCTCTCGTGATATGCGTGTCGATTGCACTCAACGGCTGCACTACTGCTGCTCACACGAACGAAATATCTCCCCGTGGCGTAGTCGCAACGGCTAATACTTCGACTTCGAGGCTGCCGATTCTTGACATGCACATGCACGCACGAACGGCCGCGTTTTACGGTACTCCTCCGATCCCGATTTGTGCACCAGTCGAACGGATGCCGCGCTGGGACCAGAGGAAGCCGATGTGGCGGGATGAATCGGCGCCGCCCCTTTGTTCGAAACCGCTCATGTCGCCAATGACCGACGACGCTCTCTGGCGGCAAACGATGGGAGTCATGGAGCGGAACAATGTGATCGGCGTCCTTGGCGGCGCGCCTGAATTGGTAAACGCGTGGGCTTTGAAGGCGCCCGGACGGTTCATCCGCGGTCGTGATCTCGACTTCGACCCGAAGACCGGGCAGTCCATTGCGCCGCGTGATCCGCAGCGACAGATTTCCGTGGATGCGGTTCGAAAGCTGATTCAAGACAAATCGGTCGAGGTGATCGCCGAAGTGGGGAACCAATACGCCGGAATGGCGCCGGATGATGCGCGTCTCGAGCCGCTCTGGGCCATGGCTGAGGAAATGGATATACCAGTCGGAATTCACATCGGAGGGGGCGCGCCTGGCGCGCCCTACACCGGCGCACCTGTGTTCCGTGCGCGACTGCAGAGTGCGCTCACGCTTGAAGAAGTCCTGATCCGTCACCCGCGCCTGCGTGTGTACATCATGCATGCGGGCTACCCGATGCTCGAGGATCTGCTTTCCCTGCTGTTCACGCACCCGCAGGTGTACGTGGAGCTGAGCCCGGCGAACAACATAGAGACTCGGGCTGCGTTTTACCGCTTCCTGCGTGGAATTATGGAAGCTGGTTAGGGCGATCGTGTCCTATTCGGCTCCGACCAGACCATCTGGCCGGCGCTAATCGATGTCGCCATCCGTTCGATAGACGAGGCGCCTTTCCTAATCCAGAGCAGAAGCGAGACATCTTCTACAACAACGCGGCGCGATTTCTCCGGCTCACTCCTGAGCAGATTGCGCGGCATCACTCAATGTAGGCACGTGCGGTTAGCGCTAGAGAATCTATGAGGCCGCCTAACAATTCGTCCAAGCCGACGCCGCTTCGCGGCGCGGCTTAACTCAGGCGTTAGACGGCGCCAGACACCCTCTTTGTTCTTCATAGTCATGAGCACAGGCTCCGTGCAGCCTAGCCCGCATTTCTCACACTGTCATGTCGAAGTGCCGTAAACCTGTGGAAAATGTTCTCGATCGCATGATTGAGGAGGCAGTTGGCGAGTCGCGAGCGCGACATGCACATGAACGTGTGCATGTTGTGGTCGTCGCCTG
>DATLXH010000002.1:0-11523 GCA_035576005.1 Thermoanaerobaculia bacterium | reverse complement strand
CAGGATCAAAGCCCGGGACGGATGGGCCGCCGCTATCAAGGCCTCTGCTCACAAGCTCGCCGTGATTTTCTACTCGATGATGAAAACCAAAACGCCATACCGCGAAGCCGGCGTTGACTACTACGAGAAACGCTATCAGCAGAAGCTATTCAACTCACTCGAAAAAAAAGCGCTTACCCTCGGTTACCAGCTCACTCCACTTCCTCAATGAAAAGTCAGTTCATCAGAAGCGCGAAAACAGCGCCGAACGCTGTTGAAGAGATGATGAAGCGTTCTCTTCCTGCGGTCCCGAGGCGACACTTGTGGCCGGACATTCCAATGTCCGGCGGTATTTGCGTTCACTTGCGCCTACGGCGCGCCGAACCTTGGAATGTCCGGCCACAGGTAGCACCGCCAATGTCAGTGAGGATAAACGCGTCACCTCACGAGAATCAATCAATGAAAAGGCCGACCCCTGAGGGTCGGCTTTTTCGGTCTCATCACTGTCAGCGTCGGTTAGACCGGAGCTCCCGGTGTGGGGATCGCAATGTCGGCATCGCTTCCCGTTCCCGGCGCTATCGTCATCTTCTCGCCCGGGCCCTCCTCAGGGTAGAACTCCTTGTTCTTGAGGTAGTCGGTACCGGTCTCTTCGATCAGAATTGCATTGACCTCGTCGCCATCGAGAGTTTCTTTCTCGAGCAGGCGTCGCGCCACGCGATCGAGCGAGCTCTTGTTCTTCGTGATGATCTCTTTACCAGTGTTGTAAGCCTTGTCGATGATCCGGTGTACCTCTCGATCGATCTCGAGCGCCGTTCCCTCGGAGTAGTCCTGATGCTGCGCGAACTCCCGGCCGAGGAAAATCGCCTCTTCCTTCTTGCCGAAGGAAAGTGGGCCGAGCTCGGACATGCCCCACTCGCAGACCATCTTGCGCGCGAGACTGGTCGCTCGCTCGATGTCGTTTCCGGCGCCGGTGGTGATCTCCATGAGGAAGATCTCTTCGGCAATTCGGCCGCCCATGAGGACGGCAAGATTGGCTTCGAGGTAGCGTTTCGAATACGAGTACTTATCCTCGGTAGGAAGCTGCTGGGTCAGCCCGAGCGCACGTCCGCGGGGAATGATCGTCACCTTGTGCAGTGGATCAGCAGCCGGAAGGATTGCCGCCACGATGGTGTGACCCGCCTCGTGATAGGCGGTGTTCCGCTTCTCGCGATTGCTCATCACCATGCTCTTGCGCTCGACTCCCATGAGCACCTTGTCCTTGGCAAACTCGAAATCGATCTGCTGAACTTTCTTCTTGTCGTAACGGGCAGCGTTGAGCGCAGCCTCGTTGACCAGATTCGCCAGGTCGGCGCCTGAGAACCCTGGAGTTCCCCGTGCCAGCGTGTTCGTCTCGACATCGTCGGAGAGGGGGATCGTTCGGGTGTGAACCTTGAGAATGCCCTCTCGTCCTTTGAGATCAGGCAGGTCGACAACGACGCGTCGATCGAAGCGTCCCGGACGAAGAAGTGCGGGATCGAGGACATCGGGCCGGTTGGTGGCGGCTACGAGGATGACCCCATCGTTTGACTCGAATCCATCCATCTCGACGAGCAGCTGGTTCAGGGTCTGCTCACGCTCGTCATGGCCACCGCCGAGGCCGGCGCCCCGGTGACGTCCTACCGCGTCGATCTCGTCGATGAAGATAATGCAGGGGGCGTTCTTCTTGCCCTGCTCGAAAAGATCACGAACCCGGGACGCACCGACACCGACGAACATCTCGACGAAGTCCGAGCCGCTGATCGAGAAGAACGGTGCATTCGCCTCTCCTGCCACGGCACGGGCCAGCAGCGTCTTTCCTGTTCCAGGAGAGCCCATGAGAAGTACTCCCTTCGGAATCTTGCCGCCGAGCTTGGTGAACTTCTGCGGCTCTTTGAGAAACTCAATAATCTCCTGGAGCTCGACTTTCGCTTCGTCGACGCCTGCAACGTCCTTGAACGTCACCTTCTTGGCGGTGCCCGACAGAAGCTTCGCCTTGGATTTTCCGAACGACATGGCCTTATTGCCGCCTGCCTGCATCTGTCGCATGAAAAAGATCCAGAGGCCGATCAGGAAGATGACCGGAGCCCACGTCACCAGTGCGGTGATCACCGAGTTGTCGCGCTGCTCCTCAGATTCGATGCCGACCTTCTTGGCGTACAGGAGGTCGATCAAACCCGCATTGTTCGGAGGCGCGACGGTTCTGAAATCTTTCTTGGCATTGCCGGGAGCCCGGAGGTCTCCACGGATCTCGTTGCCACGAATGACGACTTTTTCGACCTGTCCCGAGTTCGTCAGATCGAGGAACTTGCTGTACGAAATTGTTTCGGTCGCGCCTTTGGTCGTCTGGAAGAGGCTCCAAAGAAGGAACACCAGAACGATGATCACGACCCATAAAAGTGCTGTTTTGACCGTGGAATTCAAGACAATGCCTCCAGAAGCGTGACGGGACAGTTAGAGTTTGCCTGGACGCGTTTGGACCGGGCACTCCGACGACCATTCTAACCACTCTAATACGGTTGAAATTCTATAGAAGTTCTATCACGACGGAGCTTCATCGCGGCGAGCGGTCCTGGCCCGCATTTCTCACAGACCTTTGTCGTGAGACGGCGGAGAGTGGCTTGGATGCGAGGCGCACGGCGATTTTGCGACGAAGGCATGGTCGACACTATGTCGAGGAGCGAAATTGGCGTGCAACGAAGCAGACAGGCCGCTGTCCGTCGTCCGACGGCGAAGGTCTGTGAGAAATACGGGCTATCCATGGCTGTCGCGGCGGCTCGACAGCACCGACGCTTCCTTCCCTCAATCATTCCATGGTCGCGATAAAGGGAAGATTTCCATAGCGGCCACCACTCTCCAACCCGTAGCCGACGAAAACGCCCCGATCTACCTTGAACATCTCGTAGTCGACATTTACCTCTACGGTTCGAGCCTCGGGTCGGTCGAGTAGCGCGACGAGCTTGAGGTCGGCCGGCTTCTGCTGGCGCAGCTGCGTCATCAGGTAGTTTTCAATGATGCCGCTGGAGACCACGTCCTTGAGAAGGTAGAGGTTCTTCCCTTCCATCTCGAAATGCGTCAGGAAGTCAATCTCGATGGCTTCGGCCGTCCCGGTATCGCCCACGTCCCGGATGACATCGACGAACGCGTACCCGACCTCGCCACTGATCGCCCGAATCAGGTCCGACAGGAAGACCGCAGACCCTTTGAGTATCCCGATCAGAAACACTTCGGAAGTGCCCGCATCCGCCCGTATCTTTCCGCCGATTTCTGCTATGCGCGCGTCGATCTCTATTTTGCTGAACGTCTCTTTGTATGCCTTCATCGATTCCCTCTGTAGCGAACTGAGATTTTGAACCAGCTACCCGGGTCGTCGCCCACTCTGAATCGCTCAGCCACTCCGACCTTGTCTACCCAGACGACTTCCTCGCCGACGGCGAGCAGGGGAATCGTATCGCGGCACTCACGCGGAATCTTGCGATTAATCAGAATCTCCTTCAGTTTCTTCTCGTGCGTGAAGCCGAGGGGTTGGAACCGTTCGCCAATCCGGCGCGGCCTGAGGGTGAAAGTCGTGGATTTGCGGCCGTCCCTGATCTGGAAATGTTCGGTTCCCGGTTGCCCTGGCGAGACTGGATCAGGCCTTGTGGTCAGCGCGCTCAGTTCCACTTCCGCATCGATCGATGGAATCTCGACCGTAGAGTCGGGATCGATCGTCATCGAAGGCCACCCGGCGGCGCTCTCGCCTACGCTTCGCAGGGTGGCAAAGCGGCCCTGGCGCGCCAGCATGAGCGTTTTCGTCACTGAGACACGTGTAAGCCCTTCGAGAGATCCGAGGAGTCTTCGAAGTGCGCCTTCATCCATGGCACGTGAAGCAGGGTCGAGCCTTCTGACTTCAGCTAGAAAATTTGTACGCGCAATCCAGGGGATGGAAGGTAGGTGGTCGAGATCAAAGACAGAGGAACGAAGATCCCGCACAATCCAGCGGCGCGCTGCTTCCTCAGCCATCGGCTCAACTGCTTCGAGCAGTTCGCGGACCTGATCGGCGCTGCGGGCAAACGCTTTGATCGCTTGCGGATTCAGCTCGACTGCGAGCGGGAGCAGATCGGCCCGCACGCGGTTTCTCAGGAACCTCTTGTCGTCATTGCTCGAGTCCTGGCGCGCCGTGCGATTGTTCGCGGCCAGGAACTGTTGGATCTCCAGCCGCGGTGTGTATAGAAATGGACGAAGGGTCGTGCCGTTCACAGGGAGTACGCCGCCGAGAGCAGCGGCGCTGCCAGTTAACGCCCGCATGAGAAACGTCTCGGCCTGATCATTCTGATGATGGGCGGTGACGAGATAGTCGGCTCCCTGCGACTCGCGGATACGGCCGAGGATCTCGTAGCGAAGGCGGCGTGCGGCAGCTTCGATTCCACGCGGCCGGATGAGAGACCGATTGAGTGATCCCTGTTCGACAACCAGTTGGATCCCCAGTTCTGCGCAGAAGCGACGCACGAATTCTTCATCTTCGTCGGATTCCTCTCCGCGCAGACGGTGATTCACGTGGCCGGCGCTTACCGATAAAGATTCTGACCGCATGCCGGCAAGCACGAGGAGAAGCGCCATCGAATCAGGTCCACCCGATATCGCGACCAGAAGATGCTGCGGCTGAAGTCCGAACCTTTCGAAGAAGAGGCGAATCGAGTGGGTGAGATCGGACACGGGGGATAGTGTACCGATGTGGCACCCAGAGGAGTCTGAGCGGCCTGGCTATCCAGCACCGAGGCTACCTCGGAGTCAAGGGAATGCCGAGGCTTCTACGGGATGTAGAGTGAGGCGGGGGACTGTGAGTGGGAGTTGTGGCTGGATCAGAGAGCCGTGAGCAGAGCCGTGAGTAAGGTTCATCCGACTGTCGGAGGCCTTACCCCCATTTGATGACCCCCATTTGATCGGGCACTCGGCTTCCAGGTCACGCCGCCGGCTGTCCAGGAAGGAGCGAATGTTCCGGGCAAGGCACAACGCGCATCGCCAGGACTCGTCTTCACGTCCGGTTACAACGAGCCACTCGAAGAGGAGCCAGTCGGCGCGATCGGCGAGGCAGAGCACCGAGAGCCGATGCATTGAGATGCCTTTCCTTTTAGCCGCCGATGCCTGGCGTGATAGAACCGCTGCCGGTGAATGAGGATCTGCTCTTCGAAGTACGGACGCCGCTTGGCTGGAGCGTCCGCGCGGGCCGCCAGCAATGGCTTCGCATCTCGACGATCAAACATCGGACGATGGCGGGGAAAGAGAACGAAGTGAGGCAGGTGCTGAGGGATCCCGAGCAGATCCGCCGCAGCCGGAAGGATGCGGCGGTCTATCTCTTCTACCGCCCGCTCCGGCCTGGCCGGTGGATTTGCGCCGTCGCGAAACAGGTTGATAATGGGAGTGGCTTTCTGGTGACGGCGTATTCGACCGAAGCGATCAAACAAGGTGAGACGGTATGGCGCAGGTAAAGTTTTTCTACGACGATGTTGGGGAAACGCTCACAGTCTGGTTCGACGATCCGGCGCTGGAAGAAGTCTGCGAAGAGACGGCCGAAGAAGTCGTTCTAATCAAGGATCGCACGGGCCGGGTCATCGGCTTCGAGAAGCTGAACTTCAAAGCATCCGATCCGGAACATCTCGCGATCGCGATCGACACGTCGGCGAGGTAGACACGCCTAGCTCTTTGCGAGATCGCCCTCTCCACCTGTAGTACCACAATGGGAATTGCGGGCGGGGTTTTGCGGAGGATTTTGCGCGGGAGGCTGGCCAAACGGCGGCGATTCGGTTTCGATGACGCTTCGCGCGAGTCCGAGGGTCAAACGAGCGACGCGAGCCCACACTTCGGGCGTCTCGAGCCAAGTTCGACGAGAACACGCTCCGCATGCAGGAGGTCGGGTGCCTTGGTCTGGCGCAGTTGGCGCGCGAAGGGAGTTGGTGGCGGTGACAGGAGTCGAACCTGTGACCTAGCGCTTATGAGACGCCCGCTCTAACCATCTGAGCTACACCGCCGGAGAAAAAGTGGGCTGCTGATTCTATTGCAGCGCTGGGGGAACCGTGCGTTTTTTGTTAACCCGCATTTCTTACAGACCTTCGCCGCGAGACGACGGATAGCGGCCTGTCTCGTTCGTTGCACGGCAATTCGCTCCTCGACATAGTGTCGACTATGCCTTCGTCGCAGAATCGCCGTGCGCCTCGCATCCAAGCCACTCTCCGCCGTCTCACGACGAAGGTCTGTGAGAAATGCGGGTTAAGGCACCGGACGCCGCCGAGAGCCCGCAGGGAATATACTCAACGGGATGAACTGTCCGATGATTTCCTTTCGCCGCAAGCAGACATGATCGATCCTTCGGAACGAGTCTGCGCGAGCTGCGGCTCAACGCCCGATCAGGCGCAGATCGAGATCTGTACCGTCTGCTTCCGCCCTTTCTGTGGAGACTGTGGAAAGAAGGCGGCTGGTCGCCGTTTCTGTTCGGAGCGCTGCGGGACGTCCTATTTCCACGCGGACGACGATTCCGACGAGAAAAGCGAAGAAGGCGACGATGAAGAGTGAATCCCCTGCTGCATCCTCTGAGCGTGAAATGATGCGGAGGCCACGCCGGCTCCGGAGGACCGCTTCCATCCGTTCGATGGTACGGGAAACCAGAGTGCTGCCGGAGAATCTCATTCTTCCCCTGTTTGTGGTACCTGACTCCAGACCGAGAGTAGAGATCAGGTCGATGCCTGGAGTCTTCCATAATCATGTCTCCGACGTGGTCGATGAATGCCAGCGCGCACTGTCGCTTGGAATTGAGTCAGTCCTTCTTTTCGGTATCCCGAGCTCGAAGGACGCAGTCGGTTCCTCCTCGTGGGATCCCCAAGGGCCTGTGCAGTCCGCAATTCATGCGATCCGCAAGCTGATCCCCGGGATGACGGTCATCGCTGACGTCTGCCTCTGTGAGTACACGGATCACGGTCATTGTGGTGTGATCGCCGACAGAGGTGGTGACAAGGATGTCGATAACGACGCCACTCTCGAGCTTCTCGTGAGGCAGAGCGTGTCGTTCGCGAACGCTGGCGCGGACTTTGTCGCGCCGTCGGACATGATGGATGGCCGAGTCGCAGCGATCAGAAGAGGGCTCGACGCAGCGGGGCACTCGGCGGTCGGGATCATCTCCTATGCAGCAAAGTTTGCCTCCGGATTTTATGGGCCGTTTCGAGAGGCGGCCGAGTCTGCGCCCACATTTGGCGACAGGCGGACCTATCAAATGGATCCCGCCAACGCGCGGGAGGCATTACGCGAGATCGAGCTCGATATCTCGGAAGGCGCGGATATGGTGATGGTGAAGCCGGCACTCTCATACCTGGACATCATCAAAGCTGCCCGCGACCGGTTCGATGTGCCTATCGTTGCCTACAACGTGAGCGGTGAGTACGCGATGGTGAAGGCTGCCGCCGAGCGCGGCTGGATCGATGGCGATCGTGTCCGAGACGAAATCCTCACGTCGATCAAGCGAGCCGGAGCTGATCTGATCATCACTTATTTCGCGATGGAATTCGCCGCCTCACTCGCGAAGTGACCCCGCCATCTTCCTTCGTTCGGGAGGGCTGAATTGCGGGGGCTTTTGTCGGGCCGGGATGTCCTCGCAGAAAGAAGTGCGAAGCTTTGGAGTGCGGCATCCGCAGCTGCCGCTTTTGCTTCGTACGCGCGTCAATGTTCGGGCGGACGTCGCTACAGAATCGCGATGTGACACAGAAAGCGGCAGCTGCGGCTGCCGCACTCCAAAGGCTTCGCCTCCCTCGGAAGGGCAGAGGCCGGCCCCTGCCTCAGCCGCACCAGACTGCGCTCACTGCGTCTTCGTGCTCGAGCAGATACCCCTGTTCTTCGGGGTCGAATGTAATGAGCGCACCGTCCAGTTTGCTTGCGGCCATGCTGTCGAGAGCAAGCGGGACCGAACCGATTCTCACGATGACGTCGCCCTCGTCAGGCGACTCGGCGTAGCTGATCCGGTAGCCACTGCCGCCGCATCCCGTAGTGAATGCGATGCGAAGGAAACGACCCTTCAGATCATCGCTGAGATGCTTGGAAGCCTCATCCGATAGTGAGATGGCGGGTGTCATGTCCCTCTGTTACCGCAGCGTTTCGCCGACCAGCAGAGACTCAGCATCCTCTCTCTTGAACCAGTCGGGATGAACTCGCAGAAGCTCCAGCTCCCGCTCGAGTAGCACTACGTGGCTTCTCTTGGTGCCGGCAACGTAGGTGAGCAGCGCTTTGTCGCCATGACTCGTTTTCGCGTTTTCGGCCAGTCGCATCGCCATCGTCCGCTCGCGGAGGATCAGCGACTCGACCAGTTCCGTGGGGGCCAGGTCTCCCTCGATCGTATCGATGAAGCGGGAGTCACCGGCCAGCGTCGCCGACATCCTGGTGTTGCCCGACGAGTGTTTGATCTCGATCAGGTCGCGATGCTCCCTCTCCTCAGCGGCGAATTTTGCGAACATCTGTGCCGACATGGGGTTTCTCAAGGTCTCGGCGAGTTTCTGGAAGATTTTGTAGGCTTCTACGGTGGACTGAAAAAGCAGGCTCAACTCGTTGTCTCGCTCGTCCATGATTGCTGCGCTCATCAGGAACTCCTCATTCGACCTTTGCGATCCGGACCACAACGTCCTGGTCGCCTAACTTCGCCTGACAGCTCAACCGGTATGGTGGTTCGAGCTCTTTGTAAGTCTCATCGGGCGTCTGGGGGGAAAGGTTACTCCATCCTTCGACTACTTCGATCCTGCACGTGCCGCACGCTCCGTCGCCCCCGCATACGTGACTGATATCGATCCCCATATCAAGAGCACACTGCAGGACCGATTTCCCCTCGGGACTTTCGGCCGATTTCTGCAGGTCGTGAAAGGTGAGCCGAGGCATCAGAGGCTGGCCGGTGATTGTAGGGCACGATGGGCCATATAGGAACTTCGTACGAGCGGTGCTGACTCCACGTGATGGAAGCCCATCGCCCGCGCCTCGTTGCCAAGATCTCGAAACTCGTCCGGCGTGTAGTACCTGCGAACCGGGTGGTGACGCTCTGTGGGCGCAAGATACTGGCCCATCGTGAATATGTCGACGCCTGCCTGCTGGAGCTCCCGTGCGACGCCGAGCACTTCCTCTTCGCTTTCGCCGAGACCCAGCATCAGGCTCGACTTGATGAGCATGCCTGGAGCTCGCTCCATGCTGGCGCGATGGAGCAGCTCGACGGATCGCGGATACTTCGCCACCGGACGCACCTGTGAATAGAGTCTGGGCACGGTCTCGATGTTGTGCCCGAGGACTTCGGGTCTGGATGCGATGACGGTCCTCAAAGCTTCGTGATTTCCTTCGAGGTCGGAGATCAGAACCTCGACGACGGCTCCGGTTCGTTCTCTCACCGCCGTCACTGTTCGCGCGAAGTGAGACGCCCCTCCATCGGGAAGGTCGTCGCGGTTGACCATGGTGATGACTGCATGCCGCACTTTCATCCTGTCGACTGCGGCCGCGACGCGATCCGGCTCGTCGATCTCCGGCATGAGCGGAGCGCCCTTGCCGACCGCGCAAAAGGTACAGCGACGAGTGCAGATCTCCCCGAGAATCATGAAAGTTGCCGTCCCTGAGCTCCAGCACTCGAAGATGTTGGGACAGCGAGCCTCCTGGCAGACGGTGTTGAGCTCGAGGTCGTTCATCAGCTTCGAAACCGGGAGGGCATCGAGGCCTGACGGAATTCGGATCTTCAACCAGTCGGGACGGGTTCCAGCGCGCTTATTCATGGGACCGCCGATCTGGGCCCTGCCAGGATCGTGTCATTCCGAACGTCGAGCGAGGAATCCGGGTGGGGGCCTCAGGCACGAACATCGATTCCGAATCTCGACTCACAGCCGTAAGGCCCCACCCAGATCCCTCGCTCGACGCTCGGGATGACACCGGTTCACCGACTGCCGTCGTTGAGCCGCGAAGCGGCGTATCCCTTTCCCCGGCGGGGAGAGGGAAGCGAGCGGAGCGAAGCAGGGAGAGGGGCGTGAAAGTCTCGCCAGTCCGTCGAAAAGGGCGAGGTCTTCGTATCTCTCGCGGCCCCTCTCCCGGTCGCTTACGCGACCACCCTCTCCCCGCCTGTATAGACCATAGACATCCCGAACAGGTGTGCGAGGACATCCCGAACACATACGGTATCAAAAGCAAAAGCTCATCTAGGGAAAAAGCGGGCTCACCTGGTTCTCTGTCGATTGTTGCGCTGTTGGGGCGAGTCGATGCGTGAGCGCGGGGGTGACTTTGTTTGCCGAGATTCAACTGGTTGCAAGCTTGTCACCCGTCTTCTGGCGGTCCGGACTACCCGAGGATCGTCGCGGTCTTCCACGTCAATCACGGCGATCTTCTGGTTGCAGAAGTACACCTCGATTTTCTCCTCAACGACCGGATGTAAACCGACGAGCATGCCGGCGCATCCCATCCCCACGCGCAGTTTGTAACCCTTGAAGCTGATCTTGCCCTGCGCGTCCACGTGACGCGTTTGCACCCCTGGTCCGTACTCGATCGGCAGCAGGACCTTCGGCATCGATCGGCCGCTCGGCCGATAGCGGTCTGCGGGGCGCTGCATGCCGAGAGCTTCATGCGGCCGACGGTAGTTGTAACGGTTGCTGAACACATCCAGCTCCTGTTGCAGATGCTTATCATCTCGACAGGCAATCCAGTTGGTCACCTCATCGCGGATCGTTCGATGGAGTCGCTCGTCTTTGCCTTGGGTCTGGGGGTGGTACGGCCTCGAGTGCGACACCCCAATGCCGAGCCGGACGAGCCACGCCGTAAACTTGGTGAGAAGCACGATCCCGTCATCCCCCCAGGGCGAACCGTTGTCCATCGTCATGCGCCACGGCAGCCCATAGCGGGTGAACACCTCAGTAAGCACCGTCTGAACTGTCTCGGTCTGCTGATTCGAACACACACGCAAGCAGAGGTTGAACCGCGAGTGATCGTCGATGATCGTTAACGGCTCAAACCGGCCGCGGGCGGTTGTGATCGGACCCATGAAGTCCATCTGCCATAGATCATTGGGCTGCTCGTGTTCGAACCGTACCCATTCGACGTGTTTGAGCGAATCGATCGGAGTGATCCGGCCATTGCGTCGCAAGACTGAGTTCACCGTGGAGGGCTTGAAGTCCTTGTCGAGTTCCCGACTCAGAACATTCGCGATCTTCCGTCCCCCCCAGTGGGCTTCATCTCGCAACTCGAGGATCTTCTCCTCCATGGCCGCCTCGGTCTTCCTCGGAGAATGCAGCGGGCGCCGCGAGTGCTCGGCCAGACCGTCATCGCCGTCTCGAAGATAACGAGCCAACAGCTGATACCCGGTTGTCGGACCAATCCCAAACCGCCGGCAGAGCTCACGCCGATTTACGCCGGGCTTGCTTGCTAACTCCACGAAGGCCTTCTTCTCGTCCATCTTTGATCTCCCAAAGGGCATGGGCTACCTCCACTCCGAAGGTAGCCCATGTGTTCGGGATGTCTTCGCACACCTGTTCGGGATGTCCTAGGACCATACACCGC
>DATLXH010000001.1:0-26202 GCA_035576005.1 Thermoanaerobaculia bacterium | reverse complement strand
GCCGCGAAGCGGCGTATCCCTCTCCCCGGCGGGGAGAGGGAAGCGAGCGAAGCGAAGCAGGGAGAGGGGCGTGAAAGTCTCGCCAGTCCGTCGGAAAGGGCGAGGTCATCGTATCTCTCGCGGCCCCTCTCCCGGTCGCTTGCGCGAGTCCACGCCGGGTGTCATCACCTCTTCACCAGCGCCCTCCCGCTGTTCGGCTGGGGACGACACCTCGTGCCTTTTTTGGTGGTCGCGATTCTTGCCGGGCTCACGCCTCGCTGACCTGGTGCTCCAACTCCGCCTGAGCAGCGGCGAGTCTAGCGATCGGCACTCTGTAGGGTGAGCAGGAGACGTAGTCGAGACCGCACGATCGGAAAAAGCGGATCGATTCAGGATCGCCTCCATGCTCGCCGCACACTCCCACCTTGAGCTTGGGATTGCTCTTTCGCCCTCTCTCGGTTCCGATGCGAACCAGTTCGCCAACTCCCTGCTGATCGATGGATGCAAAGGGATCGCGAGGGAGAATTTTTTTCTCGATGTACGCAGGCAGAAAGCTCCCGGCATCGTCCCTCGAGTATCCGAACGTCATCTGCGTGAGGTCATTCGTTCCGAATGAGAAGAACTCAGCGACCATCGCGAGCTCGCCCGCTATGAGCGCAGCCCGAGGGATCTCGATCATGGTTCCGATGACGATGGGCACGTCAGTTCCTTCACGTTCGATCGTTTCGCGAGCAACCCGCTCGCTGGTTGCCCTCATGATCGAAAGCTCTTTCTCGGTCCCCACGAGAGGAATCATGACTTCAGGAATCACAGCGAGACCTTCTTTGCGGACCCGACACGCGGCCTCGAAAATTGCCTGGACCTGCATCTCGTATATCTCGGGAAAGGTGATTCCCAGGCGACATCCCCGATGACCGAGCATCGGATTGGATTCATGCAGCTGTGAGACCTTGGATCTGAGCTCGACAAAGCCCCAGCTCATCTCGCGAGCCAGAGCCGAGATCTGCCCTTCAGTTTGAGGAAGGAATTCGTGGAGAGGGGGATCGAGAAGGCGCACTGTGACTGGAAGACCCTCGAGCTCCCGGAAGATCCCGATAAAGTCCTCGCGCTGAAAGGGAAGAAGCTTGGCGAGCGCTGCACGTCTCCCCTCCTCGTTCCGCGCGAGAATCATCTCTCTTACAACCAGGATCCTTTCTTCATGGAAGAACATGTGCTCAGTGCGACAGAGCCCGATGCCTTCAGCCCCGAACCTGCGCGCCACGCGTGCATCCAGCGGCGTGTCGGCATTCGTGCGGACGCCCAGCTTTCGAACCTCATCGCTCCACTTGAGAAGTCGATCGAAGTTGCGATAGACGAGCGATTCTTCGGCTTTGAGCGAGCCGTCGATGAGGACCTGAATGATTTCTGAGGAGCGAGTGGGGAGCTTGCCATGCAGAACCTCTCCTGTAGTTCCGTCGATGGAGATCCAGTCACCTTCGTCGAGAACGGGATGGCCTTCGACGCGAAGCTCGCTGCGTGCGTAGTTCACGCGCAACTCGCCGCACCCGACGATACACGGCTTGCCCATTCCACGAGCGACGACCGCAGCGTGGGAGGTTAGACCACCACGCGTAGTGAGCACGCCGGCAGCCACATGCATACCCGCGATGTCCTCCGGAGATGTCTCAATGCGGACCAGGATTACCGGATCATCGCCCTTCGCCATTTCGATGGCGCGATCAGCGGTGAAGGCAATCCGTCCAGCTGCGGCGCCTGGACCGGCAGGAAGACCCGTAGCGAGCAATCGCCCGTCACTCAACGAGCGTTTTTTCGCCTCGAAGTCGAACACGGGTGCGAGCAGCTGCACGAGCTGCCCTGCCTCGACTCTGGCCACCGCCTCGACAGGGGTGATCAGGCCTTCATCCACCATCTCGCAAGCGATGCGAACTCCCGCAAAACCGGTTCGCTTCCCGGTCCGCGTCTGAAGCAGATAGAGCTTGCCTGCCTCGATGGTGAACTCGATGTCCTGCATGTCCCGATAGTGCGACTCGAGACGTTTGTAGATAGCGAGAAGACTCTCGTACGCCGCAGGCATCGTTGCCTCCAGCGACCGCCCGGCATTCGCATCCGACTGCCGCTTCGAGATCGGCAGCGGCGTTCTGATACCCGCCACGACATCCTCTCCCTGAGCATTCGGAAGGTACTCGCCGTAGAACTGTTTTTCGCCTGTGGAGGGATCCCGCGTGAAGGCGACCCCCGTCGCGCAGTCGGAGCCCATGTTCCCGAAGACCATGGACTGGATGTTCACCGCAGTCCCCCACTCATCCGGGATGCCGTTGAGCTGCCGATAGGTGATCGCTCTCTGGTTGTTCCACGAGTTGAATACCGCTCCCACCGCGCCCCAGAGCTGTTCCTTCACGTCCTGGGGGAACTGGTGACCTGTTCGCTCCTGAACCAGCTCTCTGTACTTCGAGACCAGCGTCTCGAGGCCTTCTACGGGAATCTCGGGGTCGGTGGCTGCTCCATGCAGCTCGCGTATTTCGGTGAGCAGGTGCTCGAAATGTTCCCGGTCGATCTCGAGGACCACATCGGAATACATCTGAATGAAGCGACGATAGGAGTCGAGCGCGAAGCGGCGATCACCCGACGAGCTCGCCAGCCCTTCGACACTCCTGTCGTTGAGACCGAGATTGAGGATCGTGTCCATCATCCCCGGCATGGACGCACGAGCCCCCGATCTGACCGAGACCAGCAGAGGGTTGGTCTGCTCGCCGAAACGCTTTGCCACGCTCGCTTCTACACGAGCGAGACTGGCCTCGACTGCGGCCTTGAGCTCGGGCGGGAATGAGCGATCGTGATCGTAATACCAGGTGCAGGCCGTTGTGGAGATCGTAAAGCCCGCCGGGACCGGAACGCCGAGGTTGGTCATCTCGGCCAGCCCCGCGCCCTTGCCTCCGAGAAGATTCTTCATTGAGGCGTCCCCGTCGGCTGCGCCATCGCCGAAGAAATAGACGTACTGTTCCATCGCTCCAGTTCCCTCAGTGCGACGCAGGGGTCGCAGCATTTCTCTTCGCTCGAGCATCCTCAATCATGTCGCGGGGCTTCCAGTCGAGATCCACCAGCTCCACGGTACTGTACACGGCCCGCTGCACTTTCGTGAGCACCGGCGGTTTCCCGCCGGGGTCGTTCCCGGCTGCCACGAACTCGATCCGGGAGATGTCGACCCCGGCTTTGTTCATCACGTCGCGAAACGAGGCGAGCTGTCGTTCACTCCGTTTCATGTTCTCTGCGATCGAAGGCGCGCGGTATTCACCGGCGATGAACCGGAAGCGCCGCCCATCCGTCTGCTTCAGAAAGCGAGCGACTTCCGCGATCGTCTCGCTACTCGCACTCCGGTCGACAAGGTCATCGTCAGCAATCCGGATCCCGTAGAGAGGGAAGCGCCCTGTGGTTTCCAGGTAACGTTTCAGCAACCCAGGCATCGATCGAGGCGGTGCCTCGCCGGATTGTTTCTCTCCGAACCAGGGGGCGCCAAGGTGGAAGGGATTAGACTCCTCGAACCACCAGATTCCACTCAAGCTCCGGGAATCGTCGGTGACGGCGGCGGCGCCGAGGCCGTACTGGAAACCGCGAAGCCAGACGAATCGATAAATGCGACCGTTCGTCCCGCCTTCGATCTCCATCGGTTCTTTCCACTCGACCCTGCCTGTCATACGCGCACCGGATTGCTCGAACTGCGCAAGATCTTCGTTCAGCTTCCAACGCCCCGCGATTCGTCTCTCGCGCAGCGGCTCCACTTCGTTTCCACGAAGAAGAAGCGAGCCTACATCCACCGTATCAGATGGACCGAGCCCTTCGCGCAGGGATACCCGGAGCGAGCGCAAACGCACGGGCTGCGTACGAAATAGCTGCGTATCTGCCGCCTTGTCCGTGACGGCTGTGACGAGAGGAAAGAAAGCAGAGCCATCCAGCGAGCCGTCGAATTGAATGTTCTTCGGAGCCCTTGCTTTCCGGACAGCCTTCTCTGAGGAGAACCCGACGGCGGTCACTTCGGTGAGCGTTGGCAATGCCACTGTAAGCGATTGCTGCGGATCTCCTGGAGGTGAGCTCCAGAGTGACTGCGGGTCGCCATCAATGGAATGAAGGGCCGAGCTCTCGAAGCTGTCTTCGCCGGTGCGGCTCGTCACGACCACGCCTCGCGCATGATCGAGAAGGTTCTCCGGCTCCGGATCGACGAGCCTTGCGGCAGTTACTGCGAGAGGACCCTCCGTTCTGATGACCTCACGGTCGCGACACGACAGCAATGCGACCGCCCCGATGGAAAGTACGATTGAAGCGTGGAGCTTCATGCCGTCGCTGTGTCGTACTCACGTCGATTCACGACGAGCCTGGTCACGTCAGCAATCCCTGAGACCAGGCGACCAACGCGGTCGAGCAAGGCCAGGCGCTCGTCCCTTAGCTCCGTGTCGTCGACCATGACCATCACGTCCTTGAAGAACAGCTCGAGCTGCGGAGCGAGAGTAGCGAAGAGCTCCAGCGCTCCGGCGTAATCACCGTCAGCGATCGACACCGTCACCCGCTTCTCGACCTCATCGACAGCATCAGCGAGTTGCTCGGCGGTCGGATGACCGAGGGGTGAGCGCGAGCGGCGCTCGAACGTCTGTTGTCCAACGATGTTCGCAATTCGCTTCGCGGAATCAAGGATCGAGATGAACTGTGTCGCGTCGCGCAGATTATGAACCGCCGCTGCTCGCTTCCAGAGATCAGGAAGAGATATTCGCCACCCTGCCGCCATAGCGGCATCAATCTCGTCGTACGAGAACGCGGCGAACGACTCGTGGCCAAGCAATGTTCGCAGGCGTTCCGCCATGAATTCCATCATGTCGTCGGCCACGTTCGGAGCGACGCTCGCGACTGAATAGCCGGCAAGTGCCCGCTCAACGAGCTGCTGAATATCGACCGGCCACTCGCGTTGAAGCACAACCTGTACGATTCCCTGAGCTGTCCGACGCAAGGCGAAAGGGTCTTTCGATCCAGTCGGCCTGGCGCCGATCAGAAAGAACCCTGCAAGCGTATCGAGCTTGTCAGCTGTGGAGACCAGGGCGCCACTCTCACTCTCCGGCATGAGGCCGTCCATTGCGACCGGACGGTAGTGATCGTAGATCGCCTTCCAGACCGATTCCGGATAGCCCTCTTCGCGAGCGTAGATCCCCCCAACCTGCCCCTGCAGCTCGGTAAACTCCTTGACCATCTCGGTCACGAGATCGACCTTGCAAAGAGATGCAGCCTCGACCGCCTCCTCTTTGGGGAGATGAAGCGTTCCGGCCAGCCAGTCAACGAGCGCCATGATCCGTGCTCGCTTGTCGTGGTAGTTGCCCAGTTTCTCGTGAAACTGCAAATGCCGCAGCGACTCAATCCGATCCTGGAGCTTCGTCCGCCGATCGGTCTGGTGGAAAAAGCGAGCATCGGCGAAGCGCGCGTTCGTCACAAAGGCGTTTCCGCTGGCGGCGTTGCCCTCGCGATCGTCGACGTTGTCCATGACTGCCAGGAAGTAGTGCGTGAGCTGGTCACCGTTGTACAGAGGCAGCTGTTTCTGATGGACGCGCATAACGGTCACCAGAATCTCCTCGGGCAGCTCGAGGTACGCGCGATCAAACTCAGCGCGTACGACTCCTGCGGCCTCCGTGAGGTACTTCCATTGCCCCCAGGTGGGAGAATCGTTGACCGGCTGCGCGCTCACCTCGTCGCCCAGGACGCGGCCACGCTCGCGCATCTGCGCGAGTCGATCGTCCGCATCGATCACGACTTTCGCGTTCTTCGTTTTCGTCAGATAGTCATCGAAGGAACTGACCTCGAAGGAGTCACGACGAAGAATGCGATGCCCTTCCGTAGCGCGACCAGACGTCACTCCGAGCAAATGCAGTGGTACCACCTTCCCGTCGAAGATTGAGATCGCCGAATGAACCGGCCGGATGAAAGTCCGCTCATCCCCTCCCCAACGCATCAGCTTCGGCCATCTCATGGTCTGGATGAGGCGCGGGATCTCGGCGGATAGAAACTCGATTGCTGTCAGACCCTCCAGCTTTCTCGTAACGCGAATGTATTCATCAGAGCGCTCCGAAGTCAGGCTTTCCAGAGAGAGCTGATTCTTTTTCAGGAAGCCGGCAAGCGCCGCGGTAGGCCGACCCTCGCCGTCGTAGGCGATTCGGACCGGCGGGCCCTTGATCTCCTCGACCCGATCACTCTGACGAGCGGGCATGGCTCCCAGCCGGAAGTATATTCGCCGTGACGTGGCTCCAGTCCGAATCGGGATTTTATCCGCCGCGGCGCCCGCGTAACGGGAGCAGAGATCGGCAAGGTCACGATGCAGTTGCTCGAGTCTCGCCTCCAGCATCCATGCCGGGATCTCTTCGGTTAGAAGCTCGAAAAAATATTCTCCCTTCTCCGCCATCAATCCTTCACCCCGGAAGATATTGATGGGCTCGCATGACTATTCGCCAGGAGTGGAAAGCCCTGACTTTCTCTTGAATCGACGTAGGCACGCGCGCAACGGACTGCGAGATCGCGGACACGTTTGATCACGGTCACGCGTTCGGTCACCGAGATGGCTCCGCGGGCATCAAGCACATTGAAAATATGCGAGCACTTCACCGTCCAGTCGTAAGCAGGAAGGACGATCCCGCTTTCGAGACAGCGAAGAGCTTCGCGCTCGTAGGACTCGAGAAGTTTCCAGTGGAGATCGACATCGGCAACTTCGAAGTAGTACTTCGAGAGCTCGACTTCCTCCTGGTGACGGATCGCGCCATAACCAAAGCCGCCACCCCAGTCGATATCGAATACCGAGGACCTGCGTGCGAGAAACATCGTGAGGCGTTCGAGGCCATAGGTGATCTCTGCCGATACCGGGGACAAGTCGATGCCGCCCGCCTGCTGGAAGTACGTGAACTGCGAAATCTCCATTCCGTCGAGCAGCACCTGCCACCCCACACCCCAGGCCCCGAGGGTCGGAGATTCCCAGTTGTCCTCCTCGAATCGGATGTCGTGATTCGCCAGGTCGAGACCGAGCGCCCGCAACGAATCGAGATAGAGCTCCTGAACACGAAGCGGAGATGGCTTGAGGATGACCTGGAACTGGAAGTACTTGCCGAGACGAAAAGGGTTCTCGCCGTATCTCCCGTCTGCGGGTCTGCGCGAGGGTTGAACGTAGGCTACGTTCCATGGCTCCGGCCCCAGGACTCGGAGGAAGGTTGAAGGGTGCATCGTGCCGGCACCCATCTCCAGATCCATTGGGTAGTCGAGCGCACAGCCCTGGAGCGCCCAGAAGTTCTGCAGCTTCAGAATCAGTTCCTGGAACGACAAAGCCTGCATCGCGCGCGCATTCTAGTTTGAGTGGATAAGGATTGCTCAACGTTTTCTGGCCTTCGTTGAGCCGCGAAGCGGCGTAATCCCTCTCCCCGGCGGGGAGAGGGAAGCGAGCGGAGCGAAGCAGGGAGAGGGGCGTGAAAGTCTCGCCAGTCCTTCGAAAAGAGCGAGGTCTTCGTATCTTTCGCGGCCCCTCTCCCGGTCGCTTACGCGACCACCCTCTCCCCGCCGGGGAGAGGGATTCGCCCCTTCGGTGCGCGAGTCCCGCCGCGTGTCATCACTTCTTCAACAGCGTTCCCGCTGTTAACCCGCTCGGGACGACATTTCGTTTCTTTCTCTCAGTCTCGGCAATTGCCGTGAAGCCGTCCGGAAGATGACACTTCTGTGCGCGTTCACGAAGGTCTGCGAGAAATGCGGGTTAAGGTTGCGTCGACGTCGGCTCGGGCGGAGCAGGAGGCTCGTCGTCTTCCTCAGGATCCTCACTGCGCGGCGCCTCGGCGGGTTGCTCTTCCGCGGGTTGCTCGGCCGACTCAACAGGCGAGACTGGTTCCGGTGCGACGGATGTCACGGTCTCGGTCCGAACCGTTTGTGTGACCACCGGGTCCGCGCTGCGCGCCGCAGGTGCCGCCGGCCTCGATTCAACGGCAGGGCGCGCTACAGGAGTCGTCCTTGGGCGAGGCCTGGCTGGCGGTGCGCCAGGATCGCCAGGCAACGTCCCGGCAATGTTGCTCTCTCCAGGCAGCGAAGTAACAGGCGGCGCGACGGCAGGTAGTGCGAAGCTGGTGGTGGTATCAACGTTCGTTCCGGTCATGGGGGTCGTCTGCGTTACAACCAGACCTGGCGTCTCCCCGGGAGTCGCGATCGTTGAGGTGACGCCGGACGCAGATCCTTCGGTCACGACCTGGTAGTCGTCCTGACTCCTGCTGGTAACGCTTTCTTTCGAGCGACAGCTCGCAACGAGAAGGGACAGCATCGTCGCCAACAGCAGCGTCCATTGAGTTTTACCCATCACATCACCTCGCATAGACACTTATGCCAGACGAGCGAAGCTTTCTCAAGTTACGCCCATCACGCCGGAGACTTCCGCCTCAATGCCAGACCGCGGGAATCGCGCCGAGAACGGCACGGCGCCCGGCAGTCACAAACTCGTGAACATCAGCCTCGCGATCAGGATAGTAGGCCGCCTCAGGAGATGGGGACTTACAATCAAGGCAGCCGGCCAGGCTGTTGTCAGGCACGGGTCTCCATGGGAAAGCTCAAACTCTTCGCAATAGCGGTGATCGCGCTGACATCGGTGCGTTGCGCCCTCTATTCCGATGTGGTCATCTCCCCTTTCAAGCTGCTGCCGTCGGAGATCTACCGTGGCTCCACTTTGACCGACATGGTGGACAAGGGCGACTACCTTCGGGCGGTCGCACTCGGCCGGAGCATGGATCCTAAAACGATCACGGTGAAAGATCTCGCCTCGCTCGGAGAGGCAGAGGTAGCGATGGGCCGCCTCGATGACGCGCGACGGCATCTTCGGCGCGCATTCAGTCTCGAACCCCCTCGTCCGCTCGCAGCTTCAATCGCGTGGGACCTCTCGCAACTCGAATATCTTGCGAACAATCACGATGCCTCACTCGAGTGGGCACGGGAAGCCGACAACCGAGGTCTCTACATCAGGCAGTGGCACATGGACTTTCTCGAGGCTCTTGCCACCACGAAGGTCTACCGGATATCGGGGAATCGATCGGCCGGCTTGCCGATGGAGTGGCGCAACCCCACCATTCCCAGAATCCGCATCGGGCTCAATGGAGTCGAGACCACGTCCATCATCGATTCCGGAGCCACGCTCTCCATCATTTCAGTCTCACAGGCGAGTCGCGTCTCGCTCAAGACACTCGGGAATTTCAAGGGGACGTTTTTCGGACTTCTCGATGAGCCGATTGCGGTGACATTCGGGCTGGTTGAGAAAATCACCGTGGGTAAGATGGAGATCCGGAACGTGCCGGTGGCCGTCATGGCCGACGATCAGATGAACTTCTTCGTCGCCGGAGAGCGATCGTTTCAGATCGACTTCCTCATTGGTGCGAATTTTCTAAAGGAGTTCAGACTCGAGCTCGACTATGCGAGGGGGGAAGCGCGCTTGACCCATCTGCTCCCGTCGGACCGCGTCGCACGAGCCGATCAGAACCTCTTCATGCTCAATTTCCGTCCTTTCGTTCATGCGGCAATCAACAAACAAGGATGGTATCTATTTGTGCTCGACACCGGATCCGAGATCACATTCCTCAACGAAGCGGAGCTCGGCCCGGCGGCAATCAGATTCAAGCCCCGCATCCACGACGCGATGCTCCAGGGGCTGGGAGGTGCCAAAAAGCGGGGAGCTTCGGCAGAGGACGTCCGGATTGGTGTCGACCGGTGGGCGGGCCAGTTCCGCACCCTCCCGCTTTACTCATCAGAACGGACGCAGGCGCTTGGGATTCTGGGACAGAACTTTCTGAAGAACTTCAAGGTGACGATCGACTTCGGATC
The DNA here is from genome assembly GCA_035576005.1 of Thermoanaerobaculia bacterium. Classification (GTDB taxonomy): domain Bacteria; phylum Acidobacteriota; class Thermoanaerobaculia; order Gp7-AA8; family Gp7-AA8; genus DATLXH01. The sequence goes on along the minus strand of DATLXH010000001.1, from coordinate 16,365 downwards.
GATGCGGCTGGAGTTGCAACGCGAAGCAGCGCGGTTCCCTCAAAGCGGTGATACGCCGTTTCCCGGCGCATTCCTGGCCCGCTCCGCGCCAGTGGCTACCGACTGAGCTAGCCCGCATTTCTCACAAACCTTCGCCGCGAGACGACGGATAGCGGCCTGTCTGCTTCGTTGCACGGCAATTTCGCTCCTTGACATAGTGTCAACTATGCCTTCGTCGCAAAATCGCCGTGCGCCTCGCATCCAAGCCACTCTCCGCCGTCTCACGACAAAGGTCTGTGAGAAATGCGGGCTGGCCGTTCCTGTCAAGCACCAGTGCGGTCGGGGCGAAGTGACCCCCGCCACGTTGAAGTCAGAGAGCCGAATTCTGACGTGACGCTGGTACCAGACCGTCGAACACCTCGAGAGCCAGATCGATGCGTCCGAGGGGGGCCGACACCTGCACTCCCGCTACCCGGCTGGTGATGCGCTGGAGTGTTTCTCTGGCGATCGCGACGCCCTCTCGCAACCCGTGCTCCTTACTTTTCTCGCTCGCGATTCTCATTCGCTCGAGCACCACTTCCGGCACCGAAATCCCCGGTACTTCATGGTTCATGAACTGTGCATTCCGATAGGAGAGCAACGGCCAGATTCCCGCGACAATCGGCAGGCGGCTCCCTTCGATCCTGTCGAGGAAAAAATCGAGCTGATCGGCATCGAAGACCGGCTGCGTGATCGCATACTCAGCGCCGGCCTTAATCTTCCAATCGAGCCGGCCGAGCTCATAATCGAGATCGAGATGGCCGGGGTTCACTCCTACTCCTATCGTGAAGGAGGTTGGATCGCCGAAGGGATTCTGTCCCAGGTCAAGCCCGCGGTTCATCAGGCTCACCATGTTCGTGAGTCCGATCGAATCAATATCGAAGACAGCAGTAGCCTCGGGATATGGCCCCATCTTCGGAGGGTCGCCTGTGATCAGAAGAAGGTTCCTGAGTCCCAGCGCTGCGCAGCCGAGAAGGTCCGAATGCATGCCAAGCAGATTGCGATCGCGGCAGCAATAGTGAAGCACTGTCTCGATCCCGACCCGCTGCTGGAGCAGGACGGCTACGGCGATCGCACCCATCCGGTTCTGCGCTCTGGGACCGTCCGGTACGTTCACAGCATCCACGCCGGCCAGATGAATGGCGCGGACCGACTCGATCATCGCATCCGCGCTGGCTCCCCTTGGAGGCACGATCTCGATCGTTGTTGCAAACTCTCCAGCGGCGATCTTCGCGCCCCAGCGCGATCGCTCCGCCATCGGCTTCACGGGTTTCTCGGCCAGGACTCGAGTCGCGTCGTCTGAGGGAGAAATGATTGTGAACTGACGTCGGGGCGACAGGGGACGCACCGCGTCAGCCATCACCTTGATGTGCTCCGGAGTCGTTCCGCAACAGCCGCCGATGAACTTCGCCCCTTTGTGGATTAAACGCTTGGCATACTTCCCCATGTAGTCAGGCGACGCCATGTAGATCTGACGGCCATTGATATCGCGCGGCAGCCCGGCGTTAGGCTGACAGGAGATCTTGCGCGACGTAGAGGCTGCAAGCTCCTCGACCGCGTCCAGCATGACGTCAGGGCCTACCGAACAATTCAGCCCTATGACGTCTGCTCCGGCCTGCTGCAGACGTTCACCGATGCTCTTCGGGCGGTCTCCGAAGATCGTCCCGCCCTCGGACGTAATCGTCACCTGCGCGACGATCGGCAGAGAGCAGATCGAGCGGATCGCGCTGATCGCCTGCTCGATCTCAACCAGGTTGGAGAAGGTCTCCAGGATGAAGAGATCGACGCCTCCTGACAGCAGTGCCCGCGCCTGCTCCCCGAAGTACTCCCGCGCCTCAGACAACGCCGTCGGTCCGTAAGGCTCGAGGCGGATCCCGAGCGGCCCTATCGCCCCGGCTACGTAAGCCGCGTCGCGCGCTGCTTCGCGCGCCAGCTCGGCGCCTCTGACATTGATCTGCTCGAGTTGATCTTCCAGTGCAAAACCGCGCAGCTTGACCCGGTTCGCGCCATAGGTGTTGGTCTCGAGAATCTCGGCACCCGCCGCTACGTAGGCCTTGTGCACGTCGAGCACAATCGACGGGTCACGAAGGTTCGCCTCGTCGTAACACTTGTTGATGAAGACCCCTCTCGAATAGAGCATGGTGCCCATGGCTCCATCGAAGAGATAGATATGACCGTCGGCGATTGCGGTGACGAAATCCTGCATGTGCCTTGCGTCCTTTTGCCCGTATAAACAGAAAAGCCCCACGCTCGCCGTGGGGCCATCGAACAGGAACGCGATCGATTCAGCAGCGACTTTAGCTTTTTTTAGGCTGGTTGCAATCTGCCCCAAATCATTCCAGCAACTGCGAATCTAGAGAGTTGACGATGGTTTGTCAAACCGAAGGTGCTGACAAAGGAACGATGTGTCATCCCGATGCGCAACGAGGGTCAAGGACCACATTCTGCATTCTGCATTCTGCATTCATCACCCTCCCCCCATCCCCAGCAGTCGCCGCACACGACCCAGCCTCCGCTCGAACGTCTGACGGTCCTGGTCCACCTCCGCCGACCATCGCCTGAATTTGTCGAACGTAATTGCCGCCGGCTCGTCGAATGTCTCGTCATCGAACAGCACACGTCGTACGACCTTGCCCAGGATTCCTCGGGGGCAGCCGTGCGACGGCGCAGTCCCCGAGAGAAACACTTCCTTGAACGGCCCAGGGCATCCCTCAGCCCAGAGGTAGCCACTCTCAGGATCAATCGCCTTCGTAACCACGCCTTCCGGTACGGGAAGCTCACTCTTGTCGATCCGGATCCCGCTCATGTAGGAACCCCAGATCGGGATCGCGGCTTCTGCCGAGGAGAGCCGGAGCGGTGCGCCATGATCGTAGCCGACCCATACTGTTGTCACGAGGTCACGCGCGTAACCAACGAACCACGCGTCGCGATAATCGCTCGTCGTACCGGTCTTCCCTGCTACGCCGCCCAGCCCATAGCTCTTGAGGCGGCTCGCGGTCCCGCGACGGACCACACCTCGCAGAAGTGAATGCATCACGTAGGCAATCTCAGGGCGGACGACGTTGTCCTTGCGCGGCTTGCGGCCGTAAAGCTTCTTCCCGTTGCGGTCCCTCACCTCAGAGAGAAGGAACGGGTCAGTCCTCGTACCGAGGTTCGGGAAAACGGTGTACGCAGCGGTGAGCTCGCGCGGAGTTACTTCCGTGACACCGAGTGGCAGGGCAGGGATCGCGGGGAAGTCTTCTTCGAATCCGAATCGCTCGGCAGCTTCGACGACTCGCGAGACGCCGATCCGTTGTGTGAGCCTCACAGTCGGAACGTTCAGCGACTTCTCAAAGGCTTCGCGAAGCGTTACCCGCCCGCGATAGCGTTCGTCGTAGTTGTGCGGTTGCCACGACTCTTTCGCGGAGACCTCGACTGTGAGGGGCGAATCGAGGAGGAGCGAAGCCGCAGTCGCCTTGCGAGACTCGATTGCAGCCAGAAACGCGAACGTCTTGAAGGCAGATCCGGGCTGGCGGCGCATCGCGGATGATCGGTCCATCGGCGACTTCCCGAAATCGGATCCGCCAACGAGGGCCCGCACTCCGCCTGTCGAAGGATTCATTGAAACGATACAGACCTGTAATGGTTCCTGACGTGATTGCTCTGCGATCCATCCGTACCGCGCTCCGAGACGTCGCGAGCCCTGCAGCGCGGAAGATTCGGCACGTCTCTGCATCGACACATCGATCTCGGAGTAAATTTTCAGACCTCCCTTCTGAAGGACTGACTCTCCCAGCACACCGACCAGCTCACTTCGAAGCGCGGCCAGGTAGAAGGGGAAGGGAGCTTCACGCGCCGCACCGGGAGTGAACCGGATCTGCTCATTCATCGCCCGCTCCATGTCGCGCTCCGAGATCCACCCCTCAGCTCTCATCACACGAAGGATCGCGTCACGACGTGCGCGCACTGTCTGCGGACGTTTTCGCGGCGTGTCGCGATTGGGTGCCCGGATCATTCCTGCGATGAGCGCTGCCTGGCCGACCGTGAGCTGCGCCGGCCGTCGGTTGAAAAAAACGCGAGCTCCTTCGTCAACGCCCAGAACTGCGCGGCCGTTCACGTGACCCAGATAGACCTCATTCAGATAGGCCTCGAGAATCTCGTCTTTCCCTACCCGCATGTCGAGTGCGACCGCCAGAAGAAGTTCGACGACCTTGCGGCGGAAGGTCCGCTTGTGTGTGAGGAACTTTGATTTGATCAGTTGCTGGTCGAGGGTGCTGCCGCCCTGGGAAACGCCACCGGCTTTGATGTTGGTCAGGAAGGCGCGCCCGATCCCGATCGGATCGATCCCGATGTGTTTACGAAACCGAAGGTCTTCTCCCGCGATAAATGCGTTGGACACGAAAGAAGGAATCGCATCCATTCGCAGAGGAGACGTGCTGCGCCAGTCCGTTCCATATACGTATGCGACCGTCGCCATCTTCCGTTCCGAGTTGATCCCGATGATCTCGGTTGCAGTCCTCCACTGATGCTCGGAGAACTCGCGCCGAACTCGTCGATCGAGAAGGAACACGTACGTGAAAAACACGTAGATCGGAATGACGAAGAGGATCGCCGCGATCACCAACGGATGTTTTATAGGATTCGCGCGTGACATTCTCGTTGGCTTCGTCTACATTTAATGTCGTGCAACGAAGTTGCCACGCATTAATGATCTCGGTTTCAGAACGTACGGCTCCCCAGTCGACCTTTGAAAAGGAGAATCATCATGCCAGCAAAGAAAGCAGCATCGAAAGCGAGTAAGTCCAAGAAGTCGCCAGCAAAGAAGTCCAGCGCCAAGAAGTCTTCCGCAAAGAAGAGCCCCGCGAAAAAAAGCGGAGCAAAAAAATCTTCCGCGAAGAAGTCTTCCAAGAAATCGAGCCGGTAGTTTCGAGAGCGGCGGGGGGGTCAACCCTCCGCCGCTTTTTCCTTTTGTAAGAATTACAGATACAGACCCCTGTCCGTCCGGGCGCATACATGTAGGACAGACACTCTTGTCTGTCCGCGCCACGCGCCTGTAGGAAAGACAGACAACAGTGTCTGGCCTACATGAGGCTCAGCTCGTCGACTTCTTGAAGAAGCGTTTGATCCTGGGTGAAAAGTACTTCGAATCGAGCTCGAGATTCGACTTCAACTTTTTCGCTTCCTTGAAGGATTTCTCGGCTTTCAACCTGAGTGCCGGATCGTCGTCGTTGCCGTTCAGATAGAACTCGGAATACTGAGACGCACCGAGGAAGGCCCAGATCATCGGATTCCTCGGATTCTCCCTTGACAACGTTTCGAATTTCTGCACGGCCTGATCGTACTCACCAGCGTAGAAGCTATCCACGGCTTCCACGATCCTGCTTCTCTGAGTGCTGAGGATGTCTTCGGTCACCTTACCCGGCAGCGTTTCGCGCGCGTCGCTGGCGGACTGAGCGATCGTGATCGACGCGTCGAACGAACCTGAAGCCTGCGACGCCAGATCAGCAATCGATCGCCAGTCTGCTGCCGATCTTGCTGTCCCCCTGCGCGACTGCGCAGCGGCCAGTGAGCTCACCCCACGCTGATAATCTGCCGCAGCAGTTGCCTGTGCTCTTGCTTTGCGGGCGGCTTGATTTCTCCGCGCCGCGTCCTCGATCAACCTGTTGGCTTGCGCACGCGCACTCTCCAACTGTGGATCGCCGGCCGGAATCGAAGGAAGGGGGGTCGTGGGGCTCGATGGGCGCACGGTCTGGGTGACGGGAGGCGCTGGAAGCGGCGTCTCGCGCGGCGTCTCGCGCACCGGAGGCGGCGGGACTTCCCGGGGAGTCTCGCGCACGGGAGGCGGTGCCGGCGACGGCGCCGGCGCTGATGCCTTCAGACCCTTTTCCGCGCGCTGGTGTAGAGCCTCGATGCTGCCGAGATTTTCCTCACCTGGTCCGGTGGACTTGTCGAGATCATCGATCGCCTGCTCATATTTACCGAGATTCAGATACGCGGCACCTCGATAGTAGTAGGGGTGATAGTTGATGAAAATTACCCCATAGGACTTCAATTTATTGTTTTCTTTCCCCTGCTTCTTGATCGCCTCAGTCATCTTCGTAACCACGACCTGCCAGTTGCCGGCGCGGGCCGCAGCGAGTCCGTCCTCATAGGAGGCATACCATGTCTGCGCACTGGCACTGCCCGTCAGACTCAGCAGAAGAAACACAAGGGGAAGTGCGGCGCGGGGGGCTCTCATGGCTTCTGCAGTTCCTTGTACAGTGGCTCGTAATCGATCTTGGGTGAAAGCTCGGGTTTGATTCTTTCCACCTTTCCGGGCTCGAGACTCACGGGAAATGTCTGCCGTTTTCCATCCTGCGATATCACAACGTCATACTTTCCGGGAGCCAGCGAGATCCGCGACGGCACGTCCCTGTCTTCTTCGGTCAGGGTCACCGGCCGCTGCGTCTCCTGATCGATGATCTCCTCGAGACGACCGGAAGGTGAGGCGAGAAAGATGAGCGTGGACTTGCCACCGGTCGACGCACCGGTTCCCCCTGGCGCAGCAGTGCTCGTTACGACATCAGTGCCTGTCTTGGGACGAAGCGCAAACCATACACCTGCTGCAACCATGAGCGCGATCGCAGCGGCGATCCCGTAGATCGCCGGCGACCTCTTCTTCTCGACAGGAGCTCCACGAAGTCCGGCCAGCGGCTGATCCATGACCGTAGCTTCGGATCCGGATGGGCCTCCATACTTTTGCTCGATGACAGTGGGGGCCGCCGAGCCGTGCAGTGCCTCAACGACCGTGGCCTCCGCGCCACCCTTTCTCTCGATGACCGTGGCCTGCGAGGACGCTCCGCCGCCGTCGATCATAGTGGCTTCGGCGCCGGCATCGCGAGTCGAGGAAACGCCACGCCCGCCGATTTTCGGGGCCGGGCCGCTCGAAGTCCCGCTTCCAGTTCGCGCCGGCTTGGCAAGGTCAACGAGGGTCTGGGCTCCCGACAGGGTGATCATCCGCTCACCCAGGCCGTACTTCTTGTCAGGGGCGATCTGATCACGTAACGCCTCGAGCTCCGTAGCGAAGTCGGCGGCGCTCGCGTGCCGGTTATCACGATCTTTCTCGAGCGCCTTGAACAGCGATGCCTCGAGCTTCTGGTCGAGCGTGATCTGCGGATTCATCTGCGCGATCGGCACCGGCTTTTCCGTTGCATGCTTGAGGATGTAACCGTGCGGATTGGTGGCCTGGAAGGGAGCCTTCCCGGCCAGCATCTCGTACAGCACGATGCCGAACGAATAGAGATCGCTGCGAGCGTCGAGTGTTTCTCCTTCCTTTATGAAACCCGCCTGCTCCGGTGATGCGTACTTGAGCTTGCCGAGGAACATGCCGGTCTGCGTGAGTCCCTGTCCCCCTTCTCCTTCAGCGAGCTGCTTGGCGATGCCGAAGTCGATGACTTTGGCCAGAAGTTTTCCCTTCTGATCCTGGGAGAGCATGATGTTCTCGGGCGAGATATCGCGGTGGATCAACCCCATGCTGTGAAGGTGATCGAGTCCATGCAGGGACTGAATCGCAATTTCGACCGCGAGCCGCGCCGGTACGGCACCATTGGTTCCCATCCATTTCTGGATGTTGGTTCCGTCGATGAACTCCCAGACCATGTAGTACGAGCCGTCATCGAGCGTCGAAAAGTCATAGAGCATCGCAAGGTTGCGATGCTTGATCATCGTAGAAGTCCGCGCCTCCTGTAGAAAGCGCTGAAGGCCCTGGTCGTCGGCTGCGATGTTGGGCCGCATGATCTTGATCACGCGAAGCTCGTTCAGATGAATGTGCCGGACCTTGAAGATCTCACCCATTCCGCCGACGCCCAGCCGGTCGATGATCTGATATTTGCCATCGATCAGCTTGGTTGCATAGGTCCGCTGAAAGAGCGTGACCTTCTCACCGCATGACGGGCAGGCGTCGAGGGCTGAGTCGATCGGATCTTTGCAGCGAAGACAATGAATTTCGGTCATCAGGCTTCCTTGGAAAACTGGACAGCGGGCCGTATGGTAACCCGCATTTTCATCAGGACCGCTGGCCGCATTGGAGCCCTCGTCACTGTCGTTCCCTCACGACATAGCTGCACGCGGGATCGGCTCCGAACCGGACGACGTCGCCCGCCTTCAGACGGCTACTCTCGACTCGAGCGTTGTTGACGAAGGTGCCGTTCGCAGACTTCAGATCCTCGAGCAGAAACCCGGGATCAGACAAGGTAATGCGAGCGTGGCGTCGCGACACTGCCGGATGAGTCAGTACGATCGAACAGGTTCTGTCGCGTCCGACCATAATGCTCTCGCCCTTGATCTCGTGACGCTCGTCGCCCCCACCGCTCATCGACACCAGATGCCAGCTGGGCTCAACGGCCTTCGGGCGAGAGGGTGGCGGAACGACCTCTGGAGGAGAAATGCGTGTGGCGGGCCTGACCGGGCGTGAGTTGTATTCTTCGAGCGCCTCATAGAACTCTCGAGCTGTTGCGTACCGCTGGTCGGTCTTGTGATGCATCGATCGCAGCACGATGGCTTCGAGACCACCATCAATCTCGGGCCGCAGGGAGCGCGGCGGAGGTTTTTCGCCGCGATAAACCGCGTCGATCAACTTGGGAAGCGAACGGCTGTTGAATGGCAGGACCCCTGTAAGCAGCTCGTAGAGAACGACTCCGGTAGAGTAGACATCGCTCGGCGCCCCCGCATCTTTAGGCTCGCGGATCTGCTCGGGGGACATGTAGTGCGGCGTGCCGAGAAGGAATCCCGAACGCGTCAGGACGGTCTGACCCGCGCTCCCCCCGGCTTCGCGAATCTTTGCAATGCCGAAGTCGGTGACCTTGACCATTCCTGACTTCTCGCGGATGAGGTTTGCTGGTTTGATGTCGCGGTGGACGATTCCTTTCCCATGCGCATAGACGAGCGCCTCGAGAAGACACTGCGTTACAACGATGCAGTCCGATATGGCCATCGCCCCTTTCGTGGCCAGCACTGCATCAACGGGAAGCCCTTCGACGAGCTCCATGACGAGAACGGCGCCATTGTCCCGAGGAATGAACTCATAGAATCGCGTGATGAAGCGGTGTCGAAGCTTCGACAGGATCTCCGCTTCCTTGATGAAACGCTTGCGCGCTGTCACCTCGCCGGCGAGCTCGTCCGACATGATCTTGAGAACGACCTGAAATCCCTGCGGGAGGGCCTCGGTCCTCTCAATGGTCCGCCCGACGTAGACGTGGCTCATCCCACCCTCACCGAGCTCCCGTTCGACCCTGTAGTTCCCTATGACGCTACCGATCATCGCGAGTGCCCTTCATCTTCCCAGCTGAATCCTTCGAGCGGGATAAAAAGAAACTTCTGCGTACCGAGCCTCACGACGTCCAGGCGAGAGAGATCTTTCCGAGGCTCGATCTCCTGCTCGTTGACGAACGTACCGTTCGTGGAGTTGTGATCCATGAGGATGTAGCGTTTCTCGTCGAGCCTGAAGATCAGATCCGCGTGGTGGGAAGAGACCTGATCGTCCCCTACCGTCACGTCCGAGCGCGGGTCTCGTCCAATCACATTCCGACCGATCCGCACGGGAAACGACTCCCCACGGGTCGGACCGTTGAGCCCCACCAGCCAGCCAACGACGTAACGTTTCTTCGAGGAGTCGCCAAAGTTGACTCGTGGGACTGCTGTGGTGCGACTGACCAGCGCCGGACCGCCGGTCCGCGGCGCCGCATCGGCTATTTCGGGTCGACTGCGCTGCTCGGTCGGTCGCGCTGCTACAACAGAAGGACGGACGATCGACATCCCGGCGTTGCCTCGCTCGGCGGGGCAGTAGGGACACAGGTCCCAGCTCTCATCGATCACATGTCCGTTAACGCAGTTTTTATCGCCCAACAGAGTCCTCACGCATGAAACGCCACAGCGACCGCGCTTCGGCCACCGAAGTAAATAATGTCGCCGTCGACCAGGAAGTGACGATCGATCTTCTTATCATTCACGAATGTACCGTTCGATGAATTGCGATCAATGAGCAGCACCTTGCCATCGAGCGAAACAACCTCCGCATGCAGTCGGGAGATTTTCGGATTCTCGAGAACAATCTCACATACTGTCGATTCGCGACCTATCCGTATTCCCGAGCCGCCCAGCCCCAGCTTCTCACCGGCGCGGACGCCATTGAGGAACGTGAATCTTCCCATAGCCAGTCCGGAATGCCGGATTGCCGGCGCAGGGTTGGCCGCGTTCGATGCAGCGCCTGACTGATAGTCGAGACCCGCAGCGAGGACCCCTCCGCGGAACAGTGGCAAGCCCCTGCGCGCGAACATCAGCGACACACCGAGGGCCATGATTGCAACGATGAGTGCTACGGCTCGCGCGTAGGCTGGTGCCGCGCTACTCCGGTCATTTTTTCTTGCACGCTCGATATCGCTCGCAAAACGGATCAGATCGGGTGAGTTCCTGAACAGCAGACCGGCCGCAGCGACACTCTTTTCCGCAACCTTCCAGTCACCCTGCCTGGCAGCGTCGAGGCCCGCCCGAAACAGCCTGTTGAACTTTCCTTCAACGTTGTAGGTGACACGATTCCGGCCAAGAAGGTCTCTGGCTATGTCGATCGGCACGAGGAATTTGATCTGGTCTGCATTGCGGTGTCCCCAGGTGGCGATGCCGATCACCTCTCCATCGAGATTGACGACCGGACCGCCGGAGTTACCCGGATAGATTGCAAGATTCGTCTGGAAAACAGGCGCCTTTGTGACGTCACGCTTGATCGATGTGATCGTTCCGTTGTTGAACGTGGCCTCGAGATCACTGTCGCGGGAGAGCCAGCCTCCGATGACCTCGTCGCTACTGCTTGCAACGGCCGGATATCCGATGGACCAGACCGGATCGCCGACATGCACGCTCTCAGAGCTCCCGAGCCGCAGAACGGGAAGATCGGAGCGCTGGATTTTCAACACCGCCAGGTCGCTCCCGTTCTTGACGAGCGACGGGCTGAAGGCCTGAACTCGGAACGGCGAGGTTTCGCCGTTCGAGAGCTCGACTTCCTCCACCACCTTCAGATCTGCCAGCGTGGCTCCTCGAGAGAGGATCTGGATATAGCGAGGGAGCTCATCGCTGCGATGAAGCGTCCTCAACACGTCCACGGGGTAGTGCTGGACCAGCGCTGCGATCGCTCCGTTATGGAGCAGCTGGTTGTTGAGGAAGTCACGATTTCTGGTCGGCTCGACCACGTGTCCGCTCGTCAGGATGTAGCCGTCCGGGTGGAAAATGAACCCGCTTCCTGATCCACCCGAGCCGGTCTCGACACGAAGCTCGCTCCCTGTCTCGCCAGACGCATCGACCGGAAACCCGCTTTTCCGCAACGCGGCAGTCACCGCCGCCAGCTGACGTCCGTTGTAGAGAAAGTCGGCAGTCGCTACAGCACGCACCCGGGTGACCGTCGGTTTGACGCTGTATGCCAGCGCTTGAACGGCATCGATCGACTTCGATCGACGGCTGCAGGAGGAAAGGGCGACTGACGCGATCAGAATCAGCAGCTGTGGAACGTTAGACTTCGTGTATGGAGCACCCATGGTCGTTTTGAAAGTCCTGGCCTGCTAACGGTTGGACCGTCCTTGCCCGCTGCCTGCAGCCGCGGGAGCGGAGCCTGACCAGAAGTAAAGAGCTGTGCCGGCACCGATCGCAAGCAGGACGACGACGACCCACGTGACCAGAGTGCCGGCGGAGCTGCGTACCGCGGTGGCTCTTTCGGGTGAGACGGCCGCGGCCTCTCCAGAGGGCTCGTCCATCGACATCGAGTCAGCTGTCTGCTCAATCGGCTGAGAAATCTCCGCGGGTGGAGCTGTCAGCGACGTGCCCCGGACCGTATCGTCTCCGAACTCGATTGGAACGGTAACGGCCGCGCTCTCGCCTGCCAGGGCGGCGTGACCCACCGCCACTTCGTTCCTGTCAGTACCGATCTCGGCGATCACGACGGTAACGTTGTCAGGAGCGCCTCGGTCGAGCGTACGCCGGACGAACTCCTTGGCCGCATCAGCGGGAACGCCGCCGGCCACTTCGCCGAGCTCGGCCATCTTCACCACCCCGTGCAACCCGTCACTGCAGAGGATGAACTTGTCTCCCGGCTGAACCTCAAGTGAGAGCGTATCAACCTCAACCTGCTCGCTAACCCCCATCGAACGCTGTAACACGTTACGCCGCGGGTGAGTTTCGGCTTCTTTCGCCGAGAGCAGGCCCTCTCGCACCATCGAGGCAACCAGCGAGTGATCGTCTGTGATCTGCCGGATCTCACCGGAGCGGAGCAGGTAGATTCGCGAATCGCCGACGTGAGCGATGAAGGCGCTGTTCCCGATGACCGCCAGGCACGAACAGGTCGTGCCCATCCCTCGCAGCTCCTGGTTTTTCTGGGCCTCATCGAAAATTCTGGCGTTGGCGGTCTCGAGAGCGGCCTTCAAAGCATCGCCCGGGTTGGGCGCGGTGCTGGCAAGATACTCAGCCTTCACGATCGTAGCGGCCATCTTCGATGCGGTCGCCCCACCACGGTGCCCTCCCATGCCGTCAGCAACGACCATCAGCCGACCTTTTGCCCGATTCCCCGAAGCCTCTTCGACCGTATTCACGATCGCGAAGTCCTGGTTCTCGGAGCGGACCAGTCCCACATCGCTTTGTTGAGCGATATTTACGGAGAGCGCCCGTGGGTGGCCGGAAGCGGCATCTTGTGCCGCGGCAGGATCCATCATTGGTGGCGGTGGGTGAGTCAAATCGTATTGGAGAACGGTTGAACATTATACAGAATCAGGCCAGCGCAGCCGCGCAATTCTCACGCTCAACTCCTGACGGGACAAATCCAAGCAGAGCAGCCAGGTCCCTTTTTTCATTGACACCCCACCGCTGTGGAACCCTGCCGTTCTTTCGCGCGAGGCGTCCGTGACTCGCGTCGTATAATCGCCGCCGGCCCATGGACCAGCTACAACTCCATTACCTCGACGTAGGCGTCCCGCGCGTCTTTGACCTCCAGGAAGACCTAACCATCGGTCGCACCGAAGGCAACGATCTTGTCCTCAACCACCCGTCCGTTTCGCGGCGGCATGGCAAGCTCGAAAAGCGCGGCGAAGCCTGGTGGGTGGTCGACCTCAAGTCCACCAACGGCATCAAGCTCAACGGTTCGCTCATCAGCGAATCGCAGTTCGTTGCCGGCGACAAAATTCATGTCGGCTCCGTCCTGGTCGAAGCCAAGGCACTTCCCGCCGTCGACTTCGATGCCGATTCGATGTTCGACAACCCGTCGGGCACGGTCATCCGCAGGATCTCGGACTTCAACTCGGAGTTTGGTCTCGATCTTGGCGACGTGGCCCAGGCGAGCGGCAAAGAAGCGCGGCCGACGATGTCGCCGACAGTCGCTGTGTCGCGCGAGAAGATCTTCGCGGTTCTGGTCCAGGTGGCCAAGGTTCTGCTCCAGTCCGAAGAGCTCAACTCCGTGCTCAATACGGTCATGGACATCATCTTCAAATATCTGCCTGTCGAGAGGGGCCTTCTGATTCTTCTCGACGATGACGGGAACCCTGTCCCGAAACTCACGAAGTTCATCGAAGGCTCGAACGAGGAAGACATTCCGATCTCCCGAACGATCCTCAACATGGTCACCGAGCAACAGGTATCCCTGCTGACCTCGAATGCTCTGGAAGACGCCCGGCTCCTCGGCGGCAAATCGATCGCGATCCACGGCATCCGCTCCGCGATGTGTGTCCCTCTGTGGAACCGCACCCGTGTGATCGGCGCAATCCAGGTCGACTCTCCGATTCATATCGGACGCTTTACCGAAGAAGATCTCGACCTGCTGACCGCCCTGGCGAATTTCGCGGCCGTCGCGATCGAGCGGGCCCAGCTCGCCGAAAAGATCGAGCATGAGCGGAGGATTCGCGGAAAGCTGGAGCGGTATCACTCTCCGGGCGTGATCGACGAGATCGTCAAAGGGATCGCATCGGAAGTCAAAGGCATCACATCCGAGACTGAGATCAAGACAGCAGAGGTGACCATACTCTTTGCCGATATTTCAGGATTCACCACGATCTCGGAGACTAAGAAACCGGAGGAAGTGTCCGAGTTTCTCTCTCACTTCTTTTCCTGTGCGGTGGAATCGATCTTCGCGTTCGGCGGCACATTGGATAAGTTCATCGGCGACGCCGTGATGGCCTTCTTCGGCGCTCCGATTCACCAGGAGGATCACGCCGCCCGCGCAGTCAATGCGGGGCTGATGATGAGAAAACTGGTTGGCGACTGGAATGCGCGGCGAGAGCTCGAGGGCCAACCGGTAGTAAAAATCCGCGTCGGAATCAATAGCGGTCTCGCTGTCGTCGGGAATGTGGGCACTGAGAAGCGGGTCGATTACACGGTCCTGGGGAGCTCGGTCAACATCGCCTCACGGCTCGAGAGCGGAGTCGCGAAACCGGGTCAGCTGGTGATCTCGCAGAACACGTTCGACAAAGTGAAGGGAGCGTTCCTGACTGAATCCCTCGGAGAATTCCCCCTCAAAGGTCTTCAACAGAAGATGCCCGTCTACGCGGTCCTCGATGCGCCAACGACGACAACCACGGTCACCGATCCCCTTCTCGCTACGCGAACGACATAAGCCGACGCTGAATGAATACGACGGAGCGCCACCTCCCCTCCCCTCCAGCAAAAGTCCGATCCTTTCCTTTCTGTCAGCTTTCGCGGAACCTGTTCACCCTCTCACGCGTTCTATAGAAGGTATGCGGAAAGAAAAATCATTCGCCCGCTCCTTGATTCAGCCGTTTGTGGTCGCCGCGCTCATGGCAATCGCGCTTCGGCACACGGCTGTCCAGGCGTTCGCGATCCCCTCAGCGTCGATGATGCCCGCTCTCGCCCCTGGCGATCACATCCTGGTCACTCCGCTCTCGTTCTCAGATGAGAGAAGCGCTCCGGTACGCGGCGATGTAGTCGTCTTCCGCTCACCCATGAACGGCGAGCCGCTCGTCAAGCGAGTCATCGCGGTTCCGGGCGACCTGATCGAGGTGCGGGGACGCGTTCTCATCAATGGCCGGATTCTCGAGGAACCGTACCTCGCGAAGGGGACAAGCTCTGGAACCATCACACCAGTGCTCCTCGCGCCCGATACGTACTTCGTCATGGGCGATTCGAGAAACGACTCGGTGGATAGCAGAGCATGGGGCACGGTCTCACGCGATGCACTGATGGGTCGGGCACGCATGATCTTCTGGTCCGACACTCGTCTTAATCAACGGCCGGTCGCCAGGGCGGAGAGTCAGCAGGCCGACCGATCTCCTCAAACTCCCTCCCGGATTCAGTGGCACCGCATATTCCGCCCCATCCATTAGCGCGACAGACATCAGTGGCGCGCAACCGACGGGAGTGCCTTGTCCTACATGCGGATGCGGTCCGAACGCAGCCCGAATTTGACTTCGACTGCCAGACTTCCTAACCTGATCCATTCTGGAGGACGCATATGCAGCAGAGAAGGGGTGAGCGGGGAGAGGGGAAGGTGGGCTGCCTTTTCGGCGTGATCATGCTGGTAGGCAGCGTTATGGTTGCCTACAAGATGATACCCATCAAGGTGAAAGCTGCAGAGCTCCGGCAAGTAATCGTCGACGAGGCCCGCTCTGCCGGGACGCACAAGGATCAGGTCATTCGAAAGACGATCATGCGGAAGGCCACAGAGCTGGAACTGCCGCTGAACGACAAGAATCTCGTGATCAAGCGGACTGGCGACAACATTAAGATCGAGGCGAACTACACCGTGCCGATCGAGTTCCCCGGTTACACATACAACTGGAATCTCAAGAACACCGCCGAGAATCCCATCTTCTGAGTCGCGCTTCTCGAGGCTACCCTTAGCTCGCTAACCCAGTCTGAGGAGGCAAGCATGAGTGTCACAATCAAGGTCAGCGAGAACGGACCGTTCATCGTTGAAGGAGAGTTCACCCTCGTTGACGCAGGCGGTAACGTCATCGAGGCAAAGAAAAGGGCTCTCTGCCGCTGCGGCGGCTCGACCATGAAGCCCTTCTGCGACGGAATGCATTCGAAGCTCGGCTTCAAGGGTGCAAATGCCGCCGTCGAGTCCGGTGCCGGCGAGAAACTGTGAGCTTTCGGTAGAATCGCTGCAGATCCCACCCTTCAGTGGTTCAGTCCCGCGAACTGGTCGGCCACGATCACCTGAACACAGTTCGCTAACCCGCATTTGACACTGTGTCGAGAGCAACGGGGGCGGGTGTAGGGACGCAGGGCCTGCGTCCGGCACCCAGACATTCGCATCAGGAATTCTGCATCCCGGCATGAACCCTCGTCCAAAGCGATGGCCGACGACAATCTTCTCGGTCAGGGACAGGGTACCGGACGCACGCC